>JALEJU010000032.1 GCA_022769485.1 Bacillota bacterium
CCTGCGGGACTACGCCTGTCCCACGGATACTGCCGGAGGGGGACTGCTGGCAGACGATCTCTGCCGTGAGCTGGCAGGGGAAACACCCTGCTACCTGTTCATCGACGATTTCCACCTGCTGACGGACAATCGCGTCTCTCATTTTCTCTGCACCCTTGCAAACCGCCTGCCCGGCAATGTGCATCTGATCGTTGCCAGCCGCGACCGCTTTCTCCCCGCCGCGGAGGTCGTCCGGCTGGGGAACAGGGTATATCAGATCGGCACGGAACAGCTGCGGCTGAACCACACGGAGCTTTCCATTTATGCCCGCCGCTGCGGAGCCGGCCTCTCCGACGCGCAGGTGGATTCTCTGCTCTATTCCAGTGAGGGCTGGTTTTCTGCTGTCTATCTGAATCTTCGAACGCTTTCCGAGCGCGGTGCGTTGCCCGACCGTAACTCCGACATTTACGCCACCTTCACCGCCGCCATGATCGACCCGCTGCCGGAAAAGCAGCGGGAATTTCTGGCGGTAATGGGTCTTGCCGATGAATTCACTGTGGAGATGGCCCGTTTTGTCACCGAGGACGCTGACGCGGAAAAATCGCTCTCCGCGCTGACCGCCCAGAACGCCTTCGTGACCTGCCTGCCGGACGGCGTGACCTATCGCTTTCACCACATGATGAAGGAGTGTGCAGAGCGCACCTTCCTGACACTGCCGAAAGAGAAGCAGGCGCACTGCCGTGAATGTTTCGGTGCATGGTATGAGGAGCATCAGCAGTACATACGAGCCTTGACCGCCTATCGGAAAAGTGGGAATTACGACGCCATGCTGCGTGTTGTGGAAAAGGACGCAGGCATTCTGCTTTCCTCGCTGAACCCACAGACGGTGCTTGACGACATTGAGGCGTGTCCCGTTTCCATCCTGAAAGAGCATCCTCTGGCGATCCTTGTGCTGATGCGCCGTATGTTTACATGGCGGCAGATTCCGAAGATGCTGGAGCTGAAATCTCTCCTGCTGACTTCCATTGAAGAGCATCCGGAGCTGTCCCCACAGGAGCGAGGCAATCTGCTGGGTGAATGCGACCTGATTATGAGCTTCCTCTGCTATAATGATATCAGCGCCATGAGCCGTCTGCACCGCAGCGCCAGCAGCCAAATGTCCCGCCTTGCCATCAGCATCCAGAAAAGCGGCGGCTGGACCTTTGACTCGCCGTCAGTTTTGATGATGTACTATCGTGCGCCGGGCGAGCTGCAGAGCGAGCTTGCAGAGATGGACGAGTGTATGCCACACTACTATAAAATTACCGACGGTCACGGGCAGGGTGCGGAAAAAATAATGCGTGCAGAGGCAACGTTCATGCAGGGACGTTTTACGGACGCACACATCGAGCTGGAAAGTGCCTATGCCCAGATTGAGGGCAATGGGCAGGAGAACATGGCTCTGTGCTGTGATTTTCTGGCACGGCGGCTTTCACTGCATATGGATATGGAGCAGCGCTATTCTTTCGAGGAGCGCCATGAGGCTCTGCTGAGTAAGCACAATGCCACATGGATGAACATCTGGAGCGCCACAAGCGCCTATTATCACGCTCTGCTGGGCGAAACGGATAAAATTCCTGCTGTTTTTGCGGAGCATCAGCTTTCCACAATACATTTTCTTGCGCCGGGCAAGCCTATGATGGAACTGATTGAAAATCAGGTGTACCTCACGCAGGGTTCTTACGCCAAGGTCATCGGCCGCAGTGAGGGGCTGCTTGCCGTGTGCGATGCCATGCACTACGCATTGGTGGCGCTGCACGTCCGCATTCAGGCGGCTGCGGCATACGAGCTGCTGGGCAAGCACCGGGAGGCTCGTGAGATGCTGAACCGGGCCCTTACCGAGGCAGAGCCGGACGGCTTTGTCATTCCTTTCGTGGAAAACTACCGCTATCTGAAGCCACTGCTTGCGCAGGAAATACAGGGCGGTATTGTGCAAAAGATTGTGGAACTGGGCGAAGCTGCGGAACAGCGCAAAAGCATCACTGACCGCCCCGGGGTTTTTACTGCTTTGACGGAGCGGGAATATGAAATTGTACTTCTTATGGCGGAGTTTTTGACGAACCGTGAAATTGCTGAGAAGCTCTTTCTTTCCGAGGGCAGTGTAAAGCAGTATATCAACCAGATTTATTCCAAACTGCATATAGAGGGTGACGCCCGCAGCAAGAGAAAGAGGCTGCTGGCACTCCTTTAGGAAAAAACCTAACCTTTGGTTAATGTTTTTTTCTTAAAATCCACTGTACATTGTTTGTATGGTGGATTTTTTGTCTTTAGAACCACTGAGAAAGGAGGTACATATTTGAACCGAAAGTATCTTACAGGCACTGCGCCGCTGCCGGACCACATTCTGCAGGTGGATTTCGTATCCGGAGCCCGTCTGCTGCTGGACATGAAGCCGTATCTCGATAAGATCCGGTTTCTTCCGCTGAATGACCCGGGGGTTTGGAACAGCGCCGTAACTAACGGCATCTTTGTACGCTTTGGCAATGTGGAACTGAGCCACGACGAGCTGCTTTCCATGGCGGAGCGTGAATTTACCATAGAATAAGAAAAAGGAGGATTTTTTATGAAACACCATAAAACATTGCGGCGGGGCTTCAGTGTACTGCTTTCACTTATGCTGTGCCTGACAATGCTGCCTACGATTGCGCTGGCGGAGGGAACAGACACAGGCAAGGCAATTCAGCTTGGCACAACGCAAATCGAGGGAAGCCAAGACGGCAGCGTATATTTCGGGAATTACAAGCAAAGCAGCAATGGAAGCGGTATTTTTAACAACGACCCGATCAAATGGCGTGTTATGCCCAATAAAGACGGGAAGCTGTTCCTGCTTGCAGACCAAAATCTGGACGTGAAGCCATATAACAACAGTAACACAAGCATTACTTGGGAAAAGAGTACAATTCGTTCATGGCTGAACGGTTATGGGGCGAGTGAAAATAACAGCGGAATGGATTACAGCAGTAATAATTTTATAGGCACTGCTTTTTCCGGCAAGGAGCAGGGGGCGATTGCCGAGACCTCTGTCTATAATGCCACGCAATCGGACGGACGCAGCGAGCCAAACCCCTTTCATCTCAGTATATCGGGAGGAAACAATACGACAGATAAAATATTTCTGTTATCCATAGAGGAGGCCAATAAAAGCAGCATTTCATTGCGTAAATCGACCAATACCGCCTATGTTGCAAATTACAGCAATATGCAAGCTGCCGGCGAAGCCGACTGCTGGTGGCTGCGCTCCCCTGGCAGCCTTGAAGACTATGCAGCTTTTGTTGCAACTGACGGCGGTGTTCGCTACAATGGAAGCGAAGTAGATTCCACGTCCTTCGCGGTTCGTCCCGCTTTTAACTTAAATCTGAACGCTGTCCTCTTTACCTCTGCCGCTGTGAGCGGAAAGAGCGCAAGCGGTATGGACAGCGGTCTGACTGCCGTTGGCAATTATACCGGCAGCGAATGGAAGCTGACGCTGAAAGACGAGAACCGCAGCGAATTTACCGCAACTACAAAGACCGTTGCCAACAATAAGGTAACGATTGAGTATTCCAATGCAGCAACGGGTGAAAACGAGTATATTTCCGCCATCCTCAAGGACGAGGACGGCAATGTTAACTACTACGGACGCATTGCACAGCTGGACGGCACGACGCACGGCGACAGCGGCACGGCAGAAATCAACCTTTCCGGCATCGATATGACCGGCAAGACACTCTGCGTGTTCAACGAGCAGTACAACGGCGATAAAAAGACCGACTACGCCAGCGATTTCTGCATGGTTGACGTGACCACCTGCACCATCAGCTTCGACGCCAACGGCGGCAGCGGCTCCATGACTGTTGTGACCGTTGTTCCCGGTAGCTATACTTTGCCTGAATGTGGCTTCACCGCCCCCGAGGGCAAGCATTTCGCCGGCTGGGCAGCCAGCACTGACGGCACAGTGATTACCGACACCACCATCATTGTGACCGCAAACACCACCCTGTACGCTGTCTGGGAGGATGACGCGTCGGTCTCCAACGGCAAAGCAATTCAGCTTGGCACTTCGCAAATCTTGGGTGGTCAGGCCGGCAGTGTATATTTCGGAAATTACCAGCAAAGTAGCGATGGAAGCGGCGGCTTCAACAACGACCCAATTAAATGGCGTGTTCTATCCAATGCGGACGGGAAAATGTTCCTGCTTGCAGACCAAAATCTGGACGTACAACAGTTTTACAATGTGAACACGAGCATTACATATGAAAAGAGTACGATTCGTTCTTGGCTGAACGGTTATGGGGCGAGTGAAAATGCCAGCGGAACGGATTACAGCAGTGATAATTTTATAAACACTGCTTTTTCCGACAAGGAGCAGAGCGCGATTTCCCAAACCTATGTCTATAACGCTACGAAGTCAGACGGGACCAGTAATCCAAACCCCGACTTCGAATTAACGGGCGGAAACAATACAACAGATAAAGTCTTTCTGCTATCTATAGAGGAGGCAGAGAGCAGCAGTAATTTCCCGAATGGAAACAGCAGCCGTATATCCACCAATACCGCCTATGTTGCAAATTACAGCAATATGAAAGCTGCCGGCGAAGCCAACTACTGGTGGCTGCGCACCCCCGGCAGATATCATAACGGTGCAGTTGATGTGGGAACTGACGGCAAAATTTACACTTGGGGCGGTGACTCAGTATATAAGACGGACATCGCGGTTCGTCCCGCTTTTAACCTGGATCTGAACGCTGTCCTCTTTACCTCTGCCGCCGAGGGCGGAAAGAGAGCAAGCGGTATGGACAGCGGTTTGACGGTTGTTACCGATTATCTCGGCAGCGAATGGAAGCTGACGCTGAAAGACGAGAACCGCAGCGAATTTACCGCCAGCGCAAAGACCGTTGGCATTAATACGGTAACGATTGCGTATTCCAATGCAGCAACGGGCGAGAATGAGTATATTTCCGCCATCGTCAAGGACGAGGACAACAATGTTTACTACTACGGACGCATTGCACAGCTGGACGGCACAACGAACGGTGCCAGCGGCACGGTAGAAATCGACCTCTCCGGCATCGATATGACCGACAAGACGCTCTGCGTATTCAACGAGCAGTACAACGGCGATAAAAAGACCGACTACGCAAGCAATTTCTGCACGGTTGACATTACCACCTACACCATCAGCTTCGATGCCAACGGCGGCAGCGGCTCCATGGCTGCTGAGACCGTTGTTCCCGGCAGCTATACTTTGCCTGAATGTGGCTTCACTGAACCCGAGGGTCAGCAGTTTGCCGGCTGGGCAACCAGTGCCAACGGCACAGTGATTACCGACACCACCATCACTGTGACCGAGGACACCACCCTGTACGCTGTCTGGAGCACCAACTACGGTGTCACTGTCAACGACGTGAAAGTCACAAGTCTCAACAAAGATAATGTGCTCGGAGACGACAAGGTTCAATATGACCCGGCCACCAGGGCCCTCTCTGTCAAAGACTTTGTGGCCGGAGATCTCACCGTCACCGGCGACGGTGAGACGATTGTCAACATCAGTGATAATTTGGGTGCGCCCGCTGTCGGCACCTTGACGGTCACCGACGCGAAGGATGTCACGGTTACTGCCAACTCCGGCGCTCCGGCCATCTATGGCGAAGCGAATATCTCCTGCACCGGCAATGTGACCATCACCAACAGCAAAGGCATGGCTGTTAGTGCTCCGCTGACTGTGACCGGTGCACAGAATGTCACCGTTGAAGGGTACGGTGACCAAGCGCTCGCCGGAATAACGGACATCACCTGCACCGGCAATGTAACCATCACCAACAGCAAAGGCATGGCTGTTAGTGCCCCGCTGACTGTGAACAGTGCAAAGGATGTTACGGTCACTGCAAACACCAGTACCGCCCCGGCCATCTCTGGTAAAGCTGATATCACCTGCACCGGCAAGGTGGAGATCACCAACAGCACAGGTATGGCTGTGGACAGTGGGCTGACCGTCAAGAGCGCAAAGGATGTCACCGTTACCGCGAACTCCGGTTCCCCGGCCATTGCCGGCGCTGCGAATATCACCTGCACCGGCAAGGTGGAAATCACCAACAGCACCGGTATGGCTGTGAGCGATGGGCTGACTGTCAAGAGTGCAAAGGATGTTACCGTTACCGCGAATACCGAGAATACCGGGAACACCGATTACCCGGCCATCGGCGGCACTGTGGATATCACCTGCTCCGGCAAGGTGGATATCACCAACAAAGCCGGCATGGCTGTGAGCGGTGCGCTGACTGTCAAGAGTGCAAAGGATGTTACCATTACCGCGAATACCGCTTCCCCGGCCATTGCCGGCACTGTGGATATCACCTGCTCCGGTGATGTGATCATCTCCAACAGTAACAGTGACGGCAGGGCTGTTGTCAACGGACTCAAATACCAGAGAGCCGGCGACCACGGATACACTGTGAAAACCGGCCCCAGCCTGGACGAACTGATTGATTATGAAGTCAAAGAAGCAGGTCAGGCCTTTACCGTTGATTTCCTCGAGGCTTCTGCGGTAAAAATCAGTGTCGGTCATACCTCCGACGAATGGCAGAACAGCAGCACCCAGCACTGGCAGGTCTGCACCGTTTGCGAAGAGGAGTTTAACCGGGCGGATCACACATTCAGCGGCCGCACCTGCACCGTGTGCGGCTATACCAAGCCTTCCAGCGGCGGTGGTGGCGGTGTACTTTCCATCTATGACATCACCATCGCAAAAACCGAGAACGGAACAGTCACCGTTTCGCCTAAGAGCGTGAAACAGGGGGATGCTGTGACAATCACCGTTACCCCTAACGAGGGCTATACCCTCGAAACCCTGACCGCTCTTGATAAGAACGGCAAAGAGATTAAACTCACCGACAATGGCAGCGGCAAGTACACTTTCACCATGCCTGCATCTAATGTCACGGTGGAAGCCACCTTCATGGAAGATAACTCCATGCTGAACTTCTTCGTGGATGTCCCTGCTGACGCTTATTATTACAACGCAGTTCTGTGGGCTGTGGAGAACGGCATCACCAGCGGTGTCGATGATACCCATTTCGCACCAGATGCATCCTGCACCCGTGCTCAGATGGTGACCTTCCTGTGGCGTGCGGCAGGTTCTCCTAAGGCTGACGGCAGCAGCCCGTTCACCGATGTGTCTCCTGATGCCTACTACTATGACGCAGTGCTGTGGGCAGTTGAAAACGGAATTACCAGCGGTACTTCCGCGACTACCTTTGCACCTGATGCAGCGGTAACCCGTGATCAGACCGTCACCTTCCTGTGGCGTGCAGCAGGTTCTCCTAAGGCCTCCGGCTCCGGCTTCTCCGATGTGAGCAGCGATGCTTACTATGCGGACGCTGTGGCCTGGGCTGTTCAGCAGAACATTACCTCCGGCACCGGCAACGGTCAGTTCAGCCCTGACGCTGACTGCACACGTGCCCAGATAGTGACCTTCCTGTACCGTTACATGGGTGAAGAATAAAAAGGCACAAAGAAACCTCGCCGCAGTTCGGTGTGCGAGACGAACAGCCCGGACATCTGAATGTCCGGGCTGTTTTGCGGTATGACGGGCATGCTGTCAGTCTGTGGTGAAAGCCCACACAGGGCGCAGCAGTATATCAACCGGATTTATTCCAAACTGCATATAGAGGGCGACGCCGGCAGCAAGAGAAAGAGACTGCCGGAACTTTTTTCGCAAAAAACCTAACCTTTGGTTAATGTTTTTTTCTTAACATCCACTGTACAATCACCGTATGGTGGATGTTTTTTATCTAAGTAACCACTGGGGAAGGAGGGATACATTTGAGCCGAAGGTATCTTACAGCCGTCGCGCCGCTGCCGGACCACATTCTGCAGGTGGATTTCGTGTCCGGGGCGCGTCTGCTGCTGGACATGAAGCCGTATCTCGATAAGATCCGGTTTCTTCCGCTTGCTGACCCGAAGGTTTGGAACAGCGCCGTAACCAACGGCATCTTTGTCCGCTTCGGCAATGTGGAGCTGAGCCATGACGAGCTGCTGTCCATGGCGGAGCGGGAACACACCACCGAATAAACAGTTTCTCGAAAGCTTGAGTATAATTTCCCGGCGAACCCGGAGGAGGACTGCGGCAGGAGGATGTGTACCTCCAGACACGGTGTTTTCAATGGGTCGTAGATTTCGAGAGGCTTATCACTTAAAGAAGGAGGAATTCAATGAAAAAGCGAATATTAAGCAGCATACTTGTTCTCGTTATGATCTTGAGCATGCTGCCGGCAACAGCCTTCGCTGCGGTGACGGCTGAAAACGACTGGGATATTTTCGATGCGAATGATACCTACAATCTGCCGAAAACTCAGGAGCAGATTTTTATGGCAATGATTCAGAACGAGACATTTGCCAAGCAGTGGGCCACCATTGCAAACAGTATTCTGCCGAAAACATTCTACAATGAGGAAAATCAGGATAGTTATAATGAAAGCTATAAAAGCTTTACTTCAACAGATTATGAGAATCCAAAGTATACGGCCAATGGCCTGAGGGCTGCTGTCAGTGAAGTCATTCAGGAAAATGCCATTCTCAGCGGTTCCGGCGTTTTGAACAGCCTGCCGGAAGGAAATTTCCCTGTATATTATGTATCTACAAGAGCCAATTATAATAGACTGTCTTCTGACCGATGGTATGAGGGTCGCGGCTACGGTTACTATATCCAGCTTTTCTATGACTTCGAAATCGAAGGTATTGAAGACCGTTTCACAAGTCCGGAGGTAGCAGATGACGATACCCTCGAAACTCTGGAGAAGAAGGGCTACAATTTCTCCCTGGGCGGCAGCTCCGACAGCTACCAAGTGACGGCGGAAAACCGTAACGACTTTGAGAATACCGTGGAAAAGAGCTATTCCTACGAAAAGAGCACCACCACTTCCACCACGGTTTCCAACACCTATTCTCAGAGCTGGTCGGAAGAAACCACGATTGCGGTGGAATTCAATGTTCCGCTTTTTGCGACGCTTTCTCCCAGCGCCCATGTGGAACAGAAATTTATCTATTCCTACGGCATGGATAAAACCTATGAAACCAGCAAGGAAGAGTCTTATTCTCAGTCCATTCAGGATACCATCTCCGTTCCGCTGCCGGCGCACACCGGTATCGACATCAATGTTGATGTGACGGATTCGACGACTACCATCCCTTATTCCGGTGCAGTGCGTATTAAATATAAGACCATAATCCTCTCGGTTACCGGTTATGACTATCACCAGCTTATCGGTTCCGACCTTTCTCACTGGCAAGGACAGCAATATACGAAATATACCTTCGGCCGCGACGGAAGATCCGCTGTTGAGGATCTGGATGCCAGAATTCAGAACCGCAATGTTCTAGGCTACGACCCCGACAACTTGGATCTGGCCAGCCTCTATGATGGCAATTTTAAAACCGCAGCGGATGCACTGTGCTCCGGTCAGCCGGTTGCGCCTTATTTCGGCGATTTCCACTATACCTCCAAGAACACCGTCATCACACCTCATCAGGTTTATCCTCTCTATGCATTGGATCGACTGGTACCCGATACAGAGTCCGTTGAGCTGTATGAACAGCAGGATATGCGTCTCGACGGCATTAAGATCGAAGCTCTCGATGCCTATGATGTAGATTGGTACGGTTTCAACGCCCGCCTGAGCGGTGC
The DNA here is from genome assembly GCA_022769485.1 of Bacillota bacterium. Classification (GTDB taxonomy): domain Bacteria; phylum Bacillota; class Clostridia; order Peptostreptococcales; family Anaerovoracaceae; genus JALEJU01. Next base: position 9,680 of record JALEJU010000032.1, read on the forward strand.
ATGGACGGTTGTGGACGAAAATCTCGACGATGCCTCTGAGTACGCCCAAATCACAACAAACCGTAACGGTTATCCTGTGCTGAAGGCTCTGAAGCCCAATGACGGAAAAGAACTGTTCCTCCGCTATCAGCCGAACAGCTCCATTAAGACAACAGTAGACTTCAACAGTGAGCTGATTGAACTGACCATCTATCCGGTACAGCTCTCCTCCGTAACCTTGGCAGGCAGTTTCGATGATTTCTATCTCGATGACAGCGATAACAAAACCGATGTTTCGGCGCTGACCGTTACCGCCAAGGATGCAGACGGCAAAGATTTCGATGTGACAGGCAAGGTTAAATGGTATGCGGAAGCGGCCGATGGCATTACTGTTAATGAAGCAACAGGAGCCATTGAGTTTACAGAACCCGGCACCTATCAGATCTATGCAGTTGTCAATGGCACAGAATCCAATCGTGTGCAGCTGCAGGTTCTGCCGGCACGGTATCTCGATACGCTTTCTGTAACCGGCACCATCCCTGATCTGATTTATAATGATGATACTGCAAATACCTTTGATCTGTCCACACTGACCGTGGAAGCAAAGGATCAGTACGGCCAGGATATGACGCTTGACACCGAAAAATACGAATGGAAGCTGGCGTCTGATAAGGGTTATGCCGAGATTTCCGGAAACACAATTACCGGCCTTGTGGTCGGCACCGATACCGTTACTCTGTACTATCCGGCTGGACAAGATGAACAGGGCGAAACAGTTTACAAGACAGCACAGCCTGTGACCGTGAATGTTACTGCAAAGCCTTATCTGAACGAACTGTACTATAACGGCGGCGCTCCTGCGGCGGTAGAAGGCGTGGCGTATGACCTGACTCAGATCCCGCTTCTTGCCCGCGACCAGCACGGAAATTCCTACGCTGTTCCGACGGATATTGTGTGGTCTCTGGCAGACAATAACCAGACAGCTGCCATGATTGACAACAACATGCTGACTGTTTCGGAAGGCAGCGTCCCGGAGGCGTCCTATGCAGAAGTAATTCTGGAGGCATCCTCTGAATCTACCGGAAAGGTTGCAAAGAATGTCGTTGTCAAAGCTGAGCAGAAGCCGGTTCTCAAAACGATTCAGTCGACCATGAAGGACGATTTTGTCCTGCGCCTCGATGAAAACGCTGTTCTGGCAGATCAGTTCACCGCTGTTGGCTGCGATCAGTACGGCAGAGTGATGGACGGCGTTAATTTTGAATGGTATACCTCCAATCCTGATGTTGTTTCGCTGGAAAACGGAAAGCTGACGGCACTGAAGGAGGATTCCACAGAGATCTATGCGAAGTCCGGCGATATTGAGAGCAACCACATCACACTGACAGTCAATGCACCGAGACGTCTGACCTCGATTACAGCTGACGGCATCAAATCCACTGCCCGTGTGAATACGACGCTGGATTTATCAACGGTTGCCGTAAAGACATATGACCAGTTCCAGAAGGAATTTACCGGAGAAGAACTGGCGGCTTATCCGGCTTCCATCAGATGGACATTGGAAAAGAATGATACCAATGCAGTCATCAACGGAAATATCCTCAGCTTCGGCGATCAGGAAGGCACGATGACCCTGATCTGTGCAGCGGTTAACACAGACACCAATGTGATCGCTGAAAAGAAAATTAACATAAGCATCACCAACACCTCCTACAGCGGTGGCGGCGGCGGTGGAGGAGTAATTTCCTCCTATGACATCACCATCGCAGATACTGAGAACGGCAGTGTGACCGCTTCTGCCAAGACTGCAGCCAAGGGCGATACCGTTACCCTGACTGTCGATCCAGACAAGGGCTATGCCCTCGAAACCCTGACCGCTCTTGATAAGAACGGCAAAGAGATTAAACTCACCGACAATGGCAGCGGCAAGTACACCTTCACCATGCCTGCCGGCAATGTAACAGTGGAAACAAGCTTCAAGACTGACTCTGTTGAGCCTGTTAATCCTTTCACTGATGTAACAAGCGGCGCTTACTATGAAGACGCTGTCATCTGGGCAGTTAGCAAGGGCATTACCTCCGGCACAACGGAAACCACTTTCAGCCCTGATGCATCCTGCACCCGCGCCCAGGCCGTCACCTTCCTGTGGCGCGCTGCCGGATGCCCCGCACCCCAGAGAAGCGAGATGACCTTCACCGACGTGGCGGCTGACGCCTACTACTACGACGCAGTGCTGTGGGCCGTGGAAAACGGTATCACCAAGGGTACCGGCGACACCACGTTCAGCCCCAACGCTACCTGCAGCCGCGCCCAGATCGTCGCCTTCCTGTGGCGCTCTGAGAACATGCCTGCTGCCGGCACGGTCAATTCCTTCACGGACGTTGCGGCTGACGCTTATTACGCGGACGCTGTGAACTGGGCCGTGGAGAGCGGTATTACCTCCGGTACTACCGACACTACCTTCAGCCCTGACGCTGACTGCACCCGCGCTCAGATCGTAACCTTCCTGTATCGCTGCCTGGGTGAAGAATAAAAAGGCACAAAGAATCCCTTGGTAACAAGGGCGCATTTTGCAGTGGGAACAATCTGCTTTCAGCAGACCGTTCCCGCCGCAAAGCCTGAAAAACCTATACCGTCAGTCAGACCGTCTACTGAAAACGTAGGCGGTCTTTTTGCATGTGGAAATTGCAATAGGGGGAAAATGCATTCGACTGTAATCTCTATCTCAAATTAAAGTTTTGTTAAGTTTTCGTATCTGCGTTGTATTTCATATACAGGCAATATAAACTGTAAGCGTTAACGGTGGAGGCGGATGGTACGATTGAAAAAATCAAACACAAAACGGAGGTAATAATCCATGAGAAAAATCGTTATTCTTTGTGTTTTTATTACACTGTTCTCAAATCTGAGCTTTGCGGCAGATTCCAAGCCTGCATATCAGATGGTTGTGCCGTTTCAGGATTATGAGATCGTAAATGTGAATCGGAATTCATACATTACCCAAACAGGAGATTGGGAAACCCGGCGTTATTCTCTCTACAGCATGAACGGCGAATGCATTCTGCAGGACGAACAGGAAATCAGATTTGCATATCGCAACCCAAGTATCGTTATGGTTAAGCGGAGCAGTGGCTGGGGTGTATATTCGGAAAGAGGAGAATGTCTCGTACCATGTAGATATACGGTGGTATCCGTTAACGGTGATCACTGCATGGCGCTAAAGGAAGGGGTATATCTTCGCCCAGGAGCTTGGTACGGTGACCGTGTGCTCTACAGCCTAAATACAAAGAAAATCATCAAAGATATCGGATATGGAGACGAGTTCTATTTCGGCGAGCTGTATGAGACGGATCCTCCCGGATTTAAAAGTCTGTTTGATGGTTCGTCGACAGTTGTTTACAATGGCGAAAATCAAATGATTCTGCAGATCCCCTGCGAAAATTCAGAGGAGGTAAGTCTTCGAAATAGCGGCAGATATGCAAGTTTTGTGACTCTGCACATGGAAAAAGACGATATATATTACCTGTATTCCAACAGAGGCAGGCTGATCAGCCAAGGTGAACACAGTCTTTGGGCGCTGCCCAACGAACAATATTTTGTTGAATCGGGCGAGCCGGGCAGGCAAGTGAGAACTTTTGACGGCGACATTGTGATTCCCTTCGGAACTTTTGATGTAATATTGGGAAATAACGGAGTTCGCCCCAGATCCGATATCTGCGCGGATAACTATACTTTTATCGTCTCCAAAAATGGAAAATACGGAATCATGAGGCTGCCGGAATATCGGGAAAAATGTTCTCCCTGGGCAAAAAACGCTGTGGATGCAGCTGTTGAAACTTATAACATCGTTCCTGCAGATTTGAGAGGTATGTGGGAGGAAAAGTGCAACAGAGAAGAGTTCTGTCGGATGTTATCCCAGACGGTCAGGGTCATTACAGGGAAAACGCTGCCTGAACTGGCTGCGGATAAAGCTGCGGCGGAATTTATCGATTGTGATGACCGGGACGTTTCGGCAGCGGCAGCGCTGGGCATTGTTGCCGGGACAGGAAGCCGGCAGTTTTCACCGTCAGCTTTTATTACAAGAGAGCAGGCGGCGGTTATGCTTCAAAGAACGTGCCTGTTTCTTCAGATTGAGAATGAAGGACAGCCTATCTCTTTTTCAGATGAATTTCAAATTTCCCCTTGGGCTAAGGAAGCCGTAAGCTATGTGTCTGCTGTAACGGTGGGCAATAATGGGAAGCTGATGCAGGGGGTAGGCAATGGGCGGTTCGATCCTCAGGGACATTACACGGTGGAACAATCCATCGCTACGTTTGTTAACCTGATAAATTATTAGGTGGAGATATTTGTTATATTATCGACCATTTCAGCTAAAAGAGCCCTGCGGGTCTGCACACGAGACTCTTTTAACTGAAAAATGCGGATAATAGATGATAAATGAAGGAAATTACACGAACTGAGAGATTTATGCACTTCGATAAGTTGTCCGGAAAAGATTTGGCAGATCAATGTATCAGCAGATGGTGGAAAATTTGAAAAAAGACGATTTATTGTGTGAGAAAAGTACAAATGAGCGTGTTCTGTCGTTGGACATTGCAAGAATTCTTGCCGTATCAGCGGTTATTATGACGCATATAAGCGCCATCTTTGTAACCGGAAGCGGAACAATATCGGGATTTACTCTGGGAAATATTTTTGACAGCATTTCACGAGTGGGCGTTCCGTTGTTTGTGATGGTATCCGGTGCCTTGATGCTGGACGAAAATAAGGATGTTTCCGTCCGAAAATTGTTTGGAAAAAATATTAAGAATATCGTTTTTTTGCTGATTGTCTGGTCGGCCGTTTATGCTGTTGTGTACAGCGCTATTCCACCGCTTATGAAAGGGGAGGCGTTTCCTGTTAAGGATGTTGTCCGTTCATTTATTAACGGTCACTATCATATGTGGTATTTGTACATGGCAATCGGGTTATATCTTATTACGCCTTTTCTGCGGACGTTTGTCTGCAGAGCAAATAAAAACAAGGTTTTGTTGTTTATCGGAATATCTTTGCCTGTACAATTTACGATGCCGGTGATACAGGGGCTGTCCCTGATCTGGGAGCCGGCCGGTTATTTGAGTGCGTTTGCGGATCGGTTTTATTTGGATTTCTTTTGCGGATTTACGACATATTATTTGACCGGATGGTATATAGCGCATATTGGATTTGATCAAAAATGGAAAAAGTGGGGAACTTGCATTGCCGGAGCCGTATCTGTTCTGGTTACAATTTTATATGTTCAATTCACCGGAGATTACAAAAACGGATATTCTAATATGAACATATTTATTTTCATATATGCAGCAGGAGTTTTTTGCCTAATAAATCAATTACAAAATATAAACCGCGGTAAAGCAAAAAACGTAATCATTTTATTATCGAAATTAAGCTTTGGAGTATACATTTTACACCCTATGATTTTAACCGCATTCAACAAAGCCGTGTCATACAACGGGGCGCCGCTTTTATATATCATGGGGGGATTTTGGTCGGTTTGCTTCGTCTCGTTTATCTGTTGTTATATCGTATCAAGATTGCCCGTTGTGAAAAAAATTATACGAATGTAAAAGGTATCCCTCTTCGGTTGTGGGTGCACCGTCCCTGTCAAAAGCGCAGATAATGCTTTGCTGCTTTGAACGGGGCATTCTCATTTTGTATACCTTAACGCCGGAAACATGGATTTCTGCTTTTCTTCCGGCCATACGGATGCAGAGGAGCGTGCTGATATGAAGCATGATTCTTTCTCTGCTGGAAATAATCGTTATGCTTTTTGCTTTCTGAAAATCGAACTTTCCTTTGCTTTTGTTCTTTTTCGAGGTGCGGACGAATAGTCTGTAACATGAAACGAAACAAACGAAATGTGCGGTGGGTGGAAGGAAATCAAATGAATATAGCGGCGGCCGTATTGGCCTGCGCGGCTTGTCTGGGCATGGCCGTTCTGCCGGCTTTAGCTTTGGATTCCGCCAGAGACGGGGTAGCCCTTTGGGCGGATACGGTGCTGCCGGCATTGCTCCCTTTTTTTATTTGTGCGGACTTTTTGATCTCGTTAGGAGCATTAAGAGCGGCGGGGCGTTTTTTGGAACGGCCGGTGAGGAAACTGTTCGGCGTTCCCGGTTCGGCTGCGTTTGTGTTTTTGATCAGTATTACATCGGGATATCCCATGGGAGCGCAGCTGATCGGGAATATGGGCAGGCGGGGAGAAATCACCCGGCAGGAAGGTGCTTCCATGCTGACTTTCTGCAGTACGTCGGGGCCTCTTTTTATCTTAGGCGCTGTAGGAGCCGGTATGCTGCATTCCGTGCGAGCCGGCGCGGTAATCGCGGCGGCGCATTATCTGGGAGCATTGGTAAACGGTTTGCTTTGGAAAGGCGTGCGATCTTTGAAAGGAGAAGAACGGCTTCAGCCGGCACAGACGTCTTCCGTGGAATTTCTTTCGGGCGGAGGGGTTTGCGGCGGAAACAAGACGTGCTTGCTTGATTTATTTACCCAATCTATTTTTTCTTCGCTGAAGTCGGTAGGTGTAATCTGCTGTTATCTGATTCTGTTTACCATGCTGACGGATTTTCTGCAGTTTGCAGGGGTTCTGGATTTCATTCACAACGGTGTTTTAAGGGGTCTGGTTCGGGGTATTTTAGAAATGACTGTAGGCTGCAGCGCTATGGCGGAGTCCGGAGAAGCTGTGTCCGCGCAGATCGTCGGGTGTGCTTTTCTGATCTCCTTCGGGGGGCTTTCCATTATGGCGCAGTCCATGAGCGCTTTGGAAGGGCTGAAAATCAGCCCTTGGTATTATTTAAAGATAAAGTTAAGCCACGGAATCCTGGCTTCTTTTATTGCTTTTCTCCTGGTTTATGTCCGGATAAGGCTGCTGCCTTCGGAAACAGGCATGGTTTTTGCACCCGTGGGAAACGGCCAGGCGATTGAAGCCGGGGGGACATTGTCGGAGTTCTTTTCAAATTTAGGATTTTTCTCTCAGATGTTCTTTTCTTCTCAGGCAGTTTTGGCGGTAAGCGCTTTGCTGGGGCTTGCCGTTCTTGTAGGGAAACGCAGAAAATGATAAAATCATCGGTGAAAGAAACATTCGTATAAAGGAGAGCGGCATGGAACCTATAGTTGGGATTGTTGCAGAGTACAATCCGTTTCATAACGGACATTTATATCAACTAAGGGAAGCCAAACGCAGAAGCGGTGCGGACTGCGCCGTGGCGGTCATGAGCGGGAACTTTGTTCAGAGAGGAGCGCCGGCGGCTGCGGATAAATGGGAACGAGCCGCTTCCGCAGCAGCCTGCGGCGCAGATCTTGTTTTAGAACTGCCTTTTTTTTATGCCTGTAATAGTGCGGAGCTTTTTGCCGAAGGCGGAATCGGAATTTTAAGGGGGCTTGGCTGCGTTACGCATCTGTCTTTCGGCTGCGAGACTCAATGCCCGGAACTTTTAAAAGCCGCCGCGGATGTTCTGGCTGAAGAACCGGCGGCGTTTCGGCAGCAGCTGCGAGTTTTTTTGGATCGGGGGGAGTCGTACCCGAAAGCCCGATGGGAAGCGCTGCGGGCTGTCTGCGGGCAGAAAACGGCCTCCGTTATTGAAAGCCCTAATAACATTTTGGCGGTAGAGTATTTAAAACAGTGCATTCGTCAGGGCTGGAACCCGGAATACGTTCCGGTTTTCCGCAAGGGCGCCTCTTACGATGAGAAGCAGCTGAGTGGCGAAACGGCCAGCGCCGCGGCGCTTCGGGAAAGCTACGATGGGTTTTGTGCGGAAGATCCCGATAAACGGGATGCAGGCGCATGGAAAAAAACGATTGAGAGGTTTTTGCCGGAAATTTCTTTGGACATGCTTCTGCAAAAAGGGGCTTCCAAACAAAAACTGGAAGAAGGATTGTATCCCGTTTTAATTTCCAAAATTCTTACTGCGGCTCCGGAGGAACTGGGGGAGCTTGTATCGGCTGGGGAAGGGCTGCAGAACCGCCTGAAAAAAGCGGCTTTGCGGGCGGAGTCGATAGAGGAGTTAGTGCAGCTTGTAAAATCCAAACGTTATACGGAAACCAGAATCCGGCGTTTCCTGATTCATATCGTGTTCGGTTTGACGCAGCATGCAGAAGGTCGACATTATGCCAGAGTGCTGGCGTTCAATGCAAAAGGAGCGGCGCTTCTGAGGAAAATAAAAAAAGAAGCGTGTGCGCAGATTCCCGTTTTGACCAATGTAAATAAGGAACTGGAAAAGAACAGTCCCGTTTATGAGAGCATAAAACTGGATTTTACGGCATCGGAAATCTACCATTTAATACGGGGCGAAGCTTTGTATTCCAATTCGGATTATGTACGGAAACCGATTTTTGCGGACGAAATTGTAAAATTTGCTTGAATTTTCAGAAGATAGATGATAGTATATAAGGTGGAAGGATGGACTAAGGGAAACCTTCCTGTGGTTCTTTTTGCGATCAAAACAGAGTACAGCAAACAGAAATATTATGATAGTAATAAAAGGAGATTTGAAGTGAAGGTATTAGTCATCAATTGCGGCAGTTCTTCGTTGAAATACCGTATTTTAGATATGAGAACCGAAGAACTTCTTGTAAAAGGATTAGTAGAGCGAATTGCTCTGCCCGGGTCTGTGATCATACAGGAAAAACAGGGAGACCGGACGGAACTCGACTTACCGTTACAGGATCATAAGGATGCCATCAGTCATGTATTAGGACTTTTGACGGACGAAGTACACGGCGTTCTGAAATCTTTGGATGAAATCAGCGCTGTGGGACATCGCATCGTACATGGCGGGGAGCATTACTCGGAAGCCGCTTATGTTACCGATGAAGTGATCGAAGCCATCGAGCAGTGCAAAGATATGGCGCCTCTGCACAATCATGCCCATGTGCTGGGAATTCGTGCGTGCCGGGATCTCATGCCGAACACGCCCATGGTATGCGTGTTCGATACCGCATTCCATCAGACTATGCCGCCGGAATCTTATTTATATGCGATTCCGTATGAATTTTATGAAAAGTACAAGATCAGAAGATATGGATTCCACGGCACTTCCCATGGTTATGTATCCAAACGGGCGGCGGAAATCTTAGGGAAGGATTTGAAGGATCTGAAGATGATTACCTGTCATCTTGGTAACGGCGCCAGCCTGGCGGCGATTAAAGGCGGCAAGTGTTTTGACACCAGCATGGGTCTTACTCCTCTGGACGGCTTGGTTATGGGAACCCGTTCCGGCGTTTTGGATCCGGCGATTTTGACTTTCCTGGCGGAAAAAGAAAATATGAGCGCAGAGCAGGTTTTGAACATGCTGAATAAAAAATCCGGCATTTTGGGTCTGTCCGGCATTTCCAGTGACTTCCGGGATGTGGAAGCAGCGGCGAAGGAAGGAAACGAACGAGCGCATCAGGCGCTGGACGTCTATGTTCACAGGGTAAAAGCATACATAGGTTCTTATGCTGCTGAGATGAACGGTTTGGATGTTCTGGTATTTACAGCCGGCGTGGGCGAAAACGACAGATGGATCCGGAGCCGCATCTGCGAAAATATGGATTTCCTTGGAATCGAACTGGATCCTGAAAAAAATCAGGTGCAGGGCGAAGAGGCGATTATCAGCACGGAGGCTTCCAGAGTAAAGATTATGGTACTTCCTACCCACGAGGAATTGGTCATTGCGAGAAGCACAAAAGAAATTGTGGAGAAGCTCTAACCATATACAAAATATAGGCTGTAAGAATTGGGAAAACCCATTGACAAGGACATTTTTCTAATATATAATACTCTACGTTCGTATGCAAAGAAACGTATTGAAATGCGATCGATTCAGGCATAAAGGAGGTGTAAACAATGGCAGTTCCTAAGAGGAAAACATCCAAAGCGAGAAGAGATAAGAGAAGATCACCGAACATGAAGATGAGTGCACCTGCGCTGTCTATCTGTCCTCAGTGTCACGAACCCAAGCTCCCTCATAGAGTATGCCCGAATTGCAATTACTACAACGGTAAGGAAGTTGTTGCAGCGGAGGCTTAATCCATGGAAATGTTTAACCAAGGCTTTGTGCTTTTCATCATAGCCGTGGTTCTCACAATCCTGGTTTCGATTCAGATAACTCTGAATAAAATACTGAGAGCCTTGAATGAAATAAAATCTCGCAGAGAGTAATCGAAGAATCGTCTCGACGGAGGCGGTTCTTTTATTTTTTATTGTTTCTGAAAACATGCCGGTGTATAATAATAGAAATGTGTATGTGGATGCCTTTCGGCTGTCCCAAGCAGTGATTTGAGAAGCAACGGGAGAATAAAGGGTATGAAATTAACGCAGTTATTCAAAGAAAAAACGGAAACATTATCATTTGAAGTATTTCCTCCCAAAGACGGAAAAAATTATGATTCGGTAAAATCGGCAACAGAAGAGATCGCGAAATTGAACCCGCATTATATGAGCGTGACTTACGGCGCGGGCGGCGGTACCGGAGAATATACGGTAGAAATATCCCGGAATCTCCAGGAAAATTTCGGCGTGATATCTTTAGCGCATTTAACCTGTGTAAATTCCAAACGGGAAGTGGTCTGGGAACGGCTGCGGCAGCTTCGGGAAGCGGGCATTGAAAATATTTTAGCCCTGCGGGGTGATTTGCTTCCGGATGCGGCGGATCCAAGTGAATGGGATTACCACTATGCGTCGGAACTGGTTTCCGAGATCCGGGAGTTCGGCGGTTTCTGCATCGGCGGCGCCTGCTACCCGGAAGGGCATGTTGAGTCGGAACATTCTAAAGATGACATCCGTCATTTAAAAGAAAAGGTGGACGCAGGCTGTCAGTTCCTTACCACTCAAATGTTCTTTGATAATAACATCTTGTATAATTTTTTATACAGAATCCGCGAGGCGGGAATTACGGTTCCTGTGGTGGCGGGGATTATGCCCGTAACCGGCGCAAATCAAATCAAACGGATTTGCCAGTTATCCGGGACGTATCTGCCCCAGCGGTTTAAAGCTATCGTGGATCGGTTCGGGTCGGAGCCTGCAGCTATGAAACAGGCGGGAATTGCTTACGCCACGGAGCAGATTATAGATCTTCTGGCCAATGGGGTAAATCACATCCATATATATTCCATGAACAAGCCGGAAGTTGCGGAGCAGGTGCAGAAAAACCTGTCGGAAATTATTCGGTAAAATAAAAGGAAATGCAAAAAGGATAAAATGAGCACACCTGTTATTAAAATAAACCAAATGGAACCGGAAGCGGTAGAGATTCCGACGGAAGAGGTTCTGCGTTATCTGGGCTGCAGAGCGGGAACCCTTCAGAAAGAAGAATCCGTGGACTCTCTGAAAAAACTGGTTTCCGGGGGGATTGCGCTTTTGAAGCCCAGCCTTTCTTATAAAGCGTGTTATCTGCAAAGCCCTGTCTCTTTTTCCGAAAACGGAATTGTACGGATCGGAGGATTGGAGCTGAAAAGCAGGGGACTTTTCTGTCGGCTGGAAGGGTGTCGGGAAGCGGTTCTTTTTGCGGCGACCATCGGCGTTCAGGCAGAGCGTCTCATGCAGCGTGAAGCAAAGCTGCATCCTGCGATGGGAATGATTTTGGATGCGGTCGGTTCTGCCGCCGTTGAAGCGTATTGTGATAGATTGGAAGAGGTTCTGCGAAGAACGGCAGAACCTGCGGGGTGGTATCTGCGGGAGCGGTACAGTCCCGGATACGGTGATTTGTCCCTTGCGGTGCAGAATGAATTTTTACAGATTTTGGACGCGTTTCGGAAAATCGGAATCGGTTTGACCGACAGGCGGATGATGGTGCCGTCCAAATCGGTTACGGCTATTATCGGACTGAGCCGAACAAAAGAAATTGAAACGAAAAAAACCGGGTGCGCGGGTTGCGGCAATGTTGGCTGCGCATATCGAAAGGAATAACGGAGAAGAGTATGAATATATTGGAAAAGGTTCGGCAGGGGTTTGTGTATTTTGACGGCGGGATGGGTACCCTTCTGCAGGAAAAAGGGTTGAGAGCGGGAGAAATCCCGGAATATTGGAATGTTACCCATCCCGAAATTATTCAGGAAATCCACGAAATGTATTTGCAGGCGGGAGCCGATATTGTAACCACCTGTACCTTCGGCGCAAATCCGCTGAAATTAAAAGAAGCCGGAAGTGAAATTTCCTTGCGGCAAATTATAGAAGCGGCGGTGGGAAACGCGAAAAAGGCAGTGGAAACTGCGGGAAAAGGATATGTGGCTCTGGACATCGGACCTTCCGGAAAACTGATGAAGCCTTTGGGCGATTTGGAATTTGAAGAAGCGGTTTCCGCTTTCGGGGAGGCGGTGCGGATCGGAGCGGCGGCAGGAGCTGACTTGATTGCCATTGAGACTATGGCGGACACTTACGAGTTAAAAGCGGCTGTACTGGCAGCGAAAGAAAATTGCGATCTGCCGGTATTTGCAACGGTGACATTTGACCGGCAGAGCCGCATGCTCACCGGCGCGGATCCGGAAGCCGCAGTGGCTCTTTTAGAAGGGCTGCGGGTGGACGCTCTGGGTGTTAACTGCGGATTGGGGCCGTCCATGATGAAAAGTATTGTAGAGGAATTGACGAAATACAGTTCGCTGCCGGTAATTGTAAATCCAAACGCCGGGCTGCCTCAAATTGTGGACGGTCGTACGACCTTTGCGGTAACCCCGGAGGAATTTGCCCGGGAAATGCAGGAACTGGCGGAAGCAGGTGCGCGTATTTTAGGCGGTTGCTGCGGTACCGCGCCGGAACATATTCGCTGTATGACCGAGCGGCTGAAGAAGATGGAAGCTGTGCCTGTAACGCCGAAAAATCGCACGGTGGTTTCTTCGTATACCCATGCGGTGACTTTCGGGGCACATCCCAGGCTGATCGGAGAGCGAATCAATCCCACCGGAAAATCGCGGCTGAAGCAGGCTCTGCGGGAACGGGATTTCGGATATATTCTGCGGGAGGGAATCGCCCAGCAGGAGGGCGGCGTGGATTTACTGGATGTGAATGCCGGACTGCCGGAAATCGACGAAACGGAAATGCTGGGCAGCATCGTAGAAGAACTGCAGGGAGTTTTGGATCTGCCGCTGCAGATCGATACGGCGGACAGCAGAGCCATGGAACGGGCTATGCGGCTGTACAACGGAAAGCCCTTGGTAAATTCCGTAAACGGAAAGCAGGAGAGCATGGACGCGGTGTTTCCTTTGGTGCAGAAATACGGCGGCGTTGTAATCGGTTTAACTTTGGATGAGGACGGAATCCCGCCCCTGGCAGAAGGGCGGTACGCTGTTGCGGAAAAAATCTATCGGGAAGCGGAAAAATACGGGATCGGCCGCAATGATATTATTATAGACCCGCTGGCGCTGACCATCAGCGCGGAATCCTCCGCAGCGGTTGAAACGTTAAAAGCTGTGCGGCTGATTAAGAACGCAGGCGGCCTGAGCAGTTTAGGCGTCTCCAATGTATCTTTCGGATTGCCCTGCCGTGACGCAGTCAACGCTACTTTTTTTGCTTTGGCATTGGAGGCGGGACTCAGTGCTGCTATTATGAACCCGAAATCCACGGCTATGCAGAAAGCATATCGCAGTTATTGCGCGCTGGCGGGACTGGACGCACAATGTGCGGAATACATTTCTTATGCGGAAGGCTGGCAGGCAGAGGCCGCTGCCTCCGCCGCAGCAGGAGGCGTCTCCGTTTCGGGTAAAGCCGATAATGAGGTGAAAGGAAGCGCGGCCGGGAATCTTTCAGATGACGGAAAAAGCGAAGGGTGCGCGGAGGAAAAGCCTTTGATGCAGGCGGTTGTACGGGGACTGCGGGATCAGGCCGCGGCGGAAGCCCGCCGGCTGGCGGAGGAAGACCCTCTGGTTTTAATTCAGGAACAGATTGTTCCGGCTTTAAATATACAGGGAAAGGGTTTTGAACAGGGAACTGTATTTTTACCGCAGCTGCTTATGAGCGCGGAAGCTGCGGGCGCTGCGTTTGACATTTTAAAAGAACGAATGGAAAAGCAGGACGAAACCATCCACGAAGGCATAGTCGTTTTGGCTACTGTAAAAGGGGACATTCACGACATCGGAAAGAACATCGTAAAGGTGCTTTTGGAAAACTACGGATTCCGGGTTTTGGATCTGGGCAAGGATGTGGCTCCGGAGCGGATTCTGGAAGCGGCGCTGGAAAACAACGCACCGCTGGTAGGGCTTTCCGCGTTGATGACCACTACCGTTCCCGCCATGGAAGAGACGATCCGGCTTTTGAGGAAAGAGGCGCCCGGATGCCGGGTTGTGGTAGGCGGCGCCGTATTAAATCAGGAGTATGCGGATCAAATGGGAGCAGACTGCTATTCTCCCGACGCAATGGAAACCGTGCGGTATGCGGAAGCGGTTTTGGGGTAGAGCACCGCGTTAGATAAAGCCGGTATTACAGAAAACAGTAAGCAGCCGCAGAACTATCCGAAAAGATAGTTTCTGCGGCTGCTTTGCGCTCCAAATCCGAAGATTACGGAATTCGGAGAACTTGAAGGAGATCCCCAAGCTCCTTTTTTCACTGTTCTTTTACAGTCCTAAAAAGTCCGGCATGGCGTCGAAGTAAACGTCATAGCATTCCTGCCCATCATAGGTGTTTTCTTCCTTGTAATATTCTGAGGAAGGCTCAGGCTGGCGTGCTTTTGAATACAGGCGAATGATATAATATTCATCTTTCGTGGGGAAAGATTGGCCTTGCTCTAAGATCTGCTGTATTTTTGCAGATTCGGTGATTTCGGCAAGTGTTTTTTCCGACGAAATACCGTCTTTATCCTGCATTAGACGGATGACCTCCGCATAATCAAAATCTGCTGCTGTGACATTTATCTGTTCCCAATACCCTTTTTCTTTGAGCCAGTTGATTGTCTTTGTGCAGTATTTTGTTAACGATGCGTTGGTAGAGGAATTGGTATTGGTTTCTTTCAAATCCTCCTTGGTATAATAATCGACTGAAATCTCACAGACGGGAAGAACCGCACCTGTCAGCTGTTCAAAGGTCATGTTTTTATAATCTTCGTTCAGACAGTCGATAAATTCCTTCACCTCTGCGGAATCCCGTATCTCAAGGGAAGAACCTACGCAGGGGAAAAGCGTAACGGAATCCAGTTTCTGCGCTTTTGTACTGACATAGAAGGACGTGACGCATTTGTATTCCTTGGATTCCATAATTTCTTTCAGCATGGGATGCCCGGCAAGAAATTCATAGCTGATCTGGGGATACGATCGGCGCATGTCAAACGGGCTGCATTTGTAAATTAAATTCACATAGAAAGCGAAGTGATCGCCGCTGTTCTCAAACAGTTCTTTGTTCGCTGTGATAGACCGGTGGAATTCCGCCAGTCGTTTTATATTTTCGGGATCTTCCAGAGAGAAAGAATTGCCGTCGTTCCAAAAACTTCCGAAATTCGTCAGAAAAGAAGCGGAAGCAACCTTGTCGCTGTTGGGAACCCGTTTTTCGTAGCCGATGATATCCAAATTCAAAGCCAGGAAGAACAGCAGGGCAGCCAAACAGAACAGCAGAAAGCTCTTCAGGTTTTTCTTGTTAAAAATACGGGCGCTCTTCTTTACGATGATTAAACCGATGGCAAAGAAGAGAATTGCGCCGGCGGCAAAACCGAAATACATCAGCAGATTGGGCAGTTCCTCGGAATCGCTGTGCAGATACCCGAAGTAAAAGCCCAGCATGGTCATTCCCAAAAATGCGACCAGCCAGCAGACTACGGGTTCAAGAAAGCGGAACGCAATGGAATCTGCAGCGTGCTCCAATTTTCTCTTGTGGTAGAATACGGAAGAGACTGCCAGAATAATTAATCCCAGTACGAAAATGAGCCCGCCGTAAAACAGCCAATTTCCTTGGTCGGCAGCACTTCTTACAATGGGGCACAGATCTACCGTCAGCTCCCAGGAATCCCGAGTATCGTATCCGTAGAGATAGATGTCCGCATAGCAGGATCCCAGCAGATACAGCGCCGGTACAATAAAGCTTAAGCCGAAGGAGGCGAGAATCTGCATTACGGTATTTCCCGTCAAAATTCCGGCTAAAACGGACAGGGCATAGGTAAAGAAGATCACCGCCAGGCTTACGCCCATCCAGTGCAGAATGGCTTCCGTCGTAAACACGTTCAGATCCGAATAATCGCCGATTGAACCGAAATGAGACCATTCCGGATAAACGGGTTTATGGATTGCCAGCAGAATCAGGCCGGTCAGAAGAACCGGTATCACGCTCAGGGTTAAACCCGAAATCACATTGCTGTTAAAAAGCTTTGCGCGGGTAAAAGGCATAGCGTGCAGCGCCGTAGAGGAGCTGGTGGTCTGCAGGTAGCGGAACACATAGGCTGCGCATGCAATGGGAAGCGTTACGTTGGCGATAACGAAAAACGGCTGCTGGTTTTGCAGGCACAGGGATATGTAGCTGAACATCGGGTTCAGATCCCGGTATGTCATTAAAATGGGAAGTACACCGGACAGGAAATAGGTCAGGAATCCAAGAAGAGGAATGACCCAGAAACGCCTCATATTTTCTTTTATGAGCGTGCCGGAAACACTAAAATAAGATGTTTTTGATTTCACTGTTTCCACCTCCCAGTTCATAAATAAAAATTTCTTCCAAAGACAAGGGGAGCAGATCCAAAACCACAGGGTGATTTGCTTCTAAAATTCTGCTTACATCGTCTTTCGGATTTCTTACAATCAGCAAATCCACGGAGCCCCGGGATTCCTTGTGCAGGATATTCAGCCCTTCATAGGGATTTTCGACAGTGTCGCCGAAAACCACCTGAATTTTGTGAATATCCGATTTCAATTCATCCAGATCCCGTTCGATAATCATTTTGCCGTGGTCGAGGATGCCGATAGAGTCGCAGATGCCTTCCATTTCTTTTAGGTTATGAGAAGAAACTAAGACGGTCATCTCCCGGTCTGCGACGTCTTCTACGATGAATTTCCATACCAACTTTCTGACGATAGGATCCAACCCGTCAATGGGTTCGTCCAGAATCAGATAGTCCGGATTCGCAGACATGGTTAAAATAAACGCCGCCTGTTTCTGCATTCCCTTGGACAGACGAGACAGTTTTCTTTTAGGATCCAGCTCAAAAAGCTGGAGTAGATGCTCAAATCGTTCCTGGCTCCATGCAGGATAGAGCGAACTGTAAAATTTTGAAAACTCTCTCAGGTTGTAAGAACCGAAGAAGTACAGATCATCGGGAATAAACCCGGTGCGCTGCTTTAATCTCAAATTGTTATAAACAGGTTCCTCTTCCACTGTTATACTTCCTGAATCCGGGCGGTAAACGCCGGTAATGTGCTTTAATATGGTGGTTTTCCCCGAACCGTTGGTTCCGACCAGCCCGTAGATGGAGCCTTTCCGGACATTCAAATTCAAGTTGGACAGGGCGGTAAAGCCGTCGAAGGTTTTCGTTACATCGAGAACTTGAATCATATAGTATAACCCCCTTCTTGCATAAGTTCCTGTATCAGCTTTTGAACGTCGTCTGTGGACAGCCCCAGATAACGAAGTTCGCGAAGCTCGCGGCCGATGGTTTCTTTCGATTCCCGAAGCTTTTCTTCATCAAATTTGCGGTGCTCCCGGGGTGCTACGAAAGAACCCAGCCCGGATACGGAATAAAGATATCCCTGGCGTTCCAGTTCCCGATAAGCCTTTTGCACCGTGTTTGGGTTTACGGTCAGCGTTCGGGAAAGTTCCCTTACCGAAGGAAGTTTTTCTTCAGGAGCCAGAATACCGCTGATAATGAATTCTTTTATGTTGTCGATTACCTGTTCGTAAATTGATTTGCGGCTTTTTAAATCAAGCTGAAACATAAAATCCCTCCTTTCGGACTAAGTGTACTATGCGACACAGTACAATGTCAACGGCTTTTGTGAAAAAACACTGAGGAAAAATTGCAAAAGAGAAGGGGAATATGATAAAATAATAAATCAGTGCAGGGTCAATATAAACGGAGGAGGAAAAACGGATGAATGAAAACGCAGAAGTAAGAGAAGAAGTTTTTTATGAAAAGAAAAAAGGCCGGAAAAATACCGGACTGATGATATTCCTGATCGTATTGGCCGTTTTTTTCGGATTTGTTTTTATTATGGCAGCTTTTAGTGAGAACGGCGCAAATTCCGCAAATTCTCCTTATATTGCAGTAATGCATGTGGAAGGCGTTATACAGTCGGATAACACGGGGTATTTCGGTGAATCGGAGGGATATCAGCACCAATGGACTCTGGAACAAATTGACGAACTTATGTGGGACGATATGAACAAAGGCATCTTTCTGTTTCTGAATACTCCCGGCGGCGGTGTTTACGAAAGCGATGAACTGTATTTAAAGCTGAAGGAATATAAGGAAGAAACCGGTCGGCCGGTTTATGCTTATATGGGTTCTATGGCGGCTTCCGGCGGTTATTATATTTCGGCTGCGGCAGATAAAATCGCGGCTAACAGGAACTGCTGGACCGGTTCTATCGGCGTGACATTGGGAACTGTATATGATATTTCAGGTTTTTTAGAGCGCTACGGCATAACCGCGAAAACCATCACTTCCGGAGCAAACAAATCCATGGGCAGCTTTACAGAGCCTATGACGGAACAGCAGCAGCAGATTTACCGGTCTCTGGTAGACGAAGCGTATCTGCAGTTTGTTTCCATCGTAGCAGAGGGTCGGAATATGGAGGCTGAACGGGTAAAGCAGCTGGCGGACGGGCGGATTTATACGGCAAATCAGGCAAAGAACTTAGGTCTTGTAGACGAAGTGATGACCATGGACGAAGCCAAGGATGACATGCGGAAGCTTTACGGTCTGCAGGACGCTGAATTTCTGGATTTTGAATATGAGGATACTTCCGTACTGGGAAGCTTATTTGCAAAGCTCAGCTTACCGCAGCCGGAGGTGAAAGGCGATGTGTCCGCGGTTCTTTCTTTCGTACAAAATCAGCCGGATATGCCGATTAGTTATAAATGCGAGGTATTAAACTGATGAGCAAACCCATTTTGGCCGTTGTAGGACGGCCTAACGTAGGAAAATCCACTTTTTTTAATAAGGTTATAGGGCGCCGGGTATCCATTGTAGAGGATACCCCGGGGGTAACCCGGGATCGAATTTATGCGGAGGCGGAGTGGTGCGGCCGAAGCTTTATTATGATCGATACGGGGGGCATCGAACCGGCTTCGGAAGATATTATCCTGTCACAGATGCGTGCCCAGGCGGAAATTGCTATGGAAACAGCGGATGTGATTCTGTTTCTTGTAGACGGGAAAGACGGAATTACCAATGCGGACAGAGAAGTGGCATCTATGCTGATGCGGACGGGGAAGCCCGTTGTTCTGGGCGTGAATAAGGTAGATTCCTCGAAGCTTCCGGATGACTTTTACGATTTTTACGAATTGGGGCTGGGAGAACCCATTCCTCTTTCGGCGGCCAATATGCTTGGGATCGGTGACGTGCTGGAATTGATTTCGGATCATTTTCCGGAAGAAAACAGCGGGGATGAGGATGACGACCGGGTCAAAATTGCGGTAATCGGGAAACCGAATGTGGGAAAATCTTCGCTGGTCAATGCGCTTTTGGGTGAGAACAGGGTCATCGTCAGCAACATTGCGGGGACGACAAGAGATTCCATCGACTCTCCCTTTGTCTGGAACGGCGAAGAATATATTTTGATCGATACCGCCGGTATCCGCAGAAAGAGCAAGGTTACGGGCGATATAGAGAGGTATAGTGTTATTCGTGCGATCAGCGCTATCGAACGCTGTGATGTATGTCTTTTGATGATCGACGCTTCGGAGGGGATCACGGAACAGGATAAAAAAATTGCCGGGGTGGCGCATGAAGAAGGAAAAGGGCTGATCGTGGTAGTGAACAAGTGGGATCTGATCGAGAAGGAAACAAACACCATGAACGAGTTCCGGAAGAAGATCCAGCAGGAGCTGCCCTTTATGACATACGCGCCTTCGCTGTTTATTTCCGTTGCGGAAAACCAGCGGGTTTCCCGGGTGATGGAACTGGCCAAATACGTTTCGGAAATGCGGGCTATGCGTGTGCCTACGGGACAGCTGAACAGCTTGATTATCGATGCGCAGATGATGAAACAGCCGCCTTCGGACAAGGGCAAGCGCCTGAAGATTTATTATGTAACACAGGTGGGCGTAAAGCCTCCTCTGTTCTCGTTCCAGGTCAATAAGCGGGAACTGATGCATTTTTCCTATGCGCGTTACCTGGAAAACAAGATCAGAGAAAGTTATGGATTCGAGGGTACGTCCATTAAGTTCGTATTCCGCGAAAAGGGGGAGAAGGAAGATGTCTGATTCCGTTTTAAATATGGCGCTTGCTTTAATAATCGCGTATTTCTTAGGGAATATTTCACCGGCTATTCTCATCGGGAAATCCATGGGAGTAGACATTCGGAAAGAGGGCAGCGGAAACGCGGGAACTACTAACGTCCTGCGGGTGTTAGGAAAAAAAGCCGCCGCGGCTACTCTGGTGATCGATATCCTGAAAGGAGTAGCCGCTGTGCTCATCGGCCGTGCCCTGGGGGGAGGCAGTGCGCTGCTAAGCCCCGATACACTGGCTTTGCTGTGCGGCTATGCGGTAATTTTAGGGCATGTATGGCCTGTGGTTTTTCGATTTCGCGGAGGAAAGGGAGTGGCCACGGGCGCCGGGGTGCTGTTT
Organism: Bacillota bacterium; assembly: GCA_022769485.1. Taxonomy (GTDB): domain Bacteria; phylum Bacillota; class Clostridia; order Peptostreptococcales; family Anaerovoracaceae; genus JALEJU01. The sequence continues at coordinate 30,364 of JALEJU010000032.1, forward strand.
GCTTTTGACTGGCGCATCGGCCTGGTTTGCCTTCTTGTGGCAATTCTCGGGTTTGTTCTTGCGAAAAGGGTGTCCGTGGGGGCTTTGATGGCGGCGGTGATTTTGGTTCCGGCGGCATTTTATTTCCAGCCCGGCTATGAGCTGTTTTTCCTCCCCATTTCCCTGGTGGTTATCTTTATGCACAGAAGTAATATCCGCAGGCTGATAAACGGAACGGAACCGAAAATAAGCTTTAAAAAATAAAAATGATTGTAGTGCGGCGGCTTGAAAAGTGCCGAAGGAGAATGTTATGGAACAGAAAATCGCGGTTTTAGGTGCGGGAAGCTGGGGGACGGCTCTGGCTATCTGTCTTTCGGAAAACGGGCATTCGGTTAAGATGTGGGACATCAACCCGGAGCATTTGCAGGAACTGAAGGAAAAAAGGGAAAACGTACGTTATTTGCCGGGAATTGCTTTCGGAGAAAAGCTGGCCTTGGCAGACAGCCCGGAGGAAGCCGTCCGCGGCGCGGATATGGTTTTATTTTCCGTGCCCGCGCAGCATTTCCGCAGTGCGCTGGAAGGGGTAATTCCTTATCTTACGGATTCCATGGTGCTGGTTAATGTGGCCAAGGGGATTGAACAGAAATCTCTGATGAGGATCTCGGAGATCGTAAAGGAGAAGCTGCCGGAGGCGAAATTCGCAGTGCTTTCCGGGCCTTCTCACGCGGAGGAAGTGGGCAGGAAAATACCTACCACTGTGGTAGCGGCTTCGGAAGATTTAGCGCTGGCAGAATATGTACAGGATGTATTCATGTGTGACTGGTTTCGGGTATACACCAACACGGATGTGGTCGGCGTAGAGCTGGGCGGCGCATTGAAAAATATTATCGCTTTGGGTGCGGGAATCTCCGACGGCATGGGCTATGGGGATAACACAAAGGCGGCTATGATGACCCGGGGAATTGCCGAAATGACCCGTTTGGGCACTGCCATGGGAGCGGATATCTCCACCTTTGCGGGGCTTTCGGGAATCGGCGACTTGATCGTTACCTGCTGCAGTATGCACAGCCGAAACCGCCGGTGCGGTATTTTGATCGGCCAAGGGGTAAAGCCTTCCGAAGCAACAAAGCAGGTGGGTATGGTAGTAGAGGGGATGTTCACTACGGAGGCGGCTTATCAGCTGGCTTCCAGGCTGGGCGTGGAAATGCCGATTACAGAGAGCATTTACAATACTATCAATGATAAAATCGACGCCCGGGAGGCTGTGCGTGCCTTGATGACCCGCCAGAAAAAACACGAGACAAAAGCACAGGAGCAGTAAAAAATGGAAAAAACCTTTCATATTCAGACCTTCGGATGCCAGATGAACGAGCGGGATTCCGAAACGCTGGCAGGAATGCTGATACAAAAAGGGTATACGGAAACCCCGGTGCGGGCGCAGGCGGATATTATTATCGTCAACACCTGCAGTGTGCGGGACAATGCGGATAAGCGTTTTTTCGGCACGTTGGGGCAGATTAAGAAAATCAAGGAGCAAAATCCGGAACTGATTACAGCCGTATGCGGGTGCATGATGCAGCAGCAGCACATTGTGGACACGGTAAAAAGCAAATATCCTTGGGTGGATTTGGTGTTCGGTACGCATAATATCCATGAATTTCCCCGCCTTTTGGAAAACATAGAAAATGAGAAAAAAAAGCTGGTGGCCGTTTGGGAAGACGGCGGCGAAATTGTGGAAGGCCTGCCTTCGGAACGCAGATATCCTTTTAAATCATTTGTGAATATCATGTACGGCTGCAACAATTTCTGCACTTACTGCATCGTTCCTTATACAAGAGGGCGGGAACGCAGCCGCAAGCCCTCGGAAATCCGAAAGGAAGCAGAGGCGCTGGTAAAAGACGGCGTGAAAGAGATTACTCTCCTGGGGCAGAATGTGAATTCCTATCGGGGCAGTGAAGATGCCGATTCCGATTCTTATATGGATTTTTCCGATTTGCTTCGCATGTTAAACGGGATTCCGGGGTTGGAGAGGATTCGTTTTATGACGTCCCACCCTAAGGATCTTTCGGAACGCCTGATTCAGGCTTACGGAGATTGTGAAAAACTTTGCCGCCACATTCATCTGCCGGTGCAGTCCGGCAGCAGTCGGATTTTAAAAGAAATGAATCGCCGTTACGGCAAAGAAGAATATCTGGATCTTGTAAGACGGCTGCGTGAGGCAGTGCCGGATATCGCCATTACTACGGATATTATCGTGGGGTTTCCCGGGGAGACCGAAGAGGATTTTTCAGAAACTCTGGATTTGGTCAAAAAGGCAGGCTTTGATTCGGCTTTTACATTCCTGTATTCCATTCGGAAAGGAACCCCTGCAGCGGAATATGAAAATCAGATTCCGGAGGAAATAAAACACGAGCGGTTTAATCGCTTAGTGGACGCGGTCAATGAAATTTCGGCATCGAAGAATAGAGAAATGGTAGGGAAGGTTGCAGATGTGCTGGCGGAGGGACAGAGCAAGAACGACCCGACCATTAACACCGGAAGAACCAGCGGGCACAAGCTGGTGAATTTCAAAGGGAAGCCGGGGATTACGGGACAGATTGTTAAGGTAAAGATTACCGGAAGCAATACGTTCAGCTTGGTTGGAGAACAAGAGGAATAGATTTTAATATTTTGAAATACAGCGTTCTGCGGCTGCGAAATCAAAGCTGCGGGCGCTTTTTCTTTGCGTTTGTCTTTTTCTTCTTGTCATAATTCGGACGGCTCGTTCATATTCATGTACAAATATTTGAGGGATTCGGAGGAAAAAGATATGGCAACGGGAACAAATATCTATCAAGATATTGCAGCACGGACGGCGGGCAATATTTATATGGGGATTGTAGGGCCGGTTCGCACGGGAAAATCCACATTTATCAAGCGTTTTATGGATCTTCTGGTTTTGCCGAATGTGGCCGATGCCTACGAAAAAGAGCGAGTGCAGGATGAATTGCCCCAGAGCGGCAGCGGAAGAACGATTATGACCACAGAACCGAAGTTTATTCCTGCGGAAGCGGTTTCTTTGAATTTGCCGGGAAATCTGCATTTAAAGGTCAGATTGGTAGACTGCGTGGGGTATATGGTCAAAAGCGCCATGGGGCACATGGAAAACGGACAGTCGCGTATGGTTCATACTCCATGGAAAGAAGAAGCTATGTCTTTTGAAGAAGCAGCAGAGTACGGGACGCGGAAAGTGATTAACGACCATTCTACGGTTGGGATTGTAGTCACCACAGACGGAAGCATCGGTGATTTTGCCAGAGAGGATTATCTGGAAGCAGAAAAGCGTGTGGTTGAAGAATTGTCAAAACAGGGAAAACCTTTTGTAGTGGTTTTGAATTCAGCTGTGCCGGAAAGCCCCCGGACGGCGGCATTGGCAGCGGAAATGGAAGAAACTTACGGAGTGCCGGTGGAAGCGGTAAACTGTGCGATGATGAATACCGCGCAGCTGGAACGTATTTTAACCCGCGTATTAACCCAGTTCCCGGCTATGGAAATCGGGTTCTGCCTTCCGGGATTTATTGAAGGACTTCCCAATAAACATCGGATCAAGAGCGGCATTTTAGAAAGTATTCGCTGCTTCTGCGGCGATTTTGAAACCGTTCGGGATGTGGAAAATGCCGTTTCTCTGCTGGCGGACGGAGCGGTAATACAGTCGGCAAAAATCGAATCTGTAGATTTAGGAAAGGGATCTGTTCGTGTGGTTATGGAGCCTGTATCCGGTCTGTTTTACCAGGTTATCGGTGAAATTATGGATTGCGAAATTCAGGATGACAGCTCCTTCTTTGCCCTTCTGAAGGATTGTGCCGGAGCAAAACGGTCTTATGACAAGCTGGCTGCGGCCTTAGAGCAAGTAGAGGAGGAGGGTTACGGCATCGTGCAGCCGGAGCTGACGGATATGGTATTGGAAGAACCGGAAATTTTCAAACAGGGAAGCAAGTTCGGGGTTCGTTTGAGAGCACAGGCGCCGTCTCTGCACATTATAAAAACCAGCGTCAGCACAGAAGTGGCTCCTGTTGTAGGCAGCGAACGGCAGAGTGAAGATCTGATCGAATATCTGCTTTCGGAGTTTGAAAGCGATCCGGCTAAAATCTGGGATACTAATATTTTCGGAAAATCTTTGCAGGAAATGGTGACAGAGCAGATGGAAAACAAATTGGCCAATGTGCCTCATCACATTCGAAGCAAGCTTCGGAATTCGCTGCAGAAAATTTCCGATGAAGGAAAGGAATATCTGATCTGCGTAGTTTTATAAATCAGAAATTCCGAAAAAACAAATGGCTGCGGAGCAAACCGTATGGGGCGCTTTGCGGCCTTTATTTTTTTTTATTTTCATAAATATTACAAATCAAATTTCATATTTACAACGTCTATAAAAAAGAAGATAATTGATAAAAAATATTGTGAAAGCAAGTAAAAATCTTGAGGGGGGGAAAATTATGAAACAATGGAGTAAATTAATCGTATTTGTTATGGTTTTGCTGCTGAGCGTATTTGCGGTTTCCGGGTGCGGGGACAGAGAGAAAGCAGAGGATCCGTCTGTGCAGGAAGAAAAAGGGGAAAGTCTGCACTTTTCGCCGGAGGAATATCCGAAAGTTGACGGGTCTACTGCTACGATTCCGTTTTCAGAGGCCGTTGCGGCAGCTGTGATGGATCTTCCCATCGAGGAAGCCCGGCAGTATATTGTGCATAATACAACGCACAATGCATATGTGAATTTAATTAACGGAGACTGTGATATTATCTTTGTATCTCCGCCGTCGGAAGAAGAATTGCAGCTGGCGGCAGATTCCGGTGTGGAGCTGGATGTAATTCCTATGCTGCGGGGCGGTTTTGTATTCTTTGTCAACGAAGATAACCCGGTAGAAAATGTGAAATTCCAGGATATTGTAGATATTTATTCCGGGAAGATAACCAATTGGAAACAGCTTGGCGGAGAAAACAAGAAAATTATCGCTTATCAGCGGCAGGAAAACTCCGGAAGCCAGACCGGTATGCTGAAGCTGGTTATGAAAGATACGCCTATGATGGAAGCGCCCAGAGAGCAGATGATTGGAGATATGGGGACTATTATCGATGCCGTAGCGCTGTATGATAATGATGCTTCCGCTATCGGATACTCATACTATTATTATGTAAAAAATATGTGGGGAGATGAGCATATTAAGCTGTTGGCCGTAGACGGAATCGCTCCCAGCGATGAAACTATCGGGAACGGTACATATCCCATCGTATCTACCACTTATATGGTTCTCAGAAAAGATGAGCCAAAGGACAGCAATGCCAGAAAGCTGGCGGATTGGATTTTGAGCGATGAAGGTCAAAGCGTTGCCGAGGAGGCCGGATATGTGCGGCTGCAGTAGGCGAACCGCCGGCCGGCGCGCGGGGGCTCTGCTTTTAGCAGCGGCTTTGATTCCTGCTTTGCTGACCGGATGCGGCAAACCGGAAGAAAAACCGGGTACGTTAGATCCGCTGATGGAAAATCAGTTAAAAACGGAGCCTTTGTCGTATTTTTGTTTCAATCCCATTGAAGTTGAGGAATACACTGTAAAGTTAGAAAATTTTACAGAGGAAGGGAATATTATTGATTCGGATAAAATAGCCGTTAATCATAAATCTGTGCGCATAGAAGGCTTGAAAAACGAGGCTGTACAGAAAAAAATCAATAAAACCATACAGGATACCTGCAAGGAGCTGGCAGAACGGAATGTGGCTCCGTACCGGGGTGTGAAAAAAGCGATCGGCAGCTGGCCTTTAAAGATGGACGAAATTACCGTTTATGCCGGCGCAAACTTTAATAATATTTTGAGTATTTATTTTCAACGCTGCATGAGCTTTGAAGATCCGGAGGAAACAAACACCGATGATTGGACGTATCACGAGATGATCAGTATACTGGATCAGTGCTGTTTAAATCTTGATTTGAACACGGGAGAGCAGTTCTCTTTGAAGGATGTATTTGCGGACGGATTTGATTATCTGGAATTTTTGAATAACCGTGTGGCGGAGGCGGCTGCTTTGAGCTTTGCGGAAGATGAAGTTTACAGCCCGTCCGGTTCTCTAAAGTTGGCGGCGCCGTTTACAGGACTGAAAGAAGATCAGAAATTTTATATCCAATCCGGAGGTCAGTTGGTTTTGGTTCTGGATTATGATACTCCCGAATTTGTTCTGGAGTGGTACAATCCGAATACCGTTCCCGTATTTTATGATGATTGTCAGGGGAACATGGTGTTGCCCCAGCGTTTCTGGAGCAGGGATTCCGATTTATTTGTATCGAAGGAAGAGCCGGTATACTTTTTCCCGATTTCGGATCAGTCCATAGATGTTCTGATCAGTGATACGGGGGAAGATGCGGATGGGCTGTTGAGCTACGGCAGATATTTCAGCTGTGATGTAAAAACACCGGAAGTGCTGAGGGATGTTCTTTTAAAAGGTTCTGAAATGGATCCCCAGAGGCTGCGGAAGCTGAAAGAGGAATGCCTCGCAGCCGGCAGTCCGGGAGACGGAGCAAATGCCGGATATTACAGCTTGTACGGATATGCGGATGTGGTCGACCGGTATTGCAGCCTTGCAAATGATGAATATTGCTATGTGTACAGGACGGATGCAACTTCCCAGTGCGTACAGTATGCCTGTTATGATCTTTACAGTATGCGGCGGCTTGGTTTATCGGACATTTTCAAAGACGGCTTTGATTACAGAGAAATCCTGACAGAAGCGTATTTAAAGCAATTAGAAGAGGCGGAAGTGGAAAACGCGGGAGAATCCCAGCCGATAACCGGCATGAGTAAAGAGGAACTCAAGGCATATCTGTTGGATCATTCCGAAGATTGGGAGCAGAATTTCCAAATTGATACCGGCGGGGTGAATGTAATGTTCTTTTCGGAAAGCGACAGCGGTGTGCGTTCCACATATCTTTCCTTCGAAGATATTGGCTGCAGCAATTTGAAGTTGTTCGAATAATCCGTTGTTTACAGCAGACGATTGCTGAAATTCAGATAACAAGCTCCTCATAGGGCAGGCGGCCGGAAAAGGCTGCGAAGCTGCGTCTGCGGGGAGTCTTGTTATATTGAAAAAAACGTAACGGGAAACGACGGAAATCGTTGCTGTTTTAAGTATAAAAATCGCAAAAAAGGAAAGCATACCTTTGGGGTGATTTTTATGATCGGTGTAATTATGAGTGCGATTGCGGGAGCTGCTATGAGCTTTCAGGGAGTTATCAATACGCGCTTAAGTGATAAAATCGGACTGTATGAATCCAATGCATTCGTGCAGGGAACTGCTTTCCTATTGGGACTGATAGCCTGTTGGATGTTGGGAAAGGGAGACTTTTCGGGAATTCGGCAGGTTCCCTGGATCTATTGGACCGGCGGCGTTCTCGGTCTTATTATTACAATTACGGTTATGCTGGGAATCGGAAATCTGAGTCCCACATACGCCATTTCTATTATTCTGATTACGCAGCTTCTGGTTGCAGCCATTATCGACGCATTCGGCTTGTTGGGATCGGAAAAAGTTCCTTTTGTCTGGACTAAATGGCTGGGGCTGGCGCTTATGATTGCAGGAGTGTTAGCGTTTAAATGGGAAACGAAAGGATAGAAAGCAGGAGCATTTTGCGGAAATGCTCCTGCTTTCTTTGTGCTATAATGGAAGCAGGCAGAGAATTTTATTTGTTGAACTTACAGGTGAATAAAGACGGAAAAGGAAGGTTTTGCGGAAATGAAGAAACATTGCAAAGGATTGGGGCATATTGCGATTTATACGAAAGATATAGGGCAGAGTATTGCTTTTTATGAAAAGATAGGCGGGAAATTGCACAAAAGCGAGACGCTTTCTGTCCCCGAGGGAGAAAAAAGGCTGGCATTGGTGGAATTCGCAGGGATTTTGCTGGAGTTCATTCAGCCGCCGATTACGGAGACCTGGGAGGAAGGAGTTATTTCACATTTTGCGGTCTATGTGGATGATGTAGATGCTGCGGTCGAAGAATTGAAAACTGTCGGAGTAGATACGTTTATCGGAATGGAAAAGAAGGTGCTCCCGCATTTATTCGGCGGTCTGGAAAACCGCTTTTTTACCGGTCCGTCCGGAGAAAAAATTGAACTTTTAAAGATGTTGTAAAAGAAAAGAGAGGTTGGTTTACAGGTAAACCAACCTCTCTTTTTTAAAGAAGATCGGATAGGAGTCGGGAAACCGACTCTTTAAATTTAATCAGAGCAGAACGTTTTTTGTATTCGGATTTGGTAAGCTCTTTGCAAGAAGCCATATCAGATTCAAAAATAGATTCCAGTTTGTAGACCTCGCTTTCATCATACAGGAACGCGTTGGCTTCGAAATTCAGCTTAAAGCTTCGGATATCGAAGTTGGAAGAACCTACCGAAGCCACTTCTCCGTCTACGCATACGGTTTTAGCATGCAGGAAACCGTCTTCGTAAATAAAGATACGGGCGCCGTCGTTTAAAAGTTCTCCCACATAGGATAGTGTGGCCCAGTAAACGAACATATGATCCGGCATGCAGGGGATCATAATGCGTACGTCAACACCGGAATAAACTGCAGTTCGCAAGGCTTCGATAAGGCTTACATCCGGAACGAAATAGGGGGTTTGGATGTAGATGTTTTTCTTTGCGGAAGTGATCATTTTCAGGAAGCTTTGCTTGATCTGTGTCTTTTCCGAATCGGGACCGGAAGAAACGATTTGAATACCTGTAGAGCCCATGGGGCAGACTTCGCCGTAATATACGGAGGGAAGAAGCAGATCTTCTCCGGACGCAAAGCGCCAGTCCAGCAGAAAACGGGCGTTGATATCCTGTACGGCGCTTCCCATTAAACGAAGATGCGTATCCCGCCAGTTTCCGAACTTCTTGCTTTTCCCTAAGTATTCGTTTCCCACATTATAGCCGCCGATGTATCCGATTTGTCCGTCGATGACTACAATTTTACGGTGATTCCGATAGTTCAATTTAAGGTTCACATATTTTAAAAATTTGATGCGGGGCGGGAAAAAGTAAGCGAATTTTCCGCCTGCCCGGCGAAGCTGCAGAAGCATGGAATCGCGAATCTGCCGGCTTCCCATAGCGTCGATAAGAAAACGCACTTCTACCCCTTCCTTTGCTTTTTCTGTTAAAGCATGGATCAACGCACGGCCTAATGCGTCGTTTTTTACAATGAAATACATGATGTTGATAGATTTCTTTGCCTCGCGAATATCCTTTAACAGAGATTCAAATTTATGAGAACCGTTGGTAAAAACGGTAACCATGTTGTTCTGGGTATAAAACGCGTCATCGTACGACTGGTTCAGCAGGATCATATCCTGCCATTTCTTCGCGGCCTCGTTGGAAAAAGAAAATTCTTTTCGGCGGATCGCACTGCTCTGTTCCTGCAAAGCGGAATCCAGTATGGTATGTTCGTAATTTGTCAGCCGGAAAATACGCTGGCGGTAGATATTCTGGGATAAAAAAATGTAGAGCAGAATGCCTATGCCGGGAACCATGAACAGAATTAAAAGCCAGGCCAGCGCTGCCGAAGGATTTTTCCGCTCAATAAAGATGATCGTTAAGGCAATTAAGAAACTGATCGCATATAAAATTACGAAAAAATTGGATAAGGTAAAATGATTTGCTACAGACATTTCAAAAACCTCAAAAAATACGCCCTTTTAAAAAAGGGCGCACATCATTTAGAGTAAAGAATTTATGATCTCTTCGCATTCAGGCTGAGCCAAAGCGCCGGTTACTCTCTTGGAAAGTTCCCCGTTTTTCAGGAAAAACAGAGTGGGAATACTCAGCACCTTGTTGCTGACAGCTAATTTTCGATGCGCGTCAATATCGATCTTACAGATTTTAACCCGGTCGCCGTATTTTTCCGCTAATGCTTCCATTACCGGACTTAAAGCCTGGCAAGGGCCGCACCAGTCGGCGTAAAAATCGATTACAACCGGTACGCTGCACTGATTTACTTCTTCTTCGTACGTTTCAGGTGTCAAATAGACAATTTTATCAGACATGTAAAAAATTCCTCCTAAATCAATGGATTACTAATATTTTTTCGGTGGAAATTGTATCTAATATGCATATCTCCAAACTATTTAATAAATAGTTTACCATAAATTTAGAAGTTAATCACCCTATTTTTGCGCTTTTCATACTTTATTCTTTACAGGAAGGAATGCAGAGTTGCGTTCCGATGCGCAGATTGTACGGGTTTAAAGAAGGGTTAGCTCTCATCAGGGCATCCAATGTGATTCGGTACTGTTTTGCGATCATGTACAAGGTATCGCCTGCGGCTACAATATGGGTATCCGCACATTCCATGGGATAAGGCGGGCGGGGAACCGTATTCTGAGGCTTGTCAGAAACGGGAGGCATCGGACAGGTTTCCCGATGTACCGGCATTTGCTGATTCGAAGCATTCGGTGTTTCCTGAGCGCGGGGCTCAGGGGAAGGCATTTCCGCAGAGGAAGAATCCGCGGGATCGGGATCGTTTCTTGGCATTTCCCCGGGCTGGAAAGGAATGCAGATTTTCTGTCCGATTTTCAGATTATAAGGATTTAAGACCCGATTGGCCTGCATAAGCAGCGATACGGGAATGTCATAGTGTTGCGCAATCATGTACAGAGTATCTCCGGCTTCAACCACATAAATATCCTTACAGGGGAACGGATTGGGTCTCTGCACGGGAATACCGGGAGTGCAGCAAGATGTAAGTGTTTCAGACATAATATCAATCACCTCTTTAATGGAACTACTTGCAGCGGTTTCGGAAAGATGAGAATTTACCGCTTTTCCTTCAATATATTTGCAGGAAAGAAGAAATGTGATAGAATACGGAAAAGAAAGAAGAAAGGAATCAATGTCTTGAAACGTTTTTTTCAAAACCCATTGGCGATTATTCTGATTTTGTTTATGACCTATACTGCCGTGTTCAGCGGGCGCTATGACGGCCCGATGGATTGGCTGATCAGTACGCTGCTTTTTCTGCCGGGAATTCTGATCGGACTGTCGTTCCATGAATTCGGTCACGCTTTTGTTGCCTGGAAATGCGGGGATGATACGCCCCGGCTGCAGGGGAGGGTGACTACAAATCCCATTGCCCATATTGATCCCATCGGGTTTATCGCACTTTTGTTTATTGGATTCGGCTGGGGAAAACCGGTAATGGTCAATCCGAATAATTTCAAAAAAATGCGCAGAGACGAGCTCCTGGTGGATTTGGCCGGCGTTACGATGAATTTAATCCTTGCCGTTGCCTTTACCGGAATCTGGCGTTTACTGGCGCAGTTTTTCCCGGAGTTTCTGGCGAGCTCTATGGGAAGTATTGTAAACGAAATTGTTTTCAATGTGGTTTATATCAATATCGTTCTGATGGTTTTCAATCTGCTGCCGGTACCTCCGTTAGACGGTTTTAATGTGGTTACTGAGATTTTCAACCTTCGGAATACTTCTCTGTATTATACGATTTACAACAACGGATTTTTGATCCTGATGCTTTTGATTTTGTTTGATATAACAGACCGCATTCTTACCCCTGCGGTAATCTGGTGTTTTGATACGCTGGTTATGCTTTTCTTTTAGTTGTTGTTTTAGGAAATAAAATAAATTAGCACTCTTATAATGAGAGTGCTAATTTTTATGTTTATAAAAGGGAAAAGGTGGTATAAATCATACGTAAACAGCGAAGATAAAAGAAAGCGCTGTGAAAAGGGTCAGGAAAGGAGTTTGGACTATGAACTTTGAGAAATATACACAAAAGGCACAGGGCGCCGTTTTGGATTGTCAGAATATAGCTGTTCGTGAAGGAAATCAGCAAGTGGATGGAGAGCATCTCCATCTGGCGCTGTTGGAGCAGGAAGACGGCTTGATTCCCAAGCTGCTGGAAAATATGGGAATAAACCGCGCGGCTTTTCAATCGGAAGTGGCGGATGAAATTGCGAAGCTCCCGAAAGTACAAGGAGGAAATGATTCCATTTACAGCTCTGCACGGCTGAGCCGCATTTTCATGAACGCGGAAAAGATCGCAGGGGATTTTAAAGACGAATACGTCAGCGTAGAACATTTATATTTGGCTTTAATCGAAGAAAAAGCCACGCCCTCGGCAAAAATTTTTAAGCGGCACGGCATAAGCAAGGAAGCGTTTTTACAGGCTTTAAGCAAGGTGCGGGGAAATCAGAGGGTAACCGGCGATAATCCGGAGGACAACTACGACGCTTTAAATAAATACGGGAGAGATCTGGTAGAAGCGGCAAGACAGGGGAAATTGGATCCGGTTATCGGAAGGGACAGCGAAATTCGGCATACGATTCAGATTCTGTCCAGAAGAACGAAAAATAATCCGGTTCTCATCGGAGAGCCGGGCGTAGGCAAGACGGCAGTGGTAGAGGGACTGGCACAGAGAATTTTAAACGGGGACGTGCCGGAAGGCTTGAAAGATAAAACCATCTACGCACTGGATATGGGCGCATTGATTGCAGGTGCGAAGTTCCGCGGAGAATTTGAAGAACGTTTGAAAGCAGTCTTGAATGAAATCGAAAAATCCGAGGGACGGATTCTGCTTTTCATTGACGAGATCCACAATATTGTAGGCGCAGGGCGGACAGAGGGCTCTATGGACGCTGGGAATCTCTTGAAACCGAAACTGGCCAGAGGAGAACTGCACTGCATCGGCGCGACTACTTTGGACGAGTATCGGAAATACATCGAGAAAGACGCGGCGCTGGAACGTCGTTTCCAAAAAGTTCTGGTAGATCAGCCTACGGTAGAAGATACGATATCCATTTTGAGGGGCTTAAAAGAACGCTTTGAAATTCATCATGGCGTGCGGATTACAGACAATGCGCTGATCGCCTGCGCGGTGCTGTCCGACCGGTATATCAGCGACCGTTTTCTTCCGGATAAGGCCATTGACTTGATGGACGAAGCGGCCTCTATGATCCGTACGGAGATCGACTCCATGCCTGCAGAACTGGATGAATGCGCGCGGAAAATTATGCAGCTGGAAATCGAAAAACAGGCGCTGGGAAAGGAAGCGGATTCTGCTTCCAAGGTGAGACTGGAAAATATCGAAAAGGAATTGTCACAGCTGAAAGAAAAGAATTCCAATATGCGGGCACAATGGGAAAACGAAAAGAAAGGCATTACGGAATTAAAAGCCGCGAAGCAGGAAATCGAGGATGTTAAACTGCAGATTGAGGAAGCGGAACGGGCGTATAATCTGGAAAAACTGGCGGAGCTGAAGTACGGAAAGCTTCCGGAATTGGAACGCAAGGTAGAGGAAGAGAAAGCGAAGGTAGAGCAGAGCCAGGAAAACCGCCTGTTGAAGGAAGAAGTGGACGAAGAAGAAATTGCGGAAGTAGTTTCCAAGTGGACGGGTATTCCGGTCAGTAAGCTGGTTGAGGGCGAGCGGGAAAAACTGCTGCGTTTGGGCGAAGAACTGCATAAGCGGGTAATCGGTCAGGATGAAGCGGTAAAGGCCGTAGCCGAGGCTGTTTTAAGAGCCAGAGCCGGCTTAAAGGACGAGAACCGACCCATCGGCTCCTTTATCTTCTTAGGACCTACGGGGGTAGGTAAAACCGAATTGGCGAAAGCGTTGTCAGAAGCGCTGTTTGACAGCGAAAAGAATATGATTCGAATCGACATGTCGGAATATATGGAAAAGCATTCTGTTTCCAGACTGGTGGGAGCGCCTCCGGGATATGTAGGGTATGACGAAGGCGGTCAGCTGACGGAAGCGGTACGGCGCAGACCTTACAGTGTAATCCTGTTCGATGAAATCGAAAAAGCTCATCCGGACGTATTCAATATTCTGCTGCAGTTGCTGGATGACGGACGGCTGACAGATAATCAGGGACGAACCGTTGATTTTAAAAATACCATCGTTATTATGACTTCCAACTTAGGAAGCGCATATTTGACGGAAAATATTTCTGCCGACGGCAAAATTTCCGAAGATGTAAAAGAAAAGGTTACTGAAGAGATGAAACGGAATTTCCGCCCGGAATTCATTAACCGAATCGACGATATTGTAGTATTTGCGCCCTTGACTGAAGATCAGATTAAGCAGATTATCGACCTGGCGGCGGAGCAGATTCGGGCAAGACTGGAAGACAAAGGCATGAGCCTGGTTATCACCGATGCGGCCAAAACGCTGATTGCAGAGGAATCTTACTCGCCGGCATATGGCGCAAGGCCTGTAAAACGGTATCTGCAAAAGCATTTGGAGACGGCCATTGCGGAAAAGATCATCCGGGGCGAAGTCAAAGAAGGAGGCGTTATTACCGTAGATGCCAAAGACGGCGAGTTGGTTGTATAACATAAAAAATTTATGATCTTTCTGTGTAAGGGGGGCGGCAGGAGCCGCCCCCTTTCCAATGTGATTGTTTCCGTTTTCTTAAAAAAGCTGTTCTGCTTTTCCGAGGATTGCAATCGGAGGCGGAATCGGATAAAATAAAGGCGAAAGGAATTATTTTGGAATTCCGGCGGTATTTCAAGCCGGGTGGAGCACAAATGGAGGTTTATTTTATGGAATCCCATATTATTGTTACAGAAAGCGCCTCGAATCTTCGATCCTTAGGGAGAAGATCGCTGGCGGGGAACTGGAAAGCAGCAGCGCTGATTTCGTTTTTGCTATTATTATTGGCGGCAGGCCCGCAGGTTCTTCTTTTTTATCTGTTTGGTGAAAATCCGACAATGGAGTCGCTGAGCAATTTCTATTTGCTCTTGGTATATGGACCTTTGTACCTGGGATATGCAGGGTTTATCCGGTGTTTGGTTCGCCGGCAGGAAGCCCGTGTGGGGCAGCTGTTTGACGGCTTTGAAATGTTTTTAAAAGCCTTTTCGCTGTATTTCATGATGATTTTATTTACGACATTATGGACTTTCCTGTTGGTGATTCCCGGCATTATCGCATCGTACCGGTATTCGCTGGCGTTTTATCTGCTCCTGGACGATCCGGAAATGGGCGTTATGGATGCTATCCGAAAAAGCAAGGATCTCATGTACGGGAACAAATGGAAGCTGTTTTGTCTGGATTTGTCCTTTATCGGCTGGAGCTTTCTTGCGGTGCTTACCTGCGGAATCGGATTTATCTGGGTTCTTCCTTACATGGAAACAAGTCGGTTTTCCTTCTATGAAATCATCGTTGGAAATTTAAAAATCCGACATGAATATGTGGAAACGGAGGAGGCTTATGAACAGCCTGACAGCAGATCCGATGAAAGCGAAGAGCCGAAGTCGGAAGCGGACGAAATAAAATAAACGTGCATGGTTTATAAAACAAACGGAGAAAATGCTGAGTGTTTTCAAACAAAACTTAATTACATTCGGTATTGTAATGGAGCTTTACAGACATCAATCGAAGATTGGTGTCTGTTTTTCTTTGCATCCTCACATATGCTTATGAAACCGTTGGTAAAATTGATGGTGTTAAGGTATTACAGAAACTTGATAAAAGGGCAAGTGCGGGACTGCCCGAAGAAGCTCATTCAAGTTCCGCTTACATACTGTTAAATAAAGACGGGGTCTTCCGTATGTATCGAGAATATGACGATAACCACTACCTTCGTTTTGAGATTGCATATCATCCCGAAAAGAACATCGATCCTTCTCGCAAACCCGTTTTGCACATTCACGAATACAAACCGGATAATTTTTCCGATAGAATTGCAAGGCCACTGACAAAGCAGGAATACGAGAAATACAAAAAATATTTTAAGGGGCTGACACGATGACAGGTATGAGCATTAGCGAATTTATGGACAAAATATATTACGGTGACGAAATCGAGTTTAAGATCGGCGACACGACATATTTTGTTCAAGGCAATCAAGATGGCGGCAAATTTTATTTGACCGTTGATTATTGGAATGCCACAGACGGTTCCGAGCCGAAACACGATTATCTGCTCTCTTTTGAATGTGATAGTGCAGATGAGCGTATTCAGAAATTCGAGGAGGCAAATATTTTTGACGGCAAAAATATTTATGAAATCGAATCTGCTATTGAAGTGGTATTCGGATAAAACTCTCACGGCAGGGGTTTGTTCTCTGCCGCGGTTTTTCTATTATGCGGAATTATCGTAAACGATACCTCCGGAACAGAAAACCAAGTCTGCTTGCGGAAATTTAATCGCCGGAGACGACTTTCTTATAGTGCAGAATTCCTTTTTCGGCGCATAGAATAGATGAGCCAGAAAAAAATAGAAAAAGGAGGATGCTTATGAGCGGAATGGAACGGCACCTGTTTCCGGGAAACAACACGCCGTCAGGCTTTTTTTCTTATTACGAATATATTTTAAACCAGGATGAAGGGCAGAAAATCTACTGTTTGAAGGGCGGTCCTGGCGTAGGAAAATCCACTTTGATCGGTAGAATCGGAAAACGGTTTCTTGAACAGGGAGAAGATGTAGATTTTTTCCATTGTTCCGCAGATCGGAATTCATTGGATGCGATCCTGCTGAAAAAGCGAAATATAGCCGTATTGGACGGCACATCGCCTCATGTAATAGATCCGGTGAACCCGGGAGCGGTGGATACCATTGTCAATCTGGGAGATTGCTGGAATGAACACGGGATTCGGGCAAACCGCCACCGGATTATAGAGAGTCATAAGCGATGCTCTTCGCTGTTTTCAGGAGCATATCATTACCTGGCGGCAGCAGAACAGCTTTACGATAATCTGCGGGAAATCTATTCTTTCCGCATAAAACCGGAAGAGTATACAAAATTGGCGGCGGGGTGGATTGGAAAAGAGCTTGCGCATAAACAGATTGCTTCACGGCGAGGAGCAACTAAGAAGTTTTTTGCTTGTGCAGTCACACCGCAGGGAATCGTAAGCGAACTTTCTTCTCTCCTAAATTGTGTGAAGAAAGTGTACCGTATCGAAACCTGTGTGGGTCTGGAGCCGGAGAGAATATTGAAACCGTTTGCTGAAAGCGCTTTAAATCGGGGATTTGATCTGGAATTGTACTACTCTCCGTTGAAACCGGAAACAGGGCTGGAACACATTATTTGTCCGGAATTGGGTCTTGCCCTTATAACGGATTCCGATTTGCAGCATTGGAGTGGTGCGGAAGACGGAAGAAAACAGGAAATAATTACGGTAAATCTATGCGAAAAAGCGGGAACTGTGATTTCAGGAGCATTAGCGGAACTGGAGCGGGACAGCAGGGAACGCTTTTATCCGCTGTTGGATCAGGCGGTATACTGCTTGTCTAAGGCGAAAGAAGAGCATGACCGCCTTGAGAGTTATTATATTCCACATATTGATTTTGACAAAGTCAGAAACCTTGAAAAGCAGATTACAGAAGAAATTTCCGAGATGGGGTAAAACTGACAGAAAAGAACTTTGGCAATCTTGCTATCCTGCCGTAAAACGGATATAATGGAAAAACGCAGAATATTTTGGTTACATGTGACGGAGAACCGCATTTATGCAGGAAAATCAATTGCAGAAGCAGTATCCGCGTTTGGTTGTGGATCTGAAAAAATTGAGACATAATATTGACGAAATTGTCGATCGCTGCGCCGGCTGCGGGATCGCTGCAACCGGCGTGGTAAAGGGATTTAACGGGCTTCCGGAAATTTTGAGCGTATATAAGGATTGCGGCACCCTGGGCATTGCGTCCTCCCGGCTGGAACACCTGGAGCAGGCCGGAAAGCTGGGACTGAAAGGGCCGTTTCTCAGTATCAGAATTCCCATGCTGTCCGAAATCCCCGATCTGGTTCGTATTGCCGATTGGAGCTTAGAAAGCGAGCGTATCGTTTTAGAAGCAATCGAAGATGAATGCCGCAGACAGAAGCGGCGGCATGGTGCGATCCTCATGGTGGATTTGGGGGATCTTCGGGAAGGGTTTTGGAATAAAGAGGAACTGCTGGCTTTGGCCGAGGAAACAGAGCGGAAGTTTGAATGGATCGATTTAATCGGAATCGGTACAAACTTGAATTGTTACGGTTCTATTGCGCCTACGGCGGAAAACCTGCAGCAGCTGGTGGATTTGGCGCGGCAAGTAGAAATTCGTATCGGAAGAAAACTGCAGATTGTCTCCGGAGGAAGCACGACTTCGCTTCCCCTGGTATACAAAGGGGCAATGCCGCGGGGAATAAACCATCTTCGAATTGGAGAAGCCATGCAGACCGCTGCGGATTTGGAGGCGTTCTGGGGAGTTTCTACACCGGAGCTGCACAAAGATGTTTTTACATTGCAGGCGGAAATCGTGGAATTAAAGGACAAGCCATCGTATCCGGTAGGTGAAATCCGTGTAGACGGATTCGGAAAGACAGAATCAAAATATGTGGATCGGGGGATTCGGCGGCGGGCTATTGCAGCTGTCGGGCGGTTGGATTTTTCCTTCTGCAGCCAGCTTCTTCCGGTAAATTCAGGAATTGAAGTTCTGGGTGCTTCCAGTGACCATCTCATTCTGGATGTGGAGGAAGCCAAAAATGAAATCAAAATGGGCTCTATCGTAGAGTTTCGTATGTACTACGGGCCGATGCTCTATTTGACCAATTCGGGATACATATCATTGGTTTATAAATAGGTTGCGGCAGATAAAAGGGAGGCGTAAAAATGGGAGAAAAAAAGGCGTTTGTTCCTCTTCTCTTTGCAGGGGATATCAATGTATACAGTTTAGCCAGAGCGTTTCATGAAGCATATGGAATAAAACCGTATGCTTACGGAAAATATCAGACAGGCCCCTGTTGGGAAAGTAAAATTATGCACTACCGGGCGAACCCCAGAGCGGACGAAAAAGATACTTTTATCCGGCTGGTTTCGGAATTTGCCAGAGAGCATGAAAAGATACAGGTTCTGCTTATGGGCTGCGGGGACAGCTATGTACAGCTGATCAGCGAAAACCGGGAGCATTTCCCGGAGAATGTAGTAGTGCCTTATATTCCTGCCGATATGATGAACGATCTGATTCATAAAGAAAAGTTTTACGCTTTGTGTGAAAAAGTAGGGGTGGATTACCCGGACACCTTTGTGCACCGCAAAGAAATGGGGCACGATTTTACGCTTCCCTTCGGTGGGCCGTTTATCATAAAGCCGTCCAACGGAATCGAGTATTGGAGGCATCCGTATCCTACGCAGAAGAAGGTGTATAAGGAAGATACTATCGACGATGTAAAACGGGTTCTGGACGACATTTACGGCGCCGGTTACGAAGACAGCGTGATCATTCAAAATTTTATTCCCGGTGACGATACTTACATGCGGGTTTTGACCAATTATTCGGACAAGCACGGAAAGGTAAAACTCATGTGCTTAGGGCATGTACTTCTGGAAGAGCATACCCCTCACGGATTGGGGAACCACGCGGTTATCCTTACGGAAGCAAACGAGGAACTGCAGGAGCGGTATAAAACGCTTCTGGAGGAAATGGGATATGTAGGCTTTTCCAATTTCGATATTAAATACGACCAGCGGGACGGAAAATACAAGGCGTTTGAAATCAACACCCGGCAGGGTCGAAGCAACTTCTATGTAACCGGCGCCGGCGCAAACATTGCGGAATATGTGGTAAAAGACTGGATTTACGATGAACCGTTAAATTTTCGGGCAGTCAACCAGGAATCTCTCTGGCTGGTTGTCCCCAAAGGAGTCGCATTCCGATATATCAAGCCGAAGAAGTATCAGGAACGCATGAAACAGCAGATCCGGCTGGGAAATGTGGTGAATCCTCTGTACTATGGCCCGGACAATGGCTTAAAGCGTCGTTTGAGGTTATTTAAATCGCAGATAGGGCATTACGTTAAGTTTAAGAAGTACCTGAAATAGGGAGGATTGGATATGTGGGAAAGGAACGATAAGGTTTTAGGTGTAATCGGCGGAATGGGGCCTTTGGCGACGCAGCTTTTTTACCGGCAGGTAATTGACAGGACTGTGGCTTGTCGGGATCAGGATCATATCGACATGATTCTTTTAAACCACGCTACTATGCCGGATCGAACGGCGGCCATTCTCAGCGGAAAAACGGAAGAGTTGTTCGCACTGCTGCTGACCGATGCAAAAAAGCTGGAAGCTCTGGGAGCCGTGGCCATCGCTATCCCCTGCAATACATCCCATTATTTTGTGCCCCGGCTGCAGGAGCAGCTGTCCATTCCCATTATTCACATGATTCGGGAGGCTGCGAAAGAAGTGGCATCCCGGGGGAAAGCGGAGCGTGTGGGAATTCTGGCTACAGACGGGACGATTCAAAGCGGAATGTACCAAAAAGCCTGCCGGGAGGCGGGGTTAACGCCTGTGGTTCCCACCAGAGAAAAACAGGCGTTGGTAATGAAGATCATTTATGACGGTGTAAAAAACGGCGGGACTATCGATTATAACGACTTTATTGCTGTCGAGGGAGATCTGGCGGCGCAGGGCTGTCAGGCGGCGATTCTGGCCTGTACGGAATTGTCGTGCTTTAAGGAAATGTATCATTTGCCGAATTATTATGTGGACGCAATGGAAGTTTTAGCAGTTCGTTCCATCGAGGCATGCGGAAAGAGAGTGAAGTAGAGAATATGAAACTGAAGAAATATATTGATATGCTGGAGCGGGAAGATTTGCTGCGGGAAACGTCTTCCTGCGGGAAATGCGTAGAACAGGAAGTGGAATATCTTTCCTTTGATTCAAAGGACATGAGAGAAAACGGCCTTTTTGTCTGCAAGGGAGCGCATTTTAAACCGGAATACTTACAGGAAGCTTTAAACAGAGGCGCTTTCTGCTATTTAGCAGAGCAAGCCGTCCCCATAGAAGGAAACGTTCCTTTTGTATTGGTAACGGATATTCGGAAAGCTATGGCTCTTTTGGCAAATGCGTATTATAAAGAGGCGTGGAGAGAACTGAAAACCATCGGCATTACGGGAACAAAGGGAAAATCAACAACGACGTATTATGTACGTTCGATTTTAGACAGTTATCTGGAATCCCAGGGAAAGCCAAAAAGTGCGGTTATCTCCGGAATTGACGTGTACGACGGCGTGATCTGCGAGGAATCACATTTAACCACACCGGAGGCGATAGCCCTGCACCGGCATTTTCGCAATGCGGTGGATTCGGGGATTTCTTATGTGGAAATGGAGGTTTCCAGCCAGGCTCTCCGATATTACAGAACCTTGGGAATTCAATATGATGTGGGCTGTTTCCTGAATATCGGAACCGACCATATCAGCCCGATTGAGCATAAAGACTTCGATGATTATTTTGACGCCAAGCTGACACTGATGAAGCAGTGCAGGACGGCCTGCGTAAATCTCAATGCGGATCATTGTCAGGAGGTCTGCGATACAGCCAGGGAACATGCGGATCTTTCCACATTCGGAACGGACGAGCGGGCGGATTACTATGCTCACCATATTGTGAAAACGGAGCGGGGAATCGCTTTTTCTGTGCGTATGGCTGCGAAAAACAGGAAACCGGAGCGAAATGAGAATTTTACGCTCAGTATGCCGGGGTTGTTCAATGTGGATAATGCGTTGGCCGCTATCAGCATTTGCGATGCGCTGGATGTTCCCGTGCAGTATATGAAAGAGGGACTGGAAAAGGCCGCTGTTCCGGGGAGGATGGAAGTGTTCCGGGGGGGAGCGGGTTCTCCTACTGTAATCGTGGATTACGCCCATAACCGTATGAGCTTCGAAAAGTTGTTTACATCGGCGATTCGGGAATATCCGGACAAGAAAATTATATCCATTTACGGCTGTCCTGGTAAAAAAGCGCAGGCAAGGCGTAAAGAGCTGGCTGAAATTGCCGGTCGCTATGCGGCAGTGGTTTATGTAACGGAGGAAGACGCGGGGGAGGAACCTGTGGAATCCATCTGCAGGGAAATTGCAGCTAACCTGAGAGGGCTGCCCTGCCGCTGTGAGATCATCACGGATCGGGGAGAGGCCATCCGCAAAGCCATTGAAGAAAGCGGCGAGGATACGTTGATTCTTGTGACCGGAAAGGGGAGGGAAACACGGCAGAAGCGCGGTGTGGAGTACATCGACTGTCCTTCCGATGTAGAGTATGTAGAACGTTATTTAAAATAGGGGTTAAAGGGGAGGTCCTCCGAACCCATCGGAAAGCCTTTCTGTTTTTAGCAAGAGGGAGAAATGAAAAAAAGGGGAATTTTCGCGGTTTGCGCCGCTTTAGCGGTTCTGGTGCCGACGGTTTTGGGAGGCTTTGCCGTAAATGCGTTTGCGGCGGATAACGATAAAGGGGATCGATTAAGGGGCGTATGGGTAGCTACGGTTTACCGATTGGATTATCCGAAAACCGCAAGTACAGACGAAGCGGTTTTAAAACGGCAGGCTGACGAAATTCTGGACGGAGCCGCTTCTATGGGATTGAACGCGGTATTTTTTCAGGTTCGGCCCGGCTCGGATGCTTTTTACGATTCAAAGATTTACCCTTGGAGTCAATATTTGACAGGAACGCAGGGAACTGCGCCGGAAAACGGCTTTGATCCGTTGGAATATTGGACAGAAGGCGCTCATGCCAGAGGAATGGAACTGCATGCCTGGATCAATCCTTATCGAATTACGAAAAACGGAGATTCTGAGTATGCGTCTCTGGCGGAGGAAAATCCGGCAAAGCAGCACCCGGACTATGTAATCCGCAGCACGGACGGGAATTATTATTATGATCCGGCCGTGCCGGAAGTGCGGGATTTGGTGGTAGAAGGGGCTTTGGAAATCGTAAATCATTACGACGTGGACGGAATCCATTTAGATGATTACTTCTATCCTTCTCAGGACTTTCCGGATGACGAATCGTTTGCCTGTTACGGAGAAGGGTTTGCGGATAAAGGCGACTGGCGCAGAGAAAACGTAAATCTCTTAATAAAGGATCTGGATCGGCAGCTTCACGCGGCAGACCCGAATCTGTCTTTCGGAGTAAGCCCTTCGGGTATCTGGGCAAATAAAAGCACAAGACCGGAAGGAAGCGATACGAGGGGAAGTGAATCGTATAACAAGCAGTATGCGGATACCAGAGCCTGGGTCAAAGAAGGCTGGGTAGATTACATTGCTCCGCAGATTTACTGGAATATTGGATATTCTGTTGCGGATTACAAAATTCTGACGGAGTGGTGGAATGACGCTGTGGACGGCACAGATACGGAGCTTTACATCGGCATGGCCGATTACCGCACGGTGGATGCGGCAGCCGAAAGCGCTTTTTACGGAACCGGGGAGATTAAACGGCAGCTTGATTTGAATCGTACATATGATAATGTTTCGGGAGAAATTCATTTCCGTTACGGCTCTCTGGTCAGCGGAGAGGGACTGGATCAAATGCTGGCTTCTTATTATCGGTTCGAATCGGGAATTCGGTTTTCTGATCTTTCCGAAAGCAAGTGGGCGGAAGATTATATCTATAAACTGGCAGAACAAGGTATTGTCAACGGCATGGGCGAAAACCGCTTTGCTCCGGCTGCTTCCGTAAAACGAAGCGAGTATATTAAGATGCTCATGAATACCTTTGGATATGACAGTGATCCGTTTGTCTCCGGCAAGGCAGTGTATACGGATGTGCCGGATTCTTATTGGGGGTATCGCTGGATTGCCTGCGCAAAAGAGCAGGGAATTCTTGAAAACAGCGCGGCATTTCGGCCGGAAGAGCCCATCACCCGCGAGGATATGGCGCTGTATTCATATCGGGCGATAAAAGGAACGGGGACGCTGCTTGGTTCCGGTTCAAAAGAAATTGCTTTTGCGGATGAGAATGAAATTTCACCCGCGGCTGAAAACGCTGTGCGAATGTTAGTGGGAGCGGGTGTTTTAAACGGATATCCGGACGGAAGCTTCGGGGCGAAGAAAACCAGTACTCGGGCAGAAGCGTGCAAAGTAATCTGCGTTTTGCTGGATGCGTATAGCGAATCCCATTAGAATATCAGCGCTGCGGAAAAGGTGCTCGCAGCAGAGGCTAAGTCGGAGCGCTTTTTCAGAGAATTGAAAAGAATAAGAATATGGTTTTAAAGTAAAACCCGTCACTTTTTAAAAGCGGCGGGTTTTATGTTTAACAGTTATTTTTTGACTTCCAGGTTCAATTCCTTGATCGCGTCCTCACGCATTTTATATTTCAGAATTTTCCCTGCGGCGTTCATGGGGAAGCTGTCGGTAAAGGAAATATAGCGGGGAATCTTGTGCTTCGCCATATTTTGACGAACGTAATCCTTGATTTCCTCTTCCGTTGCTGTTTCGCCTTTTTTCAGAATAATGCAGGCCATGATTTCTTCTCCGTATCCGGGATCCGGTACGCCGATAACCTGAACATCTTCAACCTTTGGATGGGTATAAAGGAATTCTTCGATTTCCTTGGGATAGATATTTTCGCCGCCGCGGATGATCATATCTTTTAAACGTCCTGTAATTCGGAAATTTCCTTCCGGGGTTCTGCAGGCCAGATCTCCTGTATGCAGCCAGCCTTTCTCATCGATGGCGGCTGCAGTTGCGCCGGGCATTTTGTAATATCCTTTCATGATATTATACCCTCGGGCTATAAATTCTCCGTTTTCGCCGTCCGGCATTTCCAGACCGGTTTCCGGATCCACAATTTTACATTCGATTTCCGGAAGGGGACGCCCTACGGTACTGACCCGTACATCAATAGGGTCGTCGGTACTGCTCATGGTGCAGCCCGGGGACGCTTCCGTCTGCCCGTAAACGATGGTTATTTCCTTCATATTCATCTTTTCCTGCACATCCTGCATAACGGAGATGGGGCAGGGGCTTCCGGCCATAATCCCGGTTCGCATATGAGAGAAGTCAACACTGTTGAAATCCTTATGCTGGAGCATGGCGATAAACATGGTCGGAACACCGTGGAAGCAGGTAATCCGTTCCTGATTGATACAGGTTAAAGCCGGCTTCGGCGAGAAATACGGCAACGGGGACAGCATAGCGCTGTGGGTCATAGCCGCGGTCATAGCCAGTACCATGCCGAAGCAGTGGAACATGGGAACCTGAATCATCATGCGATCCGCAGTAGATAAATCCATCCGGTCGCCAATGCATTTTCCGTTGTTGACTACGTTCCTGTGGGTCAGCATAACCCCTTTGGGGAAACCGGTGGTTCCGGAGGTATACTGCATATTGCATACGTCGTCCGGATGAACCTGAGCGGCTCTGCGCCATACTTCTTCCACGGGAACTTTCTGCCCAAAAGCCAGCGCCTCTTCCCAGGTGAGACAGCCTTTCTGTTTGGAAGAAACCGTAATAATGCGGCGAAGGAAGGGCAGGCGGCTGCAGTGCAGCGGCGCGTTGGAGTCGGCGGTTTCCAATTCCGGACAAAGCTCTTTAATGGCGCCGATATAGTCGGAATCCCTCCAGCCGTCTATCATGATCAGAACACGGGTATCCGATTGGCGAAGCAAGTATTCGGCTTCCCGGATTTTATATGCCGTATTCATAGTAACTAATACCGCGCCCAATTTTACAGTAGCCCAGAAAGCGATATACCACTGAGGAACATTGGTAGCCCAAACAGCCACATGATCGCCTGCTTTTACGCCCAAAGCAATCAAAGAACGGGCAAACTGATCTACATCTTCCCGGAATTCTGCGTAAGTTCTGGTGTAATCCAGCGTGGTGTAACGGAAAGCGTATTGATCCGGGAATTCTTCCACAAGACGGTCGAGAACCTGGGGGAACGTCAGAGAGATCAATTTATCTTTGGGCCAGATGAACCAGCCGTCGCCACGCTTATTTTCGCAGAGGCGGCCTGCTTTTTTGTCTTTGCCCAGATACGTATTCATGTAATTTACATAATGGGGACAGATGATCTCCGGGTCGTTAAGCCCCATATTGTCTTTCTCCGGCCAGATCAGGGAAAGAAAGCCGCTGTAGCCGATGGAGTTAAGCGCACTGATCATATCGGCGAGGGGCAGCTCGCCGTCGCCGATGAGGCAGTCGTGCTTTTCACTTCCATGCCGGAAATCCCGGACATGAACGTGCTTAATATAAGCGCCCAGGTTTTTTACGGTTTCTTCCGCGCTTTCTCCTTTTAAATAAGGACCGCGGAGATTCCAGAGCGCCCCCAGCCAGTCGCTGGCGAATCGATCCAGAAGAGCGCTTAATTTGGATGTATCCGCATAAAGTCCGCGGGTTTCCATAAGCAGGATGGTATCTTCTTCCTCTGCAATGGGAATCAATTTTTCCAAAGCTTTAATGATTTCTTCTTCCTGCTGTCCCTCCTGCTTCGGAGCCGGAAGATGGACGTAAGGAATCTGCAGAGCGCCCGCCAGCATAACCGCAGATGCGGCGTCTTTAAAGTCAACAGCCGAGAGGCAGGGGACAGAGAGTTCCATCTGATTCAGTTTTCGAATCAGGTTCTGGCTGTCCGCAATGGCGTAGGGACCTGTTAAGTAACGTTCTTTTGCGGCTTCCTGAAAGAGCAGTTCCACACCGGAAAAACCCATTTCTTTTGCCAGAGAAAAGTGTTCGGACCAGGAGTAACCGGGCCATCCATGATTTGAGTAACAGAGCTTCATGATTCTTTTTCCTCATACACAATTTTGTTGACGGCGTTCAAATACGCGTTGATGCTGGCGCCTATAATATCAGTAGAGAGCCCGTGGCCGGAGTACAGTTTTCCATTGTGACGGAGCTTAACCAGCGCGTCGCCCATGGCTTCCCTGCCTTCGGTGACTGCCTGAATCTGGAAATCGTCCAGTTCGAAATGACGACCCAAAAGCTGTTCGATGGTAAGGAAGGCCGCGTCGATGGGGCCGTCCCCGGTGGAAACGGTTTGGCGTACTTCATCTTCCCGGTTAATTCTCACCTTTATGCAGGCGGTAGCCGCGATAGAATTCCCGCTGTTGATCACATAATGAACCAACTGGTAAGTAGGGGAAACCTGTTGGGTGCTCTCTGCGATGATCGCTTCCAGATCCCGATTATCCACTTTTTTCTTGGATGCCAGACGGTGGAATTGTCGGTAAACCTGCTCCAGATCCTTTTCTTCCAGATCGTATCCAAGCTTTTCCACCCTCCGGCGGATTACCAGCAGATCCGAATCCACGGTCAACTCTTCTTTTGCCAGGTTATCTTCTGTTTCGGGAGAACCCACCGTATGAGAAAACACGGATTTTCCGGTACGATTCATGCCCATCAGCCGTTCAATCTGCTTGCAGCTTCTTTGCAGGCCGGTAGCGTTTACTTCAAAACAGATACCCAGAGCGTCTTCCCGAACCCGAAGGGTATGGATGAGCTCTTCTAAAGATAATGCGTTTCCGATCCCGCCGCAGGTTGTTTTTAAATGGGTGATTCCTGCGGAAACCGCGGACAGGGCGTTGGCAGTTGCCAGTCCCAGCTCATCTTTGCATTGGAAAGCCAGAGTAATATCGCTGCATTCCGGAACTTCTTTCCGCAGCTGAGATATCAGGTTCGTAATTTCCTGGGGGAGTATTTCCCCGGCAGAGTCGCATAATGTTACGGTTTTTACTCCGCTTTTAATTGCTGCGGCTACTGCCTTATGCAGAAATTCACTTTCGCTTCTGGTAGCGTCTTCAGCAGAAAATTCCACGTCGGGGCAAAGGGAAACGCAGTAAGCGGACAGCTCTTCAATGCGTTCCAGCATAGCGGCCGGTTTTGTGTGGTGAACGTATTCCATCTGAATTGCGGAAGTGGGAACAACCAGGTTGATTCTCGGATGTGCCGCTCCGGACAGCGCTTTCCAGGCTTTGTCGATGGCATCCCGATCCAGTCCTACCGGAACACAGAGTACGGAATTTTTTAAAAAACCGGCTATGGTGCGCACCGTAATGGTTCCCACCTGTTCGTCTTTAAGGAATCCGGTTTCGATCACATCCACATGAAGTTTTTCTAAAATCTTTGCAATTTCAATCTGTTCTTTAAAGCTCAAGCCGGAAGCAGAATCCAATTCTCTTTCCCGCAGAGTAATATCGGTAATACGAATTTTTTGCACCGGGTAATCCTCCTTTTTATACGGTTACGGTCCATCCCATTTCATCTTTTACTGCGCCGGTCTGAATTCCGTAAAGCGTGTCATAAAGCTTCTGGGAAACAGGGCCGACTTCTCCTTCTCCGATTTCCAGTGACTGGCCTTTGTACACCAATCTGCCGATGGGGGAGATTACCGCAGCGGTTCCCGTCGCAAATACTTCCTGCAGCCGTCCTTCTTTTGCAGCTGTAAAAAGATCTTCCATAGAGAGACGTTCTTCCTTGACCGTATAACCCCAGTTTCTCAGGAGCTGCAGAACGGAATTTCTGGTAATGCCGGGTAAAATAGTGCCTGTCAAGGGAGCGGTGATGATCTCGTTATCGATCATAAAAAACGCATTGGAGGTTCCGATTTCTTCTACATATTTCTTTTCGATGGCATCCAGCCAGAGAACCTGCTCACAGCCGTTGGCATGGGCTTTCTCCTGCGCTTTCAGAGCACCCGCGTAGTTTCCGCCTACTTTTGCGTAGCCGGTTCCGCCGGGAACGGATCGAACGTATTCGTCTTCCACGAAAATGCTGTTGGCTACCAGACCGCCGTTGCTGCTTTCATAATAAGAGCCTACGGGGCTGAGAATGATCACAAAGAGATAGTGGTTGGAGGGTCTTACGCCTAAAAACGCCTCATCGCCGATGATAAAGGGGCGAATATAGAGAGCGGTTCCGGGCTGATCCGGAATCCAGTCCCGTTCCACATCTACCAGGGCCTTGATACAAGCGACATAAAGATCTTCATCCATCTGCGGCATGCACATGCGGTCGTTTGTGGCGTTGGTACGCTTTGCATTCATATCCGGACGGAACAGAAGAACTTTACCTTCCGCAGTTTTATATGCTTTCAGCCCTTCGAACATCTCTTGACCGTAATGGAAAACCACTGCGGCAGGATCCATCTGCAGGGGACCGTAAGGAACGATGCGGCCGTCATGCCAGCCTTTTTCTGTATCATAATCCATCAGGAACATATGGTCGGTGAAAATTTTACCGAAACCAAGGGACTTCGGATCCGGTTTTTCTTTCGGAGTATCAGTGAGTGTTTTTTTGAATTCGTAATTCATTTTTTACCTCCATTATCTATTCACATTTGAATGCTTTGATCGCTCTGCGGTTCAAATCAAGGTGCTTTGCTTTCTTTCCGGAGAAGACTTTCTGCAGGACGTATTCGATGGCTTCTTCCGATAAAATTTTGGTAGCGGATAAAATGGCTCCGAACATAACCATGTTGGCCGCCTTCGTATTTCCCAGTTCGTTTGCCAGTTCGCTGCAGGGAACTTTATAGATGGAAATATCTGACCGGATGGGTTCTGTCTGAACCAGAGACTGGTTGATAAACAGATTTCCGCCGGGTTTAACCAAGCGTTCAAAGCTTTGCAGAGACGGTTGATTCATAGCGATCACGGTGTCTGCCTCGTAAATCATGGGGCAGTTGATTTTTTCATCGGATACGATTACGGTGCAGTTGGCCGTGCCTCCCCGCATCTCGGGACCGTAGGAAGGCATAAAGGTAACTTCTTTGTTATCATACATACCGCCGTATGCCAGCATTTGTCCCATAAGCAGGATGCCCTGGCCGCCGGCACCGGCGAAAAAGAATTTATTCGTACTCATATTAGTCCTCCTCCGGTGTTCTGAAATTGCCTAACGGATAATAAGGAATCATTTCATCTCTCATCCACTGTAAAGCGTCTGCGGGTGTTTTGCCCCAGTTGGTCGGACAGGAAGAAAGGAATTCCACAAATGTAAAGCCCAAACCTTTTTCCTGAATTTCCAGCGCTTTCATAACGGCCTTTTTGGCTTGCCGAACGTGAGCGGGGGTATCCAGAGAAACCCGTTCTACGAATACCGCACCTTCCAGCGTGGCGATCAGCTCGGATACGCGGATGGGAGCGCCAGCCTGTTCTTTTGTGCGTCCGTTGACGGAAGTGGTAGAGCGCTGTCCCAGCAGGGTGGTGGGAGCCATCTGGCCGCCGGTCATACCGTAGATACAGTTGTTGATAAAAAATGTAGTAAAGTGTTCGCCTCTTGCTGCGGCGTGGATGATTTCCGCCATACCGATGGAAGCCAGGTCGCCGTCGCCCTGGTATGTGAAAACGATGCGGTCAGGCTGTGCCCGGCGGATGCCGCTGGCAACAGCGGGAGCTCTGCCGTGAGCCGCTTCGCACATATCTATATTCATAAATTGATGAGCCAGTACACTGCATCCGATTGGTGCAACGCCGATGGTGTCGCCTAATTTTCCTTTTTCCTCAAGACATTCCATAATCAGGCGATGGGCAATGCCGTGGGTGCAGCCGGGGCAGTAACTTGTGGAAACGGGAAGCATTCCCTTTGTATAAGTAAATACCGGTTTCATTTTAATCCCTCCAAAATCTTCTTCGCTTTTTCTGCAACTTCCAGGGAAGTGGGAATGATGCCGCCGGTTCTGTGAATCAGTTCAACCGGGAATCGTCCGCACACGCCCATTTTTACGTCCTGGAGCATCTGTCCCATAGATAATTCCGCTGAAATGACGACTTTCGTTTTGCTTTCAATCCGGTCAAATGCTTCGTACGGGAAGGGCCACAGAGAAATGGGACGGATCATGCCTGCTTTGATTCCTTCTTTTGCTAAGAGCTCTATAACCTCGTGAATCAGACGAGCCATGGTTCCAAAGGCAGTGAATACGATGTCCGCATCTTCTAAGCCGATGCATTCGTAACGAACCAGTTCTTTTTCAGCTTGTGCATACTTTTCATACAGCTTTTCCACATGAACTTCCAGGTCTTCCGGTTTTAAACGGAGGGATTTTACCACGCTGCGGTTTTCTTTGTAGCCGCTGCCGCTGGCCGCCCAGGGTTTTACTTTGGGAACATCGCCGGGGAGAAGGGGGGCTTTGGGTTCGGGAAGAACGACAGGCTCCATCATCTGTCCCATAATACCGTCGGCGAGAATCATAACAGGGTTTCTCCAATAGTCTGCCATAGAGGGTGCTTCGTAGAGAATATCCACGGCTTCCTGGATTGTGGAAGGCGCGAAAACCGGAATCCGGTAGTCGCCGTTTCCGCCGCCTCTGGTAACCTGAAAATAGTCTGCTTGTCCGGGCTGGATGCCGCCGATTCCCGGACCGCAGCGGGATACGTTCAAAAGTACCGCCGGAACTTCTGCGGAAGCCAGAAAGCTCATTCCTTCCTGCATGAGGGCAATACCGGGAGAGGAAGAGGAAATAAAACAGCTTCCTCCTGCGGCTCCGCAGCCGTAGGCCATATTGATTGCTCCCAGTTCACTTTCCGCTTGCAGGAACGTTCCGCCTCTTTCGGCCAGTTCCCTGGACATATATTCGGGAATTTCACTCTGAGGGGTAATCGGGTAGCCGAAATAATAACGGCAGCCGCCTCGGATGACTGCTTCTGCGAAAGCTTCGTTTCCTTTCATTAATACCTTTTCTGCCATTATGCTTCCTCCTCAAAAATTTCAATCGCGCCATCGGGGCACATTACAGCGCAGCTGGTGCAGCCGACGCATTCTTCCTGCCGCTCCACAGACGCGGGGAAATATCCTTTGCCGTTAACGTGGGAACCCATGACGATCAGGTCTTTGGGGCAAACTGTTTTGCACAGTTCACAGCCTTTGCATTTGTCCGCATCAATGCGAACCACATATTTTGCCATTAGTGATGCTCCTTTCAAATCGTAACAATAGTTCTATATTAATTGAATTTAATCTGCTTATTTGTCCAGCCATTCCGGGCGCATATATAATTGAAGCGGAAAAATCAATGTGTCCAAAAATTCCAGCTCCTGCGCAGAGACCAGAGGTTCCGGAAACGTATCACAGATAATGGGTTTTCCGGTTTTTTCGGAAAGCGCTTTGCAGAGTTCATGTCCTTTTTTTATATCCTCCGCTGTGGTTTCCCGAAGCAGGTGTGTATTGTTGATCAGACCTTTTACCTCTGTTTCCAGTTCTGTTTCGATGGCGTACAGGTGTTTTAAAGCACCGTTTAAATTTCTGGTTTCCGGGCGGTTTCGGTTAATGACGGTCAGAAGGATGGATTCTTCTGTTTGAAAATACTTTCGAAATTGCTTCAGTACCCGAGCGCCGCTGTCGTTTCCGCCGATATCCAGAATCGCGCAGCAGTCGGGATTTTCTAAAGGCGTCCGGATGGATGCGGACAGAGCGGGAAGCTCTGCTGTGATTTCTCCCCGGTACGCACTTCCGAATACCTGAATCCCGCTGGCCTCCAGAATTTCCGTACGTTCCCGGGAGCGGAAATAAGGATTTGCAACGTCTAAGTCTACTAAAGAGACTTCCTTAAAAGGACAGTGCATTTCATCGTTTTTTAATGCCAGAGCCAGATTGACCGCAAACTCTGTTTTTCCGCTACCGTAATGTCCGGTTATGACAATAATTCTCTTTTTCGTGTCAAAGAGATAGGGCATAGGCTGTTTCATAAAATATCCTTTCAGCGCGGCTCAAATTTCTCTCACCGTTCATTTATAAAAGAAACCCCGCTCACTAAGAACGGGGTTGTGCTTACAACTATGATTATAAACTAACAATTGCCTATTCTCAGTGTACCTGTGTTTTCATCAGATTTAGCTGCCAGCAGAATGCTAAGCAACAGAACCAGACCCAGCAATACAACGATTGCAGGGCTAATCAGCAGATCCAGGTTGTTGAGAACATGCATATAAGTTTTCATCATTTTAATCTCAATTTCCTTTTCGTACGGTAAACAGCCTCCTTCTCAGCGGCTGCATAATTATCACGCAAGTAGAATACCAAGAAAATTTAAGGTTGTCAAGTAGATTGTTGAAGGAAACAAAAAAATATAAAAAAAATTGCTTGACAGTACAAAAAAACGGTGTTAGTATGGGTGCGTAACTTAATAGAAACAAAGGCTGTGACGAAGACGGTTGAATTTTTTCGTTTCCAGAGAGTCGGCGGGCGCTGTGAGCCGATAATGAGAAAATTCGGGAACCTATCCCTTCCGAGCCGGGAGCCCGAACTCGCAGGAAAGTAGACGCTCTCCGTAATCGCTGCGTAAAAGCGAAAGGCTTGATAGAGCCTGTGAGGTGGTATGCTTTGCATGCAATTTGAGTGGTACCGCGGATTGTCAGATTCGTCTCAAAGAAAAAAATTCTTTGGGGCGTTTTTTTATGGCCCCGGAAAAGAGGTAAAAGATGCAGCAGACAAATGAAATAAGTATGTTACGCGACGTAGCGGCCAGAATCCAGGAACTGAGAGAAATCTCCGGATATACCGCAGAGGAGATGGCGCAGAAAACCGATGTGAGCGCAGAGCAGTACAAAAGTTATGAAAGCGGAAATGTGGATATTCCGTTTACCTTTATTCATAAGTGCGCGCTTTGCTTCGGGGTGGAAATTTCCGACTTGATGGAAGGAACCAGCGCTCATTTAACATCTTATACGGTTACGAGAAAGGGAGCAGGTCAGATTACCGCCAGGGAAGAGGGAATTGAAATTCGAAATCTGGCTACCATGTTCCATAAAAAGATAGCGGAGCCGTATTGGGTAAAATATGAATATTCCGTTGAGCAGCAGTCGAAGCCCATTCATTTAACGACGCACAAAGGGCAGGAATTTGACTTTGTCCTGAGCGGACAATTAAAAGTGCAGGTAGGCACTCATACGGAAATCCTGTCCGAGGGCGACAGCATCTACTACGACAGCGCTACGCCTCACGGCATGATCGCTGTAGGCGGAGAAGACTGCGTGTTCTGCGCGGTGGTTCTTTCCGGCGAAGAAAACGAAGAAAATCAGATGGGTGAAACAATCGTAGCGGCAAAGCAGACGGAGCATCTGATTTATGAAAACTTTATCCTGCCTCTCGAAGATGAAAACGGCGCATTGCAGTCCATCGGGTTCCACAATGAAGATAAATTTAATTTTGCGTTTGACGTTGTAGATGAGCTGGCAAAGAAAAAGCCCAATAAGCTGGCCATGATCCATCTGGATAAGAACAAGAAGGAACGAAGATTTACTTTTGACGAAATCAGAAAGGCGTCTAACCGTACGGCAAACTATTTTAAGTCCATGGGGATTCAACGAGGTGACTGCGTTATGCTGGTCTTAAAACGGCATTATCAGTTCTGGTTTGCCATATTGGCACTTCATAAGATCGGAGCGATTGCGGTGCCTGCGCCCAACCAGCTTTTAACAAAGGATTTTGAATACCGTTTCCAATCGGCCGGAATCAAAGCCATCGTCTGCACGGCGGACGGCCAGACGGCGGAGTGCATAGACGAAGCGCAGCTTACATCTCCCAGCCTTGAATTGAAAGTCATGGTGGGCGGAAATCGACCCGGATGGCGGAACTTTGACGAAGAGTATCTGATGTACAGCGGAAAATTCGACAGAAGTGAGGACTGTCCCTGCGGCGACGATCCCATGGTTATGTTCTTCAGCTCCGGCACCACGGGTTATCCGAAGATGGCACAGCATAGCTATAAATATCCGTTGGGACATTTCGTTACGGCGAAATACTGGCATTGCGTGGATCCCCACGGGCTGCACCTGACCATTTCCGATACAGGCTGGGGAAAATCTCTTTGGGGCAAGCTGTACGGGCAGTGGATGTGCGAAGCGGCAATTTTCGTGTATGACTTTGATCGCTTTGATGCCAACGATATCCTGCCGCTGTTCAAGCAGTATAAGATAACAACATTCTGCGCGCCGCCTACTATGTACCGCTTTATGATCAAAGAAGATCTGTCCCGGTTTGACCTGTCCAGTATCCGGCATGCCACTACGGCAGGCGAGGCGCTGAATCCGGAAGTATATCATCAATTTAAAAAGGCGACGGGACTTTCTGTTATGGAAGGATTCGGTCAGACGGAAACCACTTTGCTGATCGGCAATCTGGTCGGCGATACGCCGAAAATCGGTTCCATGGGAAAAGCAAATCCGCTGTTTGATGTAGAGCTTATGACTTCTGACGGAAAACTGGCCGAAGTGGGAGAAACGGGCGAGATTGTAGTTCGGACGAAGGAAAATCTGCCTGTGGGTATTTTCCTGGGATACTACAGGGATGAGGAAAAGACGAGAGCATCCTGGCATGATGGCTATTATCATACGGGAGATACGGCCTGGAAAGACGAGGACGGTTATTTCTGGTATGTAGGCCGGGTAGACGATTTGATCAAATCCTCCGGATACCGGATCGGGCCCTTCGAAATCGAAAGCGTTATCATGGAGCTTCCTTATGTGTTGGAATGCGGCGTATCGGCTGCCCCGGATGAGATCAGAGGGCAGGTCGTAAAGGCCAGCATCGTCTTGGTAAAAGGCAAGGAAGGTACGGAAGAATTAAAGAAAGAAATCCAAAACTATGTAAAGAAACGGACGGCCCCGTATAAGTATCCCAGAATCGTTGTGTTCAGGGACGAGCTGCCTAAGACGATCAGTGGAAAAATCCAGAGAAACAAATTATAAAGTAAAAAAGTCTGATTTCAGCAGAACGGGAACGGCGGAATCTTTCCGCCGTTTTTCCTTCTGCTGTCATGGCTTTTCTCTTGTATATATGCTATTATAAAAGAACAATGTATGTTGCAGAAAGGGTAAAATTTATGGAAAGACAGAAAATAGAAACGATTTGCATACAGGAAGGATATAAGCCGGGGAACGGTGAACCGAGAATTCTTCCCATTTATCAGAGTACAACCTATAAATATGATTCTGCGGATCATTTAGGCAAGCTGTTTGATTTGGAAGTGCCGGGACATATGTATACGAGAATTTCCAATCCTACGGTGGAATATGTGGAGCAGAAAATCGCCGCGCTGGAAGGCGGGGTGGGCGCTATGTGCACCTCTTCCGGTCAGGCGGCCAATCTCGTGGCCGTTATGAATATTGCCGGCTGCGGTGATAACATCATTTCGCTGTCTTCCATTTACGGAGGAACAATAAACCTGTTTGCGGTAACTATGAAACGTTTCGGAATCGACGTTCGCTTTGTGAATCCGGACATGACGGATGAAGAGATTGAGCCGTTTTTTGATGAGAATACAAAGGCTGTTTTCGGGGAAACCATTGCAAATCCGGCGCTGAAAGTATTGGATATCGAGCGTTATGCAAACTTAGCGCACAAACATAATGTTCCTCTTTTGGTGGACAACACATTCGCCACTCCGGTTTTGTGCAGACCTTTTGAATTCGGTGCGGATATCGTGATTCATTCTACTACAAAATATATGGACGGGCATGCCAGCGTAGTGGGCGGCGCAGTCGTTGACAGCGGTAATTTTGACTGGGAAGCAGCGGGCGGTTTTCCGGGGCTGACGGAACCGGACGAATCGTATCACGGTGTGGTTTATACAAGAGATTTCGGAAAAGCCGCTTATATCAGCAAGGCGCGCTGTCAGCTTATGCGGGATTTGGGCACAACACCTCAGCCCATCGCTGCTTTTATTTTAAATCAGGGACTGGAAACATTGGCACTGCGGATGGAACGCCATTGTGAAAACGCTATGCAGGTTGCGGAGTATCTGGAGAAGCATGAAAAGATTTCCTGGGTAAATTATCCGAAACTGCCCGGCTCCGACCAATATGAACTGGCGGAAAAATATCTGCCCAAAGGCGCCTGCGGCGTAATTTCTTTCGGCGTAAAAGGCGGAAGAGAGGCAGCGGTAAAGTTTATGGACTCTCTGAAGCTTGCGCAGATTGTGGTGCACGTTGCGGACGCAAGAACCAGCGTGCTGCATCCGGCCAGCACCACACACCGCCAATTAACGGATGAGCAGCTGAAGGATGCCGGAATCGGCGCAGATCTGGTTCGTCTGTCCGTGGGGATCGAACATATTTCAGATATACTTGCGGATTTAGAACAGGCTCTGAACCAATTGTAGTTTTTATCGTAAAAGAGAAAGAGGGGGCTTAACTGTGCCGATTAAAATTCCCAGCGGACTTCCCGCAGAAGCCACGCTGAAACAAGAGAAAATTTTTGTTATGGACGAAGCCAGAGCGCTGTCTCAGGATATTCGTCCTTTGCGCATTGCGGTTCTGAATCTCATGCCTACAAAAATTGCCACGGAAACACAAATTGCCAGGCTGATCGGCAATACGCCGCTGCAGTTGGAACTGGAGCTGATTTATACCCAAAGCCATCAGGCGAAAAACATTCCTCTGGAACATTTGCTGGCGTTCTACAAAACGTTTGATGAGATAAAGGATCAAAAGTTCGACGGCTTGATTATCACAGGGGCGCCGGTGGAAAAATTGGAATTTGAAGATGTGGATTACTGGCCGGAACTCTGTGAAATTATGGAATGGTCGAAAACTCATGTGTTCAGTACCTTCCATATCTGCTGGGGCGCACAGGCGGGAATGTATTATCATTTCGGCATTCACAAATATTTGTTGGATGAAAAGCTGTTCGGAGTCTATCCCCATGAAGTGGAAGCGCAGAATGCTGTATTATTCCGCGGCTTTGATGATACGTTTATGGTTCCTCAGTCGCGGCATACAACCGTGAAACGGGAAGAGATTGAAGCTGTTTCGGATTTGTGGATTTTGGCGTCTTCAAAGGAAGCAGGGGTTTATGCGGTAGCTTCGCCCCGTTACAAGCAGGTGTTTATTACCGGGCACTCCGAATATGACAGAGAGACACTGGAGAAGGAGTATCTGAGGGATAAAAAAGCGGGACTTCCTATTTCTGTTCCCGTAAATTATTATCCCAATGATGATGATACGCAAAGACCGATTATGAGCTGGAAAGGGCACGCGCATCTGCTGTATTCCAATTGGCTGAACTACGTTTATCAGGAAACACCTTACAATTTGGATGAAATCCAATAGAGGAGAAGGATCTCTTGTGTTTCCGAATCGTTTGCAGCGGGGAAGCACAGGCGTCGGGATTGAAATTACGGAGAAGGATGAATGGAGCAGATTTGGGATTCCCTATTGCATTTCGGTGCCGAACCGGCGCTGGTAATCGTTTCGATGATTCCTTTCATCGAACTGCGGGGCGGAATTATTTTAGGGGCGGCGCTGGGCGTAAACTGGGCGTTGACCTTAGTTCTCTGTACGCTGGGGAATATTATTCCTGTTCCGTTTTTGATCGTATTCGGCCGTTATGTAATGGAACTGCTGGAACGAACAAAGCTATTTGGTCGCTGGGTGCGTGGCTATAAAAGACGGTTAATGGGAAAATCCGGAACGATTCAAAAATACGGCCCCTGGGGTCTGGTTCTTTTCGTAGGAATTCCGCTTCCGGGAACCGGTGCGTGGTCGGGAGCTCTTCTGGCAGTTCTCTTAGGGCTGCGGATGAAAGCGGCTGTACCGGCCATCTTGTTGGGGGTTCTACTTGGGGGCGCTGTTATGACGCTGGGAACTCAGGGGATTATCGGCATCTTTCAGTAAAACTGATTGTTTATTGACAACCGAACGGAATTCTGAGAAAATTTTACACGGTGAGTTCGAAACCATCCTCACCTAAAACAAAACTAAGGAGAAAAAAATGAAGAATAACAGGAGTGTATATCTGTGCAGAGCGGCCATGACGGCAGTTCTGTATGTGATCTTGACTTATGTGTCTGCGGAGTTCGGATTGGCGTCCGGCGCTGTACAAGTCCGGCTTTCTGAGGCCTTATGCGTTCTTCCTGTCTTTATGCCGGCAGCAGTTCCGGGATTGGCTGTCGGTTGTTTTTTTGCCAACTTGATGACAGGATGCGTAATTTTCGATGTAATTTTCGGTACATTGGCTACTTTATTAGGGGCGATGGGAACCTATGTGCTGCGGAACCGACCGGTCTTATTTTTACTGCCGCCGATTTTATCCAATATGATTATTATACCCTTTGTTCTGCGCTATGCGTATCACCTGGGAGATGCTCACTGGTATCTGGTTGCCACAATCGGAGCAGGAGAATTTATTTCGGCAGGAATTTTAGGATATTGCCTCTACAGAGCACTAAATCCGCATAGAAATCAAATATTCAAATAGAATGGAGTAAAATCGCAGCTTTTTCGCTTTTGTTTTTATAAATTATATCAGAGGTGTAGTTCATGAGCCTTCAGGACATAAAAAAATCCAAATGGAGTGTATTTGTAATTACCAGTATGGCAAATCTGGGCGCTGCATTTGCGATTAACAGCCTGAATCTGGCGCTTCCGTTTCTCAGGGAGGAGTTTTGTGCCTCCCAGGCAGAAGTCAGCTGGCTTGCGCTGGTTTACGCTCTTCTGCCGTGCTGCTGTCTGCTGTTTTTCGGCCGGCTGGCGGATATTTACGGCTATAAGAGACAGTATTTATTAGGGTTTGGATTTTTTTCTGCGGCATCCATATTGGCTCCTCTTTTATCCCACAGCCTTTCGGTTTTGATCTTTTTCCGAGCTCTTCAAGGAATCGGCTACAGTATGTTGATTTCCATTACCCAGGCTACCATTTACCGAACATTTCCGCCTGACGAATGCGGCAGGGCATTGGGAGTCAATACCGTTTTTGTTTCCGTGGGATTTGTATCGGGTCCTTGTATCGGCGGTTTTCTGCTGGAATATTTCGGGTGGCATGCTATC
The DNA here is from genome assembly GCA_022769485.1 of Bacillota bacterium. GTDB lineage: Bacteria > Bacillota > Clostridia > Peptostreptococcales > Anaerovoracaceae > JALEJU01. The sequence goes on from JALEJU010000032.1 coordinate 69,799, forward strand.
TTTTATTTCAGCGCTGTTTTTACTGTTTTAGGCTTTTTCGGAGCCTGGTTTGTTCTTGAAAACGATTCCGGGGGAAAAGAGGGGGCTGTGTCTTTAGATTTAGCCGGCAGTATTGTTTTTATGGCGGCAACGGGGCTTTTCGCCGTCAGTCTGAATTCCGTCGGTTCTGCGGAAAGCTATGGGCGTTTGCTTATACAGCTTGGTATTTCCGCATTGCTGTTCCTCCTTTTTGTAAAAATTGAAAAACGAGCCAAATATCCGCTTTTGCCGTTGGAACTGTTCCGGAACAAAGCATTTACGTTAGCGGGATGCGCCAGCGGTCTTTCTTATTTAACGCAGCAGCTGACGACTTATTTGTTTCCGTTTTTTCTGGCGGACGTTCTGCTTTTTTCCGCCAAACATGCCGGCAGCATTATGTTAACCGCGCCTTTGCTTATGATGCTTATGGCGCCGGTGGGCGGAGCGCTGATTGATAAAAAGGGAACGGTGCTTCCGGCTGTGATCGGACTCTCCATGATGGGAGCGGCCTGTATCGGTATCAGTTTTTTTACGGAATCTGTCTCTATTTGGCTTGTTATTTTTGTATTGATGCTGGTGGGTGCAGGAAATGCATTTAGTTCCTGCGCTATCAATACCACAATTTTGCAATCCGCAGACCGCAGTATGTCCGGCGTTGCTTCAGGCGCCTTGGGAACCACGAGAAACATCGGAAATACAATGGGAATCGCTTTTGGCAGCGCAATGCTGGAACTGCTGCAGAATCATTACTCCGCCGGTTTATCCATGGCTGAAGCGCATTTGAAGGCGCAGCAGATTATATTTTTGTTCGGAGCCGGATTTGCGGCAGCGGGGATTTTGCTGTTTTTGAAATTGTCTGTTTCCGGGGAGAGCAATCGAGACGCAAAATAGGACGTCTGCTTTTAAAAGCAAACGTCCCGGCCCCCTCTGAAACAGTTGAACGGCAGAAAGCGGATTATCTGAGTTAAAGTTTTTGTTTTTTATTTAAACTTTAGATTAGTGGGGTATAAATAAGGATAGAAAGGAGTTAAGGAGGTTAAAATGAAAGTATTTTTTTCAAAATCAAAGAAAGCTGTTTTGCTTTTGTGTATGGTGATGCTTCTTGTCTTCGGAGCCGCTTGCGGCGGCCAGGATGAAAACGGCGGCAATGGGCAGAATCAGACACCCGGCACTTCATCAAACCAGACGATCAGTTTGGATAAGGCAAAAGAGCTGGCTCTGAAGGATGCGGGGATAAATAGTTCGGAGGTGACTTTCGTCAAAGAAGAACTTGAGAAGGACAAGCAGGTTCCTTCGTATGAGCTGGAATTTTACAATGATTCCGCAGAGTATGAGTATGATGTTCATGCAGGAACAGGCGAAATCTTAGAGAGCAGTGTTGAATATATTGCCGCAAAATCCCAAAACGGCCGGACTGCGGGTCAGAACGTCATCACCTTAGACCAGGCAAAAGAGATTGCGTTGAAGCATTGCGGGGCTGCTGCTGCGGATGTAACTTTTACCGAAACGAAACTGGATCAGGAAGAGAATGTCTACGAAATAGAATTCTATAAGGGCGAAGCCGGATATGAATACGAAATCAACGCGGCCGGCGGTGATATCAGGGGAGTCTGCAAGAGGCTAAAAGCGCATATGTAATTAAAATCTTGCGGTTTGAAAAGCAGAAAATTGATATGCGTGCGGCCTTCGAATAACAACAGCTGCGGGAAACGAATTCTTTATTTTCCGCAGTCGTTGTTTTTTACTGCGGCTGTTTTTTGGAGAAGACGGTAATTTATAAATTTTCTGCTGAAATATTTTTGTATTAGGATTGACAAATCATACATTTTTGTGTAAGGATAAGATATAAGCAATAGTTAAAGTTCCTGACAAAAAGTTTCTTATAGTAGATTCTGACTGAAAGGATAGCGCAAATAAACCGGCATATAAAGTATGCTTTGTGCGGCTGTACCTTTCGCAGGTACAGTTTTTTTATTGTAGCGCGGTACTTTGCGGGGAACAGCAATAACGGTATAAAAGGCTACGGAACCGCTTCCGGAAGCGACGATATAATCAGATCTCTGAAGGAAAGGGCATCCTGACCGTAAGAAAGGAAGTATGAAAATGGCAGTTTATAATCCCAAATCGAGAAAAGCAGAGGAATTTATCAATGATGCTGAAATTCTTGAAACCATTCGTTACGCGGAAGAAAACAAGAACAACATTCCGCTGATTGACAGCATTTTGGAAAAAGCGCGTCCTAAAAAGACCCCGGACGGCATGCACTGCGCAGGGTTGACACATCGGGAAGCATCTGTGCTTCTGGCTTGTGACATTCCGGAAAAAGTGAAAGAAATGTACGAATTGGCGGAAGAAATCAAGCTTGCGTTTTATGGAAACCGCATCGTTATGTTTGCGCCGCTGTATCTTTCCAATTATTGCGTAAACGGCTGTGTATACTGTCCGTACCATTTGAAAAATAAGCACATTGCCCGGAAAAAGCTGACCCAGGAGGAAGTGCGCCAGGAAGTCATCGCGCTTCAGGATATGGGACACAAGCGTCTGGCCATAGAAGCGGGGGAAGATCCGGTTAATAATCCCATCGAGTATATATTGGAGTGCATCAAAACAATATACAGCATTAAACACAAAAACGGAGCCATCCGCCGGGTCAATGTAAATATTGCGGCAACTACCGTGGAAAATTACCGCAAACTGCGTGATGCAGGAATCGGCACTTACATCCTCTTCCAGGAGACATATCATAAAAAGAGTTATTTAGAGCTGCATCCTACGGGTCCCAAGCATGATTATGATTATCATACAGAAGCTATGGATCGGGCTATGGACGGCGGAATCGATGACGTTGGTCTTGGCGTTCTGTTTGGATTGGAGCTTTATAAATATGAATTTGCCGGACTCCTTATGCATGCGGAGCACCTGGAAGCCGTTCACGGCGTAGGCCCGCACACCATCAGCGTTCCTCGGGTTAAACGCGCGGATGACATCGATCCGGAAATGTTCGATAACGGGTTAAGCGATGAACTTTTTGAAAAAATTATCGCCTGCATTCGGATTGCCGTACCGTATACCGGAATGATCATATCCACAAGAGAAAGTCAGGCTGTTCGCGAAAAAGCGTTATCCCTGGGCATTTCTCAAATCAGCGGAGCATCCAGAACATCGGTAGGGGGTTATACAGAGGAAGAACGACCCCATGATTCCGAGCAATTCGATGTTTCAGACCAGCGTACACTGGATGAAGTTGTAAACTGGCTGATGAAGCTGGGATATATTCCTTCGTTCTGTACGGCGTGCTACCGGGAAGGACGAACCGGCGACCGGTTTATGAGCCTGTGCAAAAACGGCCAGATTCTGAACTGCTGTCATCCCAATGCGCTGATGACGCTGACAGAGTATTTGACCGATTACGCAAGCGAGGAGACGAAAAAGATCGGTTTTGATTTAATTGAAGACGAACTGAAAAAGATTCCAAAGGAAAAAGTTCGGAAAATAGCGGAAGAAAACGTAAAAGATATTAAGGAATCCAATCGGAGAGACTTTAGATTCTGATAAAATTTCTTAAGGAGAAGAATGCGTTTTATACGGCAGCCGGTCAGCCTAAGCTGACCGGCTTTTCGTACGGAAAATTCCGGGTTTGACGCTTTTGATCCGGGCGATGGAACCCTAAATTTACTTTTTTACCGCTAAGCAATAATTTACATTGTCAAAGGCTCGCATGGGACGGTTCGGATTGACTTTGTTATATGCCGAAAAGTATTGCTGTGTAATCTGCTGCGGCGTCAGGTGTTCGTAAATCAGAAAGCCCGATTCTTCCAGCAATCTTTCGAGCTGCGTATAAGACCAGCAGGACTGCATGGCTTCTTCCGCCCCGGCTGCCAGCAGAATCTGTTTTTTTACCCGGGAGCCGGCGTTCTCGTTATAACTGCTTTCATCGGGATAGTCGAAAACGAGAGAACTGCCTTTCGGGAGAAGGGGCGTCAGTGAGGTAAGCAGGGAATGAACCGTGTTTTGATTCAGATAATAGAGTATTCCTAAAAGGCTGCAAAAGCTGATTTTCCGTTTATCAAAAGCATCGCAGACTGTCAACGGATGAATCCGGTTTTCTTCTTCAAAATCAGCTGCGATGAAATGAACATTTTCCGGAATGGATATTCCCGCTTCTGACAGCCGCCGGCTTTTATCCTGCGCGCTTATAGGGTGGTCAATTTCAAAAATTCTCAAATTGGATGCCCATGCCGGCTGCCGATAGGCGAATGTATCCAGACCCGCTGCAAAAATCAGGTATTGAGAAGCGCCTGCGGCTACAGCGTTTTTCAAAGCACTTTCCGCAAATGCCGATCTTCCCAGGGGAGAAGGGGACAGCTGGTTGTTCACGATCCAACGCAGCGCTTCCTCCGGGGTTCCGGAGAAAGCGGGATTAAAAAAGCTTATGCCCTGAGACATGTGATGGCAAATCTGCCGGTATTCTTCCGGGCGGAACAGCAGCTTTGCCACAGGATCGCTGAATATTTTGACTTGAGCCGTCTCGAAATGATAAGCTCTGGAGAATGCGCTGATCAGCGCTGTCATACTTTTTTCTTTCATATTCATCATACCTCCGTATACTTAATACACGGAAAGTAAGAACGGTACAAGGCTTGAAATTTTACTGAAAATGTGGTAATATGAATATGAAAAAGACAGGAAATTTTTTTTATTTTCCTGTCTTTTTCTATTTGATTCAGGTAAATGCGTATCTGCCCGTCTGCCGGCGGTTACTGCGCCAGATATTCCAGAATTTCGGCAGCGTTTTTATCCGGTTTCACTTTACTCCAGATTTTTTCGATCATACCTTGTTCGTCGATGAGAAATGTGGTTCTGACCGTCCCCATAGTCGTTTTTCCGCATTGTGTTTTTTCCTGCCAGACTCCGTATGCTTCCAGGGCGGTGTGCTCAGGGTCTGCCAGAAGAATAAAGGGAAGTTCATGCTTGTCCGCGAATTTTTTATGGGACGCCGCAGTATCTTTGCTGATACCGATAATCTCCACGCCTTGATCTTTATATGTGCCGTAAGCATCCGCAAAAGCGCAGGCCTGTTTCGTACAGCCGGAAGTATTGTCCTTGGAATAAAAATATACTACGACTTTTTTTCCTGTAAAATCAGACAGAGACACTGCGTTTCCGTCTTTGTCCGGCAATGTGAATTCCGGTGCTTTCATTCCGATTTCCAGCATAATAGATTTCTCCTTTCGTGTATAGGGATTTGTTTAATCATATGGTCTCACAATATGTATGGAATTATTATAATCTGCGGGCAGCAGAAAAACAAGCCGAACGGCAGGGGAGCCGTTTCTGTTTTCCTTTAACGCAGAATAGCTATGCTTTGCCGCAGGCTGGGATCTGCCATGCGCGTGATGATGGCGGAGGCCTCCGTGCGGGAAATGGTGGAATCCGGCAGAAATGCGCCCTGTGCATTGGAACCGGTAAGAATTCCGGCTCGGTAAAGACGGTAGACCGCGTCCGCGTAAGAAGCGGACGCAGAAACGTCGGGAATGGCGTTTGCGGAAATCGTATTGATCTGCATCAAAGCTTCTTCGGGAAGAGCGTTTGCGAAGATTTCCGCAAACTGCTCCCGGGAAGCGGCTTTGTTATAATCTTTGTATTTTCGCGGGAGAATGTCATTGTCCCATGCGTAATTCACATAAACCTGATACCATTCGTCGTCGGTCTGCACGAAGCTCTCGATTCCTGTGTAATAAATGCTGTGCAGACGGCAGGCCATGGCGATGGCTTCCGCAAGGGTGACGGTGCCGGCGGCGTTGAAGCAGGTGCTGCTGGAGCCTTTCATCAGCGCCAGATTATAGGCTGTGGTCACATTGTCGTAATACCATGCGGAGGGGGCGATATCTTCGAATTGACCGTAGTATTTATTGACCGTGATAAAATTGTGCAGCCCGGCTCTCTGTTGTTTTTTTTCGCTTTCAGAGCCGCTTTCATCTGCCGCGAACGTATCGAGGTTGACTGCGGTATTGGCGTCGTACAGCCAGATGTCATATCCGGAGTAGTAGTCGGAAAAAGCTTCGTATGTCCAGTAATCCAAAGTTATGCAGGGGTTGTTGTCGCCCCGGTAGCTGAAACTGTAAAAACCGGAATCGTCGCAGGAAATAAAGGTTACGGAATGTTTTCCGTCTACCCGGAGATGATCGCCGGCCTGACCGTATGTAAGAAGCAGCTGCCGGAGCGCTTCGGGCGTAAGGGCGCTTTTTCCGGTTATACTGCCCTCTGTTCCGTAGACAACATTGCTGACATAATAGCAATAGGAGCAGCAGCCCTTGGAGCCGCGGATATTTGCCGCATAGGTTCCGTCCGATACGGAGGTTACATACTCTCCGGAATTGGGGTAGGGATATTCTCCGCCGTTTACAGCGGAAAAATCAGATGTGAATATATAGTGCTGAATGTATGACTTTACGGTTTCCGCATCGGTGTCCGTTCCGCTGAAGCTCTGCTGATCGATGGCGTCCATCATATCGTCGATGCGGGGATCCGATGTATCGCATATGGTCGCGCTTGCCGCTTCTGCGTCAATTGCGGTGTATGCTGCCAAAGCAGATACCATGCATGCGGCCAGCAGTAAAGAAACAAGTCTTTTTTTCATGGAGAGCGCTCCTTTTCATTTCACAAGATTTTGTTTTATTCAAGGCATGGTAGAGTATATACTAAAAATCGATATACGGCAAGAAGGCTCCTCCGGATTCCGTATGGAAAAAGCCCTGTTTTCTTTTTAACTGCAAATTAGGATACCCTTTGTAGGCGTATATTTTCCCTTTCAATTTCCAATCATTCCCGCTTGACTCTTTTATCGTATACATTTATAATATTAAGGCATACTTTTGGAGATGTGCCGGAGCGGTAGCAACGAGCCGCCTTTGAAATCCATGGACGATGCGGCGGGGCGTCCCCGTGAAATCGTACGATTTCAGCGATATCTCCGGTTTGAAAGACTGAATATCAGTGAGTTCAGCCCTGTGGCTCCGCCGGGAAATTTCGGAAACGACGGTTGTTTATTTCCGGAGAGCGGCGGGAAATCAAGGCTTGAACATAGATGGAGAGATGTCAGAGTGGTCGATCGTGCGGCACTCGAAATGCCGTGCCCTTTACCGGGCCCCGGGTTCGAATCCCGGTCTCTCCGCCACAAAGCCCTTGAAAACGTTGAGTTTTCAAGGGCTTTTTTTATGCCCATTTTGAAAGGACAAATAACAATGAGCTTTTTCAGTGGTTTATTCCGCTCAAGATATTCTTCACTGCACATTTGCTGGCGCTATGCATATATATTCAAAACTTATCCCAAGGGTACTTTACAGGAGGAACAATGAACGATATCAAGATACGCCCTGCTATGGACAAACCCAAGATCCTGAACCGGGATTCTGTCCCCAAGGAAGCGGGCAGCATCTGGTATTCTATCCGAATGACACCCATGTGGGGATCGTCGTCGGTTGGGATGAAAGCGGCAATATCCTCATCGTCCATTGTGCCAGCGGCTATAACACGGAAGCAGTTCATATCTCTCTTGCGATTGTTCTGTTGATTATGTATAATTTTCTTAATCAGACTTGTCGAGTCGAAGCCAAGGACTCACCAAAACGAGAAGTCTGCGGCTTATTTCTTGCTTATGGGACATAAGCGGCTGACGCGAGATCAGAAAGGTAGTTCCGTAATGAAGAAAAAAATACAATACAACTGGATAGGAAGTATTCTGGTATTTCTGCTCGCCGTCATATGTGTGTTTTTCGTGGTACTGAAAAGCAACCAGGCATTTCTGTCCAAGCCGCCGCTCCAGATTTTTACCGGAGAATACAGTCGGGATGGAGAGACATGGTATCCGCTGGATGACAATGCCGATTTGGACGCGCTGGATGGAGACCTGTTCCTGCGGGGACATCTCAGTTATGACAGCATTGCCGGGAGGACTTAATATGCTCAGAATCAATACGATGATGGAACCCAACGTATGCCTGCTGCTCTTTGCGGCGGCGGTCACACTGTTCCTGCTGTCCGGTGCGTTGATGGACCGCACCCGGGAGAGGGCTTTTATGAAATTTTTTATTGCCCTGCTCATTGCAGCGATTTTTATGCTGCTGGGGGAGGCCGGACTGTGGTTTTTCAACGGAACGCCACAATATATCCCCATCTTGAAGCTATGCGCCTTTCTGTCCTTTGGCTGCGGTATAGCTGTGAATGCGTTATTTGGCTACTGCTTGGTAGGGTATGTGCGGGAACGGGAAAAAGTTTCGTGGAAGTACGCCCACATCATTGCGGGAATCTGCGGCTCTTTTGGCCTGTTGGTAGTGATCTCCCTTTTCAACGGAATGCTGTTCGGTTTTGATGCCAACGGTATGTATACCGATGGCCCGTGGTACATCATTGTAGAGGTGGTAGACTTTGGTACGCTGATTTTGGAACTGCTGATGGTGGCATCCTATCGCGCAATTCTTTCCTTGAAGGGAATGCTGTCCCTGCTCACCTTTGGTATTTTGCCATTGCTGTCCATGTTAGTCCTGCCTTACTGGAATCCAACACCAATGTATATGGCTACCACGCTGTCACTGATCCTGATCCATAATCTGTTCCATGGAGAGCTGACTCGACAGTTGGCCGAGAAAGAGATACAGCTGGCCGACAGCCGCATCGCTATCACCCTCAGCCAGCTGCAGCCCCATTTTATCTATAATGTGCTCAATTCTATCTACCATCTTTGCGCACGGGATCCCAAGCTGGCCCAGGAGGCGGTTGACAAGTTCTCGGACTACCTGCGCAACAACATGAAATCCATCGAGCAGAAGGAGCCGATCCCCTTTGAAGAGGAGTATCAGCATATCCAGACCTACCTCTCCCTGGAAAAGATCCGCTTCAGAACGCTGGAGATCATCTACGATATTGACATTGTCAACTTTATGCTGCCGCCTCTGACGGTGCAGCCGCTGGTGGAAAACGCCGTGAAGCATGGGGTGACCAAAAAGCGGGGCGGCGGAACCGTCACCATCTCCACCCGGGAGACGGAGAATGCGTACCTTGTCATGGTCATTGATACCGGGATCGGCTTTGACCCCGAGCGGTATTCGGAGGACGGCAAGGTGCATATCGGCATCCGCAATGTGCGGGAGCGGCTGCAAAACATGGTAAGCGGGACCCTTTCCATCACCAGCTCCCCCGGTAATGGAACCACGGCCGTGATCACGATCCCAAAAAAGGAGGCGGACGGACATGAAAATCATCGCATTGGATGACGAGGAACTGGCTCTGGAGGGGCTGATGGATGCAATCCGGGCGTGTGCGCCGCATGCGGAGCTCCACGGCTTTTCCTACGCCGAGGATGTGTTGGAGTTCATCGAAGCTCACCCCTGTGACGTGGTCTTTCTGGATGTGGAGATGGCCGGTCTCAATGGCGTGGAGCTGGCGGAGCAGCTCAAGCTGCGCAATCCGGACGTGAACATCATCTTTGCCACCGGCTTTTCCCGCTACCAGGGCAGCGCCTTTGACCTCCACGCCAGCGGCTATCTGATGAAGCCCATCACAGTGGAAAAGGTGAAGAAGGAGCTGGCCAATCTGCGCCGCCCGGTACCGGAAGAGAAGCGCATGCAGGTGTGGTGTTTCGGGAATTTCGAGGTCTGGCTGGACGGAGCGCCCCTGAAGTTCAAATATAGCAAAACAAAGGAACTACTGGCCTATCTGGTCGACCGGAAGGGCGCCCTTTGTACCAATGGCGAGATCATCGCAACGCTGTTCGGTGACGACAATCATGAGGCTTATCTGCGCAGTCTCCGGAAGGATCTGCTGGACACGCTGGAAGCGGCAGGCTGTGCAGATGTCATCACCCAGCAGCGGAGCAGATTGGGCATCGTGCCCCAGGCCATCCGCTGCGATTACTACGACTGGTGCGCCGGCAAACGGATGGGAAACCCCTATCTGGGGGAATACATGGCGCAGTACAGCTGGAGCGAATATACCAACGCGGCACTGCAGCAGATGACTTGAAAAGCAGAACAGAACGGGGCAGGAAGCTTTTTGATTTCCTGCCCTGTTTTTTTGTCTGTGTGCAACGGTTCTGCAACGGTCGGATTGGTAAAATTACAACGTAAATATCTTGGGATGGGAAGTGATGCGATGACATTTGTGGCAGTGGATCAAAACCGGGAAAGGCTTGCGGAGCTGACGAGGCTGCTTCTGGAGGCCTTTCCGGGCAGCGTGATCTACCAGCATACCAACCCGCTGAAAGCGCCGAAGGATGTGCGCGGCAACCGCGTGGACGCGGTTTTCGCGCAGCTTGACCCGGAGGATCCGGCCGGTGCGGCGCTGCCCCACATGCTCCACCTGGAAAAGGCAGATCTGCCGGTGTTTCTCCTGACCGATGCTGAGGCAGGAGGCAGACCGAGCCCTGCGGCGGACTGTCTTGCCCGACCGCTCTCGGCAGAACTGCTGCGGGAGAGACTGAGCGGGGTCCTGCAGCCTGACATGTCCGGACTGCAGCAGGCCTGTGTATGAAGAACATTTCCATGATCTGATAACGAGCAAAATAAGGAGGAATGAATATGAAACGAAAAAGAGCAAGTAAGGCGCTGAGTCTGCTGCTGACGCTGTGCATGGTGCTCGGGCTGCTGCCCGGGATGGCCCTGACGGCGAGCGCGGAGGAAGGCACTCACGACCACTCTTCTGGGTGGACAGCATTGACCGCCAACGGCGGCTACCCCACCTCGGGCAACTACTATTTGTCCGATGATCTGACACTGACCAACAACCTGATTATCAACAATCAGAATGTGACCCTCTGCCTGAACGGACACGTCCTGACGGGCAAGAGCAATGACTACTCGGTCATTCAAGTGAGAAACGGGGGAACGCTGACAATCTGCGATTGTCAGAACACAAAACACGAGGGCTACATCGATACAGACGGCCTGTGGAAGGCGGGAGAGACTGTCCCGGAGGGCTGCACCGAATGTGACCTCACCGGCGGCGTCATCACCGGCGGCAACCCCGGAACAGATGGGGAGGGCGGCGGTGTGAGTAACGGCAATTCAAGTTACGTAGGAGGTACCGTCACCTTTACCGGCGGCAATATCGCCGGCAACACTGCCTACTACGGCGGCGGCGTGTACAATAAAGGCACCCTGAACCTCAATGGCGGCAATATCATCGGCAACAAAGCCGTATACAATGGCGGCGGTGTGAGTAACGGCTCTCTGGGTTACACAGGAGGCACCGTCAACATGACCGGCGGCGCCATTTCCTACAACACCACCGACAGCGGCAACGACGGCAACATGGGCGGCGGTGTGTACAGCGATGGTACCTTCAATATGACCGGCGGCACCATCACCCACAATTATGTGAACGGTACGGGCGGCGGCGTGTATCTTTCGTGCGGAAAAGAGGTCAGTATCGCCAACGCCACCATCACCAACAATACTGCCTCCGCCTCTGCCGCCGGTGTGTATTGCAATACGATCCATTTTACGCTGTCCGGCACGGTGAACATCTCCGAGAACGAGATTCGTCTCGGCACCGGCGGCAGAAGCAATCTGTATCTGGACTATAGCAGCTCCAGCAATGTCATCATTCACCTGACCAATGAGCTGAATACCAATTCCTGCATTGGCGTCAGCGGGTCAAGATCCTTATCTGACTTCGCGCAGGGGAGCGGCCCAATTGCGGCAGACT
>JALEJU010000033.1 GCA_022769485.1 Bacillota bacterium
GAGAAGCGAAGTCTTTTTTCGGATAACGGGAAAAAGGCGAGCGAGAATCCAGTGAAGATAGCGGGGAGGCTACACCTGTTCCCATCTCGAACACAGTAGTTAAGCTCCTTAGCGCCGACGGTACTTGGCGGGAAGCTGCCCGGGAGAATAGGACATTGCTGGTTAAAAGGGAAGCACACGCAGGAGCGTGTGCTTTTCGCATATGAGGATAAAATGGAGGGCACTTTGCGTATAACGTGAGAGTTCCCGAAGCATTTCCGAGTTCATCGGTGCAGTCCGCGTAAGAAACCCGGCACCGGATTATTGCGGCTGCTGCAGAGATTCAAGGAACTCGGCAAAATCTTCAAAATCGCTCTGAATGAACTCGTAGAGAATCGGTTCTTTAAATTCATAGCGGGCGCTGGGAAGCAGATAAGGCGCCAGAGGACTGCTGTGCAGCATGCGTTCCATATCGTGAATTTCATTTAATCCGTAGGCGGCAGCGATTAACTGGCCGAAATCGGATACGAAAAACATGCCGTGAATGTCTTCATTAAGCCGAAAAATTTTACGGTTTACATGGTCGTTATTTGCATTAAACTGCAGATAGAGCCGGCCGTTTTCATGGGAAGTGAGCATGGATCCTATGGTCAGCGTGGAAAAGATCTGCTCGAAATTATCCGCATCGGTGAGAATTTCATATACGGTTACAAATTCCGGCCGATTCAGCATCATAGCCGCTTCTGTTGCTGTAATTCTGAGCGATGAACATAATTGCGCGGATGAAATTTTTCCATCTGCTATGGTGATTTCCGTTAAAATTAATTTATAAGCGTTATTGATTTCAATCAACGATTCACATAAATAGGATAGATTTCCTGTTTCATCTATATATTCGTTTATGGAATTCTGGCAGAGCGTAGCAGGAGTCTCGGAGAAAATGGAGTCGGTATCTAATTCCCCGAGGGTCAGATAATTCTGCGCTGTTTTATCCCGGGCAAAGCAGCGCATCAGGAAGTAATGGATCAGATGGTAATCCGATAAAAGCGGTGTGCAGATCTTTGCGATAACAGCTTCTTCTTCTTTTAACGTAACAGAAACAGGTTCGTCCAGCAGGAAGCGATATTCGCTTTGCGGTTCGGGAAGAGGCGTATTTAAACGGCGGCTTCCTTCTGCAAATTTTTTGATGAGCCATCGGGCTTCTTTTTCGGTTAGCTCGATATTTTTTCCGCCTAACCCTCCCATTAAAGCTTTTTCGGTTTGGCTGACCTGTGTGGAATCTGCATTCAGCAGTCCCGTATAGCTTTCCAGCCCATATTCCTCCGCATCATAGTAAAAGAATTGGTAAAAATCGTTTCCGTTTGGCGAACCCGACAGTTTCCAATGAATGAAAACACCGATCACGCCCATCAACCGGGTATCGGTAGTATAAGCCGAAATGAAATATCTTTTTGTACCGGTGGAGTAAAGCTCTGCGCCGCCTTTAATTACTTTAAATTTACGCTCTTCCAAAATATTCTCCCTTGACTTAAATGATACTGAATATAGTATACCCTATTTTATTCCGGCTGTGGGGGTAATAATGCAGAAAATTTATTGACAAAAAGGGGCGGTGTAAACTACAATTTTAGATGTGTGATTAGGTGTAAAATGACATGATACCTTGAACGGCGGGTTTCTGCGTAGATGCGGCGTTTTTCACGAAGCTTTATACAGCGCCTGCCGGTGATCCCTTTTAATAGTCGGGTCGGGTTTATAATAAAAAGAAAAGAGGAACAACCATGTTTGAAAATTTATCGGAAAAACCTATTGCGGAATTGCAGAATGAGCAGGCTCAGCAGTGGGAAAAAGACGATTTGCTGGAGAAATGTATTACGACAAGAGAAGGAAAACCTTCTTTTCTCTTTTATGAAGGGCCGCCCACTGCAAACGGCAACCCCGGAATTCATCATGTAATTGCAAGAACCTTGAAGGACTCCGTATGCCGTTACAAGACGATGCAGGGTTTTGCCGTAAGGAGAAAAGCCGGCTGGGATACCCACGGACTTCCGGTTGAAATCGAAGTGGAAAAACAGCTGCATATGTCCGGTAAGCAGGATATCGAAAAGTACGGAATCAAGGAATTTAACGAAAAGTGTAAGCAGTCTGTTTTCACATATAAGGATCAGTGGGGCGAGATGACCCGCCGGATGGGTTATCTGATCGACATGGAAAATCCTTACATTACATTGAATAACGATTATATTGAATCTGTTTGGTGGATTTTGAAGGAATTCTTTAAGGCCGGCTTGATTTACGAAGGCCATAAAATTCTGCCCTTCTGCCCCCGCTGCGGAACCGGTCTGGCGTCTCACGAGGTGGCGCAGGGGTATAAGATGGTTAAAACCACAACCATTACCGCTAAATTTAAGCGTAAGGACGCGGATGAGTATTTCCTGGCGTGGACAACAACCCCCTGGACGCTTGCAGCCAATGTTGCGCTGACCGTAGGTCCGGATATTGATTATATTAAGGCGGAAAAAGACGGCGCAGTTTATTATCTGGGCAAGGCCAGAGCGGACAAAGTTCTGGGAGAGGGAAGCTATACCGTTTTGGCGGAGATGAAAGGCCGGGATCTGGAATACATGGAATATGAACAGCTGATGCCTTTCTGTAAGGCGGAGAAAAAGGCATTCTTTGTAACCTGTATGGATTACGTCAGCACAGAAGACGGTACCGGAATCGTTCATACGGCGCCCGCTTTCGGCGAAGACGACTATCAATGCGGCCGGAAGTATAACCTGCCGGTTTTGAACCCCGTAAACGAAGAAGGAAAGTATGTGGAAACCCCCTGGGCAGGCCATTTTGTTATGGAAGACGGCCTGGATGTGGAAATTATCAAGTGGCTGGCGGCGGAAGACAAGATTTTTGCCAAAGAAAAGATCGAGCATAATTATCCCCATTGCTGGAGATGCGGTACGCCGCTGATCTATTATGCAAAGCCCAGCTGGTATATCGAGATGAGTAAGCTGAAGGATCAGCTGGTGGCCAATAACAACGAAGTAAACTGGTTCCCGGAATTCGTAGGAGAGAAACGGTTCGGAAACTGGCTGGAAGAAGTAAAGGACTGGGCCATTTCCAGAACCCGTTACTGGGGTACGCCTATTAATATCTGGCGCTGCGAATGCGGGCACCTGGAATCCATCGGCTCCCGTAAAGAACTGGCAGAAAAGGCCATGGAGGATATCGACGATACTATCGAACTGCACAGACCTTATGTAGATGACGTTCATATCAAGTGCCCGGAATGCGGGAAAACCATGAGCCGTATTCCGGAGGTTATGGACTGTTGGTTCGACAGCGGTTCTATGCCGTTTGCCCAGCAGCATTATCCTTTTGAAAATAAAGAAAAGTTTGACGAAGAGATGTTCCCTGCGGATTTTATCTGCGAGGGCATCGATCAGACCAGAGGGTGGTTCTATTCCCTGCTGGCAATTTCAACTTTTATCAAGGGAAAAGCTCCGTATAAGAACGTTCTGGTAAACGATTTGATCTTGGACAAGGACGGAAAGAAGATGTCCAAATCCAAGGGCAATACCGTTAATCCTTTTGATCTGTTCGACAAGTACGGCGCGGACGCTACCCGCTGGTATCTGCTGTACACGTCTCCTGCCTGGTCTCCCACCCGCTTCGACGAGGAAGGGCTGCAGGAGGTCATCAGCAAATTCTTCGGAACCTTGCGGAATGTATATAATTTCTTCGTTTTGTATGCAAATAACGATAATATCGATCCCCGAAACTTCGATGTCGAGTACGCCAAGCGTCCGGAACTGGATCGTTGGATCTTATCCAAATACAATGCGCTGGTGGCGGAAGTGACGGACGACATGGATCATTACGATCATATGAAATCGGTTCGCAAGATTCAGAACTTTGTGGCGGAAGATTTGTCCAACTGGTATATCCGTCGGGCAAGGCGCCGTTTCTACGGTAATGAATTAAATGAAGACAAGAAATCGGTTTATCGGACTACCTATGAAGTGTTGGTAGGAACCGTGCAGCTGGCAGCACCTTTTGCTCCGTTCCTGACGGATGAGATGTATCAAAAACTCACCGGCAGCGGATCCGTTCATCTTTCTTATTACCCGAAAGCGAATGGGGACTTTATCGATAAAGGGGTAGAGGAAAGGATGGATTTGGTTCGGACTCTGGTAACCCTGGGTCGAGGCGCAAGAGAGCAGGAAAGAATCAAGGTTCGCCAGCCTCTGCAGGAAGTTTTGGTAGACGGCAAGTACGAAACCCTGATCGGGGATATGACAGATTTGATTCAAGACGAACTTAATGTAAAAGAAGTTGTATTTGAAAAGGATCTGAGCAAGTATATGAACTTTGTATTAAAGCCGAATTTTAAGGTCGCAGGCAAGGAACTGGGCGGAAAAATCAAAGCATTCGGTGCTGCGCTGGCGAAAGGGGATGCCGGGGTTCTGGCGGCGGCATTGAAGAAAAACGGCAGGATTGAACTGGAGCTGGACGGCGAAATGACCGTGATACCGGAGGATTTCGTGGATGTTCGCATTACGGCGAAAGAAGGTTTTACCGCCGCTATGGAAGAAAACGTATTCTTGATTCTGGATACTACTATAACGGAAGAGCTGCTTCGTGAAGGTCTGGCGAGAGAAATGATCTCTAAAATCCAACAGATGAGAAAGCAGAAAGACTTCGAGATGATGGATCGGATTCGTATTTCCTACAGCGGAGATGAAGCAGTTAAGGCTATGGTGGCTGAATTGGGCGATTATGTAAAAGCGGAAACCTTGGCGGACGAGCTGCGAGAAGCTGCAGAGGGATTGAGTGAGTATGATTTGAACGGACATAAGACGGGCTTGGATGTAGAACGGCTGTAAAGAAGATCAAGGATGGGCGTCCGGAAACGGGCGCCCTGTTCTTAAAATGGGTAATGGTTTCAATGTGGAAAGAGAGGATGAACATGAAAGCAGTTGTAACGGTAATCGGGAAAGATATGGTGGGCATTCTGGCTTCGGTCAGCGGCGCCTGTGCAAAAGCAAACGCCAATGTAATCGAGGTAACCCAGTCTGTTTTGCAGGAATTTTTCGCTATGGTCATGGTGGTAGATATTTCCCAAATGAATTGTGAGCTGTGTCAGCTGCAGAAACAGCTTGCGGAAGCGAATCCGGGTATGACCATCCATGTTATGCATGAAGATATTTTTAATTCCATGCATCGCATTTAGCGTGAGAGAAAGGAGAAGATATCCATGCTTAATATGACCGATATCATGGAAACCATTACCATGATTCAAGAGGAAAACCTGGATATTCGTACGATAACCATGGGGATTTCCCTGCTCGATTGCTGTGACAGCGATATTCGGCGTTCCTGCGATAAGGTGTATGAAAAAATTACCCGCTGCGCAGAGAAATTGGTAGAGACCGGGATCTTTATAGAACAGAAATACGGAATTCCCATTATCAATAAACGTATTTCCGTAACGCCTGTTTCTATTTTAGCAGGCGTTTCCGGCGGGGATCCGGTGGAATATGCGCTGACGCTGGATCGTGCGGCAAAAGCTACAGGTGTGAATTTTATCGGCGGCTATTCCGCTTTAGTACAGAAAGGATTCGCACCGGGAGATCGGGAACTGATCCGGTCTATTCCCAGAGCGTTGGCGGAAACAGAGCTGGTCTGCTCTTCCGTAAATGTGGGGAGCACAAGAGCGGGAATCAACATGGATGCAGTGGCGCTTATGGGACACGCTGTGCGGGAAACCGCGGAACTGACAGCGGACAAGCAGTGCTTGGGTGCGGCAAAGCTGGTGGTTTTCTGCAATGCGGTGGAGGACAATCCTTTTATGGCGGGAGCGTTTCACGGAACCGGAGAGGCGGACTGCGTAATCAATGTGGGGGTTTCCGGCCCCGGCGTTGTGCGGGCTGCTTTGGCTAAGGCCGGATCGGACTGCAACTTGAATGAAGTGGCGGAAATTATTAAACGAACGGCATTTAAGATTACGAGAATGGGGCAGCTGGTAGGAACTGAGGCATCTCAGATACTGGGTGTACCTTTCGGAATCGTTGATTTATCCCTAGCGCCCACGCCGGCGGTAGGGGATTCCGTAGCGTATATTTTAGAGGAAATCGGGCTGGAACAGTGCGGTGCCTGCGGGACTACAGCTGCGTTGGCTATGCTGAACGACGCGGTCAAGAAGGGGGGCGTTATGGCATCCTCCAACGTGGGCGGTTTGTCCGGAGCGTTTATCCCCGTGTCGGAAGACGCAGGCATGATTGCGGCAGCAGAAGCCGGCAGTCTGTCCATTGAAAAGTTGGAGGCCATGACTGCGGTCTGCTCCGTCGGGCTGGATATGATCGTAGTCCCGGGGGATACGCCTGCGGATGTAATTTCCGGTTTGATTGCGGACGAGGCGGCCATTGGTATGATCAATTCCAAAACCACGGCGGTACGGGTTATTCCCGCTATCGGAAAAGCAGAGGGAGAGACCCTGGAATTCGGCGGCCTTTTGGGAAGCGGTCCGGTAATGTCCATCAGCAGGAAGTCGCCTTCCGTGATGATTCAGCGGGGCGGAAGAATTCCGGCTCCTATTCAGAGCTTAAAAAATTAACAGGGGGAAATCTGTATGAGACCTTATGAAATAAAAGATATCCGGTTAGCGCCCTCCGGACGGCAGAAAATTGATTGGGTGCGCTGCAATATGCCCTTGTTGCGGGGACTGGAAGAAGAATTTAAAAAGACGAAGCCTTTTGCGGGAATTAAAATTTCGCTTTCCATTCATATGGAAGCAAAGACCGCATACCTGTGTGAAGTGCTGGCGGCAGGCGGGGCGGAGATGTCGGTAACAGGCAGTAATTCTCTTTCTACCCAGGACGATGTGGCGGCGGCTTTGGCGGCGGCCGGCATGAAGGTTTATGCTGTCCATGGGGCAGATTCGGAGGAATATGCCCGCCATCTTGAATTCTCCCTGGAGCATAAACCTAATATTATTATTGATGACGGCGGCGATCTGGTGGGCTTGATCCATACAAAAAGACCCGATCTGGGCGAGGACGTCTGGGGCGGCTGCGAAGAAACCACTACCGGGGTAATTCGTCTGCAGGCGATGGAAAAGCAGGGAGTTTTAAGGTTCCCTATGGTCGCGGTAAACGACGCGAAATGCAAGCATTTCTTTGATAACCGTTACGGAACGGGACAGTCGGTCTGGACGGCGATTATGGAGAATACAAATTTAATCGTGGCAGGAAAAACGGTTGTGGTAGGCGGCTATGGCTGGTGCGGAAAAGGCATTGCCATGAGGGGTAAGGCTTTGGGCGCTAAAGTGATCGTAACGGAAATTGATCCGGTTTGCGCTGTAGAAGCTGTTATGGACGGCTTTGATGTTATGCCTATGGAGGAAGCGGCGCCTTTGGGAGACTTCTTTATCACGGCTACCGGCTGCAATCAGGTTATTACAGTAGAACATATGAAACGGATGAAGGAACGGGCGATCCTGGCAAATGCAGGTCATTTTAATGTAGAGGTGGATATGCCTTCTCTGGAAAAGGAAGCGGTGGAGAAGAAAGAACTGCGGGCCAATATTATGGGCTATCGGCTGGATAACGGCAAATGGATCTGCGTTATGGCGGAAGGAAAGCTGGTTAATATTGCGGCAGGAAACGGCCATCCGGCGGAGATTATGGATATGAGCTTTGCAGTACAGGCTTTATCGGCTCTGTATGTAAAGGAGCATTATAAAACGCTCCAAAATAAAGTATACGATGTGTCCGGCGAGATCGACAGTCTGATCGCAGGGCGCAAGCTGTCCGCTTGGGGAATTGAAATCGATCGGTTGACAGAGGAACAGAAACGATATTTAAGCAGCTGGGATTTATAGCGGGAGAAGAAAACCAAATGAGATTTGCAGAGCGAATGAAGCGGATGAAGGGCAGAGAAATGCTCAATATGATGGAATTGGCAGATCGGAAGGATCTTATTTCTTTCGCAGGGGGCTTTCCTTCGCCGGAAACGTATCCGATGGAGGAAATTAAGGCGTCTTTCTTTCGGGTGCTTAACGAAGACCCGGACGGAGCCTTGAGTTACAGTTCCACCCGCGGGTATGTGAAGCTGCGGGAATTGATTGCCCGACGTATGGAACGGAACTATGGTCTGGATGTAACGGAATCGGATATTATCGTTACAAACGGGTCGCAGCAGGCGCTGGATTTGACCGGTCTTCTATTTATCGACAAGGGAGATGTGGTGCTTTTCGAAAGTCCTTCTTATCTGGGCGCTTTAAACGCACTGAAGTCCTATGAGCCGGATATGATCGCCGTGCCTACGGATGAGGACGGGATTTGCATCGACGCGCTGAAAGATACGCTGGAAAAATACGGACAGCGGGTGAAATTAATTTATGTAATTCCGGATTTTCAAAATCCAACAGGGCGATGCTGGTCGGAAGCCCGGCGGCGCGCATTTATGGAGTTGGTTCAGCAGTATGAAGTGGCGGTGTTGGAAGATGCGGCATATTCGGAATTAAATTTCAGCGGTAGGAAGGAAACGCCGCTGGTCTCTATGGATAAAGCCAATCAGGTAGTGTATTGCGGAACCTTCTCGAAAGTATTTTGCCCCGGCATTCGAATCGGCTGGATTTATACCAATCCCCGGTGGATTGATGCCTATCTGCTTTTGAAGAACAATGTGGATCTCTCGTCTGCGGCCATTACCCAGCGGCAGATGGCGGATTATCTTCTGCATAATGATCTGGACGCGCATATTGCGGAAATTATAGAAACGTATCGGGCGCGAAAGGACGCTATGGCGGAAGCTTTTGCCCGGGAGATGCCGGAGGGAGTGAGCTGGAATTCTCCCCACGGCGGATTGTTTTTCTGGGTCTGCCTGCCGGAGGGCTATGACGCCGGAGAACTTTTAAAGTTGGCATTGAAAGAGAACGTAGCCTTTGTGCCCGGGCAGGGATTCTATCCTAATGGGGAGCGAAAGCACGAATTTCGCATGAATTTTTCCAATCTGAGACCGGAAGAAATACAGGAAGGTGTCAAGCGGCTGGGCCGGGTAGTACGCATTTTTTTAGGAAGGGCAGATTAAAGAAACAGTCATGGCGGAAATAACGGCGGCGAAACAAAAGATGTACGGCGGCTGCCTGCATTTTCCACGCTGAAAAGCTCACGGTATCAGGATATGATGGATCGGTTCAGAGCTGCGGAAAAAGAAAAAAGCACGGAAATCGAGAGACGACAACAATTTTTCGGAGGAGTGAAAAATGAACGCAGGTAAGAAAGGGGCTGAGAAAAAAACCGGAGCGGAAAACGAAATTCTATTTCGCCAGCGGCATATGGGATCTGCTGTTTTTGTAGGATGGTTGATTGTTGTTTTTACAGTACAGTGGATGTCTTTGGATATTTATCTTCCCGCTATGCCGCAAATCCGGGACGCTTTTTCCGTAACGGAAGCGCAATTGAATTTAACATTGTCGATCTACGTTATTTTTTGCGCTGTAGGAACGATTGTCAGCGGCCCTCTCAGCGATAAATACGGGCGCAAGAGGCCGATATTAACGGGAATGGTGTTGTTTGTTCTTTTTAATCTGCTTAGCGCGGCTTCCTCATCTCTTGTGTCTTTAATCATTTTCCGCAGCATTGCAGGGCTGGGGTCCGGGGCGGTCTGCACTATAGTTATGGCTATGATCAAGGACAGTCTGGCGGGACGGAGATTTCAGCAGGCAATGACTTTTCTGCAGTCGCTTGCCATTATCGGGCCGATATTAGCTCCGGTAGCGGGAGCGTTTATCATTAGCTGGTTTTCATGGCGAGGAATTTTTATTTTCTTAACAATAGCGGCGGCAGTCTCGGCAATTCCTTTGTTTTTGATGGATGAAACTTTGGCTTTGGAGAAGCGGGTAGAAGGAAATGTCTGGAGAGCTACCTGTGGATTGTTTACAATATTGAAAAACAAAGGATTTACGCTGTTTTTGCTCGTTATTTCCCTGCTCAGCGCATCCTGGTATTCCTATATGGCGGTTTGTTCCTATATTTATTTAGAGGATTTTGGGCTGTCGTATTACATGTACAGCCTATATTATGGGCTGGGCGCTACCGCGTCTTTTATTGCGCCGTTTCTATATCTGTATTTAAGCAGCAAACTGCGGGGCAGAACAATCCTTCAGATCTGTTTTGCCATGATCTTTGGCTCCGGACTGCTCATTTTTCTGTTTGGAGCCAAAAGCGCCCTGGCTTTTTTCTTGCTCTTCTTGATTTTCCTTTTGGCGGAAGGCATGTCCAGACCTTTGGGAATGGTTATTTTGCTGGATCAGCGGGAGGACGCCATCGGAGCGGCTTCTTCCGTATCTAATTTTGCGCTTTCCGTGCTGGGGGTTGTGGGAACTTCAGCTGCCACGCTGCCCTGGAACAGCTACCTTTCGGGGCTGGGCATTATCTTAATGGCGAGCATTGCGCTGTCGCTGATTGTTTGGATTCCCTTGCTGAAGACAAATATAAAAATAAAAGGCTTATAGTAGATCTTCTGCATTTGAAAGAGGCCGAATCCGAAAGGATCGGCCTCTTTGCTGTGTACTATCCCTATGAAAGCCAGGCGGCTTTATCTGGAATAGCAATTACAGAAAATGATCACCAGCAAGAGGAAAAAGAACAGCAAACTGGTATCGATTCCGTCTCCGCCGAGGAGTCCACATCCTTCTGACATTGATTATCACCTGCTTTTCTTAAAATTTATTGTAGTATAAGGTATTCGCCAAATAGAAAAGTGTGCGGATTTTCATATGGGAAAGTTTGCGTAATGCAAGGCTTTCATGTATAATTGCGGCAGAGACTTATGCGGGATTCCGGTTTGGGAGCAGCCCGCAGCCGGAAGAACGGAGGAAAAATGTATGAATTATGAAAAATTGGCGGAATTGTTGTTTCCCCATGTCGATAAAACGCCGGAAGATTACGAAGCGGCATATCCCCAGCGGAATTTGCCTGAGGGCGCTAAGGTCACAAGGCTGGGTCCCAGCCCCACAGGTTTTATTCACTTGGGGAACTTATACGGCGCGTTTGTAGATGAACGTCTTGCGCATCAGAGCGGCGGGATTTTCTACCTGCGCATTGAGGATACGGACGATAAACGGGAAGTAGAGGGAGCGGTGGAAGCCGTTATTTCTTCTCTTGATTATTTCGGCGTCCGTTTTGACGAAGGGACGACCGTTGACGGAGAAACCGGCAGCTACGGTCCTTATCACCAAAGCAGCCGCGGAGATATCTACCGGTGCTTTGCCAAATGGCTGACCCAGCAGGGGAAAGCATATCCCTGTTTCTGCACGGAAGAGGAAATTCAGACGGTGCGGGATCAGCAGGAATCTTTAAAGGAAAATCCGGGATATTACGGCAAATGGGCGAAATGCCGAGATTTAAGCTACGAAGTGATCGAAGAACGGGTCAAGGCGGGAATGCCTTTCGTTCTGCGGTTTCGATCCGATGGAGACGCCCAACGGAATTTCGAGATTGAGGACGGAATCAGAGGCACGTTATCCATGCCGGAAAATGTGCAGGATGTGGTTATTTTAAAGCAGAACGGTATCCCTACCTACCATTTTGCTCATGTGGTTGACGACCATCTGATGCGGACGACCCATGTGGTTCGCGGCGAGGAGTGGCTGTCCTCTCTGCCGATTCATGTGGCCTTGTTTAATGCTTTGGGATGGTCTCTGCCGGTTTATTGTCATACCACGGTGCTGATGAAAATGGAAGGCGAAACCAAACGAAAGCTCTCCAAACGAAAGGATCCGGAATTGTCTTTGAACTATTACCGCAGCTTGGGATACCATCCCCGGGCGGTGCGGGAATATCTGCTTACAATTCTGAATTCCAATTATGAAGAATGGCGGATTGCAAATCCCGACGCCCCCGCGGAGGAATTCGCGTTTACTACGGAAAAAATGAGCAATTCAGGAACTCTGTTTGACTTGGACAAGCTGAATGATGTGAGCAAGGAAACTTTAGTAAAGATGTCTTCGGAAGAGCTGTATGATTTTCTCTGCGCTTGGGCGGAAGAATATAAGACGGAACTGGCGGAATTATTTAAAGCGGATCGGGAAAAGATGATTCGCATTCTGTCCATGGATCGCACCGGTCCCAAACCCAGAAAAGACCTGGTCTATTGTGAACAGATTTTTGAATATATCCGGTATTTCTTCGACGCATATTACCGGCCGGAAGAGGGATTCCCCGAAAACGTAGATAAAGGAGATCTGCTGCCTATTTTAAAGGGCTATTTGGAAACCTATTCGGCGGAGGACGATCAGGAGACTTGGTTCGGAAAAATCCGGGAGTTGGCCCTGTCTTTGCAGTATGCGGCAAAACCGAAGGATTTTAAGAAAAATCCGGATCAATACAAGGGGCATGTGGGGGATGTGAGCACGGTCATCCGGGTGGCTCTTATGGGCAGAAGCAATTCCCCCGATTTGTGGGAGATTCAGCAGATCATGGGTGAGGCGCAGACCAGAAGCCGCATAGAAGCAGCGATGGCGGCCTTGTAAGCGGCAGATTACCGAGAGATTCTTTTTTTGATGCAGCGTCCAAAGCGGCAGGCGCCGTAAACGCAGCAGACGGGAAGCTGCGGAAAAACTTCCCGGAGGAGAGGTTCTATGGAGCGCCCTATTTATACATTTTTAGAAGAGCATGCGGCTCGGAACCCGGTCTCGTTCCATATGCCCGGGCATAAAGGCAATTTGGAGCTGTATAAAGAGGCGGGCTGCCGGGTGTTTTTTGAAAACCCTCTGGCCTTTGACATTACGGAAATAGAGGGGGCGGATAATCTTTTTCAGGCGGAAAGCATTATCCGTGAGACGCAGAAAGTTTATGAAAGCCTTTATGGCGTAAAAAAATCCTGGCTTTTGATCAATGGTACCAGCGGAGGTATTTTGGCATCTGTTCTGGCATCGGTCAAAAGAGGACGAAAACTGATTATGGCGCGGAACTGTCATAAATCTGTTTTTAACGCATTAACTTTGGGCGGCATTCGGCCGGTGTTTGTGCGGCCTGAACTCCTTCCGGAATATGGGGTCGCGGGAGCGGTTCTGCCGGAAGCCGTTGACCGGGCGCTGCGTGAAAATCCGGACGCAGATGCGGTGATCCTGCCCAGTCCCAACTATTATGGCATATGCAGCGATATCTGCCGGATTGCAGAGATTGTACACCGGTACGGGAAAGTGCTGATTGTGGACGAAGCCCATGGGGCACATTTGAAGCTGCTGGGCGGAAAACATATTTCCGGCTTTGGGAAGCTGCCCTTGTCCGCTGTGGACTGCGGTGCCGATCTGGTTGTGAACAGCATCCATAAGACCTTGGCTTCTTTTACGCAGAGCGCAGTGCTGCATTTGAATTCAGGGCGCGTGGATCCGGATCTGGTGGCGGACTGTCTGCAGGCGGTGGAAAGCACAAGCCCCTCATATCTGCTGATGGCTTCTTTGGATTTGTCGGCTGACATAGTGGAAAAACGGGGGAAAGAGCTGGCGGAAAATTGGATTTCCGACTTGGTTTGGTTCTATGAGGAGAGCAAAACGATACCGGAACTTCTGGTTATGCGGAATTTGGCGGGGATGGACGGAACGAAGATCAATTTTTCGCTGGAGAAAGTCGGCGTAACCGGTCTGGAATTAGATGCGTTTCTAAGGGAAAAACACGGCGTCTATTGTGAGCTGGTGACCGGCGGCCTGGTTATGGGTATGAGCGGAATCGGTAACCGGCGGGCGGATTACCGGCGGCTGCTTCGGGGACTGCGGGATGCGGCGGAAACATTAGGAAAAAAACGAGGAACGACAGAATCCCCGGTAATGGGGAAGGCACCGGAACCGGGAGAATTTGCAAAGGTGCCGCGGCAAAGAAAGGCAGTTCCCCTTTCGAAAGCGGCAGGAGAAATCTGTGCGGGGATGTTGATTCCGTACCCTCCGGGAATTCCCCTGGCATGTCCCGGAGAAAGGCTCACGAATTCCATTGTATCTTATATTGATGATTTGAGAAGGAATGGGACGAAAGTTCTGGGTGTATCGGAGCAGCGAACCGTTTTTGTCGGAGCAGATACAGAAGAAAAATAAACAAAAAATCTTTTGTTTGACAAGGCATAGCGGCGGGAATATAATAAGCAGAGATATACAAAATATATAAGGCCTTATCAAGAGCGGCTGAGGGAATAGGCCCTGCGAAGCCCGGCAACCTGCATAATGCAAGGTGCTAAATCCTACAGACAAGTGTCTGAAAGATGAGGAAACAGGATGAAACAAAACCTCTTCTTTTCGGAAGAGGTTATTTTTATGAAAGGAATACAGTACAATGGCAAGAAGATTATTTACATCGGAATCGGTAACGGAAGGGCATCCGGATAAAATCTGCGACCAGGTGTCAGATGCGATCTTGGACGCAATTTTAGAGCAGGATCCTATGGGACGAGTGGCGGCGGAGACTGCGGTAACCACGGGACTGGCATTGGTAGCAGGCGAGATCAGTACTACCTGCTATGTAGATATTCCGCAGCTGGTACGGGATGTGATCTGCGATATCGGCTATACAAAGGGTGAGTACGGATATGACGGGAATACCTGTTGTGTATTGACGGCAATTCACGATCAGTCCGGGGATATCGCTATCGGCGTAGACGAGGCACTGGAATATAAAGAAGGAAAACTTCATGATGAAATTGAAACGATCGGTGCAGGCGATCAAGGTATTATGTTCGGCTTTGCCTGCAACGAAACTCCGGAATACATGCCTACGCCCATCACCTTTGCACATAAATTGGCGAAGAGGCTGGCGGATGTCCGAAAATCCGGTGAACTTGATTATCTGCGGCCGGACGGCAAGACGCAGGTTACGGTTGAGTATGACGGTGATCGGGTTGTTCGGGTAGACACTGTGGTGGTTTCCACGCAGCACGACCCCGAAGCAGAGCAGGAGCGGATTCGGGAGGATATCATCCAACATGTGATCAAAGCCGTGATACCGGCGGAATTGTTGGATTCGGAAACAAAATATTATGTGAACCCCACGGGACGTTTTGTTATCGGCGGTCCCAATGGTGATTCCGGCTTGACCGGACGAAAGATTATTGTAGATACCTACGGCGGTTATGCCAGACACGGCGGCGGCGCGTTTTCCGGAAAAGACCCCACGAAGGTAGACCGCTCTGCGGCGTACGCGGCTCGCTATGCGGCGAAGAACATCGTTGCGGCGGGATTGGCAGACAAATGTGAAATTGAACTGGCGTATGCCATCGGCGTTGCAAAGCCAATATCGGTGCTGGTGGACAGTTTTGGAACAGGGAAAGTATCCGACCAGCGGTTGGCGGAATTGGTCGAAGCACACTTTGATTTGCGTCCGGCGGATTATCCGCGATTTGGGGTTAAGACGGCCCATTTACCGGCAAACTGCGGCTTACGGACATTTTGGAAGAAATGATTTGGATTTACCTTGGGAAAAAACAGACAAGGCGGAAATATTGAGAAAAGAGGCTTTTAAAAAATGAATATAAAGGTGGCAAAATTTGGCGGCAGTTCTCTGGCAGATGCAATCCAGATGAACAAAGTAAAGGAAATCATCGAATCGGATCCGGCCCGCCGGTATGTGGTAGTGTCCGCACCGGGAAAGCGCTTTGACGGAGACAATAAAATTACAGATTTGCTGTACCTGTGTAAAACTCACATTGACCATAACATTGAATACGGGCAGGTCTTCCAGGTAATTCAGGATCGGTTCCGTGCTATCGAACTGAATTTAGGGGTGGATGCAAATCTGGAAAAGGAATTTGAAGAAATCGATCGCAATCTGCGGGAGGGCGCATCGGCAGACTATATCGCAAGCCGGGGCGAGTACTTAAATGCAAAACTGGTGGCGGCATATCTGGGATATGATATGGTGGATACGGCAGGGCTTGTTCTTTTCGATGAGCGGGGGCATTTTCTGGATGAAGCCACCAACGAGAAATTGAAAGAAGTGGTAAAGCAGCATCCTAAAGCGGTATTCCCGGGATTTTACGGTTCTTATCCGGATGGACGGATCAAGACGTTTTCGAGAGGCGGATCCGACATTACAGGCTCTTTGGTAGCAAGAGCCGCCGGCGCGGAGGTTTATGAAAACTGGACGGATGTTTCCGGGTTTATGGTGGCAGATCCCCGAATCGTGAAAAATCCGAAACCCATTGACACGGTAACCTATCTGGAACTGCGGGAATTGTCTTATATGGGCGCCAGCGTTCTGCACGAGGACGCTATCTATCCCGCAAGAGCCATGAACATTCCTATCAACATTCGGAATACCAACGACCCGGAACACCCGGGGACGATTATTTTAGCGGATGCGCCTTTGGATAACGACCAGATTATTGCGGGAATCGCGGGAAGTAAGGATTATATAGCTATTTCCCTGTATAAAAACATGATGAATTCCGAAGTGGGATTTATTCGCCGCTGCTTGAGCATTCTGGAAGATTACGGCGTCGCCGTAGAGCATTTGCCCAGCGGAATCGATACACTTTCCGTTGTGCTTTCCAGTAAAAGCGTAGAAGGAAAGCTGGCGGATATTCTGGATGAGATTGAACGGAGACTGGCTCCGGACAGAATTGATGTTTATGAAGATCTGGCGCTTATTGCTACGGTGGGACGAGGGATGAACCGCAGAAGAGGCACTTCGGCTATGTTGTTCGGAGCACTTGGAGAAGCGGGTGTCAACATCCGTATGATCGATCAGGGATCCAGCGAACTGAGCATTATCGTAGGTGTAGAGATGCGTGATTTTGAAACGGCAGTCCGTGCGATTTATGATGCGTTCGTAAAATAGAAACCGAGGCGGACGAGCATACTTTTCTATGAAATTGTGAAATAATTGTGAAAAAGCAGAAAAGGCGGAAGCCTTTTTTGCTTTTTTGTTGAAAGCATGATACAATATTCGTTCAGAACAAGGTAAGATTGTGTTTGGAGAAAAGACAAAAATTCGTCGGAATTCGAGCAGATAATGTGATAAAACAAACCGCGGAAAGGGAATCGGTAAAATGGGATTTTTAGAAAAAATTTTCGGTGATCCGAATGAAAAGGAAATTAAAAAGCTGGATAAAATTGCAGATCAGATTGAAGCTATGGATCAGCAGATGCAGGCTTTAAGCGATGAAGACCTGCGGGGGAAAAAAGATGAATTCAAGGCGCGGCTCTCCCAAGGGGAAACGCTGGACGATCTGCTGCCGGAGGCATTTGCAGTTGTGCGGGAGGCGTCCTCCCGGGTATTGGGAATGAAGCATTTCCATGTGCAGCTCATCGGCGGCATCGCTCTGCATCTGGGAAACATTGCGGAGATGAAAACCGGCGAAGGCAAAACACTGGTAGCGACTCTGCCGGCATACCTGAATGCGTTGGAAGGCAGGGGCGTTCATGTTGTAACGGTCAACGATTATTTGGCAAAGCGGGATATGGAATGGATGGGAAAGCTGTATACATTTCTGGGATTGACCGTTGGCTGCGTGACCCATGCGGTCAGCGGCGAAGAACGGCATGCAGCTTACCGGGCAGATATTACCTACGGAACCAACAATGAGTTCGGTTTTGATTATCTCCGTGACAATATGGTCACATACAAGGAACAGCTGATTCAGAGGGAATTGAATTACGCCATTGTGGACGAGGTGGACAGCATTCTCATCGACGAAGCCAGAACTCCCTTGATTATTTCCGGGCAGGGAGACAAATCCACCGATCTTTACCGGAAAGCGGATCGATTTGTGTCCGCATTTCGAATGGAAGAAGATTTCACAATGGAAGAAAAAGACCGTACCGTATCGCTGACGGAAACGGGCGTATCCAAGTGCGAATCCTTTTTCCGGGTGGAGAACTGGTCCGATCCGGAAAATATGGAATTGAACCACCATGTCCTGCAGGCGCTGAAAGCGCACAATTTAATGAAGCGGGATGTGGATTATATCGTTAAAGACGGAGAAATCGTTATTGTAGACGAGTTCACCGGCCGTTTGATGTTCGGGCGCCGTTACAGCGAGGGCCTCCATCAGGCTATCGAAGCGAAGGAAGGCTTGAACGTACGGGAAGAATCCAAAACGCTGGCTACCATCACGCTGCAGAATTATTTCAGAATGTATAATAAATTGGCGGGTATGACGGGCACGGCCAAGACAGAGGAAGAAGAATTCCGGGATATTTATAACATGGAGGTTATGGTAATTCCCACGAATAAACCTCTTGCCAGAGAAGACCTGCAGGATTCCGTCTACGGCACGGAGCGGGGCAAGTTTATGGCTATCGCCAATCGGATCGCGGAACGTCACGAGACCGGGCAGCCGGTTTTAGTGGGCACGATTTCCATTGAAAAATCGGAGCTGATCAGTGCCCTTTTAAAGAAGAGAGGGATTAAACACAACGTGCTGAATGCAAAGCAGCATGAACGGGAAGCTGAAATCATCGCGGAAGCCGGACGGCTGGGAGCGGTGACCATCGCCACTAATATGGCGGGCCGTGGTACGGACATCATTCTGGGCGGCAATCCGGATTTCGAAGCAAAGCGGGAAATGCGCCGTCAGGGTTACGGAGAAGATGTGATTTCCTACGCGGCCAGCTTTATTCCGTTAGAGGATGCGGAATTGCTTGCAGCCAGAGAACGATACAAAGAGTTATTGGAGAAGTTTAAAGAGGAACGATCGGAAGAGCAGGCAAAGGTGATCGAACTGGGCGGGTTGTGCATTATCGGTTCGGAACGCCATGAATCCAGACGTATCGATAATCAGCTGAGAGGCCGTGCCGGCCGTCAGGGCGACCCCGGCTGCACCCAGTTCTTTATCTCTTTGGAGGACGAACTGATGCGTCTGTTCGGCGGCGACCGGGTGCAGGCTATGGTCGGTAAACTGGGGATGGAGGAAGATGAGCCTCTGGAAGCGGGTATGCTGACCAGAACCATCGAAAACGCGCAGAAGCGGGTAGAAGGCCGCAATTTCGGAATTCGAAAATACGTTCTTCAATATGATAACGTTATGAACAAGCAGAGGGAAATTATTTACGGCGAGCGGCGCCGGGTTCTGGACGGTGAGAATCTGCGGGAGCATATCTTGTCTATGGCGCAGGATATTGCGGAAGAAAGTATCGATTACTGCACGAATGAGTCTAAGTATTCGGAAGAATGGAATATGCAGGAGCTGGAACGGAATCTGAAAAAGTTCTGCCCGACGTTGGAATTGCCTCAGTATACGGAAGATCAGATGCGGGATCTGCGGGCGGAGACGCTGAAGGAAGATGTTCAGGCAGCCGTGGAAAAGGCTTATGAGGCCAAGGAAGCGGAGATCGGCGAAGAGCGGATGCGTGAGCTGGAGCGGATGATTTTGCTGCGGGTTGTAGACAACAAGTGGATGGATCATATCGATGCCATGGATCAGCTGAAAAAGGGGATCGGCCTGCGGGCGCTGGGGCAGCAGGATCCGGCCAAGGCGTATTCCGCAGAAGGGTTTGATATGTTCGAACTGATGATCAAATCCATTAAAGATGATACGGTTCAGTTCTGTTTTAACGTAACCCTGCAGACGCAGACGGAAAGAAAGCAGGTTGTGGATCTGGGAACCGGACGAAAAGACGAATATGTGGATTCTACAAGCTCTTCCATGAGCTCCGGCGGGCAGATGCCCGGAGAAGCGCCCAAAGCCAACCCCACAGGAGGCGAAAAACCCATGCCGGTACACAAGGAACCTACAGTGGGCAGAAACGATCCCTGCCCCTGCGGAAGCGGCAAAAAGTATAAGAAATGCTGCGGGGCAAATAAAAGTGATATAGAGGAATAGCGAACAGGCGGAGCCGAAGCTGTGCCGGGGTTTGAAAAAATAAAATGCAAAGGATGTGAGAAGATGATTGAACTGGATCAGATCAAGTACGAACTGTCCGGCGAAACGGAAAAACTGAATGAAATGGGTGAGTCCCTTTGACCTGGCAGGTCTGGATAAAACAATAAAAGAGATTCAGGAAAAAATGGAAGCGGAAGGCTTTTGGGACGATCACGAGGCGGCGCAGAAGCTGTTAAAAGAGAAAAAACTGCTGGAGGGAAAGGCAGAAGAATATCGAAAGCTCAGAACGGCTCTGGAAGATATTGAAGTTCTGATTTCCCTGGCGGAGGACGAAAATGATGAAAGCTTAGTGCCGGAGGTCTGCGAAGCCTACGAGAAATACAAAAAAAGCTTTGAAGAGCTTCGGATAAAAACCCTTTTGGACGGAGAATACGACCACAATAACGCGATTATCAGCATTCACGCGGGAAGCGGCGGATTGGATGCTCAGGATTGGGCAGAAATGCTGCTGCGTATGTATACCCGATGGGCTGAGCGAAAAGGCTATCGGGTTAATGTGATTGATATTCAGTATGATAACGAAGGCGGCATCAAGAGCGCCACGCTGCTTATTGAAGGGGAATTGGCTTACGGCTATTTGAAAAACGAGAAAGGCGTACACCGGCTGGTGCGTATTTCCCCCTTCGATTCTTCCGGCAGGCGGCACACGTCCTTCGCTTCGCTGGATGTTATGCCGGAACTGGATGATGAGGTAGAAGTAGACATCAATCCTGAGGATCTTCGTATCGACACCTACCGTTCCAGCGGAGCGGGGGGGCAGCATGTCAACAAGACAGATTCTGCTATCCGGATTACACATATCCCTACAAACGTAGTGGTTACCTGTCAGAACGAGCGATCTCAGCACCAGAACCGGGAAGTGGCTATGCGGATTTTAAAATCCCGGCTGATGGAACTGGCGCTTTCGGAGCATAAAGAAAAAATAGATGAACTGAAAGGCGATTACAGCCAAATCACCTGGGGGAGCCAGATCCGCTCCTATGTGTTCCATCCGTACTCTATGGTAAAAGACCACAGAACCAATGCGGAAACGGGGAATGTGCAGGCAGTTATGGACGGCGATCTGGATTATTTTATCAACGAGAAATTAAAACAGAGATAAAAAGACGAAAGCGGGAGGCGGAAAACGCCGCCCGCGTTGACTATACTGATCATATTGTATAAAACAGC
Organism: Bacillota bacterium; assembly: GCA_022769485.1. Taxonomy (GTDB): domain Bacteria; phylum Bacillota; class Clostridia; order Peptostreptococcales; family Anaerovoracaceae; genus JALEJU01. The sequence goes on from JALEJU010000033.1 coordinate 21,022, forward strand.
GGGGAGAAAATGCAGATGATAAAGAAATTGGCAGAGGAGTTCGGCCTGCATCTCAGTACGGCGGAAAATACCGTAAAGCTGCTTGACGAAGGAAACACGGTTCCTTTTATTGCCCGATATCGGAAAGAAGTCACCGGCGGCATGCCGGACGTCACCCTCCGGGAGCTGCAGGAGCGGCTGGTTTATTTACGGGGACTGGAAGAACGGAAAGAAGAAGTCATCCGTTTGATCGAAGAGCAGGGTAAATTGACGCCGGAGCTGGAAGCGGAAATTCGCAAGGCGGAGATTCTGCAGAGGGTAGAAGATTTATACAAACCTTTTAAACAGAAAAAAGCGACCCGGGCTTCCAAAGCCAGGGAAAAAGGGCTGGAGCCTTTAGCTGATCTCATCCGTGCTATGGAATTGGAAACCGGAACGCCGGAGGACGCCGCAGCTCCCTTTGTCTGCGGGGATCCTGAACTGTGCGAAGCCGGAAAAGGCGCGGCTGATGCCGAACAGGCTCTGGCGGGAGCCTGTGATATCATCGCCGAAGACATTTCAACAAACGCAGACTTTGCGGAGAAGGTTCGGGAGATGACTCGAAAGCACGGCATGTTGATCTCGGAAGCAGCAAATCCGGAAGAAAGCACCGTTTATGATTTATATTACGAATATGAAGAGCCTTTGGCAAAAGTGCCCAACCATCGGGTGCTGGCAATCAACCGGGGAGAGAAGGAAGATTGCCTGAAGGTAAAAGTGAAAGCACCGGCGGAGCAGATCTGCGGCTGGATAAAAGAACAGGTAATCGTCAACGAAAATTCCGTGTTTTTTGAACTAATGAATGAAACAGTTGAGGATGCGTATAAACGGCTTATGGCGCCCTCCGCCGAACGGGAAATACGTAGCGAGCTTACCGAAAGGGCGGAGAAAGACGCGGTTAAAGTTTTTGCCAAAAACACGGAAAAGCTTTTAATGACGCCGCCTGTAAAAGGGGCGCGGGTTATCGCCATCGACCCCGGATTCCGAACCGGCTGCAAGGTGGCCATGCTGGATGAGACCGGAAAGCTTCTGGCTTATACCACTATTTATCCCACGGAACCGAAAAAGGATATTCAAGGCTCCCGAAAAACGTTAAAATCGTTGGTGGATAAGTACGATGCCAATGTAATTGTGATCGGCAACGGGACGGCCTCCAGGGAAACGGAAGCCTTTGCGGCGGATTTTATTCATGATTTGGGAAAAGAAGATCTGCGCTACACTATCGTCAGCGAGGCGGGGGCTTCTGTCTATTCTGCTTCCAAGCTGGCGGCGGAGGAGTATCCTGATTTGGATGTAACTACAAGAGGCGCCTTATCCATCGGCCGCCGCCTGCAGGATCCGCTGGCGGAATTGGTTAAAGTAGAGCCTCGGCATATCGGCGTAGGGCAGTATCAGCACGATATCAGTAAAGGACTTTTGGACGGTGCTTTGACCGATGTGGTGGAAAACTGCGTGAACAGAGTAGGCGTTGATTTAAACACGGCGTCCCCTTCTCTGCTTTCTTATATAGCGGGGATCAATACGGGGATTGCGAAGAACATTGTAAGTTACAGAGAATCCAACGGTCGGTTTTATGACCGAAAGGAGTTAAAAAAGGTAGCGAAGCTGGGAGAAAAAACGTTTAAGCAGTGTGCGGGATTTTTACGGATTTCAGGAGGAAGCAATCCTCTGGACGCTACCGCGGTGCATCCGGAGTCCTACGGTGCGGCAGAACGGATGTTGGAAAAATTAGGTATTTCCAAAGAGGAGATCGGGAAAAGCGGAGCGGGGGAAATCGAAGAGAAAATCCGCAGACTGTACCCGGATACGGAAAAGAAAGAAAGAAAATCGGTCTCCGGCTTTGCGGCTCTGGCTTCTCTGGCGGCGGAAAAACCGGAGGAAACGCAGAAAAAGCTGCGGAAAAGCATGGAACGTATGGCGGAAGATTTGGGAATCGGTGTTTTAACGCTTTCCGATATTGTTTCGGAAATCCGCAAACCCGCCCGGGACCCCAGAGACGGTGCGCCTCCCGTGGTTTTTCGGAAAGATGTTTTGTCCATCGAGGATTTAACGCCGGGTATGGAACTGACGGGAACCGTTCGGAACGTAGTGGATTTCGGCGCTTTCGTGGACATCGGAGTAAAACACGACGGGCTGGTTCATATTTCCGAACTATCTAACCGTTTTATAAAGCATCCTATGGATGCGGTTAACGTAGGCGATACGGTCAAGGTTCGCGTGCTGAAGGTGGATCCGGAAAAACAAAAGGTGTCGCTTACCATGAAAAAATAAGGAAGAAGAATGATGAAGCAAATTTCAACTGTACTTTTTGACTTTGACGGTACGGTAATGGATACCAGAGAGGTGATTTTGCAGTCCTGGCAGCATACGTTTCGGACGCTGGAGGGGAAGGAACACGATCCGGCGGAGATTTACCGCACCTTCGGAGAACCGCTGGAATATACCATGCACAATCTGTTTCCCCATGTGGATGCCCGGGAAGCCGTTGATATTTATCGAAGCTACCACAAGAATAATTTCGGAGAGCTGATTCGGGTTTTTCCCGGTATTTCGGAATTGTTAGAGCGGCTCAAGGCAGATGAATATCAAATCGGGCTGGTGACCTCCCGTTTGAGAAATACTACTGTAGAGGGGCTGGAGGCCTACGGCCTGCTGCGGTATTTTGATGAGTTGGTAACCTGTGACGATACTGCTAAGCATAAGCCGGATCCGGAGCCGATTTTAGCAGCGCTTCGAAAGCTGAACAGCAAGCCGGAACAGGCTGTTATGGTCGGAGATACCATGTTTGATATCGGCTGTGCGAGAAACGCAGGAGTGATGTCGGTACTGGTAAATTGGAGCGTGTCCGTTTCCGAAGAAGAAAAAACAGGGCCTGACGGACCGGATTTTGTAATTGACAAAGCGGCGGATTTATTAAAAATTTTAGAATAAGATAAGAATGATTTTGATGAAAAAAAACACCTTTGTGAAAAATACGCAAAAAGGAATTGCAATCCGAGCATTTGGAAGGTATAATAGCCATGGTAAGAGCAAGCTTTGTGATACATATAACAATCCGATGAAATGAATTCGGATTGATTTTTGTCGCTTAAGATAGCTGTGAACTTTGAAAAGAAGCGTGTGGTTCTTAATATTATGTAATAAGACATCGGCCTTCGAGGGAGTGGGTACGGTGTTTTATGTAAATTTTATCCCGAATCCGGATTTACGCAGCCGGTGTTTCGGCAGCGTTTGCAGGAAGCGGGGCACTCATTCGCGGACTTTCGCAAGAAAGTTATATTTTTTATTTATGAGAGGTTATAGTATTATGAGCAAACAACAAGAAAAAAAGGCTGGCGTTGGTGCATTTGACTTCTTCTGCATCGGCTTCGGCGCTATCGTTGGAGTTGGCTGGGCAGTATCCATCAACAACTGGATGGCTAACTGCGGCGGTCCCCTCCCGGCAGCTGTTGGCTACATTCTGGCTCTGGTAATGATGATTCCCGTAGCTCTGTGCTACTGTGAACTGGTTCCTATGCTTCCTGTAGCCGGCGGCGGTATGGCATTCGCATACAAAGCATTCGGCGAAAAAGTTGGCTTCATCTCCGGTTGGGCTGCTTTCGGTGCTTTCGTAACGATCATCCCCTGGGAAGCTATCTACATCGTAGATACTCTGAGCATCCTGATTCCTGCGCTGAAGGCAGGTTCTCCGCTTTACACCCTGGCAGGCTACGATATCTATATCGGAAACATTGTTCTGGGTCTGGCATTCTCCCTCGTTATCTTCGCTATTAACTGGAAGGGCGCTACTTCCTCTGCTGTAGTTCAGAGAGTTCTGTGCGTTGTTCTGGTAGCAGGCGGTATCCTGGCTATGATCTGTGCAATCTTTAAGTGTGATTTCAGCAACCTGCTGCCTGTTTACGAAAACGTAAAGGAAACTTCCCACAACAGCTTTATGGGCGGCGCTGTTGCTATTCTGGCTTCCGCTCCGTTCTTCCTTGCCGGATTTGAAACAATTCCGCAGGCAATCGAAGAATCCAACGGCGACACTAAGTCCATCGGTAAGACCGTAGTTCTGTCTGTAGGCTTGGCTTGCGTGTTCTATGCTCTGTTGCTGTTCACTCTGGGTACGGCAATGCCCTGGCAGGAATTCTACAGCTTGCCCACACCGGCTGCTGCTAACCTGCTGGATATCGCTTACGGCGGCGGCGTTGGCAAAACTCTGTACACCATCATCCTGGTATGTGCGACCTGCGGTCTGCTGACCACATGGAACGGCTTTATGATGGCTTCCCCCAGACTGATGATGGCTCTGGCAAGAGCAAACATGATTCCCAAGTGGTTCGCAAAGCAGCATCCGAAGTATGGAACTCCTTCCAACTCCATGATCTGCTGCCTGATCCTGTCCATTGCAGGTCCCTTCCTGGGCCTGGGCTTGATCGACCCGCTGACCTCTTTCTCCGCTGCAGGTTTCGTATGCTCCTGGATGCTGACATCCTACTGCGTAATTAAGCTGAGAAAGTCCGAACCGAACATGAACAGACCTTACAAGATCCCCGGCGGCGTTGCAACTGCTTGGTTTGCGGCTATCGTAATGACAGTAGTATTCATTCTGCTGTTCATCCCCGCTTCTCCCTGTTACATGGGTCCCATGGCTTGTATCCTGTTCGTAATCTGGATGGTTCTCGGTTTCATTCTGTACTTTGCAAGCGCAGGTCAGAGAAACCAGCTCACTCCGGAAGAACGCAGTGCTTCCCTGTTCGCTAAGATGAACGACTAATAGAATTTTTACATAAAAAATTCTGATGTGAAAATGCGGATCTGTTTCGAAAGATAAAGGAGAACTGAATGGAAAAAGTAATGGTTCCCGGTAATGTCGTTTTGATGGACTTACTGATTTATTGGATCCTGTCTATGATAGTGATTTTCGTTATCGACAGATATGCCAGATGGCGGCTGGGAGGCGCGAAAGAGCTGGGGTACCTGGTACTTCGCATTCCGAGATTTATTACGATGATCGTAGTGTCCTCGGTGACGGTTGGCTTCTATTTCGTCTTCTGGTTAGGTCATAAAGAAATTTCCTATGCAACGGAAACCTTTTTAGGAATACCGTACTTTGCCATGTGGGTCTTCTTCCTGGTCTGTGTTTTCCGGCGTATTCGCGCTGAAAAAGCGAGAAGACTGTAAAACAAATATTGAAATCGCCTCTCCCGGCGTGTAAGATGAACGGGAGGGGCGATTTTTTATGTGTCTGCGCTTTGGACAGGCGGATTTCTTTCGAAAGGATGGAAAGGCCTGAAAAACAGAGCGGTAGAAGTGAGTGAGGGCGAATGATGAAGGAAAAGAAAAATCCCAGGGACGCGGCGGCAGACTATATTGCTCTCCGTGCCCGGACGGAGGCGGAACTGCGACGCAGGCTGAAGGAAAAAGAATATACGCAGGAGGAAATAGAAGAAACATTGTCCTTTGCTTTAGACTGCGGGTTGGTGAACGATGAAGAGTACAGCATGCGGTATACCGAATACAGCATGCGGAAAGGGCGGGGACCTTTGCGCATCTTTCGGGAATTATCGGAAAAAGGTGTGTCGCGCGGCTTGATTCAGGCGGCCTTGGAGGCGCAGTTTGATGCGGAAACCGAGTATGAAACGGCGTTAAAGCTGGCCGTAAAAGAGCTTCCCGAGGATGCGGACGAAAAAGATTTTGCCCGTACTGCAAGAAAGCTGGCTTCCCGGGGGTTTCGAAGTTCGGCAATTTCTCGGGTTATGAACGGCCTTCGGGAGGGAAACCTTGCAGGGGAAACAAAAATACGATATGATAAAAAGAAATTTGTCTTTAAGGAATAATTGCTATGACATTTTTGAAAATTATATTTACCGCGCTTCTGTGCCTTCCTGTGGGGTACGTTTCTATTCTGTTGATAAACAAATTGTTTGATCAATATCAGGAGAGCCGGACGGCGCAGAAAAAGCGGCAGGAACGGAGACGCGGCGCATGAAAAAGGGACGGCTGATTAGTTTCGAAGGACCGGATGGTGCGGGGAAAAGTACGCAGATAAAGCGGTTAGAGGCTTTTTTAGAGGCGCGCGGATTTCCGTATATTTGCAGCCGGGAGCCCGGAGGTACACCCATTGGGGAAAAACTGAGAGAATTGATTTTAGATAAAAGGTATTCCGAAATGAGCAGACGGACGGAAGCGCTTCTTTATGCCGCTGCCAGAGCTCAGCATGTGGATGAAGTAATTCGTCCCGCGCTGGAAGAAGGAAAGATTGTGATTTGCGACCGGTTTACAGATTCAAGCATTGCGTATCAAGGATATGGGAGAACTTTGGGTGAGGATGTAATCCGGGCTTTGAACGCTTTTGCTACGAAGGGGCTGCAGCCGGATTTAACGGTTTTATTGCTGCTGGATCCGGAAGAAGGTATGCGGCGGGCAGAGAAGCGCGAAGCGCTGGATCGTTTGGAATCGGAGGCCGCTGCGTTTCGAGCGAAAGTGAACCGGGGATATCTGCGGATTGCGGAGGAAGAGCCTGACCGTGTGATTTATATAGATGCGGGAAAAGACATAGAGGACATTGCGGCTCAAATCCGGAAACGGATGGAGGTATTCTTGGAGGAGTGAAATGAATAAAGGGTTTATTCGCTCGAAAATACAAAAGGCGATTGACGAAGGAAACCTTTCTCATGCATATATTCTGGAGGGTTCGGAAGCCGGAGGAACCGGAGAGTTGGCAGTTTTTTTTGTTCAGGCGATCTTATGCGGAAATCCGGGAAGAAGACCCTGCGGCACCTGCGTTTCCTGTCGAAAGGTTTTGCGGGAGGAACACGAGGATTTTATCGTTGCGGAGCCGGCGGGATTATCGATCAAGGACGAAGATATCGAAGAAATACAAAGACGGCTGGCGAAAAAGCCCTATGAGGGAACCCGTAATGTGGCTTTAATTAAAGGGGCGGATACTATGACTCCTCGGGCGCAGAACAGGCTTTTGAAGACGCTGGAGGAACCGCCTGGACAGGCAGTTCTCATTTTATTATCGGAAAATGCGGAACACCTGCTTCCTACAGTACGTTCCCGCTGTATTCTCTACCATCTGGATCGTGAACAGGAAGAAGAAAATGAAGTCGTTTATTCCTCCCGGAAGGCGGCGGAGCAGATTGGGGCTATGCTGCTGGAAAAGCGGCCTTTTTACGAATTATCAGAAGCTTTGACCGAAGTCATTGCGGAACGGGAAACGGCGCGGCTGTTTTTAGATGAACTGGAGCTTTGGTACCGGAATCTGCTTTTGTATTCTTATGCTCCGGAATTGGTGGCGTGCCGCAGTGAAGAGGAGCAGAAATTTCTGCAGCAGAAAAGTGCTTTGCTGAAAAAAGAGCAGTGTTTTCGAATGACGGAACTTATCGAGGAAACACGGCGGGATTTGGATCGGAATATTAACACCGGCTATGCATTGAAAGGCATGGTTTTGGGGATGATGGAACAGGAGGAAGCCATATGGTAAAAGTAGCCAGCGTTCGCTTTAAGAAGGCGGGAAAGGTCTATTATTTTGACCCTGAGGGGTTCGATGTAAAAAAAGGAGACCGGGTTATTGTTGAGACTGCCAGAGGATTGGAGTTCGGCGTGCTTACGGAGGATATTACAGAGATCGACGATTCGGAGCTGGTCAGCCCTTTAAAACGGATTGTGCGGGTTGCTGATGAAAAAGATGTTCAGCATCACGAGGAAAATCTGAAGCGGAAAGAAAAAGCACTGGCGCTCTGTCAGGAGAAAATAGATAAGCACAAGCTGGAGATGAAGCTGATAGACGTAGAATATACGTTTGATAACAGCAAAGTTATCTTCTATTTTACGGCGGATGGAAGGATTGATTTTCGAGAGCTGATTAAAGATTTGGCGGCGGTTTTCCGCATTCGTATCGAACTGCGGCAGATCGGCGTTCGGGATGAGGCCAAAATGCTGGGGGGCATCGGAAGCTGTGGGAGGCCGCTTTGCTGCCACAGCTGGCTCCCGGATTTTGAACCGGTTTCTATTAAGATGGCCAAAGTGCAGAATCTTTCCTTGAATCCTACTAAAATTTCCGGTATTTGCGGACGGCTCATGTGTTGTTTGAAGTTTGAAAATGACGTTTATACAGAGCTGCGAAAAGGCATGCCCGATGTGGGGGAACGGGTTCGCACTGCAGACGGTATTGGCGTAGTGACAGAAAGCAATATATTGGAAAATAAGATAAAGGTTCGTTTGGTGCTGGAAGAAAAAGGTGAGGATCATCAGGAAAAATTGTCTACTGATTACTATACCTATACAAAACAGCAGATTCACCGGCTGTCCGGACGGAAGAAGGATCGTTTGCCTCAGGAAGAGATGGATCCGGCGCTGCTGAAAGAAATCGAAAATCTGTTGGGAGATTAGGTTCATATGACGGAGCAAGAGAGACAGGCCGTTTTGGAAGAGGGGGAGCGGCTGGACGACATCGGGTTCGGCGGTCTGCGGCTGATTCAAAAACCGGGAGAATTCTGCTACGGTATAGACGCTGTTTTGCTGGCGGATTTCGCATCTGCGGGAAAGGCTGGGAAAATTGCGGATCTGGGAACCGGCACAGGTATTATCCCTCTGATTTTAAGTCACAAAACGGAGGCTGAAGAAATCTGGGGAATTGAAATACAAAAGGATTCCTGGAGCCGTGCAGTGCGGGCGGCTAAGCTGAACCAACTGGAAGACCGGCTGCATTTTGTATGCTGTGATGTGAAAGAGGCTGCGGAGCAGCTCACGGCGGGGAGTTTTGACGTGGTGGTATCGAATCCTCCGTATACAAGAGCGGTATGCGGTATGCAGAGTGAAAATCGGGCGAAAATGATCGCCCGGCATGAGACTACAGCCGGTCTGGAAGATTTTATTTTGGCTGCGTCGAGATTACTGCGGAAGGGCGGCTCCTTCTTTTTGATTCACAGGCCGGAACGAATTCCGGACATCTGTTGGCATTGCCGGAACTGCGGAATGGAGACGAAAGAAATGCGGCTGGTGAGTACAAACCGGGATGTAAAACCTTCTATGGTGTTGGTGCGCTGTGTAAAAGGCGGAGGAAATGAACTGCGTTTTCGAAACCCGCTGTATATCTATCGGCAAAATGGCAGTTATACTTCGGAAATTCAGCGGATTTACGAGAGAAACCGGGAGAAAAACCAATCGGGATAAGGAATGAAAAAATACGCTGTATCCTGCCAAAGGCAGGGTGCAGCGTATTTGTCATTACCGATTCCGGCGGTCAAGCTTCCGTAAGCCGAGGTTTCCGTACTGCTGTTCTACGGATGCTTATTTTTTATTACGGCTGAAAGGCTTTCTGCAGGGATTGCTTTTAAAAAGAGCTATAAACTCTGCAGTTCATGAATGCAGTCTTCGCAGACGTTTTTTCCGTGAACGTTTTTTACATTTTTTGCGTTCCCGCAGAAGATGCATGCGGGCTCATATTTTTTCAGGAGAATGTAATCGCCGTCTACATAGATTTCGATGGGATCACCGACTTTAATATCGAGATTTCTTCTGAGTTCGATCGGAAGAACAATTCTTCCCAATTCGTCAACCTTTCTTACGATGCCGGTAGCTTTCATTGCTTTCGTATCCTCTCTTTCCAAAAAATTCTATTCCTTGTAAAATACTAACATTTACAGAAAATAGAAGTCAATCCTTTTTTGCCTTTATCAACAAGTTTTTTAAAGATGTAAGTGCATTTACAATAGATGTAAGCGCAGCCACAATGCTTTGATTTCCTTTCAGGTTTTCGGAAATGGTAGAAACGATTTTCGTAACATCTCCTGCAACTTCTTTTGCTTCTTCTGCCGATTCTGCGGCAATTCCCGTAATTCGCTTCGAGTCGTCGAGAATTTCATTCAGCGTTTTTACAGCAGGAACTAAATTTTTAAACAGTACAATTAAATAAATCAATAAAACCAGCGCGGCAATGCCGATCAGCAGCAAGAGGGCATCCCGCAATGTAAAGGTAAGCACAAAATTCATAGCATTTTCCTCCTTGTTTCATTATGAAGCAAGCGTTTGGAAATAGCAACATGAAATTTGATGAAGAGCATATATTTTAAAGCGGAGGGAATGCGTATGATGAATTATATTTGGACCTTTATGCTTTTGCTGGGAATTGTATTTGCCGCTATTTCGGGAACATTGGGGGAATTCAGCGACGGTTTGATGAAAAGCTGTGAAGAGGGTATCTCCTTCATGCTGGGGCTGGCCGGAATTATGGCTGTCTGGTCGGGCTTTATGAATATTGCGCAGAAGACGGGATTGATTGAAAAAATTTCACAAATGGCGGCACCTTTTATGCGTCTGTTGTTTTCGGGAAAAATAAAAAAGGAGACGGAAGCGACTATTCTAATGAGCTTTGCCGCAAACCTGTTTGGAGCCGGGAACAGTTCCACTGTCTTTGCTCTGCGGTCTATGGAACTTCTGGATCGGGAAAACCGGCATGGGGAACGAGCCAGCAACGAAATGTGTATGTTTTTAGCGGTTAATATGTCTATGGTGCAGCTGATTCCCATAACGGTAATAAAAATTCGTACGGACGCAGGCGCCGCAGAGCCGGGAAACATCATTCTGCCTTCTCTTTTGGCCGGAATTTTTTCTATGGTCGTTTCGGTAACTGTCTGTAAATGGCAGGAAAGGAGACGGGGTGGAAGATGACATTTTTATCCGGATTATCTTTGGTTTTCATTCCGTTGCTTTTTTCTTTTGTTCTGATATATGCCCTTATAAAAAAAGCGCCCATTTACGATTTGTTTATAGAAGGTGCGAAAGAAGGATTGCAGACGGCGGTTGAGATTCTGCCTTTTATTCTGGCGATTTTTATCGGCATAGAAGGGTTGGTTTCTTCCGGAGCCATGGAATGGCTGGAGCATCTGTTGGCGCCTCTTTTCCTGCGGCTGGGAATTCCCGAGGAGCTGATTTCGCTGGTGCTTCTCCGTCCTGTTTCCGGCAGCGGTTCTTTGGTGTTGGTAGAAGAAATTTTAGAAAGTGCCGGAGCGGATAGCTTTGCAGGCCGTGCCGCTTCCGTTATGGCGGGGAGCTGCGAAACGGTATTTTATGTTTTGGCTGTTTATTTTGGAGTTACCGGAGTAAAAAAAATCCGCCATTCTTTAGCCGCGGGTTTAGCCGGTTATGTGGCCGGTGTAGCGGCTTCTGTCTGGCTTTGCCGGATTTTGTAGGGATTAAAAAAGGAATAATCTGCGGGAAGAGGGCAACAATAGAAATGACGAAAGAAGGTTCGTCCGAATATGTTTTGTCCCCCTTTAGCATATTTTTTACGGTACCTTTTTTCGTTTTTATTTTTTGCCATTTGTCCGGCGGGCTGAATTGGGAGGGGAATCCGCCGCGTAAGAGAGGACCGTTTTTATATAAAAAAGACCGCTGCGGCTGCAGCGGTCTCTTTCAATCCGTTTTTTATTCGTCTACTCTGTAAATCTTTGCACCCAGGCGGTTGAATTTCTTAACAAAATCTTCATAGCCCCGCTCAATGTGGTAAATTTCGGAAACTTCGGTAGGGCCTTCGCCTGTTAATCCCGCAAGAACCATAGCGGCTCCCGCTCTGAGGTCTGTAGAAATAACCTGTGCGCCCAGAAGCTTTTTCCCCCCGGGAATTACTGCGCTGCGACCCTCGATTTTAATATCTGCGCCCATGCGGTTCAGTTCGCCTACATGCATATAACGATTTTCGAAAATGGTTTCTACGATGATGCTGCAGCCTTGTACGGTTGTCAGAAACGCCATAAACTGCGGTTGCATGTCTGTGGGGAAACCGGGATATGGCATGGTCTTAATATCCGTGGAAATCAGAGGGTTCACATCTCCCCGCACCAGCATGCCTTCATCCAGGTCTTCCACTACCGCACCGCATTCTCGGAGCTTGGCGATAACGGGTTTAACGTGGTCGGGAACTACGTTTTTCAGAAGCACGGAGCCTCTGGTAATGGCCGCCGCAATCATAAACGTACCTGTTTCGATGCGGTCGGGAATTACCGTATGGTTCGCACCGTGCAGCCTGGAAACGCCTTCGATTCGAATGGTGTCGGTTCCGGCGCCTTTGATCTTCGCTCCCATTTTATTCAGAAAGTTCGCCAGATCGACAATTTCGGGCTCTTCCGCAGCATTCTCGATAATCGTATGCCCCTCTGCCAATACGGCAGCAGTCATAATGTTTTCCGTTGCGCCTACACTGGGGAAATCCAGATAAACTTTCCCGCCTATCAGTTTGTCTACTTTTGCTTCTACATAGCCGTGGCTCTTTTCAATTTCAGCACCGAGAGCCTGAAATCCTTTCAGATGCAGATCAATGGGGCGGTCGCCTATTGCACATCCGCCGGGAAGTGCAATCCGCGCTTTCCCGGTACGAGCCAGCAGAGGTCCGGTAACCAGGATGGAAGCCCGCATAAGCGTAACCAGGTCATAGGGCGCTTCGAATTCGGTAATTTTGCCGGTATGGATTGTAACCTTATGGTTGTCGTAATCTTCTTTTACATTTGAACCGATACTGCGGAGCAGGCGGCACATAACATCTACATCTCGAAGAGCCGGAGCATCGGAAATTTCACAAGGCTCCTCCGAAAGAAGCGCTGCTGCCATAATGGGCAGAATCGCATTTTTGGAACCGCTGATTTCCACTTCTCCATGGAGAGGACCGGAATTTTCAATCACAAATTTTGCCAAAATATTCCTCCCTAAAATCTATCATATCTATCTGTTATATCTCTTTTATATCTTGTCCTCTTTTTTTAAAAATCGGACAGTGTAGTTTCTTATTCCTAATTTTACAATATACCATTCTTTCGTTGGAATGTCAAAACAAACCATACATTTGGCTCTGTCAAGGGGAAGAATATCCGTATTATTGGGTTTATTTTCCTGTTTTTGTTAAAAAATGAAAAAAGCAGGATATTATGCTAATAAACGCCTACGTTTGTTCCGCTGTAGTAATGGGTGAGAATATCTATGTAATCATAATTGTGCTGAGCCATGCCGTTGGCTCCCCACTGGCTCATACCCACTCCGTGTCCGTATCCGGAAGTCCGGAAAGAAATCTGCGAATCGGTGCAGCTGACGGTAAAGTTAGCGGAACGAAGGCCGAAAAGATCCCGGATTTGGCGTCCGTTCACAACCTTGCTGCCTACCTGAATGGAATCTACCCGCCCCCCTTCGCTGCGGGAGAGTATTTTGATATTGTCTTTACTGATGTTGACTGCTCCGTAAGCGTTTTTCATTTTAGAGGCAAACTCCGAAAGGGAGAAGGAGACGGATTCACTTTGGTGGGGAGCTTCCTGCTCGTATTCGCTTTCCACGCTTCTCAGGTAGGGCAGTGCGGAAACAAAGACATCTTCCGAATTTTCCGTTTTTCCGCCGCTGGAGGAGTGAAAGAGCGGCTGTTCTACAAGCTGGCCGTTGTAATAGAGAACTTGTCCCGCAGTCTCTTTGACTGCCGATTGGATTTTCGGCCACCCTGTCCGGAACCATTCTTCCGATTTCAGATTTTTTAATTCGGATTGGCTGCGGTACACCTGGCAGTGAACATCGTCGCAAAGCGGGCAGGACGGATGATCGGCGGAGTTTCCAGAGGCCTGCGCCCGCAGGATTTTTGAGACCGCATAGGTTCTGGCAGCAACCGCCTGCGCTTTTAGCGCTTCCGGTTCAAACGAAGAGGGCATCTCGCCCGCGACTACGCCGGCTACATACGTTTCCAGATCCAGGGTGACCGCTTTCTTTTCTTCATGCCGCCAAAGAGAAACCTTCACCGGAGTAGGATCCCCGTTTGGGTTGAGCCGGCATGCTGCGGCGGAATCCCGAATCAGCCCTTCTCCCCCCTCCGCAGTTTCATAAAAGATCCGGGGGACGATGCCTACTACCAGTACGGCTGCCAGGATCTGAAGGGCTAAAAATCGAAAGAGTTGGTTTTTGAATATATATTTCATGAATGAAATCTCCTTTTTATCGCAGTGTGTACCTATCCCTTTTTTGCAGGGAAAAATTATATGTCCGCTTTATACTGTATGTGAGAACGGAATGTGGTATACTTTTTTTGTTTGAAATCAGTCAAGCTTTGTCCACTGCCGGGGTGTTTCCCGGGGCGGAAGCCACTGAAAAAACGGAAAAATTCTTTATAAAGGGGCAGAGAAAATTCTGCGGAAAGAGCGTCGGGATCTGCCGGCGCAGGGGAAGATATAAGAGAGAACAGGAGAGAAAATGGAACATAAGGATATGCGGATGCTGACGGAAATGGCACGGGGTGCGCGTCCTGCGGAACTGGTGCTGAAAAACGCAGTATATCTAAATGTATTTACAAACGAGTTTTTATCGGGAGATATTGCCCTTGCAGGCGGACGGATTGTCGGGATCGGAACATATTCCGGGTTGAAGGAGATCGATTTGACAGGCAAGACTGTGGTCCCCGGATTTATCGACAGCCATGTCCATTTGGAAAGCGCCGTGGTATCCCCGGCTGAATATGCCAGAACGGTCATACCTCACGGGACATCGGCCGTTGCGGCGGATCCTCACGAAATCGTCAATGTGCTCGGGGAAGCAGGGATGGAGTATATGCTGCGTTTTGCGGAAATGGAAGAAATGGATATTTTTTTAAATGTTCCTTCCTGCGTTCCGGCGACCTCTTTTGACGAATCGGGGGCAACCTTTTCTTCGGAAGAAATTAGAAAATACTTACCGCTGGAAAGGGTTTTAGGCTTAGGGGAGATGATGAATTATCCCGGCGTGCTTTTCGGAGACAGCGAGGTTTTGGAAAAAATTTCAGCGGCAAAGGCCTGTGAAAAGGTTGTAGACGGGCACGCACCTTCTTTGAGCGGAAATGACTTGACGGCTTATACAGCTGCGGGCATCACTTCCGATCATGAAAGCACGGAATTGGAGGAAGCGCTGGAAAAGATGCGGCTGGGGCAGTGGATTATGATTCGGGAAGGAACTTCCTGTAAAAATCTTCGGGCGCTGGCGCCTCTGCTTCTGGATGAACGGTATGCCC
Organism: Bacillota bacterium; assembly: GCA_022769485.1. Classification (GTDB taxonomy): domain Bacteria; phylum Bacillota; class Clostridia; order Peptostreptococcales; family Anaerovoracaceae; genus JALEJU01. Next base: position 36,038 of record JALEJU010000033.1, read on the forward strand.
AGCGCTGCACGCTGGCTACGGATGATAAACACCCGGGAGAGTTGAAAAAAGAAGGGCATATCGATCATATGATCCGCATGGCGCTTGCAGAGGGTGTAAAACCGGAAGCTGCGTTCCGGGCAGCCTCTTTTAATGCCGCGCTGCGTTTTGGCTTAAAAGAGCAGGGGGCTGTTGCACCGGGGTTTGCGGCGGATTTGGTGGTTTTGGACGATGTGCGCAGCGTTTCCGTTGACTCTGTATACAAGAAAGGAAAGCTGGTAGCGGAACGGGGAACGTTGAAATCCGATATTTCCGTTTCCATAGAAAAAGAACTCTCTGACCGCATTCATGATACGGTGCATTTGGATCCCGTTTCCGCTGCGGATTTTGATACCTGCGGCAGGGAACGGAAAGTGATCGGTTTAGTGCCCGGGCAGATTTTGACTACCGATGAAGGCTGCGCCGAAACTGCGGATCCGGAACGGGATCTGGTTAAGATCTGTGTAGCGGAACGGCATAAAAATACAGGGCATATGGGGCTGGCTTTTTTAAAGGGATACGGCCTAAGGCGGGGAGCTGTGGCGACCTCTGTAGCGCATGATTCCCATAACATTATTGCGGCCGGTGCGTGTGACGAGGATTTGGCTTTTGCCGTAAACCGCTTACGGGAACTGCGGGGCGGTATGGTGGCAGTGGAGAACGGAGTTGTTTTAGCGGAGCTGGCGCTACCGATTGCAGGGCTTATGAGCGAACTGTCTGCGGAAGAGGTTCAAGCTGCTATGGATCAGGTAAAGGCAGCGGCAGCTGATTTGGGCGTGAACGCTGAAATCGATCCTTTGATGACGCTGTCTTTTGTCAGCCTGCCTGTCATCCCGGCACTGCGCCTGACTACAAGAGGCGCTTTTGATGTATTGAAATTTGAATTGGTATAGGGTTGCGGCTCGATTGTACGGCTGAGCCGCGGCGGAGGCTTTTATGTTTGATATTAAAGAAAACCTGAAAAGGCTGCCGGATAAGCCGGGAGTCTATTTGCATAAAGACAGGATGGGGGAAGTCATCTATGTAGGAAAGGCGGTCTCCCTGAAAAACCGTGTTAGGCAGTATTTCCAGTCTCCGGCTAATCTGGATCCCAAAACCCGGGCGATGGTTTCGCACATACAGGAGTTTGAGTATATTATAACCGGTTCGGAGATGGAAGCGCTGATTCTGGAGTGTAATCTTATCAAGCGGTATATGCCAAAATACAATGTTTTGCTGCGGGATGATAAAACCTATCCGTATCTGAAAGTGACATTGCAGGACGAGTGGCCCCGGCTGCTGAAGACCCGAAGGCTGGTCAGCGACGGTGCCCGCTATTTCGGACCGTATGCGGACGTGGGAGCAGTCAATCAGATCATTGATCTGCTGTCGGGCATTTATCGCTTAAAACGGTGCGGAGCACAGAATTTCGGCGCGAATTTCAAGCCCTGTTTGAATTATCACATCAATCAATGCAGAGGCGTGTGTACCGGAGAAGTAAGCCGGGAGGAATATCGGGAGTCCATACGACAGGTACTGGATTTTCTCAACGGAAAAGACGGGCATTTGAAGAACTCTCTTCGGGAAAAAATGCTTAAGGCTTCCGAAGAACTGCGCTTTGAGGACGCAGCGATGCTGCGGGATCAGATTGCCGCAGTGGAATCCATTTCTGAGAAACAGCGGGTAGCGCTTATGAAAGGCGGGGATATGGACGCAGTGCTTATCGCCGGGAATTACGGGCTGGTCTTTTTTGTGCGCAAAGGCAAATTATCGGGGCGGGAGAATTTTCCGCTTCCCGCAGGGGCTGTGGGCAGCAAAGCGGAGGTTACCGCAGCTTTTATCAAACAGTATTATTCTGATCTGGCTTTGGTTCCCAAGGAACTTTTAGTGGAAGAGGATCTGCCGGAGAAAGAACTTTTAGAAGAATGGCTGTCTGAGCTGCGGGGAAACCGGGTGCAGATCACTTGTCCACAGCGGGGAGAAAAAAAGGCACTCCTGGATTTGGCAAGAAGAGATGCAATTCAGATGTTAGAGTATTTGGAAGGCCGGGAACGGGAACAGACAGAACGGGCAAGACGTCTGAACGGCGCATTGACGGAATTTTTGAACCGGGGATTGGGGGAGCGCGCTTATCCGGAAACGGGGCTGCGCATAGAGTCTTACGATATTTCCAATACCGGCGGAACGGATTCCGTGGGAGCTATGGTTGTCTTTGTTGACGGCCGTCCCCGGCGCAGTGCTTATCGCCGGTTTCGCATCCATACCGTAGAGGGACCGGACGATACGGGCAGTTTGCAGGAGGTTTTGTATCGCCGGTTTAAACGGGCAAAAGAGGGGGACCCCGGGTTTCTTCCTCTTCCAGATGTAATTTTAATGGACGGCGGAAAGAATCAGGTACATGCGGCGGAAGCAGTGACTGCGGCTATGCAGCTTGCTGTTCCCATTGCCGGAATGGTAAAAGACGATAGGCATCGTACGCGGGCTTTGATCTGCGGAGATTTGGAATTGGATTTGAAGTCTAATCCTGCGCTGTTCCATTACGCGGCAGCTATTCAGGAAGAAGTGCACCGCTTTGCCGTAGAATATCACAGAGGCCTGCGGAGCAAGCGTATGCAGAAGTCCGTATTGGATGAAATACCGGGAATCGGCGAGAAGCGGCGCAATGCGCTTTTGAACTGTTTCGGCAGCGTAAAAAAAATCGCGGAAGCGGAAATAGAGGAATTGGCAAAGGTTCCGGGAATGAATCGGGCGGCGGCGGAATCTCTGAAGAGGGAATTGCAGAAAAAAGATTGTTAAAAAAGAAAAACGGTGGTATAGTATGGAAAGAGCGCAGAATGCGCGGATCTTTCCGCACCGGATGCGGAAGGTAATTTTAGGAGGAAATTTACATGACAGAAAAAGATAAGTGCATTCCCGGCGGCTGTGACTGTGGCTGCGGTTGTGACTGCGGAGACGAAGAGGCTGATTTCATCACTTTGGAGTTCGATGACGGACAGGATGTAGAATGCGAAATCATGGGCGTCTTTGATTTCGAGGGCAAGGAATACATCGCTTTGCTGCCTGATGACGGGACGGATGACGTTTACATTTACGGCTACAAAGAAGTAGGCGAAGACGAATTCGAATTGATCGATATCGAAGATGATGAAGAATTTGAACGCGTTGTAAATGAATTTGAATCCCTGACAAAGGAAGACTAAAAACCAAATTAAGAAATGAACGGGAGGCTTGCGGGAAAGCGAGTTCCCTATAAGAAAGTAATTTTATTGTTGCAAAACGGCATAGCGTTTCAGCTATGCCGTTTTGTTGTATGAGAAGGGAGAAAGCTTTTCCTTTCTCCCTCTATCCATGGTATCCTGTACGGCCGCCACCCTTTATTCACTTGTTGTTAATACTGTACGGTGCGCCGTTTATTTTTTCGGAAGGTTGTTTTAATTTAAGGGTATGAATGTTTATTCTTTGATTTCGTACTTCTTGGAAAACTCTTCGTAGTCGCTGTTGAACTTGCTGTTGCCGAATTTTACGCTGTTCAGGTATTTATGCGTATCGAAACTGTTGTGAGCAAGTTCGATAATGGTTACGGCAATATTGGAACAGTGATCGGAAACACGCTCGTAATTGTTCAAAAGGTCGGATAGAATAAATCCCATTTCGATGGTGCACTGCCCGGTTTGCAGTCGCTGTACATGCTTGGCTTTGACATCGGCGATAATATTGTCGATAACCTCCTCTAAAGGCTCTACCCGTTCCGCCAACGATACGTCTTCTTTTGTGTAAGCGTCTGTAGTCAAAGTCAGAATTTCTTCAATCGCACTTGTAAGGACTTTCAATTCGGCTGTGGCCTGCTCGCTGAACCAAAGCCGTTTGTTGTGAAGTTCTTCGGAAACCTCCAAAATGTTTACCGCGTGGTCGCCCAGCCGCTCTAAATTTCCGATAGCGTGAAGCATCTTTGAAATTTTCAATGAGTCGCCGGCAGATACTGCGTTTGAGGAGAGCTTTACCAGATAAGAGCTGAGACGGTCTTCGTAAAGATCCAGCATATCCTCATTCTGCAGAATCTTTTTCGCGGTTTCTTCGTCATAATCGGATACCGTACCGATAGCGGAGAAGAGCGTATCCCTCGCCAGTATGGACATTTCACTTGCTTTATTGTTGCATTCGGAGATAGCGACGGAAGGTGTTTCAAACAGACGGGCGTCCAGGAATTCCTTAGGCGCTTCTGCAGCCTGATCTTTTTCTTTTAAAACAGCATTGGCAATGCGTTCCAGCTGAGGCGTAAAGGGGACAAGTAAAACTGTTGTCAATATATTAAAAATGCTGTGTACAACCGCAACTCCTACAACTCCGATGGAATCCCCCACAAAACTCAGCGGGAAGACGGCGTTGATAAGATAAAAAACGCTGAGCCATACAGCGGTTCCGATTAAATTAAAGGAAATGTGAACCACTGCAACTTTTTTTGCGTTTGTGGAGACGCCGATGCTGGAGATCAGGGATGTTATACAAGTGCCGATATTCTGCCCCATGATAATAGGAATCGCCATGCCGTAAGTAATGCTTCCTGTTAAAGACAGTGCCTGCAGAATACCGACGGAAGCAGAAGAACTTTGGATGATGCCGGTCAAAAGCGCACCGGCCAGCACACCGAAGACGGGGTTTTCAAAAGCGATCAGAAGCTGTGCAAATTCCGGACTGTTGGCCAAAGGTTCCACCGCGCCTCCCATCAGCTTCATGCCGTACATGAGAACGGCGAAACCAACCAAAATAGAACCAATCTCCCGTTTTTTACTGCCCTTGGAGCTCATGATTAAAAAAATGCCTACAAGCGCAAAGATCAGGGAGAAGTTTTCCGGCTTGAGAAAATTAATCCACAGGTTATCGCTTTCAATGCCCACCATGGATAAAAACCAGGCGGTTACAGTAGTTCCGATGTTGGAACCCATAATAACGCCGATGCTTTGGCGGAGATTCATGATCCCGGAATTTACCAGACCCACCAGCATAACGGTTAGAGCGGAGGAGGACTGAATCGCTGCGGTAACGCCCGCTCCCAGAAACAGCCCCTTAAAACGATTAGAGGTCATCTGTTTCAGCGCTCCTTCTAATTTCCCGCCGGCCATACGTTCCAGCCCGCTGGACATAACATTCATGCCGTAAAGGAAAAAAGCCAATCCGCCTGCTAAAGTTAAAATCGAGAAAATATCCATTTAAGCAAAATCCTTTCCTTCTCGTCTTCTTTTGTCGTTTTTTCTAAAATCACTGTAAATCTGTCTCGTTAAAGAAACAGGCGGAATTATGTTAAAAGTATGTAAAGTGAAAAATTTTCCGGATGGATGGAGAGTATAAAAGAGGCGGCCTGCTGTGTTGTGCAGACCGCCTTTGCGGATAAAATCAATTTGTTAACGCGGAAATAAGATGGAGATGGAAGTACCTTTGCCCGGAGAACTGTCAAGACGGATCTCTGCATTGTGGTACAGTGCTCCGTGCTTTACGATGGAAAGCCCGAGGCCGGTTCCGCCCACTTCTTTGGAATGGCTTTTATTTACACGGTAAAACCGTTCAAAGACGCGGTTTTGCTCTTCTTTGGGAATACCGATACCGGTGTCGGAGACGGTGAGAATGGCCTGGGTTTCCGTTTGCTCTGTAAAAACCCGGACTTCCCCGCCTGTTACATTGTATTTGATAGCATTATCGCAGAGATTGTATACAATTTCGTCTATAATCTGTCTTGCGCCCCATATCTGAGCGGAAGTGCCGGAAAGGGAAATGCTGAGTTCTTTTTGTTCTGCCGGCGTCTGGAGATTTTCCAGAGTTTGGCGACAAACTTGGTGAAGGTCGATGGCTTCTTTAGGGATTTCAAGGTTGCCTTCATCCAGGCGGGAGAGCTTAATAATATCTCCCACAAGAACAATGAGCCGCTGCGCTTCGTTGTAGATGCGGCCGGCAAAGGGGCGGATATCTTTTTCGCTGACCAGGCCATCCCGGATAATTTCCGCGAAGCCGGAAATGGAGGTAAGCGGAGTTTTTAATTCGTGAGAAACATTAGCGGTAAATTCTCTTCGCAGTGCGTCCTGCTTCTCATGCTCCGCTTTCAGCGCTTCCATTTGAAGATGGATCTGCCGGTTCTGGGCGTTGATTCGGCGAACCAGAGGTTTCAACTCATCGTAGACGTCCCGGTCATCCGGTGTTTCCAGATCGATTTCGTTAATAGGCTGCGTTACGCTTTTCGATACGCGGGAAGCCAGAAGCAGGGAAAGAAAAATTGCAGCCGCCAGGATAAAGATGATGGGAGTGATCATATTTAAAAGCAGAGACAGTGCGGAAAATCCGGAACTGGATACCTGAAGGGACGTTCCATCGTCAAGAGTCACTTCACAGCGAATGTTTTTTTTCGAACTTGGATCCAGGGGCTCGCTCTTAAAGAGAATGCTTCCGTCCGCGGCAAAGAGAACGATCTGTGTATCTTTGTCAATTTCCAGTTTTTTTAGATAACCTGCGTCCGTACCTTGGAGAGAACCGGCTAAAAAATGTGTTTTCTGCGCCAGATCTTTTTCCAATTGGGCGGAAAAATAATTGTATATTATACCGAATATCAAAGCAAAGCAAAGAATAAATACGGTCATGGCTGCGAAAAAAATATTTTGAAACAGTTTAGCTTTCATAACGGCTCCCGATTTTATATCCGATTCCCCGGATGGTTTCGATGCAGCTGCCTGCTTCCCCCAGTTTTTGACGCAGCGTCCGGATGTGTACGTCTACCGTGCGGCTTTCACCGTCAAAGGAATAGCCCCAGATATCGTCTAAAAGCTGATCCCGGGTCAGAACCATATCACGGTTGCGAAGGAGCATGCACAGCAGCTCAAATTCTTTCAGCGTTAGGGAACATGGCGTCTCATCCACCTTCACAATATGCTTTCCGGGACAGACATACAGTTTTCCCACGGTATATTCCTCAATTTCGCCGGAGGAATTGCTTGTGCGCCGGAGCAGAGCTTTTATGCGGGAAATCAGCTCCATCATACCGAAGGGTTTAGGCACATAGTCGTCGGCGCCGGAATCAAGCCCATGTACTTTATCGTATTCGCTTCCCTTTGCGGTCAGCATAATTACAGGAAGCTTTTTTGTATCGTTTTTAGAACGAATTTTTTTCAGAATTTCCAAGCCATCCTCTTCGGGAAGCATAATATCCAGCAATATTAGTGTAGGAAGCTTTGCCTTCATGGCCTCCCAGAAATCGGAAGGATGGGCAAAACCGGCGGCTTCCAGCCCGGAACTATTTAGGGTATAGGCTACCAATTCGCGGATATTATCGTCATCTTCTACTAAATAGATCATAAAAAATCCTCACAGGCAATAGATATAACTGACCTACGTTGTTTATTTTCCGGCGTTTCGGAAAAACAAAAACGATATCAAAAGGAGTACAATGCCGGGGATAGGAAGCTGTGCATGTCCGAAAAAGCTTTCTCCGCCCCCCATGGTGAAAAAGCCCGGATAGGTTTTCGTTTTCCAGACGAAATAAAAATAAGCGGCCGCCATGATCAACATGAAAATGCCGATCAGCAGGCTGCGGGTCTTCGGATTCATTTTAGTTTCCTCCTGATTCATACCGGAAGCGTTAGATAATTACATAAATCATAACATATTTCAATTGCTTCGTATAGATAAAAACAGACCTTCTTCCGCAGGGAAAAACGTAAAAAATCCGATTTTACAAATTTTATATTGAAAAATCAATTGCTTTGTGCTACTATAGGTGCGTTAGTTTATCACTTGAGCGTCGGATCGCCCACAGGTTTCCGACGCAAGAATGAAGCTGACTCTCTGGAGAGTTCCTGAAAGGGACGCCGAAGGTTTAAATCGGGAGAAATAAGCACACTTCCGGTGATATCTCAGGCAAACGGACAGAGCGTTATGTTATGCTTACTGTGCTCTCTGGTAGTCGGGTTTGCCCGGCTTTTTTTACTTGTTATGCAGAAATTGTGCTGAGAGAGGTTGAAAAGATTATGTTAGACGTATTAAAAAGCATTGATGATGCGGTATGGGGCATACCTCTTATCGTTCTCATCATGGGTACGGGTCTTTTGCTGACAATCCGTACCGGAGTACTTCAGTTCAGAAAACTGCCTACGGCTCTGCGCTATATGGTGAAGAATGAAAAAGGCGGCGCAGGCGAGGTCAGCAGTTTTGAGGCTCTTTGTACAGCGCTTTCCGCTACCATCGGTACCGGTAACATCGTAGGCGTTGCTACGGCTATGGTTGCCGGCGGCCCCGGAGCACTGTTCTGGATGGTAGTTGCTGCCTGCATCGGTATGGCTACAAAATTTTCGGAAGGTCTGTTGGCGGTAAAATACAGAACGCTGGATGCAGACGGCCATGCGCTGGGCGGCCCCTTCTATTACATCGAAAAAGGTATGGGTTCCGCATGGAAGCCTTTGGCTAAACTGTTTGCCATCTTCGGCGTAGGTGCCGGTCTTCTGGGCATCGGTACAATTACACAGGTAAACGGGATCGCATCTGCTACAAAAACGTTTTTCGATGCGGACGGTTCTCATACAGTAAATATTTTCGGCGGAACATATCCTATCGTTACTGTGGTTACGGCGTTTGTAGTGGCTATTCTGGTTGCGCTGGTTGTTATCGGCGGAATCAAGAGGATTTCCAAGGTAGCTACCGTTGTGGTTCCCTTTATGGCCATCCTTTACATTTCTGTAGCACTTATCATTTTAATTGTAAATATTCAGGAAATTCCCTGGGCTGTTAAGGAAATCTTCGCAAGCGCATTTGGCGCGAGAGCTGTTGCCGGCGGTGCTTTGGGTGCGATGATTCTGGCTGTGCAGAAGGGTGTTGCGAGAGGTATTTTCTCCAATGAATCCGGTTTGGGTTCCGCGCCCATCGCGGCGGCCGCCGCACAGACCCATGAGCCTGTTCGCCAGGGTCTGGTTTCCATGACCGGTACGTTTATCGATACGATTATCGTCTGCAATATGACAGGTCTTTGCATTATGGTAACGCACTCCCTGGATCTGGGTTTGGACGGCGTAGATGTAACCATCGCCGCTTTCGGCGCAGGCCTTCCCTGGGATCAGCAGGTAGGCGCTTTCCTGCTGATGGTAGCGCTGGCTTTCTTCGCGTTTACTACGATCTTGGGTTGGGATTATTATTCCGAACGTTGTCTGGAATATCTGGTAGGCAGAAGACACGGTGTTCTGCTGACCTACAGATGGCTGTATATCTTTGCGGTATTTATCGGCCCCTTCCTCACACTGGAAGCCGTATGGACAATTGCGGATATTTTCAACGGCTTGATGGCTTTCCCCAACCTGATTGCTTTGGTCGGACTTTCCGGCGTAGTTGCAGCGGAGGTAAAGAGCTACTTCAAACGTCTGGAAAGCGGTCAAATTCAGGAGTAAATAAAATAATCCTATGTGGGATAAAAAATGTGCTCCGATTTGCTAACGTCGGACAAGGAAGTAATTTGAAAGCAGAATTAAATATTAACTTTATGGGCGTTATAAAGGCGAATGACAGCGTGAAAGGCAGAAATGCTTTTTGCGCTGTCTTTTTTATGTCAAAAATCAAATTGCACATTGGGAAAACAGAAATCCCTTGACAAGTAAACGTTCGTTTACTACAATAAAGTAAACGAACGTTTACTTTTGGGGGATAATAATATGGCTGATACCAAAGAAAATATTTTGATGGCCGCACTTCACTTGTTTGCCAGAGATGGCTATGAGGCTGTTTCGGTAAGTACCATTGCAGGTGAACTTGGTATAACAAAAGGAGCATTGTATAAGCATTATAAGAACAAGCGTGATATTTTTGACAGTATCGTTGAAAGAATGTATCAAATTGATGCCCGGAGGTCACAGGAATATGAAGTGCCGAAAAAGAAATACGAGTTTGAATCGAAAACTTATGAAAATATATCTGTAAATAATATTAAGAATTTTACTGTTTCTCAATTTACATTTTGGTCTGAGGACGACTTTGCATCTAATTTCCGTAAGATGCTGACATTAGAACAATATCGCAACGCTGAAATGGCAGAATTATATAGTAATTGTATTACCGCCGGCCCTGTTGCGTATATGGAAGATATATTTCGTAAAATGATAAAAAAAGGTATTTTTAGAGAAGCTGACCCCAAACAGTTAGCAATTGAGTTTTATGCTCCGCTCTATTTGCTGGTAAATATATCTGATTGGTCAAATGATAAGGCAAAGTCTATCGAGTTGCTTAATAACCATATTGATCGTTTTATTCAGTATAACGCTGCGGAAACTTACGAAAGGATTAAATTATGACAAATTTCAAAATGAAGTATATCAAAAGTGAAAAATATAATACGCCTGCTTTGCAAGCGAAAATTATGGGACCTAATCCCGTTAAATTAGAGGAAGAATTACTGCTCAATCATAATATCCCTAACGGAGCGATTGTTTGCGACTTAGGAAGCGGTCAAGGCTTAACAAGTGTATTTCTTGCAAAAGAATACGGATTTACCGTATATGCCGCAGATTTATGGAGTGATCCGGAGGAAAATCGAAAGTTCTTTGATGCTATGGGGGTAGATCGAGAACAGATTATCCCTGTCAAAGCCGATGCTGCGGATTTACCGTTTGAAAAGGAATTTTTTGATGCTGTTGTAAGTGTTGACTCTTATAACTACTTTGGGAGGGACGAGCATTATCTTGATGAAAAGCTTTTGCCTTTTATAAAAAGCGGAGGCTATATTTACATTGCCATCCCCGGCATGAAAAGGGATTGTCACGATAATTTGCCGCAAGAGCTTTTACTTTCCTGGACGCCGGAACAGCTTGACTATATGCACGATATTGAATATTGGAGCAGAATGGTCGGTAAATGTAAGGATGCAAACGTGCTTTCCGTTAAGGAAATGGAAAGCAACGAAGAGGTATGGGCAGATTGGTTAATGCAGGATAATGAATATGCCGTTGGCGACAGGAAATCAATGGAAGCCGGAGGCGGAAAATACCTGAATTTTATTGCGATTGTGATGAGAAAGAAATGAATAAAAGAGTAGGAAAAATGAGCGTTGAACAACAATGACTTCTCTACAATTCGCCTTTTTAATATAGATCCCAAACTTCCTTACGGGGTGTACCCTGTTCCGGAGCGCATTCTCTTTTTATTGCTCGACAGAACCTTGACTTTATGATAAAATAGCACGGTTTGAAGAGGGAGGTACCTGAAATGAAACATTATGATATTATCCTTGTGGGAGCAGGCGCCTGCGGTGTTTTTCTTTCGTATGAACTGGTAAAACGCGGGATCAAAGCCAGCGTTTTGATGATCGATAAGGGCGCGGATTTGGAAGAACGGGTTTGCCCTATTAAAGCGGGGAAAACAAAAACCTGCATTCGCTGCACGCCCTGTCATATTATGAATGGATATGGCGGTGCAGGCACTTTATCCGATGGCAAATATAATATTACAACAAAATTCGGAGGGGATCTGCACAAGTATGTAGGCACCGATTATGCCATGGAGTTAATGCACTATGTGGACGATGTTCTTTGCAGCATGGGCGGTGCCGAAGCAAAATTGTATTCTACGGGAGATACAATGCTGAAAACAGTGGCGCTTCGAAATAATCTGCATTTACTGGATGCGCAGGTTCGGCATCTGGGAACTGATCGGAATGTAAGAATCCTGGCGAACATTCGGGAATATACAAGAGGGAAGGTCGATATGCGCATCGGTACCACCGTAGATTCCGTGGAAAAGCAGGGGGACAAGTTTTTAATTGCTACAGATGCAGGGGAAGAGTTTTCCTGCAGCGACTTGGTGCTTGCTACCGGACGATCCGGTTCTAAATGGATTTCTGAAATCTGCAGTCAGTTTCACATAAAGTCGTTAAGCAACCGTGTGGATATCGGTGTTCGCGTGGAGCTCCCGGCGGCTGTTTTCAAGCACATCACGGACGAAGTGTACGAAAGCAAGCTGGTATATAAGACTGATAAATATAACGATGTGGTGCGTACTTTCTGCATGAACCCTTACGGCGAGGTAGTTGCTGAAAACACAAACGGCATCGTGACGGTAAACGGGCACAGTTATGCGGATCCGGCGCTGCAGACGGAAAACACAAACTTTGCGCTTCTGGTATCCAATCAGTTTACGGAACCTTTCCGGGACAGCAACGAATATGGCGAATCCATCGCCCGCCTCTCCAATATGCTGGGCGGCGGTGTTCTGCTGCAGCGTTTCGGGGACTTGGTAAAGGGACGGCGTTCCAGTTCCCGGAGAATGGAAAAATGCTTTACCCGGCCTACTCTGCAAGCTATGCCGGGAGATCTTTCTCTGGTCATACCTAAACGGCAATTAGACGGCATTATTGAAATGATCTACGCGCTGGATAAAATTGCGCCGGGAACAGCGAATGAGGATACGCTTTTGTATGGTGTAGAAGTTAAATTCTACAATTCAAAAGTGGAAGTTGATAAGAATTTAGAAACGAAAGTGAAGGGACTTTATGTGCTGGGAGACGGCTCGGGAGTTACGCATTCCCTGTCTCAGGCATCTGCCAGCGGCGTTCATGCAGCCCGAATTTTGTTAAAAAAATACAATCAATAGCGAAAAGCAGTTGACAACAAGGCGAAATTTCCGTATACTAAAAGGGTAGCAAAGATATGCGGAAGTGGCTCAGGGGTAGAGCATCGCCTTGCCAAGGCGAGGGTCGCGAGTTCGAATCTCGTCTTCCGCTCCAACAAAAAAACGGATGAGTCTCATCCGTTTTTTTATTGTCGGATTAAAAAACAATCGGCAATGTGCAGACGGATAGTGGCTCTGTTAAAAATGGCTCTGTTAAAAATGGGCTCTGTTAAAAATGTTGGGGTGGCGGATACTCCAAGGATTTCAGAGCCTATTTCATTTTTTGAAAAAACGCTGTTTTTCGGCTCTGTTAAAAATGTTGGGGTGGCGGATACTCCAAGAATTTCAGAGCCTATTTCATTTTTTGAAAAAACGCTGTTTTTCATCGACTCCTTCGGGAGCATCCCACAGATGGTTTCCTGTAGAACAAGTTTATTCTTTTCGATCGGTTTTTCCGGACATCAGGGCACTAAAAGATAATAT
>JALEJU010000041.1 GCA_022769485.1 Bacillota bacterium
GTTCAGCCATCTTCCAACTATACCTGGAAGGACGGGAGCACCAACTCGGTCTCTCTGAATTGGAAAATCATAAGTAGGACTATTAACTTAACGGGCGTCACAGCGCAGAGCCGCCCCTATGAAGCAGGGAATCTCAATGTAAACGTCGAATGGGATGGATCGGCTAAGCCGATCAATATCGATGATGATGCGCAGAACGCGCTGAATGAGGCGCTGAGAGACGGTAAGTTCACCATAACGGTTGACCCCATCGGCGTGATGGAGGATGATGCGGTTGGTGCGAATAAGAGGGTGAGGGTTAAAGCGACGATGACGGGTACTAATGAAGAGTACCTCAATGGCTTTCGGCTGAATTACATCGGCGGCTCTGACCACCAGCTTTGGGTATTTAACTGCGTGGATATCACGAAGCCGGAATACACGCTCATCGCGCCCACGGCGGCAGAGGGCCTGACCTATGACGGCACTGAAAAGGCGCTGCTGACCGCGCCCGCCTCCAGCCAGGAGGAGAAGAACGGCGCAACCGGCATCACCTATTCGTACCGGCTGGGCACAGACGGCACGTGGAGTTCGAGCATCCCCACCGCAAGCGCTGCCGGCACCTATGACGTATATTACCGGGCAAATGAAACGACCAACTATGTGGAAACGGTCTGCAAAACCCCTATCCAGGTGACCATCAAGCCCTGTGAAATTGCGCTGCCCACGGACGATGATCTTGAGGCAGCCACTTACGACGGAAGCGAGCAGACGGCGTCCCTGAAAGAAAGCTATGCGGACCGTGACAAGGTGAAATTCACCGCCGGGCAGGTGCAGACCAACGCCGACACCTACAGCGTAACGCTCCAGCTTAAAGACAGCAACTATACCTGGCCGAACGCTCAGACCACCTGCACCCTGAACTGGACCATCGCCCCCAAGACCATCGGCATTGATTGGGGCAGCGCCACCTTCACCTACAATGGCAGCAAACAGTGTCCCACCGCCACGGCCACTGGGCTGGTCGGAGAGGACACCTGCACCATCACTGTCGCCGGTGGTCAGACCAATGCGGGCAACAACTATACCGCCACGGCGACAGGGGTTGGAAACTCCAACTATCAGCTTCCCATCGAGGATTCCGCAAAGCAAATGGGCTTTTCCATCAGCCCCGCCACGATCACCGGCGTGACCCTGACCTCCGCTTCCGCGGTGTACACCGGCAGCAGCCAAAGCCCCGTTATCAGTGCGGTCCAGGCCGGCACGCTGACGCTGAACGACACCGATTATACTGTTTCCTACAAGAACAGCAGCGACGAATCTGTGACCGACCTGACGAATGTGGGCGACTACAAAGTGGTCGTGACGGCAAAGGAAAATTCCAACTTCACCGGTTCGGCAAAGGCCGACTTCCAAATCACAAAGGCGGAAACCAACAGCTGGGACAGCGCGCCTTCCGTCATGGGCTGGACCTACGGCGATGAAAACCCGACCCTTCCCAGTGCCGCGGCGAAATTCGGCACGGTGACGGTGGAGTACCGCTTGGCTTCCGGCACGGATGAGCAGTATTCCACAACCGTTCCCACCAACGCGGGCAGCTACAGAGTTCGCTTCACCGTGGATGGAACCGATAACTATGCCGGCCTTTCCGTGGAGAAGGATCTGACTATCGGCAAAAAGACCATCGGCATCCAGTGGGGCAGCGCCGCCTTCACCTATAACGGCAGTGAACAGTGTCCCACCGCCACGGCCACCGGGCTGGTCGAAAATGACACCTGCTCTATCACCGTCACCGGCGAACAGACCAACGCGGGCGACAACTACACTGCCACGGCGGATAGACTGGACAACGGCAACTATCAGCTGCCCACCAGTGGGACAACGAAGGACTTCACCATCAGCCCCAAGGTGCTGACGAAGAACGATCTGGAGAAGACCGGCGGCAGCATCACCAAGACCTATGACGGCAATACCACCGCCGACGGCATTACCGTGGGCGTGAAGAGCACATCTCTTATGAGAGACTCTGATGTGGTTACGGTCACCGGTAGCGCCGCTTATAACAGTGCCAATGTCTCCGAGGCCAACCAGATCGTATTCACGCCCGATGCAATCACCACCGGCAACTACACGCTGGCTTCCACCGAAACACTGACCATCCCGGGCGCCAGCATCACCAAAAAGGATGTCTCCATCTCTGCTGCTAATGTTGATGACAAGCCTTATGATGGCAGCGCCGACGCCACTGTCACCGCCGTGACCTTTGACGGTGCGGTGGACACTCTGACCAAGGGCACGGACTATGAAGTCACCTCCGCCGCGTTCCCCGACGCGGACGCGGACGCCGGCAATGTTGATGTCACCATCAATGTGGCGCTGAAAGGCACCGCGGCAGGCAACTATAACCTGACCAACGGCACCGGCTATGTCGCCACCTCCGCAGCGAAGATCAACAAGATCGACTGGAGCAGCAAGACCGCCGCCGGCTCCGCCATGTACGGCAACCCCGGCACGGTGGATCTGAGCGACTGTCTGGCTCCCGGCGGCAGCTTTGGAACGGTTGCCAAGTCTGACACGAACAGCGTACTCAGCGGCAATCCTGCCATGGAGGGCAATTCCCTGGAGTTCGCCTTTGCGGATGTCCGCGGCAATATCGGTAAAACCGCGGAGATCACTGTTCCCGTGACGGGTGCGACCAACTACAACAATTACTCCATCACCGTGACGGTCACCGTCGAGGCCAAGACGGAACCCACTGTCACCGCGCCCACGGCTGTGGACGGCCTGATCTACAACGGCGAGGCTCAGACCCTCATCGGCGCCGGCTCCACCACCGAGGGTACCACCCTCCTGTACAGCCTGGACGGCACTGACTACAGCACCGATCTGCCCTCCGCCGTTAACGCCGGGGACTACACCGTGTACTACAAGGTCAAGGGCAACAGCACCTATGCGGATGTGGATGCGAAGAGCCTTACCGTGACAATCGGCAAGAAAGAAGTCACCGCGGCCCCGAAGGATGTCACCATCACCAGAGGCAGCGCCATCCCCGACTTTGAACTGACCTACGCCGGTCTGCTGGGCGAAGACACGCTGACCCCCAGCGCTGCCCCGACCTTTACCTGCTATGAGAAAGACGGCACCACCGCCGTCAGCACCCGCACAGCGACAGGCAGCTACACCATCACCTGGACCAACACCAACGTCTTCGACGGCGAGACAAATTATCAGGTCGTGGCCGCCACAGGTACCTTGACCATCAACAATCCCAGCCATGTCGTTCCCACCTATCCCCCCGTTATGGAGCAGCCCGACGAGGGAGGCAACGTGACCGTCTCGCCCAAAAATCCCACTGTAGGCTCCAAGGTGACTGTCACGCCTGATCCCGACGCAGACTATGAGGTGGATAAGGTGATTGTTACCGATCAGAATGGCAACCCTGTGAAGGTCACTGACAACGGTGACGGCACCTACAGCTTTACCCAGCCTATAGGCAAGGTAATGGTCAAGGTCACGTTCACCGACAAGACGAAAAGCTTCTTCGTGGATGTGCCCGCTGACGCCTACTACTATGACGCGGTCCTGTGGGCTGCGAAGAACGGCATCACCGGCGGTGTCGATGCTACCCACTTCGCACCCAACGCTCCCTGCACCCGCGCGCAGGCCGTCACCTTCCTGTGGCGCGCTGCCGGATGCCCTGCCCCCAAGAATAGCGAGATGCCCTTCACCGATGTGAAGACCGGCGACTACTACTATAACGCAGTGCTGTGGGCCGTGGAGAACGGGATTACCAACGGCACCAGCGATACCACGTTCAGCTCCGACGCCGTCTGCACGCGCGGCCAGATCGTCACCTTCTTGTGGCGCAGCCAGAATTCGTCTGCCGCTGACAGCGTGAATTCCTTTGCCGATGTGAAGGCAGACGCCTACTACGCTCCGGCAGTTGCTTGGGCGGCTGCCAACGGCGTGACCGGCGGCACCGGCGATGATAAGTTCAGCCCCGACGCGGATTGCACACGCGCGCAGATCGTGACATTCCTATATCGTTGTCTGGGCGATGAATAAGAACGCATAAAAGATCCATGACAAGGTCGCACTTCTATACGGGGGTAAACCTCGTATGTGCGTCCTGCGGAGCAGACAGCCCAGACCTCGGTGGTCTGGGCTGTTTTGCGGATCGAACGTTCCGAACAAGGGGCTGCGCACCTGGCATTGGGATGAAACTTGAAAATTACATCCCTACGTTCGATAGATATAATATAATCGACAACTGAATCTGAGGGGGGGCGGGCAAGATCTTGGACTAAACAGATAGGCCGGGTTTTTCACCGCACCCCGTCTCCATTCCGTAAAACGCAGCAAAGCAGCATCCCACAAAGAATAGAAACAGATCAGCGCCATTTGCCCATACGCCCGTACAGAATTTGTATCCGCTGTTTCTCCCCAAAACGTCCCCCCTGTTTCCTGCAAAATAATATATTCAGCTTCTGGCAAGAAACTGCGTTTTTAATCGTTTAAAATAATTTGTCCAGGATTCCGTTTCCTTTCCTCTTTCGGTCTTTAAAAAATCCGTTTGGGGAGCATCCTGCTTTTCTGCTGCAACATCTGCCGGGCTTTCTTTTTTCCACTCCCGGTCGAATACCTCCCCTTCTTTCAATCGAAATAATCGCAGTGCCTCCCGTACGCTGAGCTTCCTTTCCCGCAGTTGTCTGCGAAGGCTGTTCCCGAAGATAGACCACTGAGAATCCCGGCATACATCTTCCATATATGAAATGATTTTTGCCAAACTTTCTCCCGGATCGGGACAATGCGCTTCTTCATTCCGCATTTGAGCTGTCGGGCAGAATGCCAATTTTACAGAAGTGCTTTCTTTATGAATAAAAACCGTATCCGGCAGTAAAACCATATCACCTATTCGAACCAGATGATTTTCTGCCCGCAGAAGGCAACGGCTTATCTCCGATAAAATCCGAAGCGCCTCCGCACAAAAATCCTGCGGCGTTCCTTTCCACTGCTTCAAATACTCCCCCAGCTGCAAATACCCGCTGCAATCATAATAAATTCGATTTTCCCCGCCGATCTGCAGAAAAGACATATGTAGAAAATCACTGCACAGATTCTGTTCCATGATCGTTTTCAAATAACGGGGAATCGTCCATGGTTCCTGAAGGCAAAACCGGGTTCCGCCATCTAAATTTTCTTTTCGAGCCGCTCTTCCGCCCAAAGTATCGCCGGAAAAATTTGTTGTTTTAGAGCTAATCTCCTTTTCTGTTTTGCCCGGCTCATTACTTGAAAAAGCTGTCTTTAAGCCGTTTTTTTCATGACCGTTTTCAGCTTCATTTTCATAGCTTTCGGTCTCTTTCCTGTTTAAAAGCGAAAAATTCAAAGGCATTTCTTCAAACTCTTCCGCCCCTTTCCAGAAAACTTCTTCCACTTCCAGTTTCCACGGATTTGAAATGCAGCCGCTCTCTTCAGAAAAAAAGTCGTCCTGTTGATATTCCTCCAATTTCAGGCTTTCCTGTTCCCGTATTTCTCCCGTTTCCCGATCAATTATGAATTCACCCATTCCTTATGCCTACCCTCCGCAAATTCCGCAGGGGCTGTATCCTTGCGCCTCTGCTTCTGAACGTTCCATTAGAACTACATATTTTTCAACATTAGAGCAAGTCTTTCGATGAAAAACTTCTCCGTTAACGAAACAATAAACCAGACTGCCGTTGGAGAGCATTCCTGCATGACATACGGAACAGCTTCGATAGGATCGCCGAAGTGAATCCGTAAGGATTTTCTGCCGGGGATACACTTTTATGATCCTGCACTCCTCATCATGGAAACGCTCTCCGCTGCGGGGAAATACCCAGACACTTCCGCCTCCGCTTTCTGTTTCCATTGCTTCAAATCCAAGAGGCTGTCCTTCCGCGCTGCTTCCCACAAAAGCACGGAACAAAAAGGTTTGTTCGCAAACCGGATTTTCGGTAAATCGAACAGCAAAGGGGAGTTCGTAATAATAGCCGACTGTTCCTTTTATAAACCCGTCCATCCCTCTTTTTTCACAGAGAAAATCCCAATTACGCAAAGAAAAATCCTGCATTTTCTCTGCATACTCCACCCCTAAATTCTTCCTGATCCGCTGCTCAAACAAATGCCGGGAAAGTACACGTTCCCCTTCCAAAACCAGACTTTCCGAAACCTCCCCGAACCGATAAACCAAATATGCGTCCCTGGCCGTATCCGCAGCTTCCTGTGCAAAGGCTCCTGTCATCCGTTCTTGAATGGCTAAAAAGGGGATAAAAGAGCTGATTGTCAAGGCGCCGATCAGAAAAACCGGCAGCATTAAAGACGCTTCCACAAATAAAAATCCTTTCTTTCTTCCCGATTTTCTCATGATGTGAACTCCGGTCTATCGTATAAAAAAATCATATGAAACTCCCCCGTTCTCTTGCCGGTCAAATTGAAAAAGCTTTTGATTCTCGCCATTTCTCCGTTCAATTGAAAGCCTGCGTAGCTGCCTGCCATGGAAAACCCCGAATCGTAATTCCCTTTCATATTGATTTGAATCAAATCCATAATCCGAACCAGCTTTGCTTCCCGATCTTCGAAAAACAAAAGCAAAATCAAATATCCTTTATAATTCAATCCCTCGCTTGTTTCCGGCTCCAACACTTTTCCCTCAAATAAGTTTTCCAAAACCGCGTCTAAACACAGCATCCAATCCTCATCTGTTTTTACAAGAGGAACGCAGCCGCCCTTTTCCAGACGCGCCACATCGTTAGCAGCTTCTCCGGCGGCCCAAGTAAGCGCCAAAACTGCTTGCGTAGCGACCGATTCCGGCCCCGGAGTCAACACTGCCGCCATAGCCTGTACTTCTGCCCTTTTTTCCGGTGAACTGTAGATATGCGCCAGGTCGACCCCGGTTCGGAGGGTTATCAGCAGTGCCTTTGCTGCCGCTTCGTTTTCTTTATCGCTGAGTTTTCCGCACAGAATATATTCCATTTCGCTGCGAAAAAACGTCTCCTTTTCAAAGTTCCGGCTGTTTCGATTGCTGAAAAAAGAAGCGATATACAGATTCAGGAAAAGAGCGTCCTTCCCGTTTTCCAACAGTTCTCCCAAATTCGGAAGCTCACTCAGATCGGGAAGGGAGATTCCTCTTATTTGAAAGGCCCTGGAGGGCAGTGCTTCTATTATTTCTTTATTGCGCAATACCCTCTGATCTTCGTCTTTTTCCTCCTTCGGAAAAGTTTTCGGTTCATCTTCTCCCGGAGCTTCCGAAAGCACTTTTTTCAGAAGTTCCGAAGACCGATATTTCATGCAGGCAGCAATCTGCTCCTCCAACAGATTTGGGTTCGTCAACGAATAGGGTGAAAAATCAAGGGAAAGGGATTGAAGCTCCGTTTGCAGTACATCTACGGTTCCCCGGCTTTTTTGCGTAAACGCGGTCAGATACTCCCATGCCCTCTTTTCCATTCCATTTTCATCATTGGTCAACGCAAACAACCCGTAATTTTCTTTGAGCTCTCTGGAATATTCAGATAAAAGAGACTGTCCGGCCAGACGAAACGCCGCATCGCCGCAGCTTCTGGCTGCTCTCCCTGCGGAAACTTCTGCCACAGCGCCGATGGATAAGAAAAAAGCCGCAAGTATCAGCAATAAAAAAACCGAAACCGTACCTTTCTTCCCGCAATTTTGAGACCTCTTCATTCCGCACCTTTTCTTCCGCCTGTTTCCGCCTTAATCAGCAATTCCCCTGCCGCATCCGCTTTTCGGACAAAATCCGCATCCTCCCGAAATGTCTGGTTTCGCTCCTCTAAGTGAACCTCCACCTGATCATCGAAACGCTCCCAGAGCCCTACCGTCAGCGCAAATGCTCCCACTATGGAAATTACCGTCAAGGGCAGAACAATCGAAGCTTCTACAAATATACTTCCCGCTTTGCTTCTTTTCAATTTAAAACCCGCTGCTGCTCAAAGCATCGAACGTAGATGTGACGAAATTTCCAATCCGTGTTTTAAATATGACCCCCATGGCTACCGCAATAGCAATTAAAATTGCTACCTGTACCATTTCCATTCCCTTTTTGCTGCGTTTCATTTTAAACTAAACCCCCTTCTTTACATTAAAGTCGGCGCTATGGTTATAACAACCAAAACAGACAACAGGATCGTCAGGGGAAAGGTCAATTTTGTCTCCGCAATACGCCCCTTGGATTCTGCCTGTTTTTTTCGCGCCTGCCAAAGCATTGCCGCCTCTGCTTCCAATTTTTCAGACAGTGCGTTTCCCTTCTGCATGTTATCTCCTATAATGGAAGTAAACCGCATAAACTCCTGAACTCCGCTCCTGCGCGCCATTTCAAAAAGCTCCTTTGCTAAAAACGCGTTGGATTCGCAAACCCGCTTTTGAACTTCTGCCAACGCCTCATACAAATATGACTTTTTTCGCCCGTTTTCACGGAACGCAAAATAATCCTCCGTTATCTTTTCTATGGCGGTATCGATTACCAGACCTGCAGAAAGCAGTAAAATCAGCTTATTTATCAGTTCCGGAAGATCACGCTGTACCGATGCTTTTATTTCCGCCAACTGCCGGTCTGCCCTGCGGTATCGTTTTCCATAAACCGCCGCCAAAGCCGCAAGGAAAAGAACCAGAATCGGGAAAAAACGCCCGCCGCCGCTTCTTTTCCAGTTTATGGGGATACCGTTTTTCGTTTCCCTGGGAAGCAGCAGATCGTTTTCTGTACTGCCGCTTTCTTTTGCATGTTCCAAAGTCTCTTCCAATTCCCGTTTCAATGCTTCCTGCCAGAGATCTTTTTCTTCCGGGAAACAAACAGTAATCGGTATATCGGCTTGCTCTGTCAGTTCGTCCATAGTTAAAACCGCTGTCAGATTTACCTTCTGCCCATTTTCGGCCGCTAAAAGATATAGCTTCCCGTTTTCATCCAGCACCTCCGGGCAGTCGGAATACCATTGGATCTGAACGCCGTTTTCAGAACTCGGCAGATGTAAATCCTCTTCAATATGCAAAAGGTCTGTATTATTCCCCAAAATTTTCTTATTCAGTGAGGCTGCTGTTTTTTTCAAATATTTTTTCTTCTGCGCTTCTGTCAACATCCTGGGATTTAAAGTGAGCCCCACATCTTTTTTCACCGAGTACGTTCCGTATTTTAATTCCGCTTCTAATTGCTCCGTTTGTGGATGCTGCCCGTAATCGGGACGCATCAGCCAAGCCACATCGGACTCCTGCCATTCCAAAATTTCCCCTAGAGCACCCCCGACGAGAAATGGAAAAAATACGCACAAAACGGCCAAATACTGACACGCGGTTCTTCGCCGCTCCCCGGCGGCTCGTTCCTTCCAGTCCTTGTTTCCGTATATACTTCCATATTTTTGCTCTAACACCGATCGGCGCCCACAACACCAGTCCGGCAGAAATCCGGCCAGCTTATCCCCTAACCGACTCAGCCGTATTTTTATCTTCCTTCTTTTCATACTTTGCTACAACTCTATTGCGGTCAATCGGATACACCAGATCATCGCTCCGGCCATAGCGCACAAACACAAAGACATTAAAATTGTCCCTGTCGCGCCCTGATACAGCGGCGTTAAATACCCCGGTGAAATCAGCTTCAGCGCCGACAGCAGAATCAGCGGCATGGCAATCAGAATTTGAACCTCCAGCCTTTTTTGCGCTGTCACCGCAGCAACCTCCCTTGTAAAATCAATTTTATCCATCAGAATACCGGACGCCTTAAGGATCGCCGCTTCCAGATTTCCCCCGGTCTGCCTGCAGATTGTGTATACATCCGAAAAATCACAGATTTCACGAATTCCGCTTCTAAACGCAAACTCTTTCAGCAGAGTCCCCTCAGATTCCGCGCTTTCCTGCATGCGCCGCTCCATAGCCTGCAATTCCATGCAAAGAAGCGCATCCTCCGGATAAATCAAAGACAGATTGCTTCCGGCTTCCGCTAACGCATTTCTCATAGGATGCCCCGCCGCCACGGAAGCAGAAAGAGAATAGAGCAGATCACGGAATTGGCAAAGAAGTTTTTGTCTGCGCCTGGCCGCCAGAAAACAGCAGCATTCTTTTTTAAGCGGCTTGGCCGCGGGAAGAAAAAGCAGCCCCGCCCACGAAAGATTGTAAAACAAATCTCCTGCGATCAGCAGGCCGGAAATAAAAAAGAGAAAAAAGCTTAAAGTTTCTTTCCTGTCCATGGAATAAGAATTATAGTCCGTCATTCAGGCAAACTCCTTTCAACTCCAATTTCGTACGATTTTGAAGCCGGTTTCCTGTAGGTACTAATCCTTCCCCGTTTCGATACATGAACAGTGGATTTCTTTGTATTTTTCCGTCCTCATACCCAACAATCTCTGTAATTTCCAGCACCTTTCTGCTTTTATCCGGCATGCGCCCCATATGAATCATTAAATCGATGGCCTCAGCAATCTGCCCCCGAACCGATTCTATGGGAAAATCCGCCGCAGTTAAAAACATGGCTTCCAGGCGGTAAAGCATCCCTTCCGTAGAATTTCCATGACCGGTACACATAGATCCGCTGTGTCCCGAATTCTGCGCCTGCACCATATCTACCACCTCTTCCCCTCTTACCTCGCCCACAATTATGCGATCCGGCCGCATACGAAGGCTTGTCCGAATCAGCTGCCGCAAAGAAACGCATCCTTTTCCCTGCACGTTGGCGTTTTTTGTCTCCAAGCGAACCAGATTTTCCACGCCGTTGAACTGCAGTTCTGCTGAATCTTCAATTAATATCACCCGTTCCTCCTTCGGTATGTAGTCAGACAATACATTCAAAAACGTGGTTTTTCCGGAAGATGTTCCGCCGCTGACAAAGAGATTCAAGCCGCCCTGTACCGCTTTTTTGAGAAATTCCGCCGATGCCGATGTCAAAGTTCCGCATTCCAGCAAAGCCTCCATTCCGATTCCCTTTTCCGGAAATCGCCGAATGGTCAAAACCGGACCGTTCAGCGCCACGTTTTTATATACGGCGTTTACCCTTGCACCGTCTTCCAATCTGGCGTCTACAATAGGATTTAATTCGTTGATTTCCCGATGTACCCGGGCAGCTAATCTTCTGATCAGTTCCTCCAGGTCTTCTGCCGATTCAAATTTTTGCGGAACTCGCTCTATCTTTCCATTCCGCTCCACAAAAATATGATCGATTCCGTTTACCATGATTTCACTGATATTTTCGTTTTCAGCATACGGCTGCAGCAGTCCCAGTTCTCTTCGGGTAGCATTGAAAATGCCGCAGATCAAGTCTGCTTTTTCAGAATAGGTACAGCACTCCGATCTTGATTCATGCAGAACCACTTCTTCAATCAACGCAAGAACCTCGTCATCTCCCAGCTTTTGCTTCCGCGCATTTATGCGGTTCCTTACTTCTTCTGTCAATTCATTCATAAGCTGACGCGTCCACTCAGACATTTCTTCGAATCTCTTCTGCAAGTTTTCTCACCCCCAAACCAAATGCTCTGTGAAGCCCGATTTCCACATATCCGTTTTTCTCCCGAAAGCTTCCCTCATCTTTTGGAACGGAAACCGTATTCCCTCTCTTTTCTTCTTTACAGAAATTGCACACATCAACAATCAAAGATGCGCTTTCTTCTTCTGTTAAATTCCAGGAATCCAACAGCTGTTTTTTCCTTGCCTCCGACAACACCCCCTCTCTCCCGATCATAAAAAGCCGAAAAGAACTCAATGCCAATCGTTTGCTTTTTTCTGTCCCGTCACCGTCAAAATCCACGCAAATATAATCGTGACGGCGGCTTTGCAGAAGGGCGTCTAAAAAAATTTCACTCTGCTCCCAGCTTAAATCCGCCAGTTCGTTTCTATCGCTTCGTATTCGGAAGGATTCTACGCCGTAAGAATCATGAAAAAGAAATTCTCCCAAATCGGGCGGAACTTCTCCTTTCTTTGAAAATAAATAATAAAGATAATCACCCGAGGGTCTGACCTCCGCTCCGCCCCCCATATAAATCTGTCCCGAGCTTAAAGGCTCAAAGGAGAGATACAAAACTCTTTTTTGACCCTCCTCCGCCAATTCCCGGGCAACACTTAAAGCCAGCACGCTCTTTCCAACCCCGCCCATCCCGCTGCAAAACCCTATGATCACACCTTTTCCGTCCGATCGAAGCAAACAGCACTTTCCGGTCAATTCCCGAAACCGGGTTCTTAATCTTTCCGCTATCGTACTGACCTCTTCATACTTATAGATAATATCCCCTTCCGAATTTCCGTCCCTTATCTCTGTTAAATACATATATTTACTCCCGCCGTCTCCGACTTCGGCAGTTCCTTCGTCATTTCCCCTTTCTTCCAAAATCAAATCCGCCCATTCGGCTTCTTCCGAATTTCCTGTTTCCAGCCCTCCGCCGCAGGCCACTAAAAATCCTTTCTGCAAATTTACGAGGCTTTCGGCCAGAACTTCTTCGTAATCGTGGTCTTTACAATTTATCAGCAATTTAATGTTATCCATTTTTATTATAATTTTCCTTTTATTTCCTTTTTTCTGTATTTTATCATCCATTTATTTCCATTTCAAGAAAAAATATTCGACATATTTCGACATTTCGCTGCGAAAAATTTCCCACCGGTTTTTCAGCGAACCATTTCTTTCGACCAAGAGCAATAAAAAAGGAAGTCTGCATAACTGCACGATTTCCTTTCTAATAAATTGAATATCCGGTTCTTTCCTCAATCAAATATACTGCAGCCGCCCACACTTCTTCACGCACAATACCCGAAGCTTGCGGATATGCTAATTCTCTGCCGCAGCCAAAAAACTCAAAGATTTCTCTACGCTTCCCGCTCCCGGATCAGATCCCGAAGCTTCCGCAAAGCGCTGCTCAAACCGCCCACCTCATTGATAATCCCGGCCTGAACCGCTTCTTTTCCGAATAAGATCGTTCCTACATCGTTAGCCATTCGATCCGTAGCATTCATCAGCTGCAAAACCGACTTCTTTTCCGCACCGGAAGTTCTGACGATAAAATCCACCACCCGATCCTGCATCTTATGGAAATAATCATAAGTGGGACTGGCACCGATAACCAAACCGGTCAGCCGAATGGGATGAATGGTCATAGCGGCGCTCTCCGCGATAAATGAATAGTCGGCCGCCGTTGCCAGCGGCACTCCGATGCTGTGGCCGCCGCCCAAAACCAGAGATACCGTAGGTTTGGACAAAGTGGTAATCAATTCCGCCAAAGCCAGTCCGGCCTCCACATCGCCGCCCATGGTATTTAAAATGATCAAAAGCCCTTTGATATTCGGATTTTCCTCCACTGCTACCAACTGGGGAATTACATTTTCATACCGAGTAGTTTTATCCTGGGGCGGCTCGATCGTATGCCCTTCTACGCTCCCGATGATCGTTAAATACTGAATTTCACTGTGAAAATTGAAAATACCGTTAAACGCTCCGAAGTTGTCAATTCGAAACTTCGCTTCTCGGTCGCTTTTCTGTTCTCCGTTTCCCGAATCACTGTCAGAAGCCTCCGCTGTATCGGAAGGTTCCTCCGTTTCCCACGCCCCGCACTCTACCGGCGCACCCGTGCGTTCCCCTTTAAAAAATTCTTCTAAAGCTCTTTCATTCTGCATGAATTCCTTCCTGCTGCCTCCTTTTCTTTGGTTCTTTTCCTATTCTTCCCCAAATATATTGGTAACATGCCGTCCGTTTCCCAAAAAGCGGATAAAAAAAGTCCATGCGCCGTTATATTTAATTTTCAGCCTGCGCCCGGTCTTTTCCATATAGAAACAACGCGGCCTGTAACCGGCTGCTCATCAGGAGGTAGCATATGCGTTTATCCGAATTTAATATTTTTGAGATTGTAGATATCAGCACAGGCACCCGTCAAGGCGGATTCGGCGAGGGCGACCTGCTTTTCGAAGAACAAGAGGGCAAAATAAAAGCCCTGCTGGTTCCCGGAAACAGAACCCGAGCGGGCTTTTTTTCTTATAATGAATCCATGCAGATTCCCTGGGAGAATATTCGCAAAATCGGCCAGGATCTTATCATCGTGGAAAGCGGGCAGACCCTTTACTGATCTGCCCGGATATCCTCCTCCGGCAAAATTTCCAGCCGGGCGGTTTCGATCCTTCGATCTTTTACCGTTTCGATGGTAAACCGATAACGACCTACGGGAACTACCAGATTTTCATCGTCGCCGTCCTCCGGAATTTCCTCCAGAATATCGATCAAATATCCGCCGATGGTCTCGCTGGCTTCCGACTCAAAATCCGTACCCAATGCTTCGTTGACCTCATCCAGATCCGCCCAGCCTTTGAGCCGGTAGACCGTATCCGAAATCGCTTCGATGGCCTGCTCCTCCTCGTCGTATTCGTCATCGATATCGCCCACGATCTCTTCAATCAGATCTTCCATAGTAACGATACCGGAGAATCCGCCGTATTCGTCCACCAAAACGGCAATATGCTGCTTGGAAGACTGCAGTTCCCGAAACAGATCGTTGATGTTCTTATTTTCAGGGATAAAATGAGGCTTCCGCAGAATAGCACGGATATCCACGTTATCGAAACCCACTTCCCGAGCCTTGATAAAATAATCTTTCATATTGAGAATTCCCACGATATTGTCGTTGTCCCCTTCGTACACGGGAATCCGCGTATATGTCAAGGTCATCATATCCTCGAAATATTCTTCTTTCGGATCGTTAATATCAATGCAGAACACATCTGTCCGCGGCGTCATAACCTCATGGGCTACTTTATCATCAAAATCAAAGATGCTGTGAATCATCTTCTTCTCTTCTTCCGCCAGTACGCCCGTCTCTTTTCCTACCTCCAGCATGGACATAACTTCACTTTCGTCAAAAGCACCTTCCGCTTCCTTCCCGGATTGGCGAAGCAAAAACAGCATAACCTTTTTCAGCTGTTCCGCCAGCCACATAACAGGCGTCATAAGCGTCATAAGCACACTGATCGGCCCCCCGCAGAAAAAGGCAAGCCTCTCTGTGTACAACTCCGCCAGCCGTTTAGGAATCATATATCCCAACACAACGAAAAGAAACGCCAGAATCAATAAAGAAACAAACACGGATAAAAAGCGGGGATGGACTACTCCCCAGCAGGCAAACACGCTGCAGATATACTCCGCATATCCGAATACCGCCGCAGAAGCAGCAAAAAACGCATTTAATATCAAGAAGAAAGGAATTACCATTCGCCGATACAGAGGTTTTTCCATCATCCGGTTCAATCGAATCGCTTTGGGCTTTCCCTCCTGGGCTAAGGCTTTTACTCTGTTTTTATTAACCGATTCAAATGCGCTTTCAGCTAAAGAAAAAAAGCCGTAAAGCAAAATGAAAATAACGAAAAGCACGGCCTGTAAAGCAGCCGATAATACAGGGTCAGGGCCTGCGTCCATTTTTAAAGTTCCTCCTTTTTCACGTCAAAACCTTCTCTTGTCCAAAATTCATATTATTATCTTACCACATCTTTCCCTTTTCGTAACATGAAATTAGGAAAAACAGGCCGTTCAACAGGGATCTGTATGATCTGCTGGGCATGAGGCGCTTCTGTAATGGATATGCCGTCCTTATCCCGCATCTCTCTCAATTCCTGTTCAAAGCAAACTCCGCCGGGTCCGAAAATTTCAACCCGATCTCCTTTTGACATCTTGTTTCTCTGCTCCACCTCAGCCACACCGGTTTCCGGGTCATATGACCTGACAATTCCTAAAAACGTATAGTCCCGACAGTACTGGCTGGTTTCGTAATTCTGAGCGGCGCTGTCCGGCTTACCGAAATAAAATCCGGTAGTAAACTGACGGTGGCTGACCTTTGTCAGCTCCCGAAGCCATTTTTCCTGAAACGTCCAATGCTCCGGATCCCGCTCATAAGCGTCTATAGCCTGACGATACGCGCCCACCACAGCCGCCACATAAAATGCGCTTTTTACCCGTCCTTCTATTTTCAAAGATGTCAATCCCGCTGCCGCCAATTCCGGAATATGGCCGATCATACAAAGATCCTTGGAATTAAAAATATAAGTTCCCCTCTCATCTTCCCGTACCGGGAAATATTCACCGGGCCGCTGCTCTTCTACTACGCTGTACTTCCAGCGGCAGGGATGGGCACATTCTCCGTGGTTGGCGTCCCTGCCGATCATATAATTTGACAGAAGACAGCGTCCGGAATAGGAAATGCACATAGCCCCGTGAACAAAAGATTCCAGTTCCAGGGAATCCGGAGTCTGCCTCCGCAGTTCCTGAATTTCCTTCAACGACAGTTCCCTGGCTAACACTACCCGTTTTACACCCTGTCCGTGCCAAAACCTCGCTGAAAGATAATTGGTCGTATTGGCCTGTGTAGACAGATGCAGCTCCGCATCCGGCCTTTCCTCTTTTATAAGCGCCACCACACCGGGATCAGATACGATAAACGCATCCAAAGGAATGCTCCGAATCTCCCGAAGATAATTTCGCAGGGGCTTTATATCTTCATTATGAGCAAAAATATTCAAGGTCAAATGAACCTTCCGCCCTCTTTTGTGGGCATAACCCACCCCCTCCGCCAGCTGCTCCGGGCTGAAATTTTTCGCACCTGCCCGCAAGCCAAAGGCTTCTCCGCCGCAATACACCGCATCCGCGCCGTAATCCACAGCCACTTTCAATTTTTCCAAATCCCCTGCCGGAGCCAATAATTCCAGTTTCTTTTCCACGTCCTTGGTGAATCCTTCCTTTTTATACCCCTACCGGATCACGCTGAGAGCAACTCCGTCCCCTACTGACAGGACGGATGTCTCCGCATCCGAAAGCTCTGTAACATAAGTCAAATATCCCCGCATGCGATTCATAATCGTTCGATTTCGATGACAGTCCAGAAAATCCTCCGAAGCCGTCATGCCCTTAAACAGTACATTGTCCGCTAAAACCACGGTTCCGGAAGCGCAGAAAGGCCGAAAAGCCTGCCACATAGCCCGGTAATGTCCGTGGGCGCCGTCCAGAAAAATAAAATCGAAAATAGGATTTTCTTCGTTCTCGGATATCTCCTTGCTTCCCCCAGTGGACTGAGAACCGCAAAACGCTGCATTTCCGCTTACGTGCGCCTGGCGCAGGGTTTCCGCCGCGTCACCGCAGACAACCCGGATTCTCCGGTTCAAAGACTTTCCATTCTCGCAGAACAGATCCCCCTGTTCTTCCGCTTTTTTAATATTCGCCTCCGCCCGTCTGACTAATTCGGGGCGAATTTCACAAGTAAGGATCTCTGCCTGCGGCGCCGCCGCCGCAAAACACAATGCAGAATATCCCACGGCCGTTCCGATTTCCAGTATTCGTTCAGGCCGCCGGATCGCCAGCAGACTCCGAACCAAAGTTTCGGTATCCCGAAGGATGATGGGAATTCCCTCTTCTTCCGCCTCCGCCCGCAGCCGGGATAAAAACGGATTCAGGGGCCGATAAAGCCCCTGAAGATACGCAGTCACTCGTTCATCTGTGATATTCATAAAAGTTCCTCATGCTGTCGACCGGTTGTTCTACTGCAAGTTATGATAGTTCTTATACGCCGCTTTGTCTTTCAAAAACTGATCATAACCGGAAGAAAAATTATGACAGCCGGTATTGTCCGGTTTTAAAACATAATAAAGGTACTTCGTGTCCGCCGGATTCAGCGCCGCTTTAATAGACGAGGCAGAAGGCGAACAAATGGGGCCGGGCGGCAGTCCGTCAATCCGATAAGTATTATACGGAGAATCAATTTTTGTGTCCGCACTGGAAAGATACTGCTTTTGTTCTCCCAAGGCGTACTGCACCGTAGCGTCAATTCCCAGCCGCATACCTTTATCCAACCGGTTGTAAATCACGCTGGCTACCAGATTCCGTTCGCTGTCTGCTAAAGTCTCCCGTTCAATCATAGAAGCCACTGTCAAGATCTCATTGATATCGTATCCCAGCTTTTTCGCCTGCTTCTCCATATCCTCGTTAAACACTTTTCCGAACTGCGTCAGCATTTTCTCAATAATATCCCTTTCCGAAGCATTATTAAAAACTTCATACGTTTCCGGATAGAGATATCCTTCCAGCCGGTTTTTTCCGGCAGGCGCGTCTTTCAGAAACCAGTAATCAAACTCTCCCGATTCCACCAGTTCCCAGAACACTTCTTTATCGATCAGATTCTGCTCCGACAGCCGTTCCGCAATCTGATCCAGTGTATAACCCTCAGGTATGGTAAAACGCAGGGTGCTGTCGCGCCCCGCTACCAGCAGCTCCATAATCTCGCCCATGCTCATGCTGGGAGAAATCTCGTATGCTCCCGCCTTATACTTTCCGTCTACCCCCTGCAGCTTGGATTGAATCTTAAAAACCTGCTCGGAGTTAATCAGCCCCGCCTCTTTCAAAATAGCCGCAATAGAAGCCGTAGAACTGCCAACAGGGATTACCACTTCTTTTTTGGACGTATTTCCCGGATCGCAGGGTTCCATCCCCTTTCCAAGCATATGATGGAATACCAGCATTCCGGCTAAAGCCAGCAGCGCCACAGCCACGACCAAAATAATAAAAATACGGCTTGTTTTCTGTTTCTTTGATGCTTGCTTCGACATAGATTTCATCCCTTATCCCCAATGAAATTCCGCATGGAAATGCAAAACAGGCGGGCTCGAAAGCCCGCCATGCATATTCCGCTATTTTGCTCTTCCGAGATATTCACCGGTTCTGGTATCGATCTGAATAACCTCGCCTTCTTCGATGAAAATGGGAACCTGAATTACCGCACCGGTTTCCACCTTAGCCGCTTTTGTCACATTCGTAGCGGTATCACCCTTTACGCCCGGTTCGGTTTCCACAACTTCCAGGTTTACAAAGTTAGGCGGCTCTACCAGAAACGCGTTTCCCTTGTAGAACTTAATTGTAGCCATATCGTTCTCTCTTAAATAGAGTATCGCGTCTTCCACCTGTTCCTTCATCAGGGGTACCTGGTCATAGGTTTCCTGATCCATGAAATAATAAAGCTCGCCGTCATCATACAGATACTGCATCTGCTTGGTATCAATATGCGCTTTGGGGAACTTATCGTTGGGGTTAAAAGCTTCTTCTCTGGTTGCTCCGGTCAGAATATTCCTGTACTTTGTTCTGACAAAAGCCGCGCCTTTACCCGGTTTTACATGCTGGAAGTCGAGAACTACATGGGGTTCTCCGTTGATCTCGAAGGTAATCCCCTTTCTAAAATCACTTGCGTATACCATAAAATTTATCCCTCCAATAAATCGTTTACAGTGTTATGAGCTCCTTCGGTGAATGAGCCGTGAGTATTATACCAGATTTCGTTACAAATGCCAAGTCTTCTATGCGAATACCGAATTTTTTCGGCAAATAAATGCCGGGTTCGATGGTTACCGCCATGTTTTCCGCCAAAATTTCATCACTTCCGGGATTTAAAGTAGGCGCTTCGTGAATCTGCAGTCCTACCCCATGCCCTAATCCGTGACCGAAATATTGACCGTATCCGGCCTTCTCAATCACGCTCCTGGCGGCTCGATCCGCCTCCCGGCAGGGAAGCCCCGGCTTTAAAGCGCCGCAGGCTGCCAACTGGGCTTCCAGCACAACCTCATACACGGTTCGCATTTCCGTTGAAACCGCACCGCAGGCTACCGTGCGCGTCATGTCCGAACAATAATCGTCCACCACACAGCCGAAATCCATAGTAATAAAGTCTCCCGTACAAAGCACACGGTTTCCCGGCTCTCCATGGGGCAGGCTGGTTTTTTCTCCGAAAATACTGATTGTCGGAAAAGACAGGCGTGACGCACCATTTCTGCGAAAGAAAAATTCAATCTCAAGCGCCGCCTCCTGCTCCGTGACACCCGGCTTCAGAAAATCCAGCATGTGCGCAAAGCAGCGGTCTCCCAACGCTTCCGCTTTGGCGATGGCTTCCAATTCCTGCTCATCTTTTACCGCCCGCAGACTTTCTGCCAGCCCGTCGCCGGAGCAAATACAGGAGTCCGGCAGAGTTTCTTCCAGCTTCCTATAAAACGAGGCGGATACCACTTTTTCTTCAATGCCTAAGCACACCGGGTTTAATTCCCGCAGGAAATCAAATTCATCATATTCCCTGTCCAGCAGTACTACCTCAAAATCCTGTGAGACTGCCTTTTCCGCTGCTTCCGTATAGCGAAAATCCGTCAGCAGCCAGGCGTGATCTGATTCGACCGCCAGGAAACAGTTATCGCAATGAAACCCCGTCAGATAAAACTGGTTCTCTTCCTTGCTTACCAGAAGCGTGGAAAGACCGCTTTCCTCCATTTTCTTCCGCAGATTTCGCAGCCGCTCAGTTCGCCTTTGTTTCACCGCTGAATCCCCCCGGCTGTACCACCTCGCCGATAATGCTGTAAACTTCCGAGACCATACGGGTAAAAGCAAATTCCGCCTGCAAATACTGCGCCGCTAAAGGATCCGCCATTAAAATCTGATACAGAGACTGGATCTGCTGGGTCATATCCGGCTGCGCCTCTCCCCCCATCATCTGCTGCGCCTGCATCTGAAACTGTTTCGCTTGAAAATCGTTGAGCATACCGGTCAATTCCGGATTGGCATTAACCTTGTCTTTCATTTCCATATAAGTTTTATATTCCTGACTCTCTTTTAATGCTCTGGCCAATACATGCGCTTCATCATATACGTTCATATTACACCTCCAGGAACACCGGCAATATAACGGGATTCCTCTTCGTTCTCTGATAGATATAACCTTGCAGTTCCGAACGGACAGCGTTCTTCATGGCTCCCCAGTCCTTTACGCCTTCTTCCCGGCAGCGTTCCAGACGGCTTGCCGCTACCCGGCGGGCCGCTTCCATTAAATCCTCTGCTTCTCTTACATAAACAAAACCGCGGGAAACAAGATCCGGTCCGCTGATAATTTCCCCTGTTGCACGATCTACTCCGGCAACAACGATAATCAATCCGCCTTCGGAAAGGAGTTTTCTGTCCCGAAGGACAATATTTCCCACATCCCCTACGCCTAAGCCGTCTACGAAGACCGCCCCGCTGGGAACGGTTTCCTGCTTCTTTTCCGCTTTGTTTTTCCGCAGGGATAAAACCTCGCCGTTGGCCAGAATAAACGTACGGTTTTTCTGCTTGCTGAGGCTGTCCGCCAGCCGCGCATGCTGCCGCAGATGGCGGTATTCCCCGTGAACCGGCATAAAATACTTCGGACGGATAATAGACTGTATCAATTTCAATTCTTCCTGGCTTGCGTGACCGGAAACGTGAATATCCGCAATATCCGAATGAATTACATCCGCGCCCCGTTCAAACAAACGGTTTACTACATTGGAGATGGTCTTCTCATTACCCGGGATGGGGCTGGAAGACAGGATAACTACATCTCCCCGTTTGATCTGGACGGCTTTGTGTTCGTTGGCCGCCATGCGGGCCAGCGCCGACATGGGCTCGCCCTGGCTTCCGGTTGTAATAATAACCAGCTCCGAATCTTTGATATTTTTAATCTTATTGATATCTACCAACACGCCGCTGGGCACTTTTAAGTAACCGATTTCCTGCGCCAGTTCCGCCACATTCAGCATACTGCGTCCGGAAATAGCCACTTTACGCTTGAACATGACCGCCGTATCGATAATCTTCTGCACCCGATGTACATTGGAAGCAAAAGTTGCCACCAAAATACGGGCGGTAGGATGTTCTTTAAAGGCGGCTTCCAGGGCATAACCGACATTTTGTTCCGAGGGGGTATACCCTTTTCGCTCCGCGTTGGTACTGTCCGCCATCATAAGCAGAACACCCTTTTCTCCGATGCGGGCCAGTCTCTGAAAATCAATAGAGCCTCCTCCATCTAAAGGCGTATAGTCAATTTTAAAGTCTCCTGTATGGAAGATCACACCTACAGGCGTTTCGATGGCCATACAAATGGAGTCTGCAATGGAATGGGTAGTCCGCAGGGTTTCCACCTTGAACACGCCGATCCGCACGGTATCTCCGGCCTTAAACACATTCAATTTTGCCCGAAGCCCATGCTCTTTCAGCTTGTTTTCCACCAGTCCCAAAGTCAACCGGGTACCGTAGATAGGCACGTTGATTTCTTTTAAAAGATACGGTATCGCCCCGATATGATCTTCGTGTCCGTGGGTAATGATCATACCCCGAATTTTATCTTTGTTCTTAATCAGATAGGTAAAATCCGGAATTACAATATCGATTCCGTACATCTCACTGTCCGGAAAGGAAAGGCCGCAGTCGATAATCATAATGTCGTTCTTGTATTCCAGAACGGTAATATTCTTGCCGATTTCATTCAAACCGCCAAGAGGAATTACCTTTACTTCTCCCAAGTCCCTCTTTTTTTCAATAGGCGCCTTATTCCTTTCCCCGGAAGTTCTCCGTCTCTCCCCCGGTTCTTTCCGTCTCTCACCGCTCTCTTTTCCCCGAGCAGAGGGAGATCTTCTCTTTTGAGGAGTTTCCTGTTTCCGTTCTCCGGAAAATCTCCTCTTTCTGTTGTTTTCTCTTTCCTGATTCAATATTTTTTCTGTCCTTTCCGGCACACTTCCGCAGGAAGCAGTATCCGCAGAACCGCTCAGCCGGCGGATACCGCTCCTGAAATGCACCAATCAGGCTATTTCACTACGATGTTAAACAATTTGCCCGGAATCGGAATCATCTTTATCACATTCTTGCCTTCCAGGAGAGTCTGCACGACATCGTTCGCCAATACGGCAGCCTGGAAATCCTCTTTCGAGAGCCCGTTAGCGACCATAATCTTTTCTTTTACTTTTCCGTTCACCTGTACGACGATTTCCACTTCGTCTTTAACGGTCGCTTTTTCATCCACTTCCGGCCATTGAGCCAGGTAAATGCTCTCTTCGTGTCCTAAATGCTGCCACATTTCTTCGCAGATATGCGGAGTAAACGGTGCCAGCAGAAGAACCAGACAGGTAGCTGCATACTTAAGCAGGCCTGCGTTTTGCACTTCCAATCCCTTGTACCGGTACATTTCGTTGACCAGTACCATGATAGCAGAAATAGCTGTATTAAAGTTAAAACGGTTGCCCATGTCCTCTGTCACCTTTTTGATTGTGGTGTTGAGCACATAGTTCAGTTCTTTATCGTCAGCACTTTCAACCTTCCAGGTATCCGGTGCATTCTGAATCGTATTTGTCAGATCAAAAATCAGGCGGTAAACACGGTTCAGGAAGCGGTAGCTTCCTTCCACCCCCGCATCTGACCACTCCAGTTCTTTTTCCGGAGGAGCCGCAAACAAAATAAACAATCTCGCGGTATCCGCTCCGTATTTTTTAATGATTTCCTCGGGGCTTACCACATTCCCCTTGGATTTGGACATTTTAGATCCGTCTTTCAGAACCATTCCCTGCGTCAGCAGATTTGTAAACGGCTCCGGAGATGGCGACCAGCCCAGATCATAAAGGAATTTATTGAAAAACCTTGCGTAAAGCAGATGCAGGATCGCATGCTCTACACCGCCGATATACTGATCTACCGGCATCCAGTATTTCGCTTTCTCTTTATCCCAGATTTCCTCCGTATTCCGTGCGTCGGTATAGCGCAAGAAATACCAAGAAGAATCCAAAAATGTATCCATCGTATCGATTTCCCGCTCCGCAGGACCGCCGCAGCAGGGGCATACAGTCTGCCGGAAGGTTTTACTGGTAACCAGCGGAGATTCTCCCTTACCGGTAAATTCAACATCCTTCGGAAGAAGAACCGGCAGGTTTTCTTCTTTTTCGGGAACCCATCCGCATTTTTCACAATAAATCATGGGAATCGGCGTACCCCAATATCTCTGTCTGGAGATCAGCCAGTCGCGAAGACGGAAATTGATAGCCTTTTTGCCGATGCCCTGCCGTTCCAGATCGTCCATAATCGCCTCTATGGCTTCCTTATTGTTCATTCCGGTAAACTTTCCGGAATTGATCATAGTTCCTTCCGCCACAAAAGCGGCTTTCAGGTTATTAATGTCGATTTCAGGATCCTTCGTGTCAACGACAGGAATAATATCCAAGCCGTATTTTACGGCGAAATCAAAGTCTCTCTGGTCGTGAGCCGGTACCGCCATAATGGCGCCGGTGCCGTAATCCATGAGAACGTAATTTGCGATGTAAATAGGAACCTCTTTGCCGTTTACCGGATTTACCGCATACCGACCGATAAAGAGCCCCTCTTTTTCCAAGGTTGTAGCAGTACGGTCAATATCCGACAGATACTGCAGTTTATCCAGGAATTCCTCCACTTTCGCTTCGTACTCTGTTCCCGCTACCAACTCCTTTACATAAGGATGTTCCGGCGCCAGTACCATATAGGTTACGCCGTACAAAGTATCCGGACGGGTAGTAAAGATGGTCATTTTTTTATCAAAACCGACGATATCAAAATCCACTTCACCGCCGATGCTCTTACCGATCCAGTTCTTCTGCATGAGTTTTACCTTGTTGGGCCACCCCTCCAAAGTATCCAAATCTGCCAGCAGACGATCGGCGTAATCTGTAATCTTCAGATACCACTGCTCCAGTTCTTTCTTCCCTACCGCCGTTCCGCAGCGCTCGCAGCAGCCCTCTACTACCTGCTCGTT
Organism: Bacillota bacterium; assembly: GCA_022769485.1. GTDB lineage: Bacteria > Bacillota > Clostridia > Peptostreptococcales > Anaerovoracaceae > JALEJU01. The sequence continues at coordinate 24,546 of JALEJU010000041.1, forward strand.
CGCAAGTACGGTCTGACAGGAAGGGCACCAGTTCACAGCCTTCTTTTTCTTATACGCCAGCCCTTTCTTATAAAACTGAATGAAAATCCACTGCATCCACTTATAGTAACCGGGATGAGCGGTGGCCACTTCCCTGTCCCAATCATAACTCAAGCCTAAAGTTTTCAGCTGCTGACGCATTTCTGCGATGTTGGCCCACGTCCACACTTCCGGATGAGTCTGATTCTTGATAGCCGCGTTTTCCGCAGGAAGGCCGAAGGAATCCCATCCCATGGGATGCAGAACGTTCTTGCCTCTCATTGTCAGATATCTGGACACCACATCGCCGATAGAATAATTACGAACATGCCCCATATGGAGCTTTCCGGACGGATAAGGGAACATTTCCAACAGATAGAATTTTTCTTTGTTCTCATCTTCCGTCTTCTTGAACAAATCTTTTTCTTCCCAGTATTTCTGCCATTTGCTTTCTATTTTCGTAAAATTGTAATTCTGTTCCACTATCGTATCCTCCGCTTTCGCTTATTCTTGATCTTCTTCAATCTCCAGGAAAATTCCGTCTCCCCAGACCTTTTCAATATTATAATGAGCTCTCTGCTCTCTGGAAAAGATATTGACGATCAAATCGCCGAAATCCAACAAAATCCAGCCTGAAGGTCCTTTTCCTTCTATATTCTTTGCTAAAATATCCACCTTTGCAAGCTCATCTTCCACTTCAGAGGCCAAAGTTGCCACCTGTCTTTCCGATCCGCCGGAAGCAATCAGCAGATAATCTGCAAAGGAAGATTTTTCACGCACATCGATCAAAGCAATGTCCAGAGCTTTTTTCTTGGATAAAACCTTCGCCGCCAACTGCGCGATTTCCAAATTATTCATGCCTTCCTCTCTTTCTAAGAGCGTTGCCGCTCTTTTATTTTCTGAAGCAGGTCATCCCTGGCTTCCAGCGTATCCGGCGCCAGAAAATAACCTCTTTCGTTTACATAATCAACTGTCCTGGAAAGGGATTGCAGACAGGCCCGATCCAGATCTTTCATTAAAAGCGCCCGAAGCCTCTTTACACCCGGATAATTTCGTCCCGGTTCTGCCGCGTCCGCTAAATAAATGATTTTTTCCAAAACGGACATACCGGCTCTGCCGGTTGTATGAAAAGAGACTGCATTCAATAAATCAGGGTCGGTGATTCCGTATTTATGCTCCATTTCATAAACAGCCGCCTTGCTGTGCGCCAGGTTGCTGTTGTTCAGGCAATATTCCGGAAAGCCGCCCTTTTTTATATAATCATTCAGCACCTCCGTCTCCGCACTGCGAAACATATCATGACAAAGTGCCGCCAGTTCGGCCTTCTCCGGATCTTCTCCGTAATGAAGCGCCATTTCCCTGGCCAGCTTCGCTACGGCGTAAACATGCCGGAGGCGCTTTTCCTTTAGATTCTCCCGATTTCGTTCTTCAATCTGTTTCTTTAAAGCGTTCTGCATCGTACAATCCTCTGTCTCGAATGTAGGCTTCTACACCCGGGGGTAAAATGTACCGGAGAGACCGCCCTTCCTGAATCCGCTTACGGATATCGGTAGAGGAAATCTCTATTTTAGGCATAAACGCCACGGTAATTTTAGTGTGATAACGTTCCCGCAGCTTTGCGATCTGGGCATCTCTTTCTTCATCCAAATAACCGGCGCGGGAACCGACAATCAGACAATACTCGGACAAAATGCGGGGACCTTCCCTCCACTGCTCAATTTTTAAAAATGCGTCTGCTCCCAGCACAAAAGAAATTTCCGCATTTTTTCCGAATTTTTCCCGGCAAAGATCCAAGGTAACCGCAGTATAGGATATTTCCTTCCTCTGCAGTTCCAAATCGGAAGCCTGCAGCCGGGGGTTACCCTCCACCGCCAGTTTTACCATTTCCAGACGTTCCCGGGGAGACGCGACATCTTTACCGATTTTAAACGGAGAAATCTGTGCGGGCATAAGCAGAAGCGAATCCAAATCCGCAGCGTCTGCGGCTTGCTCTGCAAGGATTAAATGTCCGATATGAATAGGATCAAAGGTCCCGCCGAAAATTCCGATTTTTTTCATATTTTACTCTTCTGCTTTATTAACACTGATATGCAGTTCCTCCAGCGCACCGCTGTCTGCCGGAGTAGGTGCTTCGCACATCATGCACTGCGCGTTTTGATTCTTTGGAAAAGCAATAACCTCCCGAATGCTCTGCCGGCCGCACAGCAGCATAACCATCCGATCCAGTCCGTAAGCCAGCCCCCCGTGAGGAGGCGCGCCGTAACGGAAGGCTTCCAGAAAATATCCGAACTTTTTCTGCACTTCTTCTTCGGGTAGGCCGAGAATTTCAAATACCTTAGCCTGTACATTCCGGTCGTGAATACGAATCGAGCCGCCGCCCAACTCAACACCGTTGAGGACGATGTCATAAGCGTCCGCCTTTACCTTCAGGGGATCCGTGTCCATTAAAGGAATATCTTCCTGCTTGGGTGACGTAAAGGGGTGATGCATGGCCTGCAGCCGCTGTTCTTCCTCGCTCCATTCGTACATGGGGAAATCCACTACCCAGAGGAAATTATACTGCCGGGGATCTAAAAGCCCAAGCTTGCCCGCCAGGTCTCTTCTCAGGAATCCCAGGCTGTCAAATACCACGGAATCCTTCTCCGAAGCTACAATCAGAATCAGGTCATTGGGTTTCCCGTCAAACGCGCTGATGAGCCTCTGCATCTCTTCCGGTGCGAAGAATTTGGCAAAAGAGGAAGTAAAGCCTTCTTCGCTCACGCGAATCCAAGCCAATCCTTTGGCTCCGAAGGTCTTGACGGAATCCTGCATCTTGTCTACATCTTTTCTGCTGAACTTATCGGAATATCCGCTGATATTGATACCGCGAACCGAACCGCCCGCAGCTACAGCTCCGGAAAATACGGCAAACTCGCTGTCCTTGACCAGCCCGCTGATATCCTTTAACTCAAACCCGAACCGGGTATCCGGCTTGTCGCTTCCGTAACGGCTCATGGCTTCATCCCAGGTCAAACGAGGGAACGGCGTTTCCACATCCACACCAAGAGCTTCTTTCATAATCGTCTTCAGATAACGTTCCTGGATTTCCAAGATGGTATCCTGATCCACAAAAGACATTTCCAGGTCGATCTGCGTGAATTCCGGCTGTCTGTCCGCCCGCAAATCCTCGTCCCGGAAACATTTTACGATCTGCATATACCGGTCAGTCCCCGCCAGCATGAGAATCTGTTTAAACATCTGCGGAGACTGGGGCAGCGCATAAAACTTTCCCGGATTTACCCGGCTGGGAACCAAATAGTCTCTGGCGCCCTCCGGCGTAGGATTGATCAGCATCGGTGTCTCTACTTCCGTAAACCCTTCCTGATCAAAGAAATCCCGGGTAATCTTTGTGATCTTATGACGAAAAGCCAAGTTCGCCTGCATCCCCGGCTTTCTCAAATCCAAATATCTATATTTCAGTCTCAGATCTTCCGAAACATTATCATCATCCTTTACATAGATAGGAGTTGTGTCCGCTTCCGAATAAATAACCAGGTCTTCGGCCAAAATCTCCACATCTCCCGTTGGAATATCTTTATTTCTGGATTCCCGTTCCCTTACGGTACCTTTAATCCCCACTACATATTCGCCCCGCAGGGTATCAGCCCGCCGGAACACTTCCTCCGGCACATCCTCGTTGAATACGATCTGGCAGATTCCGGTTTTGTCCCGCAGATCGCAGAAAATCAATCCGCCTAAATTTCTTCTTTTCTGAATCCATCCGTTCAGAATTACGATGCTGCCTGCATCGGACGCCCGCAGCTCGCCGCACATATGTGTTCTCTTCAAGATATTCGACACCTTTTCGCCCTCCTGTTATTTCTCCATTGCTTCGTAAACGGAAAAAATGCCGTTTTCCTTTCTCTGCAGCATTTCTCCGATGCGTTCGATGTATATTTCATAATTGGATACATTGGGAACCCGCTCCAGCCGATTTTCAGCGGGGTAATACATCTTGCTGATTCCTCCCGCTCCCAAAGCCACGATAGTCTGATTCTCTTCCATGATTTTTACATTATACAGGCTCTCGGTTCCGGGTTTCGCATATCCCACATTCTCAAAATTGCCCGTCATCTGCTTCTGACGATACAGATAATAGGGACGGTATCCGGCACAATCCAGCAGTTCTCTGCCTTCCTCCAGCATGATCCGAACGTTCTGCCCTTGGCAATAGCAATAGGTTTCGTCCATTTCATGCAGCCGGGAAGCCCGCTTTACTGCCAGCGTATGTACCGTGATGTTCTCCGGCGCAAGCCGAATAATCCTTTCCAGGCTGTTTTTAAAATCCGCAGGTGTTTCTTCCGGCAGGCCTGCGATCAAATCCATATTGATAATAGGAATTCCTGCTTTTTTCGCCGCAGCAAATGCTTCTTCGATTTGTTCGGGCGTATGCCGTCTCCCGATCCGTTCTAAAGTTTCCTTTTTCATAGACTGGGGATTTATACTGATGCGTTCCGCACCGTGCCGCAGAATGGCCGAAAGCTTTTCTTCCGTTATAGTGTCCGGTCGTCCCGCCTCTACCGTATATTCCCGAAGCTTTGACAAATCAAAGGCCTGCCGAATCTGCGTCAAAAGCGTTTCCAGCTGTTCCTCATTCAACGCCGTAGGCGTCCCGCCTCCGATATAAATGGATTCCGGATACATGCCGCAATCCGCCATTCTTCGCCCCGCAAAAGAAATTTCTTCCGCCAACGTTTCCAGATAACGGCATATCTGCTTCTCTTTCGCTTGATTGGAAGGAAAAGAGCAGTATACACAGCGGGTAGGACAAAAGGGAATTCCCACATACAGTCCCACAGCCGTTCTTTCCGTACGCCGCACAAGCGGTCTCTGCACATTCCGGGTAGCCGAAAGCAAACCCACTTTAGAAGGAGATACCAGATAATCCTTTTCCAGCGTTTCGGCTGCAGCCTGAGAAGAACCCAGCCGCTCTTCCAATTCTCCGAACAATTTTACCGGTCGGACGCCGGTTAAAATTCCCCAATCGGGATTTTTCCCGGTGGCCTCGGAAAGAGCCTTATAAAGAAACCGTTTTCCTTCATTTTTTTCCACCGCGGAATCCGGGATACGAATCAAAATTTCTCCCGCTCCATTGTCCAGACCGCCGCATTCCCAAGGGTCTTCTTCCAAAAGCTCATAAGCATTCTCCGGAAGAAACATCCTGACCATTTCTCTTAATTCATACTGATTTTGCGCTCGGTTAAAAAAGATTTTATACAAATGGGTTGTACTCCTTTTCGATCTTGATGGCAGTCTTTCCCATGTGCCCCGGATACACTTCCGTGTCATCGGGAAGCGCGTACAGTTTTTCCTTAATGGATTGGAACAGTTTTGTCTGCGAACCTCCCAGATCCGTTCTTCCTACGGACTGGGCGAACAAAGTATCTCCGCTGAATACGCATTTGGCAGCAGGAAGATAAATGGACAATCCGCCCGGAGTATGTCCCGGTGTGCCAAGGAAGAACAATTCCATGTTCCCCACGTTCAGCGTATCGCCGTCATTCACATAAATATCCGCTTCCAATACTATCTCCTGCCCTGCCGTGGTTTTGGAAAAATTCTTTCCCGGATCTGTCAAAAGCCCCCGTTCCAGTTCGCAGGCTATAACCTTTGCCTGAGGATACAGGGTTTTATAGTGCTTTACCCCGCCGATGTGATCCCCATGACCATGCGTCAAGAGAATATACTGGATTTCAAGATGGTTTTCCTCAATGTACCTCTCCATTCGGCCGTTGGGGCCGCCGGGATCCACCATAAAGGCCTTCCCGTCCGTATCGTCCCCCACAATATAGCAGTTGGCACCCATAGGGCCGCAGTTAAAGGTTTCTATCGTAATCATTCTGCTCGTTTCCTCTCGAATTAAAACAATTTTCTGCTGTCCAGCAATATGGTCACAGGGCCGTCGTTTTCAATACGAACCAGCATATCCGCCTGAAAAACCCCCTCTTTTACTTTCGCTCCTTTTTCTTTACAGGCGTCCACAAACGTCCGATACAATTCCACCGCAGCTTCCGGCCGTGCCGCCCGAATATAACTGGGCCGTTTCCCTTTTCGACAGTCTCCTAAAAGAGTAAATTGGGAAACCGCCAGAATTTCGCCGCCCACGTCTAAAACCGACAGATTCATAATACCGTTTTCATCGTCGAATACCCGCAGACCGGTAACTTTATCCGCAATGTATTTTACATCGCTGTCCGTGTCGCCGTCTTCTACGCCTAAAAGAACCGTAAGTCCCCGATTAATCTCTCCGGTAACCGCACCCTCTACGGTTACACTGGATGTTAAAACTCTCTGCACAACTGCCCGCATAGCTCCTCCTACACGATCGCACGATACACATCCGCTACACCCGGTACATTTTTCAAAATGCGAAGGATCTTATCCAACTGTCCGGTGTTGGATAAGCACAGCGTCATGGTAATATTCGCAATACTCTCTCTGCTGCTCTTGGCGTTAATTCCCGAAATTCGAACGTCCATATCCTCACAGGCTCTGGAAATATCCGAAAATAATCCTTTTCGATCCTCTGCTAAAATCTGAACATCCACATCGTAAGCAAGGTCATCCTTTTCCTGATCCCATTCCACGGATATCAAGCGATCCTTTTCTAATTCCGGCAGGGAAATCACATTGATGCAGTCCGCCCGGTGTACGGAAATGCCGCGTCCTTTCGTAATAAATCCGACAATTTCATCTCCCGGAACAGGATTGCAGCACTTGGAAAAACGAACCAGAAGATCATCCATACCTTCCACCGTGACGCCGGTTTGATTCCCGGAAGTGGTCTTCTTTTTATGGCCTGAACTTACCGCCGCGTCTTCCAGTGTCTGCAGATTTTTCTCCTGCCTCCGCAGTTCTAACTGCTTGTCCTCGTGGTAGAAATTTAAAAGGGTGACCACCACTTTTGACAGCATTACGCCCCCATAGCTTAACGCGGTGTACAGATCGTCGGAAGAAGCCAGATTCAGGCTTTTTGCCGTTTTATTGATCCACTGGCTTCGAATGATCACCTGCGGATCATATCCCTTTCTGCGGACATATTTGTCCAGCATCTCCTTGCCCTTTTCTACGGTTTCACCTTTATTCTCCCGCTTTAAAAATTGACGAATCTTATTGCGGGCGGTATTTGTCTTTGCGATTTTCAGCCAGTCAATACTGGGACCTTTGCTGTTGGCGGATGTTACAATATCTACAATCTCACCGTTCCGCAGGCAGTAATCGATGGGGACCATCTTCCCGTTTACCTTTGCGCCGATGCATTTGCAGCCTACCGCAGAATGGATTTTAAATGCAAAATCCAAAGGGGTGGATCCCGCCGGCAATTCGATTACATCGCCTTTGGGCGTAAATACGAAAACCTGATTGGAAAACAAATCTACCTTCAAGGTTTCCATAAATTCCTTAGAGTCTTTTAAATCCTTCTGCCATTCCAAAGTCTGGCGAAGCCAGGCAAGCTTGATTTCCTCCTTGTCCTCTTTTTTTATGCCTTCTTTATATTTCCAATGAGCGGCGATCCCGTATTCCGCAATCTTATGCATTTCCATGGTCCGAATCTGAATTTCAAAAGGCTCACCGTGGTCGTCCAGAAGAGTGGTATGCAGCGACTGGTAATGATTGGATTTGGGCATGGCAATATAGTCTTTGAATCTGCCCGGAATCGGCTTCCACATGGTATGCACGATTCCCAAAACCGCATAGCAATCCCGAACCGTATCCACAATAATTCGAATCGCTGTAAGATCAAAAATTTCGTCCAGCTGCTTGTTCTGCTGCTGCATCTTTTGATAGATGCTGTAGTAGTGCTTGCTCCTTCCGGTAACCTCATAGCGCAGAGGCAAGTTTTTCAGAGCCTTGTCCAGCTTCTGCCGCACTTCTTTCAGCGTGGCTTCCCGCTCTTCTTTTTTCAGGCGCACTTCATTGGCCAGCTTATTATAAGCTTCCGGTTCCAGTTCCCGAAACGAAATATCCTCCAGTTCGAACTTAACTGCATACATGCCTAAGCGGCTGGCCAGCGGCGCGTAGATTTCCAACGTCTCTGCGCATTTATCCCGGATCTTGCTTTCATTCATATAGTTGATCGTACGAAGGTTGTGCAGGCGATCCGCTAATTTGATGATCAAAACCCGAATATCCTTAGACATGGCGAGGAACATTTTCCGCAAATTTTCCGCCTGGCGTTCTTCTTTATTTTCATATACAAGAGCGCCCAGCTTCGTCACGCCGTCTACTAAAAGTGCAATATCTTCTCCGAAATCCGCCCGGAGATTTTCCAGCGTATACGGCGTATCCTCCACAGTATCGTGAAGCAGACCTGCCGCAAGGGTATCTTCGTCCATACCCAGATCGGCAAGAATCAAAGCCACAGCCATGGGATGCGTGATGTAATCCTCACCGGATTTGCGCAGCTGACCCTCATGTACTTCCTCCGCCTTCAGATAAGCTTTCTCCAGCAACTCTATATCATAATTGACATTAATGCTGAGCAGCTGATCTATGAAATTCTCCAAGCGTTTTTCGTCATCCATAGCAGTTATCCTATTCCAAATCCGACCGATATCTTTAGTTTCCGCTGTTTGTGCCCTTGTATCTCGGCTTGCCGCTGGCACGATCAATCAGATAGTAAGTCTGGCTCGCGATGGTGATGGAAGAAATTGTACCGCCCAAAACACCTACAACCAGGGGCAGAATAAATTCCTGAATCGTAGAGCCGCCCAGAATATAAAGCGGAATGATACAGATGATCGTTGTAAAAGAAGTCGTACAGGAACGAACCAATGTCTGGTTGATGCTCTTGTCGATCAATTCTTCCATTCTGCTCCGCTTCATAACGGACAGATTTTCTCTGATCCGGTCAAAGACTACGATCGTATCGTTGATGGAATATCCGACTACGATCAGGATGCCCGCAATGAACGGGTTGTTGATAGGAATATGGAATAATCCATAAAAAGCCACTACGATCAGCACATCGTGAATCAAGTCTACGATAGCGGCCAGACCGAACTTCCATTCAAAGCGGATAATAATGTAAACCAACATACACAAAGCTGCGATGATTACAGCCTTAATTGCGTTTCCTTTCAGCATATCGCCTACAGAAGCGCTGAACTGCTCTATTGACAGGACATTTTCTTCCGTAATATCAAAAGCAGTATAGAAGTCCTTGAGAAGTTCCTGACGGGCAACATTA
>JALEJU010000042.1 GCA_022769485.1 Bacillota bacterium
TGGAATTTTGCGCCGATGGATTTAACGGTTCCCGAAAACGTGGCGCTGGAAAACGTTCATCTCAGCGACAGTCTGCATTCTTTGGCATATTACATCAATGAAAACGAAAAAGAATCGTAGGAAGAAAGAAAAATGACGCCCTCCGCAGGGCGTCATTTTGTTTCGTCTTACGATTATCCTCGTTAATTAAGCTTCTTTCGGAGCGTCAACGGGGCAGCTTCCAGCGCAAGCGCCGCAGTCGATGCAAGCATCAGCATCGATAACGAACTTATCAGCACCTTCAGAAATCGCGTCAACGGGGCAATCAGCAGCGCAAGCGCCACAGCTGATGCAAGAATCGTCGATTACATAAGCCATAATAGAATCCTCCTTTTATATTGCAATATAAGCAGGGTTATTATAACATTCGCCTTAATAAATAACAATACTTTTTTATCGAAGAATGATGAATTTCTCAAAGAACAAATCGGTATAAAAAGACGGCAAAAAAGCAACAATTGAGATAGGAAAAGCATGGAAGTTTATTTGCTGTAGGGGAAAAACAGAGGGAAAAGTAAGAATTTTTTCAAGAAGATTTTAACAAAAGTCTTGACAAGAAACGGTATGTGTATTAAATTTATGTTAGCACTCAATAGAGACGAGTGCTAACAAAACAAAAGGTGATAAATTACGGACTGTTTGGTTCTGTAAAATTTTTGCGAACGGAGCAGCCCTGAATAAAATGCGTTTCCGGCGCCGCATTTCAGGTTAGCCGGAAAAGTTATGAAAAACAGGAGGTTCGAACATGAATATTAAACCTTTGGGTGACAGAGTTGTAATCAAGAGATTAGAAGCCGAGGAAAAGACGGTAGGCGGAATTGTACTTCCCAGTCAGGCGAAAGAACAGCCCCAGATGGCGGAAGTCGTAGCGGTGGGTCCCGGCGAAACGGTGAACGGCAAGAAGGTAGAGATGGAAGTAAAGGTGGGCGACTGCGTAATCTTTTCCAGATACGGCGGAACGGATATAAAATATGACGGCGTTGAATATACGATCCTTACGCAGCGGGATATTCTGGCTATCGTAGGCTAATAAAGAATGAGTGAAATTCACCGGCATTATACTCCGAAGCCGGTTTTATGAAAGGAAGGATTGGAAATGGCAAAAGAAATCAATTACGGCGAAGAAGTAAGAAGAAAGCTTTTAGTTGGTGTAGACCAGCTGGCGGATACAGTAAAAGTAACATTGGGTCCTAAGGGCAGAAACGTTCTGCTGGAAAGAAAATTCGGATCTCCGTTGATTACCAATGACGGCGTAACCATCGCAAAGGAAATCGAACTGGAAGACGGCTTTGAAAATATGGGCGCACAGTTGGTAAAAGAGGTTGCTACAAAGACAAATGATGTTGCCGGCGACGGTACAACAACCGCAACACTGCTGGCTCAGGCGATTATCCGCGAAGGATTTAAAAATGTAGCCGCAGGTGCAAATCCCATGATTTTGAGAAGAGGAATCCAGGGCGCGGTAGATACAGCGGTTGCTGAAATTAAAAATATTGCAATCCCTGTTCACGGGAAAAGCGATATCGCACAGGTTGCTTCTGTTTCCGCAGGGGATGAAGAAATCGGCAGCCTGATTGCGGAAGCTATGGATAAAGTAGGCGCGGAAGGCGTTATTACTGTAGAAGAATCCAAATCCATGGGTACAACTTTGGAAGTAGTAGAGGGCATGCAGTTTGACAGAGGATATCTGTCCGCTTACATGGTAAACGATACAGAAAAGATGGAAGCTACCATGGAAAACCCCTACATTCTGATTACAGATAAGAAAATTACCAACATTCAGGAACTGCTGCCGATTCTGGAACAGATCGTACAGCAGGGCAGAAAGCTGCTGATCATCGCAGACGATGTGGAAGGCGAGGCTCTGGCAACTCTGGTTCTCAACAAGTTGAGAGGAACTTTCGACTGTGTAGCGGTTAAGGCTCCCGGATTCGGAGAAAGAAGAAAAGCTTTGCTGGGAGATATCGCAGTACTTACCGGCGGACAGGTAATCTCTGCTGAGGCAGGGTTTGATCTGAAAGAAGCAACCTTGGATATGCTGGGAAGCGCGCATACCGTTAAGGTAAACAAGGAAGATACCGTAATTGTAGACGGTGCCGGTAATCCGGCTGAAATCGAGGCGAGAATCCACCAGATTCGTACTATGATGGCGGAAGCCACTTCCGATTTTGACCACGACAAATACCAGGAAAGACTGGCGAAGCTGTCCGGCGGCGTAGCGGTTATCCAGGTAGGCGCTGCTACCGAAGCGGAACTGAAAGAAAGAAAGCTGAGAATTGAAGACGCTTTGAATGCTACCAGAGCGGCTGTAGAAGAAGGTATCGTTCCCGGAGGCGGCGTTGCGTTTGCAAATGTAATTCCCGCCGTAAGCAAGTATGTAAAGGGGCTGTCCGGCGATATGAAGACCGGTGCGGCGATTATCATGCGCGCTTTGGAAGAACCGGTTCGCCAGATTGCTGAAAACGCAGGATACGAAGGTTCTGTAGTAGTTGCTAAAGTAAAGAACAGCAAGGCAGGCGTTGGATTTAACGCGGCCAACGAGCAGTACATGAACATGGTTGAAGGCGGTATTGTAGACCCGGCTAAAGTAACGCGCTCGGCTCTGCAGAATGCGGCTTCCGCATCCGCACTGCTGCTGACTACCGAAGCAGGTGTTGTAGACATTAAGGGCGAAGATCCCATGGGCGGCATGGCCGGTGCAGGCGGTGCAGGCGGCATGGGCGGCGGCATGGGCATGGGTATGATGTAGAGGCTCTTGCAAATGCAGCAAGGTAAATAAACAGAGTTAAAGGGAAGCAGGTTTGCTGCTTCCCTTTTTCTGCGCTTTGGCAAAATCGGGAAACCGTTTGCTACCGTAAAAGCCTTGTGTTATAATACCACCGGACATATTTTGCCGAAATGCTGCGGCGGAAAAGAACGATTTACTTTCAGCCGGGGTTTTAGAATAAAGCGGAAACCCGGAGAAAGACGGATAGATGATACAGGATATCGGGAGGAATACGAATGGAGCATAGTATTGTAAATGTAATAGGCTTGGGCTATATCGGGCTGCCTACGGCTTTGATGATGGCATCCCACGGCGTAAAAGTAGTGGGAACGGATTATAACGGCGATCTGGTGGCGTCTTTAAAAAGGGGAGAACTTACATTTGAGGAGGCAGGACTGGAAGAGCTGTTTCGGTCTGCTATGGACGGCGGCATTGAATTTTCCCGGGATTACATCAAGACCGATCTGTACATCGTATCCGTGGCAACACCTTACGATAAAGAAAGCAAACGGATTGACCCGTCTTATGTGATTGCGGCAGTGGAACAGGTTTTGGATGTTTGTGAAAAAGGAGCCGTGATTGCTGTTGAATCTACTGTTTCGCCGGGAACGATAGATAAGTATGTAAGACCGCTTTTGGAGAAGCGGAAACTGAAGGCCGGCGAGGATGTGCATCTGGTTCATGCTCCGGAACGAATTATCCCCGGAAATATGATTTATGAACTGATTCACAATTCCAGAACCATCGGAGCCGATTCCCGGGAGATCGGGGAGAAGGTTAAAGCCATGTATGCCTCTTTCTGTCAGGGCAGCATCGAAGTAACGGATATTCGTACGGCGGAAATGACAAAGGTGGTAGAAAACACCTATCGGGATATCAATATTGCTTTTGCCAATGAACTGGCTAAGATTTGTTACAGCGACGGTATGGATGTTCATGAGATTATTCGCATTTCCAACAAGCATCCCCGTGTAAATATTCTGTCTCCCGGCCCCGGGGTAGGCGGACATTGTATTTCCGTAGATCCCTGGTTCCTGGTAGGAGATTATCCGGGATTGGCCAAGTTAATCCGCCAGGCGCGTGAAATCAACGATTCCATGCCGGAATTCGTGCTTCGACGGGTTTACGAAATCATGCTGGAAAACGGCTTGACAGATATAAGCAGAGTAGGCTTTTACGGCTTGACGTATAAAGAAAATGTGGACGATGTTCGGGAGAGCCCCACGCTGCAGCTGATTGAGAAAATGAAGGAGCATCTTGCAGCGGCTCCTAAAACCTATGATCCCATGTGTAAAGCCCGGATATGCGACGGTCAGTATCCGGATTTTGCGTCCTTCCTGGAATCTATCGATTTAATGGTCATTATGGTAAATCACGCTCATCTGAAGGAAAACTGGGCGATGGCAGCCGGTAAGGTCGTGTTTGATACCAGACAGTGCGGTTTGGATGAAGGAAACAACAAGATGTATTTCCTTTAGCCGGCTTTACTGAAAGCAAGGCGGGGGGGACTTTAGCGGCGCTCTGCGCAAAGGAAGAATAAAATGCGGCGTTTCTTTTTGGGAAACGCCGCATTGATTTTGTTATCGATTATTGATAGGAATATATTCTTTTTGGGACAGGATGTTAATGTATGCCGGCCGCATGATTTTGTTGCCTGTAGCCAGTTCTTCCAGCCGATGCGCGCACCAGCCGGAAATTCGGGAGGTAGCAAAGATGGGGCGGCAGAGTTCTGTGGGGATGCCCAGAGCGTATGCCAGAAATGCAGAATACAGATCCACATTTACTGCGATAGGCTGATCGACTTCATGGTATTGGGCAATGAGATCCGCGCCGTGTTCTTCGATGAACTCGTAAATGTAAAATTCGTCCATCATATCTTTTTCTTTTGCCAACGTGCGGGCAATCTCTTTGAGGAAAGACGTGCGGGGATCGGTCAACGTATAAACGGCATGCCCCAAGCCGTAAAGCCGGCCTTTTCTGTCGAATGCTTCTCCTTTCAGGAGACTGTGAAGATACTGTTCGATTTGTTTTGGGTTTCCGGTATCTTTTACACTTGCTTTCAGGTCTTTTATCATTTCCAACACTTCCGGGCTGGCGCCGCCGTGCCGGGGACCTTTCAGAGACGCGCAGGCAGCGGCAATGGCGGAATATGTATCGCTCCCGGCCGATGTAATCATACGAACCGTAAAGGTAGAGTTGCATCCTCCGCCGTGTTCCGCATGGAGAATCATGGAGCGGTCAAGCATCTTTGCTTCCAGATCGCTGTATTCTCCGGTAGGACGGATCATGCGAAGAATGTTCTCTGCCGTACTCTTTTCCGGATCCGGATAGTGCAGGCTCAGACTTGCGTTATCGTAAGAGGAACGCTTTGCCTGATAGGCGTAAGCCATCAAGGACGGAAAGCAGGCAATTAAGTCGATGGACTGGCGGAGCACGTTTTCAATGGACAGATCGTCCGGGTTTTCCTCGTAAGAGTAGAGTGCGAGAACGCTTCTGGCCAGTTTGTTCATCAAATTGCGGCTGGGGGCTACTAAAATCATGTCCCGGGCGAAGCCCATGGGAAGGTTTCGCCGCATTCCCAAAAGCTGCTTGTATTCTTCCAGCTCTTTCTTTGAAGGGAGTTTTCCGAAAAGCAGCAAATAACTGGCTTCCTCATAGCCGAAGCGATTGTCGGCGATAGCGCTCTGCATCAGGTCGCGGACGTTGTATCCCCGATAGAACAGTTCGCCGTTGATGGGGATATGGCGGTAATTGGCGTCGATCAGGTAGCCGTCTACTTCGCCGATCTGCGTCAGCCCTACCAGAACGCCGGCGCCGCTGCTGTCGCGCAGACTGCGTTTTACATCGTATTCTCCGTAAAGCTCCGGTGCGATTCCTATGCTTTCTTTAAGCTGTTTTCCCATTTTTGCCATGAATTCGGCAGCCTCGGCTGTAAGTGTTTGATTCGTCATACTACCACTCCTCTGTAAACATTTCGACCCCATGGGCGGATAATATAATAATTGTACAGGAAAAATTTATAAAAGGCAATGAAATTCGGGGGCTCAAAGTCTGTGTTTACAGGCGGATCTTGTATTCGAAAATTTGATCCCGCAGGGTGGCCGCCCGTTCAAACTGCAGATCTGCTGCAGCCTGCTTCATCTCCTTTTCGAGCTTGCGGACGTAATCCGCCAGCTCTTTCTTAGTCATTTCCAGCGGGGCAGGCGCATTACCGTATTCGGCTTCTTCTTCCGCCGCCTTTGTGGCTTCAATAACCGCCCGGATGGATTTTTCCACGGTTTTTGGTGTGATGCCGTGTTCTTTATTATAGGCCTGCTGAATTTCTCTGCGCCGCTGGGTCTCAGAAATGGCTTTGTGCATAGCTTCGCTGATTTCATCGGCATACATGATGACACGCCCGTCGGCGCTTCTGGCAGCTCGTCCGATGGTTTGAACCAGCGATGTTTCTGTTCGCAGAAAACCCTGTTTATCTGCGTCTAAGATGGCTACGAGAGAAACTTCAGGCAGATCCAGCCCCTCCCGCAGCAGATTGATGCCTACCAGCACATCGAAAACGCCTAAACGGAGATCTCGGATGATTTCCATGCGCTCTAACGTATCCACCTCCGAATGCAGATAGCGGACTTTGATGCCGGCATCCTTCAGGTAGTCCGTTAAGCTTTCCGCCATCTTTTTCGTCAGCGTTGTAACGAGAATACGCTGGCCGTTCTTTACTGTGATGTTGATTTCGCCGATGAGGTCGTCGATCTGCCCCGCGGTGGGGCGTACTTCAATAAGGGGATCCAGAAGTCCGGTAGGGCGGATGATTTGCTCCGCGATTCTGCCCTTACTCTGTTCCCGCTCGTAAGCTGCCGGTGTAGCGCTTACATAGATGGCCTGGTTGACCAGAGACTGAAATTCCGGGAATTCCAAAGGGCGGTTATCCAGCGCCGAGGGAAGACGGAAACCGTATTCAACAAGAGAGCTTTTTCGGGAGCGGTCTCCCGCATACATAGCCCGCAGTTGGGGAATCATTACATGGGATTCGTCGATCATTAGAAGAAAATCCTTCGGGAAATAGTCGATCAGCGTATAAGGGCGGGAACCCGGAGGCAGACCGTTGATATGCCGGGAATAGTTTTCGATGCCTTTGCAGGTGCCGATTTCCCGCAGCATTTCCAGATCAAACCGGGTACGCTGCTCCAGCCGCTGAGCTTCCAGGAGCTTTCCGCGATCCCGAAACCATTTCAAGCGCTCTTCCAATTCTTCTTCAATGCTGATCACGGCCTTTTCCATCTTTTCTTTCGAGGCTACATAGTGGGAGGCGGGGAAAATGGAAACGTGATTCCGAATGCCCTGAATCTCGCCGGTCAGGGGATTGATTTCCTTAATGGTTTCGATTTCATCGCCGAACAGTTCTACGCGCACCGAGTGCTCCGAACCGGCGGGATAGATGTCTATAATATCGCCTCTGGCTCGAAAGCAGCCCCTCTGAAATTCCAGATCGTTTCTGGTGTACTGGATATCCACCAGCTTCCGAAGAATTTCGTCCCTGCCCTTTTCCATGCCCGGGCGCAGAGAGAGAACCTGGTTTTCGTAATCCACCGGGCTGCCCAGTCCGTAGATGCAGGAGACGGAGGCTACGATAATTACGTCCCGCCGTTCCGCCAGCGCGGCTGTGGCGGAGTGCCGGAGCTTTTCGATTTCTTCGTTGATGTCCGAATCTTTTTCGATATAGGTATCTGTGGAAGGAACATAAGCTTCCGGCTGGTAATAATCGTAGTAGGACACGAAGAATTCCACCGCGTTTTTGGGGAAGAATTCTTTGAATTCACCGCAGAGCTGCGCCGCTAATGTTTTATTGTGAGAAATGATCAATGTGGGTTTTTGAACCTGCTGGATGACATTGGCCATGGTAAAGGTTTTGCCGGAGCCTGTAACGCCCAGAAGCGTCTGGTGCTTTTCACCCCGCAGAATACCTTCTGTCAGCTGTTTTACCGCCTGAGGCTGATCGCCGGTCATGCGGTAATCGGAGATAAGTTCAAATTTCTGCTGTAATTTATCCATCGTAATACCTCGAAGGGGAAAGAAAATCCTGAATAACAGGTATAGATTTATTATACGAAAAAGCGTTTTCCTTTTAAACCTTCTCTTTCGTTTTTTTTATAATTTATGTATAATGTGAATGTGTGCTGTCCGGAGGCGGAACAGGCCTGTTTTTCGGCGGAAAAACCGGGCGGAGGCAGCACAGGAAAGGATTAGAGATGCCAAACGATATTGTTATCAAAGGTGCAAATGAACATAATTTAAAACATATAGATCTGACAATTCCCAGAGACAAGATGGTGGTCATTACAGGACTTTCCGGCTCCGGAAAATCTTCTTTGGCATTTGATACCATCTACGCGGAGGGGCAGCGCCGTTATATGGAGAGCTTATCCTCCTATGCGCGGATGTTCTTGGGCAGAATGGACAAGCCGGATGTGGAGTACATCGAAGGACTGTCTCCTGCCATTTCCATCGACCAGAAAACCACCAGCAAAAATCCCCGTTCTACCGTAGGAACCGTAACGGAAATCCACGACTATCTGCGTCTTATGTACGCCCGAATCGGCATACCCCATTGCCCTGTCTGCGGCAGGGAGATTGCCAGCCAGACTGTGGATCAGATAGTGGATCGGCTTATGGAGAAGGGGGAAGGCGCCCGGATTACGCTTCTGGCTCCGGTTATCCGTCAGCGAAAGGGTACGCATGAAAAGGTGCTGGAACGCATTCGGAAAGAAGGCTTTACCAGAGTCCGCATAGACGGGGAAGTTTATCTGCTGGAAGAAGACGAAATCAAGTTAGAAAAGACATTTAAACATACTATTGAAATTGTAGTAGACCGGATTATCGTAAAAGAAGGCGCGGAAGGGCGTCTTGCGGAATCCGCGGAGTTGACATTAAATCATGGCGAGGGTCTGCTGGTGGCTCAGGTGCAGAAAAGAGCCGGCGAAGGCGGTACGGAAGCGGAAACGGAAGAACTTCTTTTCAGCAGCAAGCTGGCGTGTCCCGATCACGGGGTTTCCATCGAAGAATTAGAACCCCGCATGTTTTCCTTCAACAGCCCTTTCGGAGCCTGCGATGAATGCAACGGGTTAGGGTTTATTGAAAAAATCGACCCGGATTTGATCATTACGGATCAGAATCTTTCTATTTTAGACGGCGCTTTGAATCGTATCTTTGCGTCCATGGAATTAACCGGCGGTTTTTACCGGCAGCTGATTGAGGCGCTGGCAAAGGATCATGGCGCAGACTTAAACACTCCGTATAAAGATCTGCCGGATTCGTTTAAAAAAGAACTGCTGTACGGCACCGGCAGCCGCCATATTCAGTACTATTACAAAAGCCGCAGCAACGGTTCGGAAGCTTACCGGGATCATCCTTTCGAAGGCGTGATCTGCAATCTGGAAAGACGGTATCGGGAAAGCAGTTCGGATTATATAAAGGAGAAGATGCAGTCTTATATGCGGATTCGACCCTGTGAATCCTGCGGAGGCAGACGGTTAAAGCCGGAGATCCTGGCGGTTACGGTAGGAGGAAAGAACATTGCGGAGCTGTCGGATCTCTCCGTCCGGGATGCTTTGAAGTTTTTTCGGGAGCTGCAGTTAACCGAAAAAGAAAATGCCATCGCGGAACAAATTCTGAAAGAAATCCGGGCACGGCTGCAGTTTTTGGTGGACGTAGGTTTGGATTATCTGACCTGCTCTCGTTCGGCGGGGACCTTGTCAGGCGGTGAATCCCAGCGAATCCGGCTGGCAACGCAGATCGGCTCAAGCCTGGTAGGGGTGTTGTATATTCTGGACGAGCCCAGCATCGGCCTGCATCAGAAGGACAACCAGAAGCTTTTGGATACGCTTCGGAATCTGACGGATATGGGAAATACCCTGATTGTGGTCGAGCACGACGAGGATACCATGTACGCGGCGGATTATATTGTAGATATCGGACCCGGTGCGGGGATTCACGGCGGGGAGGTTATCGCCGCAGGCAGTATCGACGAGATAAAAGCCTGCAAAGAATCCATTACCGGTCAATATCTGCGAGGGGAAAAATTTATTGCCGTACCCGAAGAGCGCAGAACGGGAAACGGGCATTCCATTCAGGTTTTCGGCGCGGAAGAAAACAACCTGAAACAGGTGGACGCCGAATTTCCCCTTGGGAAATTTATCTGCGTTACCGGCGTATCGGGTTCGGGGAAAAGCAGCCTGGTCAACGAAGTGCTGTTTAAAAATCTGGCTTGCAGGATCAACCGGAGCAAGGTTGTCGGAGGAAAATGCCGGGAAATTCGAGGTTTGGAATTTATCGACAAGGTGATCGACATCGATCAGTCCCCCATCGGGCGGACGCCCCGATCCAATCCGGCTACTTATACCGGGGTATTTACCGATATCCGGGACTTGTTTGCCAAGTCACCGGAGGCAAAGATGCGCGGGTATACCAAAGGCCGGTTCAGCTTTAATGTGAAGGGCGGGCGCTGCGAAGCCTGCTGCGGCGACGGCATTATCAAAATCGAAATGAATTTTCTTCCGGATGTATACGTTCCCTGTGAGGTCTGCAAAGGAAAACGGTATAACCGGGAAACGCTGGAAGTGAAATACAAGGGAAAGAGCATTTATGATGTGCTGGATATGAATGTGACCGAAGCGCTTGAATTTTTCCAAAATATTCCCTCCATTACTCGTCAGCTGAAAACTCTGGAGGAGGTAGGACTGGGGTATATTAAATTGGGACAGCCTTCCACCCAGCTTTCCGGAGGTGAGGCACAGCGGATTAAATTGGCTTCGGAATTGGCCAGACGCAGCACAGGTAAGACCTTATACATTTTGGATGAACCGACTACCGGTCTTCATTTTGCGGACGTAGACCGCCTTGTTCAGGTGTTGAACAGGCTGGTGGATGCAGGAAATACCGTAGTTGTTATCGAACATAATCTGGATGTCATTAAAATGGCCGATCATATTATTGACCTGGGGCCGGACGGAGGGAACCGGGGCGGTACCATCGTAGCCGCCTGCAGCCCGGAAGAGCTGACGAGAATACCGGAATCTTATACCGGACAATATTTAAAAAAGGTTTTATATTTGTAAACAATTGAGTTAATATAAATAAGAGGATTGCAGACAGCGGGAAATATTTGCCCTCTGCCGCGGAAACAGAAAGGAATTCAGCATCATGATCCAGCGAATCAACACGACCCTTTTAACAGATTTTTACGAACTGACTATGGCCAACGGCTACTTTGAGGAAGGGATAAAAGACAGGATTTCCTATTTCGATATCTTTTTCAGAAGTGTGCCGGATGAAGGCGGTTTCGCGATTATGGCGGGATTGGAGCAGGCCGTCCGCTGTATGCAGGATTTGAAATTTGAAGAGGAAGATATCGAATTTCTCAGAAGCAAGGGGATTTTCAGCGAAGGCTTCCTGGATTACCTGAGAAACTTTAAATTTGAGTGCGATGTATGGGCCATTCCCGAAGGAACGCCTATTTTTCCCGGCGAACCTCTGATGACTGTCCGAGGGCCTGCTTTGCAGGCACAGTTTTTGGAAACGATTCTGCTGATCTGCATCAATCATGAAAGCTTAATCGCAACGAAAGCCAGCCGGATTGTACGGGCGGCGGCAGGGAGAACCGTGATGGAGTTCGGTTCCCGCCGGGCTCACGGTACTTCTGCGGCCGTTCAGGGCGCCCGGGCGGCATATATCGGTGGATGCGTGGGTACAGCCTGCGCTTCCTGTGAACGGGATTTTGGAATTCCCGCGCTGGGAACCATGGCTCACAGCTGGGTACAGATGTTCGATTCGGAATACGAAGCGTTTACAAAGTATGCGCAGCTGTATCCAAACAACTGCACGCTTTTGGTGGATACTTACAACGTACTGAAGTCCGGTCTCCCCAACGCCATTCGGGTGTTCAAAGAGCAGAAACCCGCTAAAATGGGGATTCGTATCGACAGCGGCGATTTAACTTATCTTTCCAAACAGGCGAGAAAAATTTTGGACGATGCAGGATTAGAGGACTGTATTATTGTAGCTTCCAATTCCTTCGATGAATATTTGATTCAGGATGTAATTTCGCAGGGTGCCTGCATCGATTCCTTCGGCGTGGGAGAACGGCTGATTACGGCTAAGTCCGATCCGGTATTCGGCGGGGTTTATAAGCTGGCGGCTTTGGAAGCAGAAGACGGGACGATCATTCCCAAAATTAAAATCAGCGAAAACGTAGCGAAAATTACCAACCCCGGATTTAAACGGGTTTATCGTTATTACGATAAAGGAACGGGAAAAGCGCTGGCGGATCTGATTGCGCTGCACGATGAAACGATTCCCGAATCGGGTCCGATGACCATCTTTGACCCCAAAGCTCCCTGGAAGAAGAAAACACTGGACAACTATACGGTAAAAGAACTGCAGGTGCCTATTTTTAAGGGCGGAGAACTGGTTTATGAGCTGCCGGATATTAAAGAAATCCAGCAGTATTGCAGAGAGCAGGAACAAACCCTGTATGAGGAAGTGCTGCGTTTTGAAAATCCCCACGAATATTATGTGGATTTATCTGAAAAGCTTTGGACTTTGAAACGGAGCATGCTGGAAAATTCGGGGAAGTAAATGGAAAAGCGGGATAAACCGCCGGCTGAAAATATAATCTGTGAATAACGGAACTCCTTTCTGAATAGATTTTATTGAAAGTTTGTACAGGAAGGAGTTTTTATTGTGGGCGTTCTTCATAAATTAAAAAAGAGAGAAAAGAGCTCCGGGGCTTCGGCCGCAGGAGCGGGGGACGGGAAGCGGTTAAAGATTGCTCTTGGAATGGTGGTTTTTTGCCTGCTTTTAATAGGAGCTTTATGCGTGTTTACCGGAAAAGATCAGGAAGTAACGTTTCGGGTATTGGCTGAAAACGAAATACCTCAGCAGATTACCAGCCAAGTTATACCGGAATATCGAACACTGGAACGGGCGCTGGCCTGCGTGGTAGACGGAAAAGTTTATGTGGTGGCGACCAGAGGGGAAAAACCGACATCGGGATATGAAATCTCCATTGAGAAAATGGAATTGGAGGAAAAAGACGGAACGG
The DNA here is from genome assembly GCA_022769485.1 of Bacillota bacterium. GTDB lineage: Bacteria > Bacillota > Clostridia > Peptostreptococcales > Anaerovoracaceae > JALEJU01. Next base: position 12,900 of record JALEJU010000042.1, read on the forward strand.
TTAACCTGGTGGTCTGCGCGCTCTTTAAAGATCCCCAGTCGGGGACCTCTCTGACGCAGGCGGTGACTTATCCGCTGCAGGTGGCGGAGACGGATTTGAAAGAGCTTCCGGATAGTATTGAATTGAAAGTGCAGTATACGGAATAGAGAACGGGGGAGCGAACGGGGGTTCGACTTTAGAAAGGTCGGGCATCGGACAAAAGAATACATGGAGGAGCTGCGGCAGCTTTGCTGCGGCTCTTTTTATTGTTCGTAAAAGCAAAATATAAATGTTAATTATTGACATATAAATAATATAATGGTAAACTCAAAACGGGAAAATGAGGAAGAAAATATTTTTTATGATGAATCTGTGAACGGATTGTAATATAACTTTAATAATTGCGGCTGCGAATTGTATATTATAATTAGAAGAAGTGTCGAACGATGAAATTTCGTTAAACAAAGAAGGGGAAATTACATGATTGCATTTGAAAATGTAACGAAACTGTATGGTACCAATGTAGGCATAGAAAATATCAGCGTTCGGATTGAGAAAGGTGATTTTGTTTTTCTGGTGGGCCCCAGCGGCGCAGGGAAATCTACGTTTATAAAATTGATCTTAAAAGAGATCGACGCGGACGAAGGGAGCATTACCGTAAACGGGCAGGAAGTGACTACTATGTCCAATCGGAAAATCCCGAAGCTGCGCCGGAGCATCGGCATTGTATTTCAGGATTTTCGCTTGCTGCCGAAAAAGACGGTATATGAGAATGTGGCTTTTGCCATGGAAATCCTCCACGCAAGCCAGCGGGCGATAAGGCGGCAGGTTCCCCAGGCTCTAAGCTTGGTGGGAATCAGTTCGAAAGCGAATAAATATCCCAATGAGCTTTCTGCAGGAGAGCAGCAGCGGGTGGCTATTGCGCGGGCGATTATCAATAACCCCACTGTGTTGATTGCGGACGAGCCCACAGGGAACCTGGATCCGGATACTGCTTGGGATATTATGCAGCTTTTGGAGCAGATCAACCGCAGGGGTACGACCATAGTAATGGTAACCCACGCTAAGGATATTGTTGACCGTATGGGCAAACGGGTTATCGCTATTGAGCACGGAAAAATCGTCCGTGATGATAGAGGCGGTGCCTACGGCCCCTACGATGAACCTGCTACATTGGAAAATATTTTCGGGGAGGAGGAAACGGCGGAAGATGATAATTAGAAGTTTCTGCACTTCCATAAAGCAAGCGTTCCGGCAGATTTTCCGGAACCGGGCGATGACATTCGCGTCTTTATTTTCCATTACAGCGATGCTTTTGATTCTCGGGCTCTTCTTTATTTTGGTTGTGAACGTGAACGTAGTAACGGAAAGCGCAAAACAGCAGTTTGATACAATCCAGGTGTACTTGCTGGATGAGACGACCCAGGAGCAGGCAGAGGAAATTGCGGGGCGGCTGAAACAGAACGGAAACGTGAAAAGCGTAGAATATCTGACGAAGGAGCAGGCTCTGGAGGAATATAAAGTAAAATGGGGAGACAAGGCATATCTGCTGGAGGGGCTCCCGGAAAATCCTCTTCCGAATTCACTTCGGATTAAAGTTTCCAATCTGGAAGACGCGGACAAAGTAGTGGAAAAAGTAAAGACTTTTTCCGGAATAGAAGATGTAAAGTACTATCAGACTACGGTGGACAAGCTTCTGAGCATTACTAATTTTATTCAGTGGGGAGCGCTGATCATCATCATCTTCCTGGTGGTCATTTCGGTAGTCGTTGTGTCCAACACCATAAAGCTGACGGTGCTCGCCAGAGAGCGGGAAATCAGCATTATGAAATATGTAGGAGCCACGAACTGGTTTATCCGGGGGCCGTTCTTAGCAGAGGGCATGCTGATCGGTTTTCTTTCCGCTGCGGTTTCTGTGGGTCTGATCAGCTTGATTTATTACAAGGTAACGGAAACACTGGGGCAGGAAGCCTTTTTAATGTTTTCCACCGCTTTGGTAGATGAGAAGTTTTTGATTTGGAACCTGATCTGGATTTTCGTGGCCTTGGGCGTCTGTATCGGCGCTTTCGGCAGTATTCTTTCTATGAGACGATTCCTGGACACCTAACAGAAGAAGGTTGAAAGGAAGATTTTGCAAGGGGGAAATTCGATGAAGCGACGTATTTTGTATTTGTTCGTTGCAGTTTTAGCCGTAGGGATTTTCGGATTCGGCATAACGTTTGCGGATAACAGTTCCAAGCTGGGGGAACTGAATAATCAGATCAACAGCTTGCAGAAAGAACTGAATAAAGGAAAAGTTCAGGAAAAGGAACTGGGAAAGGAACTGGTTAATCTGAATAGTATGATCGGGGAAATCGAGAGTGAAATTTCCGATCTGACGGGAGATATTTCCGCGGCGGAGACAAAAATTCAGGACGCCCAGGTTAAATTAGATGAAACGCAAAAGGAAATGGATGCGCAGAGCGAACTGATGGGACAGCGGATCCGTGCCATGTATAAGAACGGCGAAATGGGTATGCTGGAAATCCTTTTGGGCTCGGAAAACTTGACCGATCTGATGACCAACATTGATATGAGCCAGAAGATTTTTAACAGCGACCTGCAGGTTTTGGAAAAAATGGAGGCCGATTATAAAGAAATAGAGCGGCAAAAGCAGGAATTGGCATCTATGAAACAGCGGCTGCAGACACAGAAAACGGCGCTGGATCAAAAAAAGAACGGGCTCGCTTCCAGCCAGAAAGAAGTTGCTGCGCTGAAATCCCAGGTGGCCGGTGAAAACCGGGAGCTGGAAGCGGAAATCGACGCTGTAAACCGGGAGGCAAATGCCATCAAGGCAGAGATTCTGAGATCCCAGAGCAAAGACACTGTTTATACCGGAGGCGCTATGTTATGGCCCTGTCCGGCGTCTACGAGAATTACCTCGCAGTTCGGATATCGTCTTCATCCGGTACTGAAAGTGAACAAGCTGCATACCGGCATCGATATCGGGGTTGCCAGCGGAAATCGCGTTATTGCGGCAAATTCCGGAACGGTTATTAAAGCAGGCTGGAATAACAGCTACGGTTATATGGTTATGATTGACCACGGCGGCGGGATCGTTACGCTGTATGCTCACAATTCCTCTTTGGCTGTCAGCACCGGCCAGACCGTTTCCGCAGGGCAGACCATTGCGTATTCAGGAAGCACCGGAATGTCCACGGGACCGCACCTTCATTTCGAGGTGCGCGTAAACGGTGAATATGTAAACCCGTTGAACTATGTGTAAATGAGAAAAGCAAGAGGGGCGGCAAGCCCCTCTTTTCGTCGTTATAGAATAAGGGATTAAGCTATGAAAAACAAATGGATTTTTCCGGAACCGGCGGGAGCGTTCCCTCCGTCTCCGGCGGAAGCAGGGAAGGAGGACATCCATCCTGTTGTGGGAGCATTGCTGCGGCAAAGGGGGATTCTCTCTCGGGAAGAACAGCGGGAATTTCTGTCGGAAAAGCCCAGGCTCACCTATGATTCATTTCTTATGAAGGATATGAAAGCCGCGGCGGAAATGATTTTAAAAGCTGCAGCAGAAAATCGTGTAATTTGCATTTACGGCGATTATGATGCGGATGGAATCTGTTCCGTAAGCCTTATGGAGGAAATACTGGCGCTGTTGAATGCAAGGGCATTCCACTATATCCCGTCACGGTTTAAGGAGGGGTACGGGCTGAATAAAGAGGCAATTCAAAGTATTCATGAGCGGGGAGCGGATCTGCTTTTGACAGTGGACTGCGGAAGCGTTTCTTTTGAAGAAGTGGAATATGCGAAACGTTTGGGAATGGATGTGATCGTGACCGATCATCACAATATGGGCGAAACGGTATCAGACTGTCTGCTGGTAAATCCCAAACAGACGGACTGTCCTTACCCGGATTCTGCGCTTTGCGGGTGCGGGTTGGCCTTTAAACTGGCGCAGGCTCTTTCCCGGCTGGATACGGGAGGCGCTGGCGGCACCTCCCGTATCGGGAAAGCAGATCTAAACCGGGTTTTGGATTTGGCCGCCATTGCGACCATCGGGGATATCGTTCCTTTAAGGGGAGAAAACCGAACCATCGTAAAATACGGGATGAAAGTTTTGAACCGAGGCAGCCGGGCAGGCTTAAAATGCCTGGTGTGGGAAGCGGACTTGCGGCCGGGAGAAATAAATGCGGAAAACATCGCATATGTTATAGTGCCGCATTTGAATGCCGCCGGCCGGTTGGCATCGGCGGAAACGGGGGTTTTGCTTCTGACGGCGAAGGAAGAGGAAGCGCAGAAAGAAGCGGCGGCGCTTCTTGTTGAATACAACCGGGAGCGGCGAAGGCTGCAGGAAGAAGCGTTTCAAAACGTGGAACAGTTGATAACGGAGCTTCCCCAGCTTCCTTCTTTTTTGCTTCTGCATGTGCCCGACGCGCATGAGGGAATAACCGGAATTGTGGCCGGAAAGATAAAAGACGCGTATTACCGGCCTGCCGTTATCGTAACACCCTGCGGAGACGGTTTTCTGAAAGGAACGGGAAGAAGTATTCCGGGCGTGAATCTGTACGAAATCTTATCAAAAGCTTCGGATTTGTTTATTCGTTTCGGCGGACACGAAGGAGCCTGCGGCTTTTTGATGAAGGAAGAACACTTTTCAGAGCTTCAAAGCATTTTAACAGAGGAGACGGAAAAGCTGAAAGAGCAGAATCCGGAATATTTTCTTCCAAAACTGAAAATTGACGCGGTGCTGAAACCGTCTGACATAACTTTTGATTTGATCCGGGATTTGGAAAAAATGGCGCCTTTCGGTCATTCCAACCCCAAACCGGTTTTATGTCTGCAGAATGTTGCACCGTCTCATGTAGAATATATGGGAGATCGAAAACAGCATCTTCGTTTTCAGGCAGATGGTTTGGAATGTGTTTTCTTCGGAAATGCGGAAAGCGCAGGCTTTCTTTTAGAACGGGGAGAGCCGGTGGATGTAGCGGGATATCCCGGGATCAATCGTTGGAAAGGGCGGGAAACGATACAGTTTATCGTTTCCGATGTGCGTTAAAAAAGCAGTGGAGTAACAGAATATGATGCGTATAAAAAAGAGAAATTTTATCTTTGTATTGGTAACGGCGATGCTTATAGGCGTATTTTCTTCGGGAGCAGGATTCTTCATCTGGAGCAAAGCCACGGATCAAATGATCATTTCCAGCCAGGAATATAAAGCATATACAAAAGTAAAAGAGGATTATGGGAAATTATCGGCTCTTCAGGCCATGATCGAACAGTATTACTATACGGATGTGGATGAAGATAAGCTGTATGAAGGCATTTACAAAGGGCTTTTCGCAGGATTGGATGATCCGTATTCTTACTATATGAATGCTTCCGAGTATGAAAACCTGCAGATCAGTACGACCGGAGAGTTTTCCGGAGTCGGCGTGACTTTGGCGGCAGACAGCGAGGGGTACATCTGCGTGGTGGCCCCCATAGAAGATACGCCGGCTGCAAAGGCGGGAATCCGGCCGGGAGATCGGATTACAAAAGTGGACGGTGTTTCCTATTCGGGAGCGCAGCTGGACGAGGCGGTTCAAAAGATGAGAGGACCGGCCGGGCAGACTGTTACGCTGACCGTTCTGAGAGACGGAAAAGAGAAAGAGTATACGATGAAGCGCGCTAATATCGTAATGCAGACTGTAAAATCAGAACTGCTGGACGGCGACATTGCATACATTCGCATTACTTCTTTCGAGAAGAACACTGCTGAAGATTTCCGGAAAGCATTGCGGGATTTTGAGGTAGCCGGGGTAAAAGGGCTGATTGTGGATTTGCGCGATAATCCGGGAGGGCTGGTAGACAGCGCTGTGGCCGTCGCCGACGAACTGCTGCCGGCGGGGACGGTGGCGTATACGCAAAACCGGCAGGGCGATAAAGAATATTATAAAACAAAAGGGGCTGGAACAAATCTTCCCTATGTGCTTTTGATCAACGGAGGATCTGCCAGCGCATCGGAAATTTTGGCCGGGGCTGTTCAGGATAATAAAGGCGGCACCCTGGTGGGAACTACTTCTTATGGGAAAGGAATTATTCAGTCCATTACACCGCTGGAGGACGGCAGCGGAGCGGCGGTTAAGATGACAATTTTGCAGTATTTTTCTCCCAATGGAAATGTAATTCATAAAAAAGGAATTACACCGGATTATGTCGTAGAGCTTCCGGAGGGGAAGATTGTAAACGAGGATTTGGATCGTAAGGATGACAGCCAGCTTCAAAAGGCTGTGGAGATTTTAAAGAAAAAATAAGAAAATGAAAAGAGGAACGGCAGTCCAGGACACCGTTCCTCTTTTAAAAGCTATTCTTTGTTCATACGTTTTAAGACGATATGGTAGCCGTCCGAGCCGTAGGAAAGGCAGCGGTTGACGCGGCTGATGGTAGCCGTGCTGGCTTTTGTAATTTCTTCGATTTCATTATAGGTTTTCTTTTGAGATAAAAGTTCCGCCACATGAAGTCTTTGGGAAATTGCCTGAACTTCTTTAATTGTGCAGATATCTTCAAAAAAACGGTAGCATTCCTCTTTTGTCTGCAAAGACAGGATCGCTTGAAAAAGAGCGTCCGTTTCTTTGCTTTTCAGTTTAGAATCATAAGCCATGACCGAAATCTCCTTCTGTCTTTTCGCTTTCGCACTGCGCAGTGTAATTATACTACCTTGGTGAGGAGAAAACAAGCCGCCATGAAAAAAATTTGCCGGAACTTTTATTCCGTGGATTTCAGAGAATTTCATGATATACTGTAAAGAACGAGGGGAGGAAGCGCTATGCTGCATTTGTATTACGGCAGAGAAAATGTGGATAAAGACCGTTTTCTGTTCGACGCGGTGGACGCGGAATTGAATGCGTCGGGGGCTGCGGACGGGCATCACGTATTTCTTTTGGTTCCGGATCAGTTTACCCTCCAGATGGAGCGGAACGCATTTGCATATTTAAAGGCGCCGGGTTTGATGGATTTGGAGATTCTGTCGCAGACTCGTTTAGGACTTCGGATATTATCGGAAACCGGCGGAGTTACGCGGACGCATATTGATCGGTTAGGTCGTCATATGCTTCTGTCGCGGATCATCCGCAGAGAGCGGGAACGGCTGCGTATGTTTCAGGGAATGGAGCGTTCCGGCACATTTGTTGAAATGGTAAATGATTTAATTTCCGAATTGAAACAGTACAATGCGGCGCCGGAGGATTTGGAGGCAATTGCTGAAAAATCAGGGGAAAATCCGATTTTAGCGCAGAAGTTAGAAGATATTCGGCTGATATATTCCTGTTATGAAAAAGAAATTGCGGGGAAATATGTGGATTCCGAAGATTATATGAAACTGCTGGCAGATGCGGTATCCCGTTCGGAGCTGGTGAAGGGCGCTTCTTTTTGGGTGACGGGATTTCACTCCTTTACGCCGAAAACGTTGGACTTGCTGGAGGAACTGCTGGTTTATGCTGCGGATGTAAATGTTATATTGACCGGGCAGGAAAAAGCGACCGGAAGAGACGGTGATTTATTCCGGCTGTCTCGGGATATGATGAATCGGCTGGAACAGCGGGCGGAGCGGAAAAACTGCCCCTGGACGGAAACGGAGATTAAAAGCGGAAAAAGATTTTTTGCTCCGGAATTTGCCCATCTGGAACGGGAACTTTACGCCTATCCTTTTAAAACCTGGAACGAGACGGAAAGAAAGGGCGGGTTTCCCGTTCACCTGTGTCAGGCGGGGAATTTCAGCGGAGAAGCGGAAACCGCAGCTGCGGAAATCAGCCGTTTGGTTCGGGAGGAAGGGCTGCGATACCGGGAAATTGCCGTAATCTGTAATGATATGGAGGTTCGCGGAGCAGAGGCGGGGCGCATTTTTCGTAAGTATGGAATACCGGTGTTTTTCGATGAAAAAAGAGGCATTCTTCACAACCCTGTAGTGACGCTGATCCTTGCGCTTCTGGATATTTTAGGAGAAAATTGGCGGTACGAAGACGTATTTCGTTTTGTAAAAACCGGTTTTGCAGGTGGGGAAGACTGCTGCTGGGAGGATTTGGAAAATTACGCTTTAAAATATAAAATATCAGGGAAACGCTGGAAAAAAGAATTTACTTACGGTGTCAGCGAGCTTGGAGAGGATGGCCTGGAGTGTTTGAATCAATATCGAAAAGCACTGACGGATATAATTGCACCGCTGGAAACTGCCTGGGAACAGTCGGCCGATGTAAAAGAAAAAACCGCCGCTCTGTATTTCTATTTACGGGATCGGCTTCAAATCCCGGAACAGCTGGAGATCATCACGGCGGATTTGAAGGAGAGCGGAGAAGCGGAGTTGGCAGAAGAAACGGCGCAGATCTGGGATGTTATAATCCACCTGTTTGACCAGTTGACGGAGCTGATCGGTGACGAGGAACTCAGCCGGGAAGAGTTCTCGGAAGTGCTGAAGGCCGGGTTCGAGGCCGCAGAGGTGGGAATGATCCCTCCGGTAATCGATCAGGTTCTTATGGGCACTATGCAGCGTACGCGTTCCGGGCGAATAAAGGTTCTTTTTGTGCTGGGCGCTAACGACGGATTACTGCCTATGGGAAATGCAGACAGCGGGATTTTAAACGAAGAGGAACGAAGCTTACTTTTAGGGAGTCATTACGAAATCTGCAAAGACTACGGCCAGAGGGATATGGAAGAAAAGCTGGCCATCTATAAAAATCTGACCGGGGCGGAATCCTGCCTTTGGATCAGCTGGTCAGCTGCGGACGGAGAAGGAAAAGAGCTTCGGCCTTCTATGATTGTTGAGAAGGTGCGTGATATTTTTCCGAAGCTTGCGGTGGAGAAAGATGTTTTTAACCGGGGGGACGTATGGTGCCTGCTTCAGCGGCCGGAAAGCAGCCTGGATCATTTAACACAGGCGTTTCAAAGCAGCATTCGGGAAGATGAAGAACCGGATGAAATCTGGCAGACGGCATACCGTTGGTATGAGCGGAAAGAGCCGAAAAAACTGGAATTGATCCGGCGGGGGCTTTTGTACAGAAATCGGGAAAAGAGGCTTCCGGAGTCATTAGCCAGGGAGCTCTATTGTAAGGACGAAAGCCGGACGCTGACTTTAAGCCCGTCTAAATTGGAACGATATTCCCGCTGTCCTTTTTCCTATTTTGTCACATTCGGATTGCGGCCGGAGGAACGGCGGATTTTTGAAGTGGCCGGAAGAGAAATCGGAGATGTTTATCATCAGTGTCTCCGGGAATTTGCAGAGGGGCTTACCTTGCAGGGGATGGATGTTACAGATCCGGAATCTCCCTGGATGACTCTTACACGAGAGGATAGCGACGATAAGGTTGAGGCGATTATGGGACGCATTGCCCGGTGTTATCGGGAGGGCGTTCTGTATTCCGGAGAGGAGGAGCTTTACCGGACGAAACGCATAACGGAAGTCTGTCAGAATGCGGCCTGGGCTTTAGCGGAGCAGGTAAAGCGGGGAGAAATCAGCCGGATGCAGTTTGAGCTTCCTTTCGGACGGGCATCGGGAAAGCCTCTGCCGGCAGTTGAGATCAACACGCAGCAGGGCACTGTTTTTATCGAAGGGATCATCGACCGGGTGGACATACTGCCCGGGGATTATGTGAAAATTCTGGACTATAAGTCCGGCGGGGAAAGCTTTTATGCCAAAGAAGCCCGGCAGGGCTGGAAGCTGCAGCTGATGCTTTATTTACGGGCGGTTACGGAGGGAAGCCGGCTCCGGGGAAAAGAAATGCAGCCCGCGGGCGTATTCTATTTTCGGATAGCGAATCCCTCGTTCGAGGTGGACGCAAAGGCGAGGAATGAACGGAACGACGAACATGAGCAGAAGATTTTGCGCTCTTTCCGCCTGGATGGAGTGGTTTTGGATGACCCTGCGGTGATCCGGAGTCTGGCAGGGGAATTTACGTCTTCTTCAGAGATTCTTCCTCTTCGAAACACAAAGGAGGGGATAAAGGGAACCGGCGGGGAGACGCTGCTTTCCGACGAAGAATTCAAAGAACTGCAGGAGACGGTAAAGCGGACGGTGGATGAAATCTGCAGCAGCCTGGCAAAAGGAACTGCAGATGTAAGCCCGAAAAAATCCGGAGAAATAACGGCCTGCACCTATTGCCCCAATAAAAATATCTGCAATTTTGAATTAACCTTTGACGGATGCCGTTATCATGTGGTAAAATGATTGAGCCGGCAGGCGGCGCGTGTGCTACTGTGGCTCAGTCGGTAGAGCAGCTGATTCGTAATCAGCAGGTCACCGGTTCAAATCCGGTCAGTAGCTCCAAAAAGAACGCATCTTTATCTACGGGACAAAGGTGCGTTCTTCGTTTTTTTCGCCGCGAATTCGGCATTGCATACTTGTGGTGTGCGGATCTGTTTCATTTTGAATGAAAACAGAGAAAAGATGTACTCCGGCAGTGGTTTGTTTTATGCTTTCAAACGGATGGCGAAATTTTCATAAAAGCTGATTGCTGCGCAGCGATTCCGTAGGTGAGACCTTATGAATGATAAGAAACATATTTATTATTTTGACTATTTGAGAGCCATGGCGGTAGTCTGCGTGATCTATATGCATGTGGCTGCAGATCCGTTAAGAGCGGGAATAAATCCCGGCTGGCACGGGATGAATCTGCTTACCTGTTTTAGCTTTACAGCGGTGCCCCTCTTTTTTATGATGTCCGGATTCCTGCTTCTTTCAAGTGAAAGGACGTTGAATATATCCGTACTTTTAAAGAAAAGGATCCCCCATCTGCTTGTTCCCCTAGCAGCTTGGACGGTTGCGGCTGTTTTACGGAAACTCTATATAACGGGGAATCAAACCCCTGCGGGGTTGTACGAAGGGCTGGTATCTTCCCTGGCCGATCCGGCGTGGGTGCATTTGTGGTATATGTATACTCTGATTGCTATATACGCGATTTCTCCGATTCTTTACGGCGGGCTTCACTCCCTTGACAAAAAAGGTCACATATATGTTCTGGTTTTAATCGGGCTGGTTTCGGCAAAAGCGATGCTGCAGAGCGTTCTCCCCGATTCCCTGGACAGACTTTTAGATGTCGATCTGATAACCAAGGTAGGTTTTTTCGGAAATCATCTATGCACATTTGTATTGGGGTTTTATTTGGGCAGCATGAAGAGAAAGCTCCCCAATTGGCTTCTGGTGGTAGCCGCCGGTCTGCTGCTGGCCGTGATTACCTTTGGAACCTATTATCTCACTCAAACGACGGGAAATTTTAACCAGACCTTTCAGAATCAATCCGCCGGATTTGAGGTTTTGCTTGCAGCCTGCGTTTTTCTGCTTTTCAAGCAAAATATGGATCGGGCAAGCAAATTTTTGGAACGGGTTCCCGTTGTTGCGCTGTCGCTTTCTATTTATCTGATGCACTGTATCCTTCTGTCCGTGATGCTGCAGCACTATACGGTTTCCACCTTCTTTGACACTGTATATATCACACTTCTTAACCTTGTCATATGTTTCTTTGCCATGAAGACGGCAGCTACTGTTAAGCCGGTTTGCTTTCTTGCCACCGGAATGACATATAAAGCGGCATGCGGCAGCTGCAACTGGATATACACCTACAATTGGATAAAGGACTTTGTAAATAGGTGGAGGCGGCAGGCTTAGGTGTGCGGCTTTTCCTCATCAAAATCCGGGGCGTGATCCTGCTTGGTTTCGGTATTGTACGAATCCGTATGGACTTGAAGCGCTTCTCAAAGCGCCGGAAGTTTTATAACCTTACCGGTCGTTTAAATACAATTTGCAAAAAAAGCTTGACAAAAGGTTAAAACAAGTATTAAAATCAGGTAAACCGTTGAAGAAGAGTGAGTAGTTCTTTGTAGCTTCGGCGCAGAGAGCCGCAGGCGGTGGGATTGCGGCGTGAAGACAGAGAATGAATGGGCTTCTGAGGGCGAGCTGAATGAAAAGTAGGCGAGACGGAGTTCCCTTCGTTAACAAAGGAAGCCATATGTTGGTATGGTTGAGTGGGCGCATAGGTATATGCGTCAAGCCGGGTGGCACCGCAGAGATTGTTTTTTGATCCCTGTCCCAGCAATTCTGGGATGGGGATTTTCTTTTTCCCCGTTCCATACTCAATCAATTTTTCAGAGAAAGGTAAAAAGGTGAGAAAGATGAAACACAACGAAATCCCTTACAAGATCTATCTTGAAGAAAATGAGATGCCGAAAAGTTGGTATAATGTCCGGGCGGATATGAAAAATAAGCCGGCACCTCTGCTGAATCCGGCTACCCATGAGCCCGTAACGGAAGAGGAACTTTGTAATGTTTTCTGCAAAGAGCTTGTGGAACAGGAGTTGAATGATCGTGATGCATATATTGCGATTCCTCAGGAAATTCAGGATTTTTACAAGATGTACCGTCCGGCGCCGCTGGTTCGGGCATATTGTTTGGAAAAGAAGCTGGGAACTCCGGCTAAAATTTATTATAAATTTGAAGGCAACAATACCAGCGGCAGCCATAAGCTGAATTCCGCTATTGCCCAGGCCTATTATGCAAAAAAGCAGGGCTTAAAAGGCGTTACAACAGAAACCGGTGCCGGACAATGGGGAACGGCTCTTTCCATGGCCTGTTCGTATTTCGATCTGGACTGCAAGGTCTTTATGGTAAAGGTTTCTTATGAGCAGAAACCTTTCCGCAGAGAGGTTATGCGCACTTACGGCGCCTCTGTTACTCCGTCCCCGTCCGATACGACGGAAGTAGGGAGAGCGATTCTGGAAAAATTCCCGGGAACTACCGGAAGCTTGGGCTGCGCTATTTCTGAAGCTGTAGAAGCGGCGGTTTCCAATGACGGTTATCGCTACGTTTTAGGCAGCGTTCTGAATCAGGTTCTTCTGCATCAGACGATTATCGGGTTGGAAACGAAAGCGGCTCTGGACAAATACCATATAAAGCCGGATATTATTATCGGCTGTGCAGGCGGCGGATCTAATTTAGGCGGCTTGATTTCTCCGTTTATGGGAGAAAAGCTTCGGGGAGAAGCGGACTACCGGTTTATCGCAGTAGAACCGGCTTCCTGCCCCAGTTTTACCAGAGGCCGGTTCGCATATGATTTCTGCGATACCGGTGCAGTTTGCCCCCTGGCTAAAATGTACACGCTGGGCAGCCAGTTCATTCCTTCGGCCAATCACGCAGGCGGGTTGAGATATCACGGAATGAGTCCGATTTTATCGCAGCTTTACGCCGACGGCCTGATCGAAGCGAGAGCGGAAGAACAGACTTCCGTATTTAAAGCGGCGGAACAGTTTGCCCGGGTGGAGGGCATTCTCCCTGCTCCGGAAAGCAGCCACGCCATTAAAGCGGCTATTGATGAAGCCATGCGGTGCAAAGAAACCGGTGAGGAAAAAACCATCGTCTTCGGGCTTACCGGAACAGGTTATTTCGATATGGTGGCATATGAAAAGTTCCACAACGGAGAAATGAAGGACTATATTCCTACGGAAGAAGATCTGCAGGCGGGATTTGAGGCTATGCCGAAATTCGAATAAAACAGTTGACAAACAGCGCTGAGGCTATAAGCTTTTATTTATAAAACATGCCGCAGATACAGAAAGGAAACGGAAATGCTGGAGTTGTTAATGGGAAATGAAGCCATTGCCGCGGGAGCTCTTGCCGCAGGGGTTCGGGTGGTCAGCGGTTATCCGGGAACACCGTCTACGGAGGTTCTGGAAACCATTGCAAAACGGAATCCCGGTTTTGTCCACGTGGAATGGTCGGTAAATGAGAAAGCGGCTTTGGAAGTAGCGGCCGGTGCGGCTTATTCCGGCGCGCGAGCTTTGGTTACTATGAAGCAGGTGGGGCTGAATGTGGCGTCAGATCCTTTGATGTCTTTAAACTATGTTGGCGTCAAAGGCGGTATGGTAGTCTTTGTAGCAGATGATCCGGGACCGATTTCCTCTCAGACGGAGCAGGACACAAGGCATTTCGGAAAATTTGCCAAGATCCCCGTATTTGACCCGTCTTCTCCGGAGGACGCATACGAGATGATACAAGATGCGTTTAACTGGTCGGAGCGCTGCGGCATGCCGGTGATCTTTCGGGCGACAACACGGGTGTGTCATGCCTGCGCGTCTGTGGATATTGAAGTTCCCGGAGAAGGACGGCCGGTTTCCGGATTTGTGAAAAGCAGTGATTTCGTAATTTTCCCCAAGCTTTCCTATGAAAACAAAAAAAAGCTGGAAGCCCGGGAAGTTCTGCTGAGCGACAGTTTTTCAAACTACAAGTACAATGCAATTTCAGGAAACGGTTCTGTGGGAATTGCCTGCGGCGGCGTCAGCGCCGCTTATACGGCCGAGGCACTGGAAGATTTGGAGGATTCTTTCCGGGTATTCCGGGTCGCAACTCCTTTTCCGTTTCCTGAAAAAAAGGCGGAGGAATTTTTACAGGGGCTGGAACGGGTAATCGTATTTGAAGAACTGGATCCTGTAATAGAAGATGCTTTGATTTACCTGTGCGGAAAGAAGCACATAAATGTAGAAATCTTAGGAAAGCGGACGGGCACGGTTCCCAATGCCGGGGAATTAAGCGCAGTGACTGTAAGAAATATTTTAGCGGAAGTATGCGGCACGGCACCCTGGCCAGGGGCGGAAGCTCCGGACAGCCTGCCGGAGCTTCCGGTTCGTCCCCCGGTTTTATGCGCAGGCTGCCCCCACAGGGCTTCCTTCTACGCTGTAAAGAAAGCTATGGAAGGGAAAAGAGCGGTGTTCTGCGGAGACATCGGCTGTTATACGCTGGGGAACGCCGCACCTTTGAACATGGTAGACACCTGTCTTTGCATGGGGGCGGGAATTACCGTAGCGCAGGGCATCGGCCACGGGGAACCCGGAAGTGTAAATTTTGGCTTTATAGGAGATTCCACCTTTTTTGCTTCCGGAATTACCGGCGTAATCAATGCTGTTTATAATAAATCCGATATAATTGCAGTGATATTGGACAATTCTACCACTGCCATGACGGGGCATCAGCCCCATCCGGGCATCGGAAAAACCGTCATGGGAGAGAAGGCGGAAGCAATTTCCATATCCGCCGTGTTGAAGGCCGTAGGCGTAAAAACTGTTTTGGAGGTAAATCCTCTGGATCACGAGGCAGCCGTGTCCGCTGTACGGCAGGCGGCGGAACAGAAGGGGGTACGGGCGATTATTTTCCGGTCTCCCTGTATTGCGAAAGAAAAGAGCAAAAAACGCTGCAGTGTAGAAACTGAAAGCTGTATCGGATGCAGAAAGTGCATTCGGGAGTTAGGCTGTCCGGCAATCTTCATGGAAGCGGGAAAGGCAAAAATCGATAAAGGTTTATGTACCGGATGCGGTTTATGCGCGTCGGTTTGTCCCAAACAATGCATGAAAGAGGTGGAGGCATGATGAAGAGCTGTTTATTATGCGGCGTGGGCGGACAGGGAACGGTTTTGGCTTCGCGGATTCTGGCTTCTGCCGCTATGGAACAAGGCTGGTTTGCAAGAACGGCGGAAACCATCGGCATGGCTCAGCGGGGCGGCAGTGTGGTAAGCCATGTCCGTTTTGGTGAAAGGGTAGCTTCGGCGCTGATTCCGGAAGGGAAAGCGGATGTATTGATCGCGTTTGAACCGGGAGAAGGCGTGCGGAACCTAAAATATTTGAAAAGAGGCGGAACCGTGATCGTAGCTGATAAAGCCATTCCGCCGGTGACGGCTTCTCTGGGGAAAAGCGAATACCGGGGCGGCGAGATGGTGGAATATTTAAAGAAGCATGCCGCCAAGTGTGTGATTGTAAACCCGGAAGAAGCGGAGGCAGTTTGCGGTACGGAGAAAGCTTTGAATGTGGCTTTGGTGGGAGCGGCTGTGTCCAAGGGCGGTCTTGGGCTGTCCGCGGAAGCGGTGGAACGGGTATTGACCCGCCGGATTAAACCGGCTTATCTGGAAATGAATCAAAAAGCACTGCGGTTTGGAATGCAGGCGGAGGAAGTAAACAATGAAGATGACAGATAACGCATTGAATATGATCAAGAACCAGTTGAAGCGGGTTATGGCGGCGGGAGGCTTTTATGCGGAAAAGCTGAAAGACGTGGACATTGACGGCATTCGGACCCAGGAGGATTTTGAAACGCTTCCGTTTTCGGAAAAAGCGGATCTTCGGAACGCGTATCCTTTGGGGCTGAGCGCAGTGCCGGAGGAGGATATCGTTCGGATTCATTCGTCTTCAGGAACTACGGGGACACCGGTCATTATTCCGTATACACAGAAGGATGTGGACGATTGGGCGGAACTGTTCCGCCGTTGTTACGAAATTGCGGGGGTTACAAAAAAAGACCGCATTCATATTACGCCGGGTTACGGCTTGTGGACGGCGGGAATCGGGTTCCAGCTGGGGGCGGAAAAGCTGGGGGCTATGACCATTCCCATGGGCCCCGGAAATACAGACAAGCAGATCAAGTTTATGGAAGATATGGAATCGACGGTTCTCTGCGCTACTTCTTCTTATGCGCTGCTGCTGGCGGAAGAAATCGAAAAGCGGGGCGTAAAGAACAAAATCAAGCTGAAGAAAGGCGTAATCGGTTCGGAGCGCTGGGGCGAGAAGATGCGGGCGCGCATTGCAGACGAACTGGGCGTACAGCTGTACGATATTTACGGCTTGACGGAGGTATACGGCCCCGGAATCGCTATTAACTGTGAATACAATACGGGAATGCACTATTTTGATGACTTCCTCTATTTTGAAATTATCGATCCCAAAACAGGCAGGGTTCTGCCGGACGGCGAACTGGGCGAGCTGGTTATTACCACCTTGCAGAAAGAAGGGGCACCTTTGATTCGGTACAGAACACACGATTTGACCCGTATCGTGCCCGGCAAATGTCCCTGCGGCAGATCATATCCGCGGATTGACGTAATTTTAGGTCGAACGGATGATATGGTAAAAGTGAAAGGTGTAAATATCTTTCCCGGCCAGATTGATGATCTGCTGAAGGAACTGGAGGGTGCCTCCAGTGAATACCAAGTGTTTATCGACCATGCGGAAGGAAAAGACCAGATGACGGTCTTTGTGGAGACCGCCCTGGACGGCGAGCGGAAAAAAGCCATGGAAAAGAGTATGAAAGACCTGTTTAAGACGCGTATCGGCCTTACGATTGTACCTAAGGCGGTAAGCATCGGTGATCTGCCCAGAAGCGAGAAGAAATCCACACGGATTTACGATTACAGATATTAAAAATAGTGCCTGCAGAGGCAGTTGTTTTCTGCGGGAAAAGAGCGGCGTTGGCGACAGCGCCGTTTTTATATTGTAAAAATGTTGTTTGAGCGACAGCCTTAGAAGAAAATAGCAGGGATAATATAAAAGTGTTGTTAAACTGACAGTTTAATAACGGCAGGGAAACACAAAATGAAAACAGCACAGTCCGTTTGTATTAAAACATGGAAAAGAGGAAAAGGGAGAGCGAAGATGAAAAAACGGAAACCCCTCAGGCAGATATGCTGTTTTATACCGGCATTGCTTTTGCTTGCAGGACTGCCGGTTTTTGCGGCAGAGAAGGAAGCCGATCCTTTCGGGCTTGCACTTTCATTTACCGGGGATACGGCCTGTAGCATTACGGCTACATGGAGGGACAGCACGCAGACGGCGGAGGTTATGCAAATCGTTCCGGAAACGAAATACGATAAAACCGGATTTGCCAGTGCGGAGGAATTTCCTGCGGATTTCAGGGATATCAGCCTGGATAGTTCCGGTGTGTGGCATTACGAGGCCACGGCTTCCGGATTGAGCGCCGGTGCTGCCTATGTTTATCGGGTAGGAAAGGAAGGAAGCTGGAGCAAGGCGTATCGCTTTGCAGCTGCGGCTCCCCAAAAAAAGGATGTGACGTTTCTTTATATGGGAGATGTACAGCCGGCAAACGATATAAAAGAGGAATTCGCACTGTGGGGAGAGCTGTCACAGGCTGCTTTCAGCCGCAACCCGGAGCTTGCGTTTGCGGTTTTAGGCGGGGATATTGTAAACAGCGGAATTTCCATAGAGCAATTTGACCGGTTTCGTGAGAATGCAGAGCCCGTGTTTGCTTCGGTGCCTTTAATGGCTGCAAACGGAAATCATGAAAGTAATTTCCCCGATACCGGAAAGCCGGAGCTTTATCTGGATATGTTTGCGTTCCCTGAAAACGGGCCGAGAGGATTTTCGGAGGAGTTTTATTCTTTTGATTACGGAAATTGTCACATTCTGGTCTTGAACTCCTGGATTTTTTCCGGTGAACAGAAGCTGACAGAGTATGATTTTGAAAGAGTGAACAACTGGATAAAAAGCGATTTGGCAGCCAGCAGTGCGGATTGGCAGATCGCAGTCACCCATGTGCCGGTATATGCGGTGCATGACGACGCTGTGGCGGAGGCTGTCAAGAAAGCCTGGGCTCCTATTTTTGAGAAATACGGTGTGGATTTGGTTTTTACAGGACATCAGCACGTTTACAGCAGAAGCCGCCCCATATATGAGGGAAAAGTGGATTATGAAAAAGGGATTCCCTATATAATGGGGGTTTCCGGCAGCAAGTTTTACAGCAGTGCCGATGAAACTTTGGCGGAAAAGACGGTG
>JALEJU010000002.1 GCA_022769485.1 Bacillota bacterium
TCCTCGGTTGTATGATTTTGCCGCCAGGGTGGGGCTCCGTCGTCGGGAATATCTGCGTCTTTATGGCGACAGTTTGGTCGAGGACGAGTCCGGCTATCCGTGCATTCGTGTCAGAGGTAAGGGGGGTAAGGTTCAGTATCAGCGGATTCTCCCAGCTGATATTCAGTTTGTCTGCAGTTATTTCACGGATAAGGATGCCAATGAGTGCATCTTTGACCGAAAAGAGCTCACGAACAAGATAGACCTACACCACCTCCGCGCATCCCAGGCCAAGCGAGCCTATCTGCATTACCTGGACGCCATCCGTGCCCCGGCGTTTAAGGCACAGCTGATTCGCGAGCTGGAAGCGCGCTTCGAGGCCAACGGTAGAAAGTTGAATCACGATCAGATAGATGGAAAATACTATCTGCGCGGTCTCAACCGCAAGTTTGCGCGGGAACACAATCTTCCCATCGCGTACAACCGACTGGCCCTCATGGCTGTGAGCGTCTTCCATCTGTCACACTGGCGTTTAGATGTTACGGTCTGCAACTACATGCTGGCGGTCTGATTCCTGGCAAGCATCTGCAAATGTTTTTTCTGGAGCACGCTTTCACATCTCGTTCTCTTGAGTTATAATATCTGTATTAACATCACATATGAGGAGGGCGCAGCATGAAAGCAGCGGAGAAAGCCCAATATGTTATCTATTCCCGCAAGTCCAGATTTACCGGCAAGGGCGAGAGTATTGAAAATCAAATCGAACTGTGCCGCCAGTACATTGCGGTAAATTTTGGTCAGGAGGCCGCCGATCAGGCACTGGTCTACGAGGACGAGGGCTTTTCCGGCGGAAATCTGGAGCGACCGCAGTTCAAGAAAATGATGCAAGATTCCCGGCAGCAGCAGTTTGCCGCCATCGTGGTCTACCGTTTGGACCGGATCAGCCGTAATATCGGCGACTTTGCCAATTTGATTCAGGACCTGAATGACCGGCACATTGAGTTCGTCTCTATTCGGGAACGATTTGATACATCGTCATCCATGGGGCGTGCCATGATGTTCATAGCCTCTGTGTTCTCTCAGCTGGAGCGGGAAACCATTGCGGAACGCATTCGGGACAATATGCACGAGCTGGCCAAGACCGGACGCTGGCTGGGCGGAAATACTCCCACCGGCTATGCATCCGAGAGCGCTTCCAATGTTTCGGTGGATGGTAAGGTGCGCAAGGCGTGTTTCTTGAAGGTCATCCCTGAGGAGATCAGCCTTGTGCAGCTGATTTTTGAGAAATTTTTCGAAACGGGCTCTCTGACCAAGACGGAAGCATTTCTGCTGGAAAAGCGCTATACCACAAAGCGGGGGAAACAGTTTACCCGCTTTGCCATCAAAAATATTTTGACCAACCCGGTCTACATGATCGCCGATGAGGCCGCCTATGATTATCTGATGGAGAACAAGGCCGATCTCTACTCGGAGAAAAGCGACTTTGATGGTGAACACGGAATCATGGCGTACAACCGAACCGAGCAGCGCCCCGGAAAGGCAAATCAGATCCGCCCCATGGAAGAGTGGATCGTATCGGTAGGCAAGCATCAGGGTATCATTCCCGGCGAGCGTTGGATACAGGTGCAGACCATGCTGGATGCGAACAAGTCCAAAAGCTACCGCAGACCCCGCAGCAATGTGGCGCTCCTGTCCGGGCTTCTGCGCTGCGGCGATTGCGGCGATTACATGCGCCCCAAGCTGACCAACCGCAAAACAGCGGAGGGAGACGAAATTTATACCTACCTGTGCTCCACTAAAGAACACAGCAAGGGCGCCTGCTGCCACATCAAAAACGCAAACGGCAATACGCTGGATGCGAAGATCATTGCCGAAATCAAAAAGCTGGCAGAGGACAAGGAAATGCTAGTAACCATGCTGACCAAGACGAAAAAAATCATCAGCGGAAATCAGAAAGGTTTTGAAGCGGAAATCGCAAAGCTGAAGGAACAGCTCAGCGAAAACGAAAGCGCCATCAAATCTCTGGTGGCTGCCGTGGTCAAGGCTCCCGGCTCATCTGCGGAGAAGTACATTATGGAGCAGATCGATGAGCTGCACACGACAGGGGAAGCGTATCGCCGCCGTCTCGCTGAACTGACGGAGCTGAGCCTTCAGCATCGGCTGGCAAATCAGGAATTTGACTTCTACCGCGAGATGCTGGATTCCTTCGCTGCAAGCATGGATGACAGCACCGTGGAGGAAAAACGGCGGCTGCTGCGGGCCATCGTGAAAAAAGTGGTCTGGGACGGCGAAAATGTCTATGTCTACCTGTTTGCCGGTGAGGGAGAGGCCGATTTGCCTCTCTTTGACGCACCGGAAGTTCCGTTAGGTGAGAATAGCAAACGAGCTCCTTATGCAGCTTCGCAGCAGCCGAAAGATGAAATCGGAAGTATCGCTGAACGAGCCTCTTGGCACAGACCGGGACGGAAATGAAATCAGCTTTAACGACATCCTGGGAACCGACGACGATTTCATTCTGGAGGACATCGACACCCGAATGCAGACTGCCAGACTCTACCATGCGATTCAGGACACCCTGAGCAGCCGGGAAAAAACGGTCATTCTTCTTCGCTACGGGCTGGGAAGAGACCGCAGACAGACACAGCGGGAAGTTGCCGCCTCGTTGGGCATCAGCCGCTCTTATGTATCCCGCATCGAAAAAAAAGCTCTGCAAAAGCTTCGCAAAGCCTTTACAGAGCCGTAAAGCAGCTTAAGGAGCTGTTACGCCGCGCAGTCCTTTCCACGGGGTAATCGCCTGCTGCAGCTCCGTAAGATCCGCCGCGGTTTGAATCTGATACACCCGCACGGCTAAAAACGCAAGAGCTAAACCGAACAGGACGGCCGCATAAACTGCCCGTTTTTTCATCAGGCGTTTATGCCTCCGTCCCCCGCAAGTAAATTTTTTCATCTTTTCCACACTTTCTTACTCAGGCAAAATTTTTTTATCCTCTTAAATTCTCTCCCTTTTCCCGCCGAATTATGCTAAACTGGATAAAAATATGTATTTTAAAGTAAGCGTCTGCAAAACAGCCCCGTTTTTTGCAAATCGCTGTTTTACCTCATTTCCGAAACCCGAAAAATCCGGGACGACCGGTACAAAAACATTCTGCCGCGGCAGACAGGCAAAATAACAGCCCTCGCCATGAGTAGGATTTCGCCGCAATCCCGCGGTACGGGGAAATATTTACATGCAGACTGAATTCACAGAAAGGAGCCGACTATGGCAACCGTAAGACCCTTTGCCGCAATCAGACCGGCAAAACAATACGCAAAACAGATGATTTCCCTTCCCTACGATGTAATGAACAGGGAAGAAGCCGCAGCTATGGCGGAAGGAAACCCAAACAGTTTTCTCCATATCTGCCGGGCGGAAATCGACCTTCCCGATGAAGAAAACCCTTATGCGGAATGCGTTTACGAAAAGGCAAAATCCAACATTGCCGATTATCTGGCACAAGGCGTTCTCCGCCGGGACGAAAAGCCCATGCTTTACATTTACCGCCAGAAAATGGACGGCCGAATCCAGACCGGAATCGTAGGCTGCGTTTCCGTTGACGAATATTTGAACAACACCATTAAAAAACATGAATTTACCCGGGTAGAAAAGGAATTGGATCGAATCCGCCACTTCGACACCTGCAATGCCAATACCGAACCGGTCTTTCTGACCTATCGGGATCGTCCGGAACTGCGGGCGCTGATTGCCCAATGGGCGGAGACTCATACTCCCGATTACGATCTGACCGCCTCCGACGGCATCGGCCATACCCTGTGGGCAATCGATGACGACGATGTGATCGCAGCGCTGGTAAACGCGTTTGACACAATTCCCGCTCTTTATATCGCAGACGGACACCACCGTTCCGCTTCCGCAGCTAAAGTCGGTATAAAACGCAGAGAAGAACATCCCGACTATACCGGGGATGAAGAATTCAACTACTTTATGGCCGTTATCTTTCCCGATGAAGATCTCCGGATTTTCGACTACAATCGCGTGGTAAAAGATTTAAACGGGTTGACAGAAGAAGAATTTTTAGCAAAAATACGAGAGAACTTCATCGTAGAGAAGAAAAGTGCAAAAGGAACGCCCTATGTTCCCGAAGCAAAGCATGATTTCGCAATGTTCCTGGGTGGGAACTGGTACAAGCTTACCGCCAAACCGGAAATCGTTCCCGACCATGTAATCGACGGTCTGGACGTCTCCATTCTGCAAGCCAATATTCTGGCTCCTGTTTTAAACATCCAGGATCCCCGCACGGATAAACGGATCGACTTTGTGGGCGGCATCCGCGGTCTCGGGGAATTAGAGCGCCGGGTTGATAAGGATATGACCGTAGCATTTGCCCTTTATCCCGTTTCCATTGCGGATCTTTTGGCCGTATCCGATCAAAATCTGGTTATGCCGCCGAAATCCACATGGTTCGAGCCGAAACTGGGAAGCGGCTTATTCCTCCACGAACTCTAAAAACAAATCTCCGCAAAAAATACAGCAGCGTGACCCATAGCGTCACGCTGTTTCTGTTTTTATAATCGTTTTCTATTCTGTTTTTTCGTTTTTGACCACATCAAGAATATATTCCGCCACCTGATCCTGCCCCATTTCCGTGGAATCCACCTCCACAGCGTCTTCTGCCTTTCGCAGAGGATTTAAAGCCCGGTGGCTGTCGTTATAATCCCGCTTTTCAATATCCGACGCAACCGTCTCCAACGAGATATCCTGCCCCTTTGTCCTAAGCTCCAGCCAGCGGCGGCGAGCCCGCTCCGGTACGGACGCCGTAAGGAAAAATTTATATTCCGCATCCGGAAACACATTCGTGCCGATATCTCTGCCGTCCATAATCACGCTTTTGCTGCGCCCCAGTTCTCTTTGAATCGCTACCAGCTTTTCACGAACCTCCGGCACAGCAGACGCGTCGGAAGCCATCTTCGCGATTTCCGGCGTGCGGATTTTTCCGCTTATATTTTCGCCGTCTAAAAGCGTATCGCAGCCGGAAACATCGATTTCCGTATGCGCCAGCATCTCTTTTAAAGCATCCCGATCTTCCGCCGAAATTCCTTCCCGTATCATCTTATATGCAACAGCCCGATACATGGCGCCGGTGTCGATATAATCGATACCCAAAGCTTTCGCAACCTGCCTGGCTACCGTGCTTTTCCCCGCTCCCGAAGGGCCGTCAACCGCAATCCGCAGAATCCTGCTCATTTCTTTTTATCCTTTCCGTCATGCAGCAGTTTTTCGATTTCCGCCACAAATGTATTGATATCTTTAAACTGCCTGTAAACCGAAGCGAAGCGAACATAAGCCACCTCGTCCAATTCCTTCAGATGCTCCATGATCAGCTCGCCGATGAACTTGCTTTCTACCTCTTTTTCCATCATATTGTTCAGCCCGCGCTCGATTTCATCCACGATGGCCTCTAAATCCGCCAGAGCCACAGGCCGCTTCTCACAGGCCTTAATCATACCCGACAGAACCTTGTTACGGTCGAATACCTCTCTGCTGCCGTCTTTTTTAATCACCATGAGAAACATTTCTTCCACTTTCTCGTATGTAGTAAACCGTTTCCCGCAGCGATCGCATTCCCGCCGCCGCCGAATGGCATGGCCTTCTTCCGTAGGTCTGGAGTCGATGACTCTGGTATCGCTTGTTTCACAAAACGGGCATTTCATAGCCGATCCCTCTCTTATCTGTATATTCCGCAATGTACTAATCGTATGTTTTTCTTTTCTAATTTTACTACATCTTGTGGTTTATGCAAGAGATTCCGAAATTTTTTCCTCTTTCTTTTCACTTCTCTCGTAGCTGAATTCCCGACTGACGCTGCCGGGGATCTCCGCCAGAACCACATCGTCCCCAATCCTGCGGATGTTTTTCCACGGAATAACCCGATCCTCTTCCTTGCCGAAAAGACCAAACAGCCCGCGTTTTCCGAAAATCACGATCCCCTCTACCGTTCCCTTTTCCAGATTGATTTCAATATCGTCTACAAACCCCATGCTCCGGCCGTCATAAATATTTATGACCTCCTTGTCCCGAATATCCGCTGTATTTATCATACGTTCCTCACCTCCGCGCCTCTTCTTACTCCATCCTATTCATAAGCAGGTGCGTTCATGACCGTAAAAACAAATGAACGGCACACGTCAAACGCATAATTTTGTTTACAAAAGAAAGCCCCGGCACCCACTGGCCGGGACATCCCGTTCCGCCCGAAGCTTCCCGGGCACAGCGCAATATTCCATGCTATCTTTCTGTCAGGCAAAGCCCCGCGCCCATTCGAAGCCGCGTACCCTTCTCCCGCCGGTAAGAACAAAAATCCGTGTTGCAGCAGGTACAGAAGGGGCTGATTTCAATAGAATTCACGCCGATTTCCCACAGCTGCCGTTTATTGATTCCTTTTAAATCCAGATACAAGGAGCCGTTCCGCCGCTCCGCAAACTCATCAGTCCAATCAAATTTTTGCAGGAATGCCTCCCGCACCTCTTCTCCGGTTTCAAAACAGCACTTGCTTATCCCCGGTCCGATCCATGCGCACACATCCTCCGGCCGGCTTCCGAACACGGTTTCCATCTTCCGAACCGCCTTCCGGCCGATCCCCTGCGCCGTCCCCCTCCAGCCCGCGTGCACGGTACCGATAACCCGCCGCACGGGGTCGTACAGGCAGACCGGTATGCAGTCCGCGTGGACCGTAGTCAAAAGTACCCCGGGCAGATCGGTTATAACCGCGTCGCAGGAGGGTATCCGCAGTCCTGAAACTGTCAGGCCGTCCCTTTGAATTTCCATTCTGTACCCGCTGCCGTTTTCATCTGTCAAAAAACCGTTCTCATTCTTTTGAATGACTGCTGCCGTATCTCCATGCACCTGTTCCGGCCAAATCAAATGCACATCATGCAGCCCTAATTCATCCAGAACCGTCCGGTTATAATACGGACTCCGGGGACTGCATCCTGCGGCGGTAGAAAAAAAACCTGTAACACCCGGTTTCGTTTCGAAGACCGGAAGATATAAATTTTCCAAAATCACATCCCCCTTTTTATCGCCCTCTCACTCTACCCTAATTTTTTTCGCTTGACAAGACCTGCAAACCGCCTACACGTATTTCCGCATGGCCTTTAACGCATTTTTTTCCAACCGGGAAACCTGAGCCTGTGAAATTCCGATTTCCTCTGCAACCTCCATCTGCGTCCTCCCCTCGAAAAACCGCATCCCTAAAATATGCTGCTCCCTGGGGGATAACTTACTCATAGCCTCCGACAGCGAAATATGCTCCATCCATTTTTCATCGGTATTTTTTGTATCCTTGACCTGATCCATTACATAAAGAGAATCGTTATCATCGTGGAACACCGGTTCAAACAGAGAAACCGGCTCCTGAATTGCGTCCAGAGCCAGTACGATTTCCTCCCCCGGCAAATCCAGCGCTTTTGACAGTTCTTCTATGGTAGCCTCTCTTTGATGTTCATGCAGGAACCGTTCCTTTACCTGCATTGCCCGATAAGCGATATCCCGAAGAGACCGGCTGACCCGAATAGGATTGTTATCCCGCAGATAACGCCGTACCTCCCCTATGATCATCGGCACCGCATATGTGGAAAATTTTACATTATGCGATGTGTCGAAATTGTCCAGAGCCTTGATTAAGCCGATACACCCCACCTGAAACAGATCATCCGGATTTTCCCCCCGATTGCTGAATCTCTGAATAACCGACAATACCAGCCGCAGATTTCCTTTGATAAACTCCTCCCGAACCGCCTTGTCTCCGGCCTTGATCTGTTCGATCATCGCCTTCATCTCTGCGTCCTTATACACAGGCAGTTTTGCGGTATTTACACCGCAGATTTCCACCTTTGCTGCCATACATTCCTTCCCCGCTTTCCGCTTGCCCCCTTCAGCAGATACTCGTTCGTCTCTTCTTATTTATGTACGCGGTCAGTCGGTTTCATACAGCGAAAATCCATCTTTGCCCGACGGGTGGAAAACTTTTTTTCATACAGCTCAGCCCAGTTTTTTTATTTCTTTTTGTAGACGGGATATGATTTTTTTCTCCAATCGGGAAATGTAAGACTGTGAAATCCCCATATGATCCGCCACCTGCTTCTGGGTCATTTCCTGCC
The DNA here is from genome assembly GCA_022769485.1 of Bacillota bacterium. Taxonomy (GTDB): domain Bacteria; phylum Bacillota; class Clostridia; order Peptostreptococcales; family Anaerovoracaceae; genus JALEJU01. The sequence goes on from JALEJU010000002.1 coordinate 8,137, forward strand.
CCGAAAGCAGTCCGAACCGCATTTCCATAATCTTCCGTTCCCTGGGGTTCAACAAATTCATAGCGGAACCCAGAAGGCTGCGGTTTACCTCCTGCTCGATATGGCTGTACACCTCGTCATTATCCGTTCCCAGAATGTCCGAGAGCAGAAGCTCATTTCCGTCCCAATCCACATTAAGCGGCTCATCAAACGAAACCTCCGATTTGATTTTGCTGCTGTGCCGCAAATACATAAGAATTTCGTTTTCAATGCAGCGAGACGCATAGGTTGCCAATTTAATATTTTTTTCCGGATTAAACGTATTTACCGCCTTAATCAGCCCGATGGTTCCAATGGAAATCAAATCCTCTACGTTGATTCCGGCGTTTTCAAATTTTCTGGCAATATACACTACAAGCCGCAAATTCCGTTCGATCAAAGCTGCCCTGGCAGCTTTCTTTACGCTTTCATCCTCATCACAAAGCTCTTTTAATAACGCTTTTTCTTCTTCCGCCGTCAGCGGCGGCGGAAGCGCAGCAGCTCCGCCAATATAAAAAACGTCTCTTCTTCTCTCTCTTAAAAGACTCCAAATCCGCAGCAAAAAACTCAAAATGACAGCCCCCTTTCAATCATAAGCACTAATCCAAAACTGCGGGATGCAGCAAAAGCTGATATTCTTCCCCGTTCCAGGCAGGGGGAAACGTATTTTTATAAATTCCCAAAACTGCCTCCACCGGTCTATACGTTCCGTTTTCAAAAATTCCGATCCGGTCCGGGCGAATGCCTTCCAGCAATCCGCTCTTTTCTCCCACACTGCAAAAAGGAATGCAGCAAAAGCGTTCAGGCGAAACAGCCGCCCCCAGCAATTGGCTGACGGCGGATTCCGTCACCAGAAAAACGGGTTTCCCCGACACGGGATCCCGAAGGAAGTTCCCGGTATCCACCAGCCCGCGCAATGCCGCACGATGCCCGTCAATTTCCACTTCCACTTCCATCAATGTCCTTTCGCTCAGCGCTTTGCTTCGGAAAAATCCGCACAGCGCCCACAAACCAAAGAATCCGACTGCCGCTCCGGGAACGATCTGCCATGCACGGACAGAGCCTATGTAAATTCCGCCCCCGCCGGTCAACGCCGGCAGGTCAAAGAAATACAAAAGGGCAATCACCGCTCCGCCCAAGGCCATAGTCATAAGGTAAAAAATGATTATCAATTTCCAGAGCTGCCGTTTTCCATATATAAAAAACATTAAAAGTATGGAAAAACCGGCTTTTGTCAAAACCCCGACCCAAACCGGAAGAAAATCGAAGAAAAGGGTAAAAGAATAAAGTCCGCAGGCCAATCCTCCTAAAATCATCCGGCTCCGTTTCTGATGTCTGCCCGCTGCTCTGCCCGTCAGCAAAATTAAAAGGCAGCCCACCACGGCATTCTCCAGAAACAGCCATTCTCCGTAAATAACCATTTGTTTATCTTTTCCCTGCGCTTTCCATCGTAAAAAATACCCTTCCCTGTTGGCTTGCAGTTGAATTATAGCTTTTCAAAAGGGAGCTTTTTGTCGTATTTCCTTGTTCCCGCGAAAAAAGCCCCGCACGTTTCGTGCGGGGCTTCCCTTTTAAATCGATCTTTATTTCTGGCAGGCTTTCTTCGCAGTCTCTGCAAGCTGTGCAAAACCGGCGGGATCATAGATCGCCATTTCAGCCAGCATCTTCCGGTTGATTTCAATACCGGACTTCTTCAGGCCATCCATCAGTCTGCTGTAAGAAATATCATTCATTCTTGCCGCAGCATTGATTCTTGCAATCCACATTCTTCTGTATTCTCTCTTTTTGTTCTTTCTGCCTACATAAGCGGAAGCCAGAGAACGCATAACAGCAGGATTCGCGCAGCGGATAACCTTGCTCTTCAGGCCGTAAAAGCCCTTTGCCTGCTTCAGAATTTTCTTATGTCTTTTCTTTGTATTTACTCCTCTTTTTACTCTTGCCATTTCTCTTACCTCCCTAAATTACTTGTCCAGAACGTTCTTAATTCTCTTGTGGTCTGCACTGGTCAGAATTGTGGACTGTCTCAGTCCTCTCTTTCTCTTTGTGCTCTTCTTGGTAAGAATGTGGCTCTTGTATGCTTTATGCCGCTTAACCTTACCGGTTCCGGTAATCTTAAATCTCTTGCTTGCGCCTCTGTGGGACTTCATCTTTGCCTTTGCCATTTTCTTCTCTCCATTCTACTGTTATTTATCGTTCTTGGGTGCTAAAACCATAATCAAGCTTCTGCCTTCCATCAAAGGTTTCTTTTCGATTACGCCGACCGCCGCCGTTACTTCTGCAAATTTATCCATTACGGCCTGGCCTACATGGACATAATCCTTTTCACGACCCCGGAAGCGGAGGCTGACTTTTACTTTGTCGCCGTCCTTCAGGAATTTCGCAGCATTATTCGCTTTCACAACCAGATCATGCTCTTCGATGAATGTACTCAGACGAATTTCCTTAATCTGGGTAATCTTCTGCTTTTTCCTGGCTTCTTTTTCCTTTTTCTGCAGTTCGTATCTGTATTTTCCGTAATCCAAAAGCTTGCATACCGGCGGATTTGCCGTAGGCGCTATATTTACCAGATCAAGCTTTTTATCAATGGACAGCTGCATCGCGTCCTCAATCGCCATAACGCCCAGCTGAGTGCCGTCGTTGTCGATGACTCTGACTTCTTTATCACGAATTTCCTCGTTGATCAGATTTTCCTTGCTAATTGTTTTGCACCTCCTGCAACTAATAAAACAAACTGTTTCCCAATCGCACCGCATAAAAAAAGCGGGCTGCAAACGCATCCGCCCCAGAAAACACCTGTATTATACAGGCTGTTTCAACAATATCAACCGTTACAACGTCAGTCGCAAGGTGAGAAGCGGATCACTTCTGCTTTTTATTTCCTAAATAAGATACCATACCCCAAAACAAAAGTCAAATTTTTTCTCTGTTTTTCAGAAACAAATATCCCTCCGCAGCGTGGGAATATTTCCGTTTCAAGCAAAATGCAAATTGGTTTTTTACTGATGTATAAAAACTGTGCCTGTTTCGATTCTTCCGAAACAGGCGCAGTTTTCTCACCGATTCTGCTGATTTTCTTCTTGACTCCGGACACCGCGATGCTACCGACCGGCTTCGATTCCAAGCCGGCGCATTTTTTGATACAGCAAAGGTCTGGAAATTTTCAGAAATTCCGCGGCCCGACTCTTATTACCGTGAAACCGCTCTAAAGTTTTTACGATCACATCCCGCTCTACCTGCCGCAGAAGCTCATCAATAGGCCTCTCGTATTTCTTCATCTGCTCCAGGGAGTAGCTCTGCACCGAACCGTGAAATTCGAGATTTTCCAAGAAAAGCGTATCGCCCTCGATATAGTTCATCGCCTTTTCAATCATGTTCTGCAGTTCCCGAACATTTCCCGGCCAGTCATATTCCCGCATGGCTTTCATTGCCTTCTCGTCCACATGCCGCACATGCTTTCCCAGGGGTTGATTATAGATACGGATAAAGTTATTCACTAAATGCCGGATATCTTCCCTTCGCTCCCGCAAAGGAGGAATCCGAATTTCAACCACGTCCAGCCGGTAATACAGGTCCTCCCGAAACTCGCCTGACTTTACCATCTCTTTCAAGTCCTTATTGGATGCGGCTATAATCCGTACATCTACCGGAATGCTCTTCGCTCCGCCGATCCGATCCACTTCCTTTTCCTGCAAAACCCGCAGCAGCTTAGGCTGGAGCGTTAAGGGCATCTGATTGATTTCATCGATAAACAGCGTACCCCCGTTGGCAATTTCAAATTTTCCTTTGCGCCCCTCCTTGCTGGCCCCCGTAAACGATCCGGGCTCATAACCGAATAACTCCGATTCTGCCAGGGATTCCGGCAGCCCCGCGGAATTGATCTTCACAAAATTCCGCAGCCCTCTCCGGCTGAGGTTGTGAATGGAATGCGCTACCAGCTCTTTCCCGGTTCCGGTTTCGCCGTAAATCAAAACCGTGGAATTGCTTTTCGCCACATACTTGATCTTCTCTTTTAATTCCAGCATCACGGCCGAATAACCGATTAAATTTTCTATGGTGTATTTCGTACTTCCAAACCGCTGCAGCTCGTCTCTGGAGGACTGAAATTCTTCTCCCAGATTAAGATATCGCTCGATAAAAGAATCAACCGCCTCAAAGTCATCAAAAAGATCGTATTCCACAGCCCCCACCAGCTTCCCGCCTTTTATCAACGGCTGGCGAACCCGCACGGATACATGGTCTTTATACGAATAGAACTCCGTTGTAGCAGGCTGTTTGTACTTAATGGTATCCATCAATTTAGAAAAAGGCAGCACCTCCCCGATGTGCTTGCCGATGCAGGCTTCCGGATCCAGCCCGTATTCCCCGCAAAGCTGCCGGTTTATATGTGTCACGCGCCCTTCCGGGTCAATGGCCACAAGCCCGTTGATCTGCTCTATAAAAAATTGATATTCTTCCGGGGTTCGCATGGTTTCGCTCCTTTTTCATACCCAGAGGCAGAATTTCTGTTTCCGTCCAAAGCGTTCAAAACACGCCTTTGTACGATAATTTTACTATATTTCTCAACTTCGTTCAAGTTTTTCAAACGGAATCCCGTTCGCTCGTAAAGAACAGGTGTTTACTTTTTGTTCTTTTTATGGTAAAATTGCAGAAAACGTTTCATCAAAATCGCATTACATAGATGGGCGGATAGGAGGAACTGCAAATGGAACCCTTAACAGAACGGGAGAAAAAGATTTTTACATACATGAAAACGGAAATCAAAACAAAAGGGTATCCGCCTACCGTACGGGAAATGTGCGGCGCTCTGGGAATCAAATCCACATCCACAGCGCATAAAGATCTCGCATCTCTGGAACGCAAAGGCTACATTCGCAAGGACACTTCCAAACCCCGGGCAATTGAAATTCTGGATTTTGGACGGGAAAATGAACTGAACCAACGGAATATGCATTACGAGGAAGAACAGGACGCTGCCGCCGGACAGCTTCCGCAAACGGAAAGAACCGATGTGCTGGAAATTCCCGTAGTCGGCCGTGTAGCCGCAGGATCCCCTATCCTTGCCGAACAGAATATAGAAGATACCTTCCCGGTTCCCGCCCAGTATGTACACAGCGGCACCCATTTCATGCTCACAGTCCGGGGAGACAGCATGATCGAAGCCGGAATTTTCGACGGGGATTATATTCTGGTTCGACAGCAGAATACAGCAGTCAACGGCGATATCGTGGTGGCCATGATCGACGGCTTCGAAAGCGAAGCTACTGTAAAAACATTCTATAAGGAAAAAGGGCACTTCCGCCTGCAGCCGGAAAATTCTTCTATGAGCCCGATTATCGTAGATGATGTAAAAATTCTGGGTCTGGTAAAAGGCGTATTTCGTTACTTATCGTAATAAAGCATACGGAACGGCTTGCAGAAAATAAAGGGAACCCCGGCTTATGCCGGGGTTCCCTTTATTTTCTTATCCGATTTCTATTTAATGTCCAGCTCCGGAGGCTCATCTAAATGTTCAGACACGTACTTCCCGTTTTTCTTTCGCTGACGGACACATTCCGTCAGCAGATATTCGATCTGCCCGTTTACCGAACGAAAATCATCTTCTGCCCAGGCTGCAATAGCATCGTAAAGCTTGGCAGAAAGCCTGAGTGGAACTTGTTTTTTCTTGGAATCAGCCATTAGTACAAACTGCCCGAATTTACGATGGGCTGCGCGTCATGATTGCCGCACAGAACTACCAGCAGATTGGATACCATAGCAGCCTTTCTTTCTTCATCCAATTCTACGATGTTTCCTTCGCTGAGCTGATTCAGAGCCATAGCAACCATGCTCACCGCTCCGTCCACCAGCATTTTGCGGGCATCTATAATAGCGGAAGCCTGCTGTCTTTGGAGCATAACCGCCGCGATTTCGGGAGCATATGCCAAATGGGTAATCCGAGCCTCTACAATCTCCAACCCCGCCTCTGCTACCTTTTCCTGAATTTCATCGCGAATACGGGACGCTACGATTTCGCTGGAACCGCGAAGGCTTCCTTCATCCGCCACGCCGTCTCCCGTAGTGTCTACATTAGGCGCCACATCGTAGGGATACAGCCGAACAATATTCCGCAAAGCGCTATCGCACTGCAAGGATAAATATTCCTTGTAATTGTCTACATTGAAAACCGCCTTTGCGGTATCCACTACCCGCCAGGTAACCGCAATACCGATCTCAATAGGATTACCCAGACAATCATTAATCTTCTGGCGATTATTATTCAGTGTCATAATCTTCAGCGACAGCTTTTTATTTTCGTAGCTTGCGCCTGTCTTACCTGCACCGGCAATCAAAGCCAACGCCGAAGATTTTGTCTCACTTTCCAGATCCCCGCTTTGGTTCAGCTTTGTTTTTGCCGCAGGGTTTACACCCACGCAGAAAGGGTTTACAAAGTAGAACCCCTCTTCTTTGATCGTTCCCACATATTTTCCGAACAAAGTCAGCACCAAAGCCTCCTGCGGTTTCAAAACCTTCAGCCCCAGCAGCAGAATCCACCCCAAGCACATCCATGCAATGCAAAGTACCGTAAGCCATGCGCCTGCCCCGGCAATGCCGAAGATCGCGCCGAAAACAGACGCCGCATACAATGCGATAATCAGCAGTAGCATAGCCATTCCCGTTTTCCTGTTCGTCAATATTTTTTCATTCATAATCAAGGCCTCCTTTTTCGAGATTCCGTTTTGATATCATTATGATATCAAAACTCTTGTTGTTTGTAAAGCCTGTTTTAAAAAGATCTGTTGCCGCAGCTCTGCATTTGTCAATGATATGACCCAAGGAAAACGGCAAGTCGCACAAGAGATCTTTGCCATTGTGCCATGGTGTCCGAGGTAGAATCAATTTGTGCTTTATCCCTTTGGTTGCCAACGCTCTTTTAAAGGACATTTCTCAAGCTTGCTGATAAATCGGTATGTAAATTCCGTACCGTTATCCGTCTGAATTGTTTGAATTTTGAAAGAGAACGCCTTTAACAACCGGCTTAGGAAATCTACCGAGTTCTCCGTCGTATGCTCCTCATAACCGTACACATACCTCAACCGGGTACATTCATCAATGGCCGCCCATTGGTACAAATTGTTTTATTTTTACAAACAGGACATTGAATCCATTCCATATTTTATAACCACCCTTTAGGTATACATTTCTCTTATTACTTTCTATTTTGATTGCAATCTCCATTACAGCTGCCATTACAATGACTTCCACATTGTTTTGCGTAAGGACAGCCAACACACTTTACGCCATTCTTTTTTGCCCTGACAAGATAAAAGATAATCATGCCGACAATTATAATGAGAACTGCTATGATAATAAAATTTTCCATAATTACTTACCCAGTGCGTATTCTGCTTTCATCATTTTGTTAGTATTGTTCATCAGCGCAATTACAATAGCTGCAAAGATAAGAACCGCAATCAGTCCACCGATAGCCGCCGCTACATTCAACGCTGTTGGGGCAGTAATGAATGTGCCAATTGTATAAACAAAATAAGCTACTGTATAACCGACACCAAACTGTAAACCGATACCACCCCAAACCCATTTTGCATTTTTCATTTCTGCTCTCATTGCACCGATAGCAGCAAAGCAAGGCGGTGTATAGAGGTTAAACATGAGGTATGCAAGAGCCGCCACCTTTGTAATAGCCATAACCCCCGCAACTTCTGCACCAGCACCCTCCATAAGAGCAAGTTCTTGGATATCAATCAAATTTTCAAGTCCTGCAAAACAAACTGCCAAAGTACCTACAACATTTTCTTTTGCAATAAATCCAGTAACCGCTGCTGCTGCAAGCTGCCAAGATAGAACACCGACAATCGGAACGAGAAGATATGCAAAAGGACCGGCAATTGATGCAAGAATTGATGAGTCAGCAATTTCAGCAACAGTAAAACTCCAAGTAAAAGTCTGCATAACCTGAACAGCAGTATTACAAAGAAGAATAATGGTAGCCGCTTTTACTATGTATGCCCACCCACGGCTGCACATGGATTTGAATGCACCCCAGAGAGAAGGAACTTTGTATTCAGGCAATTCAATGATAAAGAAGGATTTCCTGTTTTTGTATCCTGCAATTCTATTTACAAGCAAAGCGCCGAGGAATATAAGCACAATGCCTGAAAGGTACATCCATGTGCTTACCCATCCTGCGCCATCAAAGAATGCACCTGCAAACAGCGCAATAGCTGGGATTTTTGCACCACAAGGCATAAATGGGGCGAGCATAGCGGTTGCCTTGCGTTCACGCTCATTTCTGATTGTTCGGCTTGCCATAATACCGGGAACAGCACATCCGATTGTGATTATAAAGGGAATCACAGATTTTCCTGAAAGACCGACTTTTTTGAAAATTGGATCAAGTACAACTGCAACCCTTGACATATAACCGCAATCCTCAAGAATGGCAATCAGGAAATACATTACCATAACAAGCGGCAGAAAACCGATAACCGCAATAACACCGCCGATTACACCGTCTACTAAAAGTGCGGATAGAAGCGGGTTTGCATTCGCCAAAAGTTTTCCTACCAAGCCTTGAAAGGCTTCCAACCGTCTAACAAGCAAATCGGCAATCGGTGTGCCAACCCAAACCTGTGAGATTTGAAATACAAGAAACATGACAACTGCAAAGATAGGAATGCCGATTCATTTATTTGTCAGTACCCTATCAATCTTATCACTGACATTCTTATCCTTTGTCAACACCTTACGGCTTTCGACCTCTTTCACAATCTGATTTACAAACTCAAAGCGTTTACGGTCGGCTGCTTCAACGGCAGATTTATCCGTAAAATCAACATTTCCCTGATGATAAAGTGCAGTTTGTGTACCATTTGCAACCGATACCGCTTTTTCTATAACAGCTTTTAACCCATCTTCGGTAGTGGAAGTCGTTTCGACAATCGGACAGCCGAGCTTTTGGGAGAGAAGTTCGCTGTTAATACTGGTCTGCTTTTTCCTGTTAATATCGCTCTTGTTAAGGGCAACAACAACGGGAGTACCCAGTTCCAAAAGCTGTGTAGTAAAAAACAAACTGCGGATCAAATTGGTAGCGTCCACAATATTTATAATTACATCGGGATTTTCTTTTTTTACATAGGAACTTGTAATGCTTTCTTCACTTGTAAACGGCGACATGGAATATGCACCGGGCAAATCGACAGCAATAAGCTGCTTATTCCCGGCACAATACGCCTTCTTAATTATATGTTCCTTTTTCTCTACGGTAACTCCCGCCCAGTTCCCAATCTTTTCATTGCGACCAGTTAACGCATTATACATGGTGGTTTTACCGGAGTTTGGATTGCCTGTTAAAGCAATTCTCATGATAGATTTCCTCCTTGTATCTTTTTTAGATTTATTTTATTCTTTCTGAAAAATTACCGATCAACGAGTTAGCGATTGCTAACTTTTGCTTGAAAAAAGCTGATTTAATATCAGCATTTTATCTATATGGCAATAGCTTCTGTTAACTGATTGTCAATGTTATATCTGCTATCTTTGATTGAAACAACACAGCCACCCTTCAAATGAGATACAACCGTTATTCTTTCACCACTATAACAACCGAGGGAAAAGAGAAAGGAATTCAATTCTTCATCATTGGTAACAATATCTTTTATTATGTATTCTTTTCCTTCTACAGCATTTTTGAGTATCATATGTACCTCCTACATTTTGGCATAATAATAGCTGCCTTGTTAGCGTCTGCTAACTATTGGCTTTAAAAACCGGTTAGCCTTCGCTAACCCGAAACGGGTATACTCTCTTTGACATGCTTTGTCAAGTCCCTTTTCGGAAAAACTTAAAGGATTGTTCTGAGGGCAAATGGCAGTATAATAATTAGCAACAATTTATTAAGAATATCCACAGAGAGGTGTTATGATGTCCTTAAAAGAATCCGGGGAGATGTATCTCGAATCAATATACGTGTTAAAACAGTCAAAACAGTCTGTTCGTTCTATTGATGTTGCAGAATATATGAACTTCACAAAGCCAAGTGTCAGCCGTGCTATTGGACTTTTAAAAAAGCAAGGTTATATTGTTGTAGATAAAGACGGCTATATTTCTTTTACCGATGATGGTGAAAAAATTGCCGGTAAGATTTATGAACGCCATACTGTTCTTACAAATGTTTTGAAAGCTATCGGCATTGACGAAAAAACTGCAGCCGAAGATGCCTGCCGCATTGAGCATGTCATTAGCGAAAAAACATTTGACAGTATTAAAGAGTATCTGCAACAGAAAATGCAGATATAGTGCGTGGAAACCGACATATACTGCTTATTGTACTATCGGAGATATCCATGCCATAAAGTTCTTTTATGTGTGACTCGATACCGCCGGTATCCATACCTTTTGCATACATAGAAAGTATTTTTTCTTCCATGTCCTGGGTTACGGTATTCTGATACTTTTTGATAAGCTGCGGCTCATACTCACCGTTGCGGCCACGATGTGCTGATCCGTCTAAACAGTGAACGCCTTGATTTCCATGTCCACACAATCTGTGACGATGCGAAATCATTCATCCTGATAATAACCACAGAGTCAGAGAAGTACATTTAGTCATGATGGTTATAATTCATGAATTCCCATAACCGGGTAAATTTCAAGCTCAAAAGAATCTGCATCTATGCCGTTTTTCTTTCCTATTTTGCTTTTGCGGTAAACCGCTTTCGTAAGAACGGATTTCAAAAGTTTATTTTTATCTTCAACAGATGCCGTTCCGTAGGAATCAAGTACATTTTGCACCTTTGGAATAAATTCCGCAACGGTAATACTTTTTTTACGTTCTTCCAACGACTTTTCCAAGCCTGCCATGGAAGAATCGATCTCCTTTAACCGCTCATTTATATTCGCATGTCGTTCCTTAAAAACTGCGTCGGTGTATACGCCGCGTTCCAGTAAACCATATGTTTTCCGCTTCAATATCTTTTCTGGACTTTCGCAGATAAATGCAGTAACTCATGTTGTACCTTACACTTTTTTATGTTAGAGCCCCAAATGCTCTTTCAGCGCTTGCTGCAAGATTGCCGAAAAATTTACGCCGTGCGAAGTGGCTTCTGCGTCAAGCCATTCCGGAATAGAAAGCGTTTTCTTTACCGCCTTATTGCTGTTTCTTTTGCGATATTCGATTGTGTCGCAGGCTATATAGTTTACGAACTCATTTCCCTGAATTTCCAAATCTGTGCTTGCGCTTGGAGCCGGAATTTCCTTGTTCTCTTTTTCGTAATGATACAGTGTTAACGCGAGAACATCTTCTGCCATCATTATGCTATCCTGTAGATCGTCCCCGCACGTATAGCAGCTTTCAAGATCGGGAAAAAACACAGAATATCCCTTTTCTTCCTTTGTGAAAACTGCCGGATATGCATATTTCATTCTTTTGCCTCCTTATATATTGAAATTGATGGGGGTTATTTAAGCCCCGCATCTTTCAGAATTCTGTTTAATGTTCCGATCGGAATTTCTTTGCTTTGGTGTCTCGGAACTCGGAAATGTTTTTCTGTTACTGGACTGTACCATTCATCATGTTCTTTCCCGTGTTCCGTTAGAAAACAATTGCCTTTCTTTAATATTTTTATGAGTTCCGATACTTTCATTTTACCTCCTCCCTAAAATAATATTATAATACGTAATAATACGCATTTCAATATATTTTACGTAAAAATACGTATTTATTATACCGCTCCCTGCGGCAACAGGAAGCGGTTGTTTTTTATCACGTTTTTCTATTGCAGGTGGTCAATTGCATACTGAGCTTCTTCTGGAGTAAATCCTTCTCCGTACTCGGAGATGAGCTGATTATATATGGCGTTGGTGGACATATCCATTTCTTGATATGATTTTGCTTTCTTTAGCGCGTTTTCATTCCAATTAGCCTTTATATTGTCAACCGCATATTGAGCTTCTTCCGCTGTGAATTTTTCCCCATACTCGGAAGTGAGTTGCTTATAGATTCCCGCCTTGGACATGTGCATGGTCTTGCTATAATTTTCGGCATTTTTCAAGGCGTTTTTATTCCAGTCAGCGCTAATATTATCAATAGCATATTGCGCGGCTTCTGCCGAGAAGTTTTCTCCGTATTCCGAAGTAAGTTGATCGTAAATGCCGTTTTTTGACATATGCATGGTGTCACTGTATCTTTCTGCCTTTTTCAGCGCAGACTTATATTCGGTAGGAACGTTGCTATCTGCTTCATTGTTTTTCTGCTCACTTACAGCTGACGAATTTTCTCCTGCAGAATCGCTGTCATTATCTTCGCCGGAACCTCCTCCGGCAATAGCGACGATGATAATGAGTGCGATTGCCGCGATAATAATCCATTTCTTCTTTCCCTTTTTTGTCGTGTTTGCTTTTTGATTTGGGTCTTTCATCGCTATTCTCCTTGTTTTTTCATTGAAATTCGATATGTTATACTATTTTATTTTTTCTCGATATACACAATCCTGACAAATCGCAAAAGTATGAACGCTGTTGTACATCTTTCCGCTTTTTTGCATCATTTTGTTTATAAATGTTGGCTTTTCAAACGGGCGATTGTTTTTCTTGGCAATTATCAGCTGTATCTGGAGTTGTGAACCAGCGCACACCATATGGCAACGGAATTTCTCTGATAAACATCATCAAATCACCACTTTAAATTTCTTATCCCCATTCGCTGAAACCGCATTTAATTCCCAAATTTATAAAAATCGTTACTGATTTAAAACGACATCAAACGTATAAGGATTTATCGTTTCGTCCCAGTTGTCAGATCCTGCTTCAAATACTATTTTAAAATCGCTGTTGTTAATTTGGTCAAAGCATATGATTCCATCAGTCGATGCTCCTACCTGCAGGTCTGATTGGATTTCCGGATAATCTGCGTCGAAATTAGATTCCTCATCGTACTGTTTTCCATCTTGTACAATTTTACAGTCGAAAGAATATAATGAAAATGCAGCGCTGCCATGGTTCTGTACATTGACGTAAACGCGAGTTTCCCTTTCAGCCAGTTCCACTTTTTTAATAGAAACTGTATAACCAAGCTGTGTTTGGGAAAGATCGCTAAATTCATATGTGGCAATAGCTGGCGCTACTGCTTCTTGATACGTAACGACATCAACAGAGTCTGCAAATATGGTCGGCGCTGTGATTTTCTCTCCCAATAACGTTTCGCCTTTAAAAGGTTTTCCAACGGTGCCTACTATTTTTACATAATCCCCATCGTGAAGTTTTAAATCCGAATCAGAGGAACTTACAACAGTATTTTTTTCGCTGTTTACAGGGTCAGCCCACATTTGAAAATAAATTCCATCTCCATCTCTTTCCGGTTCTGAAAAAACAACACCTAAAATTTCTACCGATCTTCCTTTAAATTTTTCAGGCGTGGCATACAGTTCTTCAACTTCTTTTTCAGTAAGCGGTGAATCTTTTCCGGAGTTTGATTCTTCGGATCCATTACCACAGGAAGCGAGGAAAAACAAAAGTGCAATAGCTAATGTAGATGCAAAGAGTCTCTTCTTCATAATTTCCACCTTCTCCTATCAATACAAATAAAACTATTCTGCATTTGTATCACTAAATGCATCTGACATATCTTTTGCGAATTCAATCATGCCTCCTGTAATACAGTTAACGAAATCGCCATCTTCCTCAAATTCGTCAATAATCCATCCATCATTTCCTTTTGTTAAGCTTACAGTCGCAGTCTCTTCGTAGTTGAATACCGCGCCTTCCAATTTCTCTGCGATAATATCGTTTGTTACTTTATCCATCTCATCATCGGATGCTCCGGAAAATGCCATATCGAGAATTTTTGAAAACGCTTCACTAAATGCCTCTCTAAACACAGAGCCGAAAGCATATGTTTTGATAGTAACGTCTACCGTAGCGGTATTTCCGTTGATCTGCTCATTTGCGACGGAATATTCGTAAGATAAAGACATATCTTTTAATTTCTTTTCCAATTCTTCCGGGAAAGAATCTGTGTCGATTCCTTCGTCCGATGTGATGCTTACATCTGAAACATCCCCTTCATAGATTTTTGACATGGTTTCAGCATCTTGTGCTTTTACTGCTTTAAGGTAATCATTCACAACATCAGAAGGAGACGGTTCGCTCCCACATGATGCTGTAAAAATCGAAAGAACGATTACAAATGTGATTGCTAAAAACTTTTTCATGTTGTTTCCTCCAAAGGATATCCCCATTCGCTGAAACCGAATTTAATTCCCAAAGTTTATTTAAACCGATAACGGCTTAAAACAAGTTATACCTTCCTCCTAATCTCGACTACAACGCCCAATATCTTTATCGGCTCGTCCTCATCGTTATAGCTGCATATTCTCGGCTCGTATGTCGGATTTAAAGGCTGCAAAATAATGCAGTCCCGTTTTTTTATAACCTCTTTTAATGTAGCGTCGTATCCATTTATGTAAACAACGGCATCTTGACCGCTTTCGCAATCCGGCTGTATGCGGATAATTAGCGTATCACCATCCATATATTTAGGATGCATGCTGTCGCCCTTTACCCGGAGTCCGATATATCCCTGTCTGCCCACTGTCACAGAGGAAGGGATTTCTTCCTAATCAACAATATTTTCGATGGCCTCGATAGGTGTTCCAGCCAGAACGGAGTCGTAGACGTTTATGCGTATTGATGTGAATTTTTGCTTTTCAGAATCTTCATAGTCGCTCATTAAGTCAGATCGCTTTATTCCGAAATATTTACACATTTTATCAACTTTGTCCATTCTCGGAGCTTTAATGCCATTGCACCAATTCGATACAGATGCGGTGCTTACGCCAATATATTCAGCTAAATTTGTTTGCGTTTTTTATGTATGCTTAATAGTCTGTTTAGGTTTTCAGAAAAAATTTTGTTAAAATCTTTTCCCATAGATTATACCTCTCTCATTGTCTCAACAATAGCTTATAAGTTAATAAAAAACAATAAAAAAGAAAAAAATTAACTTTTAGTGTCAATATTTACTTTAAGTTATAATAGTCGTTCTTAAATTACCTGAATAAACAACACCAGCCTGCTGGCGGGTATTTTATTTCAACATTACAATTCTATCGGATAGATTTTATATTTTTCATATTGAAATATTTCGATTTGAAATATATAATGGCATCAATTAGTGTTATCTTACTTACCGATAAGGAGGTTTTATGAAAACGAAATATATGGTAACAAGTGGATTTCTCGGATCGGGAAAAACCACATCAATGATTGCTTTTTCCAACAGCATAAACAGAAGAAATCTGGGGACAGCAGCAATTCTTGTTGACGATCTGGGAGCAGACAACATTACTGACTATGAGTTTACCGCCACCTCAGGCGTAATAACTCTCGACATTTCGGGAGACTGCATCTGCTACCAGCACGAAAACCTAGTGGATAAACTTCACAGACTGGAAGACATTGGAGCCAGCGTGATATTTTCTGATATACCGGGGCTGGGCATCGGAGCACTCGACAACGTTTATCTTCAGCTTAACGAAAAAGAGCCCGGCGAATTCGACCTCATGCCGTTCTTCTGTCTTGTCGACCCCGAAAGGGTCAGAATGATTATGCCGGAAAATGCCGACATAAATCTGCCCGCCGAACTGAAATTTCTGCTGAAAGCACAGCTTGCCGAAGCTGATATAATCGTGCTTAACAAAATCGATACGATTTCGGATGAAAGAAAAAATGAAATCCTCAAGTTCCTTCAAACCGGATATCCTTCAGCCAAGATTATGTCAATGTCAGCTGTATCAGGGGAAGGTGTGGATGACGTAGTTGATTATATATTAAATAACACAGCACCTGCTAAGCACAGAGAAATAGGATATGGATCAGAGGATTTTGTGGCTGCAGAAAGCAGACTGAGCTGGTACAACAGGCGAATTTTCATGGAACAGCGTGATGAAAAAAACATAGATTACAACGCAGTGATTACTGATATCTTTGAAGAAATACGAAAGGGTCTGAGAAAATCCGGTGGAAATGTACCTCATCTTAAAATGTTCGCAGCGGACAGTGATCTTGATAGAACTGATTTCTTTAAAGCCAGCCTTATAGGAATTGACTATGACATTGAATATGCACGCAAGCTTGACAGACAATATACAGCACTGTCTCTTGTAATCAATGCCCGTGCTGCAGCAGGTTCAGAAATCATGACGAACGTTGTCGATGAAGCACTTGATACCATTGCAGTAAAGTACAATCTGAAGATAAAGACATTTTTCCTGGAAGCCTTCGGAATGATGGAGGAAGGCAGAGGCAATACCGGCCGTGCCTCAAAATATTAAATATCCATTACCTCTCCTATGTGCTATAATATCAGTACAAATCAACATTTATAGGAGACTCGGAATATGAACAACGAATACCTAAGGGTTTTTAAGGCATTCTCTGACCCCAAGAGGGTAAGAATTCTGGAATTACTGTGTGAAAATGAAGAATGTGCCTGTGTGCTGCTGGATGACCTGCAGATTTCGCAGCCGACACTTTCCCACCATATGAGGATCCTCCGCGATTCAGGAATCGTCACAGGAAGAAAAGTGGGCAAATGGACATATTACAGAATCAATGAAGAGGGCTGCGAATATGCAGGTAAACTGATCACCAATCTTAAAGAGCACAAGCTGAGCACTGCTGTGAAAGCTATGACCAGATTCTTCGGGATGTGGAAGAGAATCAAATCGCCATTCAAAAAGAGACGGGGGTACGGACAAAATCTTGGACTGATTATGCAGCAAAACCAAGATGTTGTCTATACCCAATCGGACTCAGTCCGCTCAGAGATAGTTTAATACGTTTGAGAAGGGGGTGCGGACAAGAACTTGGCCTATCGGTATAGTCCAACTTTTTGTCCGCACCCCTTTATAACGGTTTTACGACGCCCCGCATCTACGCGGGGTTTTCTTATAACAAATCAGAGCAGAACCGCTTGATTCCGCTCTGATAAAGCCAACTTGTTAAAGGCCGCTCTGCCGTTACGCTGTCTGTTTCTCACTTTTAAGGGCAGGCTTTCGGAAAAATCCGGAATAAATCAGCATAGCCGCCAGCCCCCAGAAGTATGCCATCATATACGGCTCTTCAAAAATATTTTCGAAATAGCAATGCACTAAAACGCCGCAAAGCCCGGAGAAGATAGAAACTGCCAGAACCTTTTGATTCCCGATATTGCGAGTCAACGCCTCCCGTTTCCATTGTCCCGGGAAAGCCGAAACGCTGCTCTGTCCCATAGCCGCCGGAAGCTCTGCGGGAACAGGCGATTCTCCGCTGCGGTAAACTGCCCGAAGACCCCAGACTACAAGAGCCGCCATCATCAGTAAATAAAACGCCAGCCCTAAATAGCCCATTTCCACCATGGTTTTCAAGTAATAGTTGTCCATGTAAAAATATTCAAATTCCTCGGTTTTGTCTAAAACCTGATTGTTCATGGCCACCGCGCCGCCAAAACGTCCCAGTCCAAAGCCCAGGAGCGGATTATTGTCGTGGAGCAGCATCCGCCCCGTTTCCCAGCGCAGAGCCCGGCCGCCCACAGCGGAAGCCTCCGCATAATCGCTGGTAAACAAATAGGTCAGCCGGTTCAAAACCGACGGAACCGCCACCAGAATACCTGCCACGGCGGCTCCCATCAGCAGAAACAGACGCCGGTCAATATAAAGTGCGAAAAGAACTACGGCCACTACAAGCCCCAGCCACGCTCCTTTTGAAAAAGTAAAGAGCATGCACAAACACATAAGGCCTGTTAAACACAGGAAAAAGCACTTGGCTAAAGGCTTTTTCACATAGTAAATCAAGCCGGCTGCTAAAGGCGCGGCCAATACCAAGAGTGAACCGAAGATATTGGGGCTTCCCGTCAGCGAAAATACTCTCGTGCGCACCCCCATCTCGGTCTGGCTCACCCAGCCGGACGGAATTTCCACGCCAATAACGTATTGATAAATTCCATGAACTGCTAAAAGACTCGCCATGCAGAGAAAAGCTCCGTACAGCACTTTAAAATCCCTGTCATTTTCTACCAAGCGAAGAATCAGGAAAAACCAAAGCAGATATTCGCACTGCGCCCGGTATCCCGCCAATGCAATATCCGGCCAGGGGCAAACGATCATCATGAGGAAAAAACCCGCCCCCATAAAGAGAAGTATATACAATCCCATTTGGCTCTCCCGCTGCAAAGCGTCTGTCTGCCCCAGAGCATTTCGCCAAAGCACCAGAAATAAGGCTCCCATCAGGAACAGTTCTTCCCATACAGAAGCTAAAAATCCGATCCCCAGCAAATCCCGAATTACATATTCCATCGGCAGATAAAACGCAAACGCCGCTAAAACCCATTGGTGCAGGTTCAGCTTATGGATCCATCCGAAAATCACACTTCCGTCTGTTAATTTAAAATAGCAATCCCGAAGAAATGTCAATATGCGGTAAAACACACTCTGCCGCAGAATATTTCCCAGCGCCGAAAGCAATGCGTCAATACGCTTGGTAAATCGTCCGTAACAGGAAAGTCGGGTTGTATCCGCAGCTCCGCAGAACCGTTCCCAGATCCGCTTTGCCGCAGAAGCCCCATAGCTTTCATGCACCGCTTCCGACAGCTTTCGCAGCCTGCTGTTTTCAGCCGCTCTGCGAAGGGAGAGAACCACCGCCGCGATAACCTTCCCGATTACGCTGTTTTGAAAGATACTCGTCATTTTCCACACACCATAACCCTGCTACTGCGCCTGTCCGCCGATTTCCACATAGCGTATCGTACCGCTGCATTCAAAGCGCTGGGTCTTTACAATATAGGTTTTGCCTGCCCTCAGTTCCTGGCTGCCGATTTTCGGACTGGCCGTTCCTTCGGGAACCGTGGTCTTGATTTTCACGATCACATCTTTTTTGCTGGGATCCGTGCTGTTCACGATAGTTCCGTCATCCCGCGGCGTCTGCACGATATAATCTTCAAACCAGACGTCTTCAATAGTAGCATTCAGATATTCATTTCCGCTTACAATCCGCTCCCCTTTCAGATCCTGCCGTTCGATTTCATTTAAAATCCGAGGACTGGTGCCGATAATATCCACTTCCACGATGCAGTCTACCTGAGGAGCCACTTTGTTCTGCACCTGCGTTCCGAACAGCTTCACACCTACGCCGGCTATAACAGCCACGATCAAAACGAGTACCAGTAAATCGGCAAGATTTATAATGCCGAACAGCTTCCCCTTTTCATTGACGATTTTCATTTCTTCTTCTCCTCTTTTGTTATGATTGATTTTTGAACTCACATATGATGATAATATCGTTTTTCAAATTTCAGCGGGATTCATCAAAAAATATGCTTGTCTTCCAAAATCCGCTCCATCTGTTTTACCCGTTCATCCCAGGAGCAGGCTTTGCCGTAAGCCATTCGTTTCGCCCTCTTTTCCGGATCGTGTTCCGCCAGAGCCTGTGCGCACAGTTCTAAAAACTTCTCCCGGTTTTCCGCGATATAAACCACATCGGCAAAATCCGTAACCTGAAGAGGCTCTTTCGTGCTGACAATGGGCTTCCCCGTCGCCAGATATTCATAAAATTTCAGCGGACTTACATCTTTGGACAGCTTTCCTTCCTGAAAAACATTCAGGCAAACGTCAAAACGGCGTATGTACTCCGGCAATTCCGTCTGAGGAACCAGCCCGATAAATTCCACATTGGGGCAGCTTTCAACCGCCGATAAATCAACGCCCGGCATCCGCCTGCCGATAAACTGTAATCTGCAATCGGGAAATTTCAAGGCCACCTCCCGCAGACATTCGTAATCGATGCAATCCTGAAGCATTCCCACAAATCCAAAAATGGGCTGCTTTTTTTCGTCCTCCGACGGCTGTGCCGCTTGGGAAAAGATTTCATACGCCGCGCCGTTGGGTATCATAGCGGTATTGGAATTGTATTCCTTCAGAGTTTCATACAATCCCTGTGCCGTACAGAAAACCATATCCGCGCGCTTTGCCAAATCCTCCTCCATGCGGTCTACCACTTCCGGATTGATCATACCTTTATAGGCTGAATGCCGATCCACACAGTCGTAGATCACTCCCCGGTTGGGCACCAGCTCCGTCAAGTCGCAGGAGGTCGGGGAATAACACCAAAGATACGGCCGTTCAAATCCGTTTTCCCGCACTACCTTTTTTATGAATTTTGCCAGCCGTTTTTGATTCAACCGGTTAATCCAGCGATATTTATTAAAAAAAGGAAGCGCCGGAGGAGACGCATACACCGTTATATTTTCCTTCGCCTTTACGCCTCCCTTCCTCCAGGCCGATAACCGTTCTTTTGCCGCCTTATCCTTGAGAGGAGCCAGGTACGTTACCGGCGGGTCGATGTAGAGGATTTCCGCATCGGATAACCGGTTCATCACATTCTGCTTTCTGGTTGGGAAGGGATAATAATTTGAAGTAGAAACACAGACAATTTGCTTCATTGCAGCTTTCCTTCCTTAGTTGTTCATATTTAAAAATCTGGCCGCTACCTGCCGGTTTATATGTTCCCTTTCTTTTAAGCGCTTAGCTGCCGCTTCGGAAAACTCCTGCCCCGGATCACTAAGCGCCCTGTCGATCTGCACGCAGAGCTTGTCCGCCGTCAGTTCCTCCAACGCCAGGCAAGCCTTGGAGTCCAGATCCTGCAGGAAACTGTCCACCTTGACATCATAGGAAATACCTACCACAGGAGACCCTCCCGCCGTGGCAAAAATCAAAGAGTGCAGACGCATGCCCACTACTGCCCGCATGGAGCCCAGCATACCGATCAGATCTCCCACTTCATGCTGTTTGGTACAGACATAATAGGGAGCCTTCATTCGTTCCGTTACCTTTCGCGCCGCGCTGATATCCGCAGGCACTTCGATGGGCAGAAAGACCGGGGTTACCCCGTACGTTTCGTAAGCATAATCCGCCGCTTTTGCTACCTGGTCGTAGCAGTTAAACTGCGGCCAGTTCCTCAGGCAAAAACCAATCAGGGCTTCGGTTTCCTCGATTCCTTCCGAACGGAAAGCGGATTCGATTTGAACCGGATTGGATTTTTTAATATTTACCACCGGATCTGCCGTTAAAATGATTTCCGGCTTGTCCACCCCGATCTCTTTCAAAAGCCGCATGGATTTACTGTCCCGCAAAGTGATCACTTCCGTGGTCTTGTTTAAAACCTTCGCCGCCAGTTTCCGGTTCCGTTCCGACTTCAAAGGGCCGATTCCGCAGCCGTACATAAGCACTCTGCATCCCTGCCGTTTCGCCGCCCAGAGGGTAAATAGATAGAAATACAGAGAACGGGAAGATGTTACATCCTGAATCAGGGATCCCCCGCCGTTCACAAATATTTTCGCTTTTTTCAGACTTCGGAAAAAAGCAAATACATTAAAAAGGTAAATTGCCCTCACCCGGTCAGCCTCCCGGGTTTCCTTACGGTTCCGCGACATGACCCAAAAGGGCATATCCGCGTCAATTTCCCGCAGGGAAGATAAAATTGCCTTTAAAATGGCTTCGTCTCCCGCATTTCCCCGTCCGTAAGCACCGCAGATTACCGCGCCCTGACGGGCTTTGGGATTTAACTGCCGCTTCATGATGGTCTGGTATGCCCATTCCTGTTTATTTTTCATGTTTTCCAGGGAGAATTCGTTTTTCGCCCTCCGGAACAGATTTTCCGCCAATACCTGCCTCAAATCCGCATCCACAGATAAGCGATATATGTATTCCGCAAAGGTATCCACATCTCCCGCTTCAAATAAGAAGCCGTTTTCACCGTGAGTAATTAAAGAGGGAATACCGCCTACGCGGCTGGCAATCGCGGGACAATGTTCGTACGCTCCTTCCAGAAGAGAATACGGAAACGTCTCCGAAAGGGAAGAAAGCACATTAATATCCACGTCCGCAAAAAAACCTTGAATATCGCTGATCCAGCCTGCAAACTCCACCCGTTCCTGCACACCTAAGGCTTCCGCCAGATTCCGAAGTTCCTCTTCATCCTCCCCGGTCCCTGCGATCCGCAGCTGCAGCCTGGGATTTTTCTCATAGGCTTTGGCAAATGCCCGGATGAGAGTTCCGATATCCTTTACCGGTGTCAAGCGGGCTGCAATGCCCACGACAATGTCCCCTTCCGTTTTCGGCGGTTTTCCTTCCTCTTTGGCTCCGGAAAAATCCAAGCCGTTAAAAATCGTAAAGATTTTATGAGGGTCAAACCCCCGTTCGATCAGATTCAGCTCCATCCGGTCTGCAACAGCCATATAAAAGTCCATCTGCCGCAGAGCAATGGCATTGATCAAACCAAAGGTATACTGTTTCCAGGGCATTCCCAGATAATCCAGCTTCGGATCGGAATGCACGGTAGTCATCACCGGAATGGATCTCCGCTTTTTTACCAGAACGCCCAGCATATTGGCTTTTGCCCCATGGCAATGGATTACATCCGGTTTAAACGTATCTACCGCCTCCAGAGCCATACGCAAATCTTTCATTATATTCCAGCCGTTATCCATATCGATAACATTCAGCCCCATCTCCCGACCCTCGTCCGCCAGAACGCCTTTATGAAAACTTACCAGACAGACCTGGTTGTCGGCAGACAATTCTCTTGCCAGAGACAGTATATGTGTTTTTCCGCCGCCGATATCTCCGCCGGCTGCAAACAGCATGATGTTCATAGATCCTCCTGTCAGCACATTCCGTAGATCATTTTCAAAACCTGTGCCCTGGTAACAAATCCGCCCGGATTCAGACTTCCGTCCGGCATGCCGCCCACGACGCCTTTACTCACCATGGTTTTTACATAGGGCAATGCCCATACTGCCACCTTGTCCGCATCGGAGAATGCCAGTTCAGCTGCATTTTGATCCACAGGCTGTGTCCGGCCGATGATGGTCATAACCTCCTGCCGGCTGATGGACTGATCCGGATAAAAATACAGTTCTCCCCCTTCGGCGGATCCTTGAATAATTCCTTTCGCATACATAGCTTTTACAGCGTCCAGCGCCCAAGAGGGAATCTGATCCGCATCTGCAAAGGGCAGCTGGGCTGTCCCATAACTGCCTGCATCCGAAACCAGCCAGTTGCTCATCATAACCGCAAATTCCGCCCGCGTCATATTCTGATCCGGACGGAACACCAATCCTTCCGGAGTATTTACACCGTTAACAATTCCCTTCGAGTAAAGATACGCACCGTAATGAGCCGCCCAGTGCCCTGCCATATCCGAGAAGGGCTGACTGTTATCCGCAACGTTAACAGCAACGGAAGCAGATGTACTCCCTGCCGTTACAGTAATCGTTCCGGTTCCCGCCGCCTTTTCCCCTGCTGTAAACGTACCGTATTGATCTATGGTTCCGACGCCCCCGGACACCGTCCACTTAAAATGGGAATCCCCTGCGTTGATCAGTTGATGGTTCCAGTAAGCAATCGCTTTCAAATCCACTTTTTCTCCCGGCTTTAAAGTTACGGAAGAAACGGCGGCGCCGGTTTTTTCATTCTGCACGGAAATGCCGGAGGGAGATTCTACAACCGTAATATCTGCACTTCCGAAAGCCTCCCCCGAGCTGACCGTTACGGTACCGCTTCCGGCTCCGCTGCCCGCGGTAAAGACTCCTTTTTCATCCACGGTTCCGATGCCTCCGGTTACTTCGTATTCCAAATTCTCAGGTACAGGAACCGCATAATATCCGTCATCCGCAGCTTTTGCGGTAAATGTCTGGAACGCACCGGACAAAATCACCAGATGGTTGGGATAAAGCTGCAGATGAGCCGCTTCTCCCGTAGCCTCCGCCGTATTTACCAGAAGCACGTAATTCCCGCAGCTTCTTAAGCTGCCCCCCGAAGGAGAATTCACCGTTACGAGACTGCTGTCGCCGATGCGCACCGCCTGCATAGTGGTGGAGCCGCCTCCATCCAGATTGATGGCTTCCGTACAGCCAAGCTCTATCAGCCGTGCCGCTACTTGGGACAGAGTTGCGCCCACGCTGTACCCGCTCTGCCGCCCGTCTACCGTATAAAGCACGATGCTTCCGTCCGCTTTAATCCCCAATGCTGTCCGGGGTTCCCTGGAGGAAGATTTGGCCACATTCTGCCCTTGTGTTACCAGCTTCGTTTCTCCGCCTACCGCCATCACCGCGTCGTCCCAGATTTCGTCAGCGCTGAATGTAAGCGTAATTTCATCGCCTGCCCGCAGTGCCGAAAGCTGCGCTAATGTTGCGGTATACGCCGTGTCCGAAGCCATAGCCATGACCATTTTCCCTGCAGGAATGGAAGCCTCTCCGGAAGAGGTTCCCACCGATTCTACCACAGCGGAAACCGTTCCGTTTGCCTTCGGCTCCCCTTCCTTGACATCCAGCACTACATTTACCGTAGAAATTTTAGATTTTGTGGTAGCTTCATAATCCGGGGTATATAAAATCACGCCCGCAGCCTTTGTCATCATTTTATTTAAATGCATGCTGCCGATTCCATACCCTAAATTGGCTCCGTCCGCCCGAATTCCCAGATTCATGGGAGCAATAAAAGCCGAACCGTCAGCACGAAATCCGATGGCCTGATAAGCGCTGCTCCCGGACGTACGCAAAATACCGTCTTTAATAACCGGCCCAACAGCTACTCCGTTGCTCATATTGAAAAAGTCGCCGTTGATGGCCGCCGCAACCCGAAGACCATCCTGCTGTGCCAGTTCCACTGCCCGTTTCAAAGACGCTGCTCCGTAGATGTCATGACCGTAATGCACCACAGGGATCACATTGCCGCCCGGCGTATATGTAATATAGTTTTCCGTAATTTTATCGCTGACCGAGGCGTTCCAATAAACGCCCTGCGTCAACACCGTCTGTTCGCCGATAGGCATAGAGGCGTCAATCAATGTATCCCCGTAACTTCCCGCAAACACGCCGGCAGGGGACAATATCAGCCCCAGCGCCGCTGCCGCTGCCGTAACCCTTCGCCTCATCGGCATTTTTCTTTTGTTCATAACCCCAATCCTTTCTCATTTTGTACTGCTTCTGCTTCCTCCCCCGAATGCAGAATTCCTCTGCGCATAGATGCTCTGCGGCTGCCCGCAAAACCGATCCGCAACTATTCTAATGTATAAGCTCCCTTAATCATAACCCAAATTTCGGTAGCCGCATAAATTCCTCTGCCATCAGCACGGGGAACCAGCAGGAGATGATTTTTCGCTACGGCCGTTCCGGTTCTCAAATCAGTTCCTCCGGTTAAATCGGAAACGCCGTCCGCTCCGTTATCCAAAGCAGTGGCACTGCCCGAACGGAGAATCAGCTCCGTTCCCTCTCCGCCGATCAGCTTTTTTCCCGCGGGGATGTTGACCGCATGAAAAACGTCCGTCTCTCCGCCGCTTCCCTGAGAACCGTTCTGCAGTTCCGCAATCTTCGCGTCCACATAGCTTTTGGTCACCACGGGATCATCCTCAGAGCCCGCGGCTCCCGCTGCGTATACCGCCGCCGTCAAGCTTACAATCATAACCGCACATACAATTACACTGATCCATTTTCTCTTCATCGTTTTCTCCTCTTTCGCGTGCAACAAAGAATTGACCGCAGGCCTCTTCGCTCCTTCGGTCAACAGAACCTGCCGGCGCTTCCGCTTTAAAAAAGTACCGGCAGATCCACTTTTCTGATTTTAAAAATCCACGATCCCCAAACTGATCGTCAGGGCTTCGTTGATCAAATCCATTTCCTCCTCGTTGATCCGTCCGACTTTTTCCTTCAGCCGCCGCTTATCGATGGTTCGCAGCTGTTCCAAAAGTACTACCGAATCCTTTGAAAGCCCGTGTCCCGCAGCGGAAAGCTCCACATGAGTGGGCAGCTTCGCCTTGTTAATCTGTGATGTTACGGCAGCCGCAATCACAGTAGGGCTGTATTTATTTCCCACATCATTCTGCACGATCAAAACGGGCCGCATGCCTCCTTGCTCCGATCCCACAACGGGGCTTAAATCGGCAAAATAAATCTCACCTTTCTTTACTATCAAAACACTCACTCTTTCAATGCTTTCTCATAACCGGTCAGAGTCTCTTCATCCGCTGCCAGGCAGTCCTCCGCCAGGCAGATATTTAACATTCCCATCTCCATATATCCCGATTTCATCCGTTCCCGAATCCGTATTTTCTTCTGCTCTTCGAGATAAAGAGACAGGGCGTCCCTGACCGTTGCGCTTCGGCTCATCCCTTCCTGCTTAGACAAGGAATCTACTTGAACCAAAAGCTCTTCCGGAAGGGTAACGATTACTTTTTTTAAATCTGACATGGCTCCACCTCAGTTTGACTGGTCTATGGTATATATACTTTTTCATCTTTTTTTATATACTAAAAATATAGACGAATTATATATCATAGGTCGTTTTTTGTCAACTTCGGTCAACAGCCGATGGTCTCTTTCAATGCCAAAGCTGCCATGGCCGCTACATCCGCGGCCGTCATGCCGTATTCTCCCAGCGCATTTGCCGCCAGATCACCGGCCAGCCCGTGAAGGTATACGCCTGCGGCAGCTGCGGTCTCCGCAGGAAACCCCTGAGCGCACAGGGAGCCGATCATGCCTGCAAGCACATCGCCGCAGCCCCCTGTAGCCATTCCGGGATTTCCTGTCGTATTACTATATGCCGGAGCAAAAGCCGCCGCCACTATGGTTCCGGGTCCTTTCAGCACTGCAGTTGCCTGCCATTCCTCAGCTAAACGCCGTGCAGAGCCTACTCGATCGGAGTTCACTTCCGAAGCTCCCTGCCCTAAAAGCCTGCCGGCTTCTCCCGGGTGGGGCGTCAGGATCAGATTCCCGCGAAACCGCCCCTTCAGTTCGGGATGGCGAGACAGAAAATTCAGCCCGTCAGCATCCGCGACCAAGGCTCCTGTATAGTTCAGCAGCTTTTCAAACAGCTCCGATTTTTCCGCACTATCCTCCCCTCCTAATCCGGGGCCTACCACTATCGCCTGGTATTCCTCCAAGTCGGCCTCCGAAAAATTTCGGGACACGCAGGTCGCTTCCGGCACCGAGATTTGAAGAATGGGATAAATCTCTTCCGGGGCGGAGATACGAACCAGCCCCGCGCCGCTTCGCAGAGCGCCTCTGGCGCAGAGAACGGCAGCTCCCGCCATTCCTTTACTCCCGGCTATAATCAATACCTTTCCGCAGCTTCCTTTATGTAGGTCCCTGTCCCGTTTCTTAATGTGAGTATTAACGTAATCTTTATCAATTAAACAAATCTGTTCCATTTCTATTCCGTTTTTTATAAACTCAGGCCGATTCCGGCAAAAATCATCGGCAGAATTCTATGCGCAGGCTTCGCGAAGCTTTATTCCGCAGCAAACCCTTGCGCACCTCCTTTTTATCAATTTACCAATCATTTTATTATTTTACCTGTTTTCACAATTTGAGTAAAGCCACTTCAGGAAAAATTCCTCCAATCCAAAGTCTTCCTGCACGCAACGATTTTTTTAACAAAAGCGCTTGTCTTTTCTTCCTTTAATAAGCTATAATTATAAGATATTCGCAGTATTTATTTTATCGTTCTAAAGCAAGACTGCGATCTCTTTTATTCTTGTATTCAGGAGGTGAAAGCATGGACAGTCATAATAACAGTGCCGGCTCCGGGCCTGCCGATTCATCCGTTATCCCTTTATGTAAGTTTCCGGCTTTCGCCTTTCTTTTAAGCGACTTGTAAACAAGCCGTCTTTTTACTCCTGCGAAAGTTCGGGAACGTCCTGCAGAACAGGAGGTTGGTTCCCATGGAAAACGAACGTGAAAAGCTTATGGAAGAAACCGTTGAGCTGGTGGTTTCTCTTCTGGAAGAAAAAAAATATGCGGCTGCCCGGGCAGAACTGCTGAAATACAACGAAGTAGACATTTCAGAGCTCCTGTCCAGCGTTATGGAAAAACTGGATCTGGAGCGAGCTGTCATCCTATTCCGCACCCTGCCTAAAGATGTGTCCGTAGAAGTCTTTTCTTACCTTGACATTGACGAACAAGTAGCCATCATCAACGCCATTACAGACAAGGAAATCCAGTTTATTCTGGACGAATTGGCGTTCGACGATATGATTGACGTACTGGAAGAACTTCCCGCCAACATCGTGGACAAAATTCTGGCAAAAGCCACAAAAGAAGAGCGGAAACAGATCAACACTTTTTTAAATTATCCCGATAACAGTGCCGGCAGTTTGATGACGCCGGACTATATCGAATTGAAAGAAAATATGAACGTAGGCGAAGCGCTGGCTCATATTAAAGCAGTGGGCATGGACAGCGAAACAGTCTACACCTGCTATGTAAAAGATCACGGCCGCACGTTAAAAGGCATTGTTTCTCTGCGAACACTGGTAGTCACTGACGATACCGTGCCCATCCGTGAACTTATGCATACGGATTTTGTCTATGTAAACGTATACGATGACCAGGAAGAGGTTTCCAATACATTCAAGAAGTACGGTTTCCTAGCCATTCCCGTAGTGGACAAAGAGCACCGTCTGGTAGGCATTATTACAGTGGACGACATTCTGGACATCATCGACGAAGAAAACACAGAAGACATTGAACGTATGGCAGGCGTTATCGACAGTACCGATAAGGAATACCTCGATCAAAGCGTGTTCCAGCATGTAAGAGCCAGATTCCCCTGGCTGCTGTTCCTGATGGTCTCCCTGATGGTCACAGGCATGATCATCACCAGATTTGAAATTTTGCTTTCCCAAGTGATCTGCTTGGTCTCTTATCTTCCCTTGATTATGGGCACCGGCGGAAATTCCGGTTCTCAGTCCGCAACCCTCGTAATTCGCGGTATGGCTGTGGGAGAAATCGAACTGCGGGACGCTTTAAAAGTCATCTGGAAAGAAATTCGAATCAGCTTTATCATAGGCGTAGGCCTCAGCATTCTGAATTTCGCCAAAATTATTTTTCTGGATCACGAGTCTGCCGCGGTAGCCTTGACGGTCTGTCTGGCTATTCTGGCCGTTATCATGCTGGCGAAAACCATCGGCAGCATGCTTCCCATGCTGGCGAAAAGAATGGGCATCGACCCGGCGCTGATGGCAAGTCCCATGATTGCTTCCACAACGGACATGATTTCCGTAATTACCTACTTCGCTTTGGCAAGTCTGATTCTGGGGATTTGACCGTTTCTTACCATACAGGATGATTTTGATCCGCAGGCTGCGCTTTCTGCAGGCTTGCGGATTTTTTCATTATTAACCGAGAAAATCAAAAAAATCACGGGTTTTGCATCTCTTTTTTACCTGATGTACTCTAAATTTAACTCGGACTATCACTTGACTATAAATTGACAATGTGCTATCCTTAGGCTTGAAAGAACATTTCACATGTATAATCTTTTTCAAAAGACTATTTTTAAGAAAAGAGGAGATTGAAAATGTCAAATTATGTAGAAAGATGTATCGAACTGTGCAAACAGAAGAACCCTGGCGAAGTTGAATTTCATCAGACTGTAGAAGAAGTTCTGACTTCCTTAAAGCCGGTTATGGATGCACATCCGGAATACGAAGCTGCTGGTCTGCTGGAAAGACTGACCGAGCCTGAAAGAGGCATCACTTTCAGAGTACCCTGGGTTGACGATAACGGCAAAGTACAGGTTAACAAGGGTTACAGATATGAATTCAACAGCGCAATCGGCCCCTACAAAGGCGGTCTGAGATTCGCTCCCAACGTATATCCCGGAATCATCAAGTTCCTGGGCTTCGAACAGATCTTCAAGAACTCCCTGACAGGTCTGCCCATCGGCGGCGGCAAGGGCGGTTCCGACTTCGACCCCAACGGCAAATCCGACGGCGAAGTTATGAGATTCTGCCAGAGCTTCATGACCGAACTGTACAGACACATCGGTCCCCACACTGACGTTCCCGCCGGTGACATCGGCGTAGGCGCTAGAGAAGTTGGTTACATGTATGGTCAGTACAAGAAGATTACCAACAGATTTGAAGGCGTTCTGACCGGTAAAGGTCTGTCCTACGGCGGCTGCAAAGGCAGAGCAGAAGCTACCGGTTTCGGTATCGTTTGGTATGCTGAAGAAATGCTGAAGGCTAACGGCGAAGAAATCAAGGGTAAGACAGTTGTTCTGTCCGGCTTCGGTAACGTATCCTGGGGTGCTGCTTGGAAGCTGCAGCAGCTGGGCGCTAAGGTTATCACGATCTCCGGTCCCGACGGATACATCCTGGACGAAGCTGGTATCGATACAGACGAAAAGATCGCTTACCTGCTCGAACTGAGAGGCTCCGGCAAGAACATCTGTGCTCCTTATGCTGACAAGTTCGCTGGCTCCAAGTTCTTCGCTGGCAAGAAGCCTTGGGAAGTTAAGGCTGACCTGTACATCCCCTGTGCTACTCAGAACGAAATCAGAATCGAAGATGCTAAGGCTATCGTTGCTAGCGGTGCTAAGTTCGTATGCGAAGGTTCCAACATGTCCTCCACAAACGAAGCTATCGCTTACATGCAGGATAACGGCATCATCGTTGGTCCTTCCAAGGCAGCTAACGCTGGCGGCGTAGCTTGCTCCTGCATCGAAATGGGTCAGAACGCTGGTCACACTGTATTCACAAATGAACAGGTTTACGAACAGCTGCATCAGATCATGGTTGGTATCCACCAGGCTTGCGCAGACGCTTCTCAGAAGTACTACGGCAAGTATGACCTGGTTAAGGGCGCTAACATCGCTGGCTTCCTGAAGGTTGCAGATGCTATGATGGCTCAGGGTATTGTATAAACATAAGTTTTACAATTCAATCTAACTTTCATAAATACAATGTGGAACGCATTTCTGCGTTCCACATTTTTTATGGATCTTCAACACAAATAATAATCCACCTGCTATGTACATACAGGTGGATTATTTTCGCCAATAAAAAAGGCGAACCTGCGGCTCGCCTTTTTTATTCTATACAAGCTTACCTATTTGGAAGCTAATTTTTTATAACCCTCATAACGTTCTTTCGCATCGGCTTCCGCCTGTTCAAAGAGCGATTCCGCCGTATCCGGGAATTCACGAAGCAACGAAGTATATCTCGCCTGATTCATCAGGAATTCGCGGAAGCTTCCGGTGGGCTTGTGAGAATCCAGAATAAACGGATTTTTGCCCTCCTCTTTCAGTTCCGGATTGTAACGGTATAAATGCCAGTATCCGGCCTCTACTGCTTCTTTTGTGTTAAGCTGCGTCTTGCCCATGCCTTTCTTTAAGCCGTGAGTAATACAGGGCGCGTAGCAGATGATAATAGAAGGTCCTTTGTATTTTTCTGCTTCGCTCACTGCCTTCAGAAACTGGTTCTTGTCTGCGCCCATGCCTACCTGTGCCACATAAACATAACCGTAAGACATAGCCATCATACCCAGGTCTTTCTTCTTGATTTTCTTACCGGAAGCCGCAAATTTCGCAACCGCTGCCGCCGGAGTGGCTTTGGAGGACTGACCGCCGGTATTGGAATATACCTCTGTATCAAAGACCAGCACATTGATATCTTCGCCGGAAGCCAGAACATGATCCAATCCGCCGTAGCCGATATCGTAAGCCCAGCCGTCGCCGCCTACTGCCCAAACGGAAGGCTTCGTCAGATAGTCCTTCCGATCCAGGATTTCATCCACCAGCACTTTGCGGGGATCATCTGCCTCAGGAGGCGTTGCCTGTCTGCGTTCTTCAATTACCCGCAAAACTTTTTCACCCGCTGCTCTGGACAAATCACCGTCGTCTTTTCCGGCGATCCACTCTTCGAATGCAGCCCGTACATCCGGATGCAGTTCACATTCCATAAGTTGCTTCATGTTGTCTTCGATTTTATCCCGCATCTGCTTTACGCCGATCACCATACCTAAGCCGAATTCCGCATTGTCTTCAAACAGGGAGTTGGCCCAGGCAGGTCCTCTGCCCTTCTCATCTGCGCAGTACGGCATGGACGGCGTTGAAGCACCCCAGATGGAGGAGCATCCCGTAGCATTGGCGATCATCATACGGTCGCCGAAAAGCTGCGTTACCACCTTTATATACGGAGTCTCGCCGCAGCCGGAGCAGGCGCCCGAAAATTCGAAATAGGGTTTTGCAAACTGGCTTCCCTTTACACTGTGTTTTTCCATCCTGTCATCTTTGACAGGTAC
>JALEJU010000006.1 GCA_022769485.1 Bacillota bacterium
GCCGTTTTGGCATATTGCCGTCAAAGCCGGTCGAAAAATCCTGTTGAGATCGTACAGAGCCTGATGGCACATCCGTCCGTTCATATGCATGGTCCGGAACACCATGTGCTTGTGGGCGCTTCGTTAATTACGGCTTATTACAATGCCGGCGGGAAAGTGGACTTAGAGTCTGCACTGACAGAGATGAAGGAACGAGGCGGCAAATATCCGGGGGGCTCTTGCGGCTTCTGGGGATGCTGCGGAGCGGCAGTCAGCGTGGGAATGTTTATAAGTATTATTACGAAAGCCACGCCGCTGACCGATATTACATGGGGAATGGCAAATAAGGCCACTTCGGAGGCATTGAGTGAGATTGCGGATCTGGGAGGGCCGCGCTGCTGTAAGCGGAACTCTTTCACGGCAATTAAAGCAGCGGTAAATTTCGTGAAAGCCAATATGGGAATTGCAATGGAATTACCCGAAAAAACAGAATGTAGCTATTTTATGAAAAACAAGCAGTGCAAGCATAAAGGCTGCCCTTATTATACGGGAGTATAGAAGCTTGCAGCTTTGAAAAAACGACGGATGAAAAGGAAGATTATTGTTTAGGGAGATAAACCACGATCGTATATTTTTCAGGTACAGGAAACAGCCGTTATGCGGCGCAGATGATCGCCGACGCATGCGATGACAAGCTGATCGATGCCGGCGAATACATAGAGGAGGAGGAAAAAAATCATTGCGGCAGTCCGTCCTGTTTTAGAGCAGGAAATAGAACAGATTCGTAAAGAAGAGCCGCTTGCAGAGGTAAAGGCAGGGTTGGGGGATGGAGACGTCAATAGATTGAGGAAAGAGGGACAAACATATGTCTGTTGAGATTATAAAAAATGATATTACAAAACTTCATGTGGACGCCATTGTAAATGCGGCAAACAATTCGCTTCTCGGCGGCGGAGGCGTGGATGGGTGCATTCATCGTGCTGCAGGCCCTGAGCTTTTAGTCGAGTGCAGAAATTTGAACGGATGCCCTACCGGCGAAGCCAAGATTACGAAAGGATATAAGCTGCCGAGCAGATATATTATCCATACAGTAGGGCCTGTATGGCACGGCGGCAATCAGGGAGAGCGGGAAAAACTGATTTCCTGCTATACAAATTCTTTGGAGCTGGCGAAAAAGCACGGCTGTAAAACCATTGCGTTTCCTCTGATTTCCGCGGGTGTATACGGATACCCCAAGGAGCAGGCGCTGAAAATTGCCGTGGATACGATAAGTGAGTTTCTTAAAAAAAATGAAATGCTTGTGTATATCGTAGCGTTTGACAGCGATATCATTCAGATTGCGGAAACGGTGTTTCCGGAGCTGATAAAGAATTGCTAATGTAAAAGATATAAAAAGTGCTGAAAAGCTGTATCCGCCTGCCGGCGTGAGGCTCCTGCGCCGGCATGGATCGTGCGGATGCCGGGCAGGAACATGACAACGCATATGGAAGGACAAAGAGATGACGGAAGTAGTTGCCGCTTTTATTTGGGATAACGATAAATTTATGATCTGCCAGAGGCCGGCGCATAAAACAAGAGGGCTTCTCTGGGAATTTGTGGGAGGCAAGGTTGAGCCGGGAGAAACAAAGGAACAGGCGTTGGCTCGGGAATGCAGGGAGGAACTGGGAATCCGTATTTCTATAGGCGAAGTGTTTATGGAGGTTGTTCACGAATATCCGGATATGAAGGTTCATCTTACTTTATTTCGTGCATCTATTGCGGAGGGGATTCCCAGGAAGCTGGAACATCATGATATTCGCTGGATTACAGCCGGCGAGATTTCAAAATACGATTTCTGTCCGGCAGACGTAGAAATTTTAGAGCGAATCAGAGAAGAATACGGAGAATAAGAGTTTGGCATGATCAACAGTCGGGGGCAGAGTTTTCCAGTTCCCGTTTTAATCTTTTTCGGATTACTGTCAGGAATACAATTAAAGTAAAGCCGGCTCCTACGATATCGGAAATGGTTCCGGCGTAAAAAACATGTTCCGGAGCCGTAAAAAGAGGCAGCACAATAATGCAGATCAGGTATACGATTTTTCGAAACAGAGAAAGCGGCAGGGCGTAGGAAAGCTTTCCCATAGCTGTTAAGCCATCGACAAAAGTATACTGCACCGCAACCCCGAGAATACCCATGGTGTACATGCGCAAAGCCTGAGCGGCCAGTTGAATCGTATCCGTATCATTTAAGAACATACGGGCAAAAATGGCGGGAAAACATTGCACTGCGATGCAGAGAATACCGGTATACAGAGCGCAGAGAATAAAGACGTGGCGGAATGTTTGGGAAATTTTTTCATAATGTTTAGCCCCGTAATGGTAGCTGAACAGGGTGCTGCAGCCGGAAGCTATGCCTTGTGATGGGCAGAATACGATCGCCATAAAACATTGTATTACCGTAGCGCAGGCAATCAGCACATCGCCTTGAGATTCGCCTCCGTAGCGGCGCAGCGTAGCGTTCATAAGGATGAGAACGCCGTTATCCAGCAACGTGATTAAAAGGGGCATAAGGCCGATAAAAGAAATCCGCCTTATAATAGACATACGGTAACCGCCGAAGCCCACGCGGATTTGCAGTTCCGGCTTTCTCAGAACGGACAAAACATAGACCATGGATGAAATCTGAGCAATTACTGTAGCGCAAGCAGCGCCTTTGACTCCCATGTCAAAACCGTAAATAAAAATGGGATCAAGGGCGAGGTTGACCAGAGAGCCTAAGATAACGGAAATCATACCTTCTTTGGCTTTTCCCTGTGCAAGGATGAAGTAATTCAGGCCGCCGCCGCAGAGGGCGGCCAGGGTGCCGCATAAATAGATTGTATAATAGGGTTCCGCATAGGCGTACAGCGTATGGCTGCAGCCCAGGGTGTAGAGAATTTCTTTTTTAAAAGCAAGCATAATTGCTGTAATGAAAACGGAAAGCAGCAGCAGCATAAGAAAGGCGTTGCAGATGACCTTTTTGGCCTCTTCCACTTTTTGCTGCCCTAAACGAATGCTCATAAGGGAGGAACCGCCTACGCCTACCATAGCGGCAAATGCGGAAATTGCCGTTAATGCCGGAGCAGAAACGCCGATTCCGGCCAGAGAAAGTTCACCCGCTTCGGGAAGGTTTCCCACGAAAATTCGGTCTACGATGCTATAAAGAATATTGAAAAACTGCGCGAACATCGCGGGGATACCCAGTCGGATGACCAGCTTTCGGATGGGATAACCGTCTAAAAGCTGCTCTGTGGTAACGTGCTGTTTTTTAGTCACATCTTTGTTTTTTCTGCTCATTCTTCTGCGCCTTCTTAATCTATGGATTATTCCGGATTTGCTGTAGGCATTTGGACCGTGAATTCAATAATTATAACAAAATAGGACAGATAAACAAAGGAATTTCAACAAATAAAAGGAAGAAAACTTCTGCGTTTGTCAATGATATGACCCAAGGAAAACGGCAGGGGAGGTTAAAAATGAACCAAGCAGTTTCCGAAATACAGAGTCGGCTGTTTCAGCTGAAAGATTTGAACTATAAGGAATTTAATTGCAAACTGATGCCTACAGTAGATCCGGAAACGGTAATCGGAGTGCGTACTCCGGCGCTGCGTGATTTTGCTAAAGGTTTGAGTAAAACTCCGGAGGCCGAAATATTTTTGAATACGCTTCCTCACGATTATTTCGAAGAAAACAATGTACACGGTTTTTTGATCGAACAAATAAAAGACTATGACCGGGTGATTGCCGAATTGCAAAAATTTCTGCCGTATATAGATAACTGGGCTACCTGTGATCTTATTTCTCCGAAAATTTTTAAGAAACACCTTACGGAAGCGGAAAAAGAAATTCGAAATTGGCTTCGGTCAGAGCATACATATACCATTCGGTTCGGAATGGGAATGCTTATGAGCTTTTATTTGGACGAAGCATTTAAGCCGGAATATTTAGAATGGGCAGCGGATGTCCATTCTGAAGAGTATTATGTAAACATGATGATTGCCTGGTACTTTGCGACTGCCTTGGCAAAGCAGTACCATGCGGCGCTGTCTTATATCGAAAATCGAAAATTAGACGTATGGACACATAATAAAACAATTCAGAAAGCGGTGGAAAGCTGCCGGATTACAGATGAGCAGAAGGTATATCTGAGAACTTTAAAAATTAAAAAGTAGCATGTTTTTATATTTACCATAATGTATTATAGTAAATATAAAAGGATTAGAGAATATTAAAAAAATATGAGGCGGTTTTGTACCCCTCATATTTTTTTCTGTGTACTTGATTCCGCATCTATTTGGATGAGTCCGAAATCTTCAATTTTTGTTTTCAGTTTCTGTTTCTGCAGCTTTTCAATCACCAGGTTTATTTCTTTACTGATTGTTTTTATTTCATCGTGGAATTCGGAGGCGGACATTCGGAAAACACCGGCTCGCAAAGCGGAAATCTGAATCAGGTTGTCCGAGGTCACTACGCGAACCTGTTCGTTTTTCCCGATTTCATGTACTAATTTTTCAATATACATATCGGCGGTTTCGCCTTCTTTTGTGTAAACCACGCCGATGCCGTGATAATCGAAGCGCTGTCCGGAACTGTTCTTTGCTTTGTAACCATCGAATACTACAATCAGCTCACAGCGGCGGTAACCCCGGTAATTGGCTAAAAGATCCATGAGCGCGGTACAAGCGACATTTAAATCAGGCTTCGCAAGTGCTTTCAGTTCGTCCCAGGCAAAGATAATATTGTAACCGTCTATAATCAGATATTCTGTTTTTATAATTGTTTCGGCTGCAGTTTCAGATTTTGCCGAAGAAAGGCGAACGGAGGGCGTGTACTGCGGGCGTTTAATCGGGCCGAATTCCCGTTCCATAATGGCTTCCAGCTCTTTTTCGTCAATATTAAGATTTTTGGTAACCACTCCGGGCGAGGGGATGGAAAGCTTTTTTTTCGATTCCAGGCAGCTTTCAAGATGCATGTACTCCGGAACCTGATTCCATTTCACAACCATTCCTGCTCCGTGCGCGCAGAAGATGGAATCAGGAGAATTTTCCAGGTCGCTTTCCGGATTATAGTTTCGTTCGGCCAAAGCTTCCTGTGTATTATGGCAGGGAAAGAAACCTTTAACTCGGCAGCTGAGTTTTCCCCTGCCGCGGGTGTAGGCGACTACCTCGTTTAAATAATTCCGCATGGCGGAAACCGGAGCGCTTCCTGTTAAAAGCATAAAGTCTCCGTGGTTTTCCGGAGCAGAGAATGTTCCCGACATAGAGCGGATATCATTAATCGCGCGGCCTATCTGTTCCGAAGGAACCGACAGTTTAAATTGATAATACGGTTCGAGAAGAATGTTTTCCGCCTGCATAAGCCCTTGACGAATTGCACGATAGGTAGCCTGTCGGAAGTCGCCTCCTTCCGTATGTTTCAGATGGGCACGTCCTGCCGCCAGTGTAATTTTCATATCCGTAATCGGAGATCCTGTCAGCACGCCGGGATGTTCCCGCTCCGCTAAATGGGTCAGAATCAGGCGCTGCCAGTTACGGTCTAAAACATCTTCGCTGCAGGAAGTGCCGAAAACCAATCCGCTTCCGGGTTCCAAGGGCTCCAGAATAAAATGGACTTCCGCATAGTGGCGCAGGGGCTCATAATGTCCTACGCCTTCTACGGTATTGGAGATGGTTTCTTTATACATAATTCGTCCGGAATCCACCTCTATATTTACGCCGAATCGTTCCAGAACCAGACTTT
This sequence comes from Bacillota bacterium, assembly GCA_022769485.1. Lineage (GTDB taxonomy): Bacteria > Bacillota > Clostridia > Peptostreptococcales > Anaerovoracaceae > JALEJU01. The sequence goes on from JALEJU010000006.1 coordinate 5,737, forward strand.
TAATCACTTCGATCTGCACTTCACCCATGAACACTGCATGTACCTCCTGCAGTTCCTCGTTCCAGACGATGCGAAGCTGAGGATCCTCTTCTTCCAGCTGTCTGAGTTTTGGAAGCATGGTTCGGATATCGCAGTCCGCCGGAAACAGCAGCCGGTAAGTCAAAACGGATTCCAGAAACGGCAGACCGGAGGCTGATTCGCAGCCAAGTCCCTGGCCGGGATACGTTTCGGAAAGACCCGAAACGGCACAGGCAGCCCCGGCCTCGATTTCGCTTACCTGTTTGAATTTTTCGCCGGAATAGAGCCGAATCTGGCTGATTTTTTCCTGTATGGGTTCTTCGTCTTCGCCGCCGCGGGGAAGATAAGAAAGGGTATCTCGTACTTTCAGACGACCGCTTGTGATTTTCAGGCAGGTCAACCTATTCCCCTGAGAATCCCGCATAATTTTATATACTTTTGCACCAAAGGGTTCTTTGGGGTAGGAAGGCGCGGATGCGTACAGATCGAAACCGTTTATGAATTCCCGTACGCCGTCCAATTTTAAAGCAGATCCAAAATAACAGGGAAACAGCAATTCTTCCTGAATCAAGCGGCGAATATCCTCGTCTTTGATCGTTCCGCTTTCCATATAGCGTTCCAGAAGGGATTCTTCGCACATAGAGATATTTTCCAAGCGTTCTGTTTCGTTTTCCGAAGAAAAATCCACGCAGTTTTCGTTTAGAGAAGTTTTCAGTTCTTTCATCAAAGCTGTTTTGTCACAGCCCGGCACGTCCATTTTATTGATAAACAGGAATGTAGGAATTTTATAACGCCGAAGCAGGTTCCAGAGGGTTTCCGTATGAGCCTGTACGCCATCCGTTCCGCTGACAATAAGAACGGCATAATCTAAAACCTGGAGCGTCCGTTCCATTTCCGAAGAAAAATCTGCATGTCCCGGAGTGTCCATCAGGGTTATATCAAAATTCACAGTGGAAAAAAGCGCTTGCTTGGAAAAGATGGTAATTCCTCTTTCCCGTTCTAATGTATGGGTATCCAGATAGGTGTCCTTGTGATCCACCCGGCCTGGTTTCTTCAATTTTCCGCACAGGAAAAGCAAAGCTTCGGAAAGCGTTGTTTTTCCCGCGTCTACATGGGCTAAAATACCGACAACAGATCGTTTCATGCAGATTTCCTCACAAATCATATTTGCTTTCATTATAACAGGAAATGCTGCGGAAGGAAATTGCCATTGCATTGGGAAATGAGAAGGCATATAATTTTTTTAAAATCAGATTAAGGAAATAAAATGATAGACATATTGTATGAAGACAAACAAATAATCGTATGTATAAAACCGCCCGGAATGCTGTCGGCTTCCGGGAAAGAAGAAACCAGTGTCGATATGGTTTTGCAGAAACACCGGGAAGAGGCGGGAGAAGCTGGTTTTATCGGTGTGGCGCATCGGCTGGACAGAGGTACAGGCGGCTTAATGGTATTTGCGAAGACACAGGCGGCAGCGGCAGCATTGTCTCGGGAAATACAGAGCGGTATGTTCCAAAAAGAATATCTGGCTGTTGTACACGGCGTTCCGGACAATTCGGCAGGTATTTATACAGATTTGCTTTTTAAAGATGCAAAAAAGAACAAATCGTTCGTAGTACAGAGAGAACGAAAGGGAGTTCGCAAAGCGTCGCTGAAATATAAGGTCTTAGAAACTGCGGAAACACGGCACGGGGTGGTTTCTTTGATTCGTATCCGGCTTCAAACAGGGCGCACGCATCAAATTCGCGTGCAGTTTTCCTCTCGGAAAATGCCGCTTTTAGGAGACGGAAAATACGGCAGCAAGGACAACGGCTGCCAAATCGCGCTCTGGTCTTGCCGATTAGCGTTTGCGCATCCGAAAAACCAGAAAAAAATAGATATGGAGGCATCTCCCAAAGCAGAATATCCCTGGAATCTCTTTTCGTGTTTAAATCTGTAAAAATCTGCACACCCTAAGAAAAAAAAGGAGGTGTGAAGATGGAGATCAAAGGACTGACTGACCGGGAAGTAGGAGAATTGATGCTGGAAGGAAAATTTTCTTCGGGAAGCCCGAGGAAAGGCGATGCGATTCCGGGAACCACGGTTTTCAACGCGAAAGACGAAACCGTGGAAAATGAAGCAAAAGATTGAAGACGGGATTAAAAATTCCGACAGCGCAGACCGCATTTTGAAGTGGCTGCGCTGTTTTTATATTTTAAAACCTGAAATTTGCCGAAAAATGTTCGATTTTAAAACGGAAACTCCGGGAAGCATCAGTTGCGAAAAAAGGAAAATTATAATAAAATTAAGAAAGCAGGCCTGCAGCCGACGATGATTTTTTCGGCTGTAGTCCTATCAATTTATGAGGGGAAAGGACGGCCGATATATGCGTTCGAGGAAAGGGACTCTGGTAGTTGTTCCGGGCAGCGCCAGCTTGAATAAAGAGTTTTTATATCTGTTATGTGTGATTATAAGCGGCATGTTTTTGGGGTTTGTCACAAAATTATGGAATAACAGTCCAATAGTCGGGGAGTTTGGAGCTTATTTTGGAATCTGGGTATTTGCGGCGGCGATAGTCGCTTTTTTCAGCAATCATCCGTTTTCCGCAGTAATAAACGTTCCGTTTTTCTTTCTGGCTGTTTTGACTGCACGGTGGCTGTATGAATGGATTGCGCTGGGATATTTCCCCCGGCAGAATTGGAAACTTTGGGTGCTTACGGCTGTCGTCGCCGCGGTTTTTGGATTCTTAGTCTGGATCGCAAAAGGAAACGGAGGGTATCTACGCTCTCTTTGCGCCAGCCTGCCCGTCGCTGTTCTGATCGCGGAAGGATTTCGGTTTTCTCTGTGGAATTTTCCGGAACTGTTGAATTTGGTCTATGCGACGGCTCTCGTTTGGATTATGAACCCCAACGGAGACCAGAGAAGCCGAACTGCGGGCTGGGCGGCAATTCTGACTTTGCTGATTCTGCAGTTTCAGTTATTTCGGTTTTTCACTCTTTAAGCACATTTTTTACATAGAAAATTAAATTTATAGAATCAGTACTAAGAAAAAGGAGCATTTCATTGTCGTATCTGAAGCAAAAAAACAAAGCCATTTTACAAATGGTCATCTGCGCATCTCTCTGGAGTATCGCAGGGATTTTCATCAAATTGATTCCTTGGAATCCTATGGCCATTGCGGGATGGAGAAGCTTCTTTTCTCTGTTGACGGTAGCCGTTTTTTTGTGGAAATGGCACATGCCTGTCCGGATTACGAAGCGATCCTTTTTTAACGGAACGTTGATGTGCGCGGTTTTCTTCTGCTTCGTGGCAGCAAATAAGCTGACCACCGCGGCAAACGCTATTGTTCTGCAATTTACATCTCCGGTATTTATTCTTTTAATCTCTGCGCTTTTTCTGCATCAAAAATTCCGTAAAGCGGATGTAGTTGCCGTTTTATGTACTTTGGGGGGAATTTCTTTTTTCTTTTTCGATCAATTAAAGCCGGGATATCTGCTTGGAAACTGCGTCGCTATTTTTGCCGGATTCCTTATGGGATCCATGTTTTTAGCTACGGGAGCGGCAAAGGACGATGAGCGAATGGGAGGCATGCTTCTGGGACATTTTTTTACCGCTATGGTCGGCATTCCTTTTACTTTTATTACGGACGCTCCTGTTACGGGAACGGCTGTAATCAGTGTGGTTATTTTAGGTGTATTCCAGCTTGGCATACCTTATATTCTGTTTGCGTTGGCGGTAAAATACTGTCCGCCTTTGGCCTGCTCTTTGATCGGAGCCATCGAGCCGCTGCTGAATCCGGTTTGGGTTTTTCTGTTCGATGGAGAAGCGCCCGGTATGTTTGCGCTCTTCGGAGCCGTAATCGTTATTGTTACAGTAACCGCCTGGTGCATGTGGAAGGACAAGCACCCCGTGGAAAGCGCAGGGTCTGTGGAAGAAACATCGCAATATCGAGGGAGATAATGGGATAAGGGATTAAAATAAAATTAAAAAAGGAAAAACTTTTGCGTGTTTACATCGTCTAATTTATGAAAAGCAATTTGAAACCTGCTTAAATTCGGCCGATGAGAGGGTGAAATCAGTAAATTGGAGCAAAAGAAATTTTATAAGGCGTTAGAAAGTTATCTGCATGAGGAAGGGAACCGGATTTATCGTCTGGCATACAGTTACGTAAAAAATGAAGAGGACGCACTGGATGTGGTTCAAGCCGCCATGCTGAAGGCACTGACAACAAAAAATCCATGTGATATTCAGTATTTGAAAACATGGCTTTATCGAATTGTCGTAAATGCCGCGCTGGATTTTCTGCGATCCAGAAAACGCTATACAGAATTTACAGAACAGATTTCCGAAGAATTTAAACCGGTGTCAGTTTCCAAGGAAGGTATTTCTTCTATGGAACTTGAGGATTCCTTAAACGGTCTTTCTTTTGAACTTCGAACCATCGTAGTACTGCATCTGTTTGCCGGATTTACTTTACACGAAGTGGCTGAAATTCTGGAAATGAACTCCAATACCGTAAAAACAAAATATTACAGAGCACTGAAATTATTGAGATTGGAGCTGAATAATGATGATGAATAAAGACGCATTGGAACATGCAAAACAGGATTATGAACGGATTCCCATTCCCGATGACTTTAATCAGATGATAGATGATATGTGCAGGCAGCAGCGGCCGAAAAAGAAGAAGGGCTGGATTGCGCTGCCCGCTTTGGCGGTTTTGTTTGTAATCGGGCTCAATACCATACCTGTTTTAGCCGAGTCGCTGTCCGGAACACCGGTGATCGGGCCGATTGCCCGGGCTTTAACGTTTACAACTTATACTGTGGACGAAGGAAATTGCCGGGCGGAAATTGATATTGCACAAATTACGGGGCTTTCCAACAAAGAATTGGAGAACACTATAAATCAGGAACTTCGTGCAGACGGAGAAGCGTTGGTGCATCAGTTTGAAGAAGACGTGGCAGAGCTGCGTGAGCTTGACGGAGATGCTCATATGGGATTTGAAACGGATTTTGATGTGATGGCCTCCAATGAAAATGTATTTTCACTTCGGGTAATGTATCATTCGATGTCCGGCTCCAGCAACACCTGGTATAAATTCTATAATGTGAACCAGAAAACAGGGGAGCTTATCACTCTGGATTCTCTGTTCCTGAAAGGCAGCGACTATCTCGGCACAATCAATACGTATTTGATTGGAGAAATGAAAAGCAATACGGAGGCTGACGGGAAGTCCATCTATGCTGTAAACCAGGAAGATGAAGCATACGGCTGGGCATTTACGGGGATTGAAAGCGATCATAATTTTTATATTAACGGAAGGGGACATCTGGTTATCGCTTTTGATAAATATGAAGTTGCGGCAGGCTATGTAGGTACTCCGGAATTTGAAATTCCAACGGATATAATTTCGGATCTGCTGCGTCCGGACGCCCCTGTTTTAAAATAAAACAGGGGAATGAAGAATTCGCTTCGCAAAATTGTTTTCTATCTTGAATAAGGGGTATTTATTATATATAGGAGAATAAGAGATTATGAAAATTACATTTTGCGGAGCGGCGGAGTCCGTAACAGGCTCTTGCCATCTGGTTACAACGAAAAATTATAAAATACTGCTGGACTGCGGGCAGTTTCAGGGGAACAAGGAAACGGAAGCGAAAAATCTCGAGGAATTTCCTTTTGATCCTTCTGAAGTGGATTTTATGCTCTTGTCTCATGCGCATATCGATCACAGCGGTCGGATTCCGCTTCTTATAAAAAAGGGCTTCCGCGGAACGATTTACAGTACGGACGCTACTGCGGATCTGTTGAAAGTAATGCTGATGGACAGTGCTTATATTCATGAACAGGAAGCGGAATGGCAAAGCCGAAAAAATCTGCGGGCAGGAAAAGCACCGGCGGAACCGCTTTATACCTGTAAAGATGCGGAAACGGCGCTGCAGTTCGTTTCTCCGGTTTTATACGGTCAGTATTTAGAGCTTGCACCCGGAATTCATGCGGTATTTAACGATGCCGGGCATATTTTGGGTTCTTCCATCATCGAGCTGTTTATTGACGAGGGGGAAGGGGAAACCAAACTGGTTTTTTCCGGAGATTTAGGCGTAAAAGGACGTCCGATTCTCAGGGATCCCACGGTGATCAAAAAAGCGGATTATTTAATTATGGAGACCACATACGGAAATCGTGCGCGGGATAAAGGCGGCGATCGGATTGAAACCCTGATTGATATTGTAGCAAAGACCGTGAAACGGGGTGGAAACGTAATTATTCCCTGCTTTGCGGTAGGCAGAACGCAGGAATTGATCTTCGAATTTAACCGTTATTATGAAGAACATACACGGTATAAGGAACTGCTGGATCATGTCCCGTTTTATGTGGACAGCCCTATGGCAACTTCCGTAACGGAAGTATTTCGAAGAAACGCGCAGGTTTTTGACGATGAGACGAAGGAGTATATTCTGAAAGGGGACAACCCTCTGGATTTTAAGAACTTAAAATTTACCAGAAGCAGTGAAGAATCCCGGTTTTTAAATATGGATTCCACTCCGAAAATCATTCTGTCGGCCAGCGGCATGTGTGAAGCGGGTCGAATTAAGCACCATTTAAAACATAATTTATGGGACGCGAAGAACAGCATTGTATTTGTGGGGTATCAAGCAGAGGGAACTTTGGGCAGATCTCTCGCCCAAGGTGACAAAGATGTAACAATTTTCGGAGAAAAAATTCATGTGAATGCCGAAATCTATAATTTAGAGGGATTTTCCGGACATGCGGATCGCGACGGTCTGCTGGAATGGCTGGGCAGTTTTGAGAAGAAGCCGGTAGCGGTTTTCCTGGTACATGGAGAACCGGAAGCGAAAAAGACTTTCGCTTCCAGCGCAAAAATGGCGTTGGGCTGCAATTGTATTCCAATTACAGCGGTTTCGGAATATGAACTTTCAAAAGATGCGCTGCTTTCTTCCCGGGAAATAAAAAAGAATTTTACGGAAAAAGAAGCAGAGGTGCATGAGATCCGGCAGCGTACCGCGGCTGTGCATAGACAGATGGAACAAATTCTTTATAATGCCAATCTGGCTATCGATGAAAAAACGCCTTCAAAAAAATTGAAGACGCTGCAGAATTATTTATTGGAATTGGAAAAGAGTACAATGAATTTCGGTTCGGCGCTCATACAGGAAGAGCCGGAAGAGTGAGTGTAGGCTATTTTCTTAAAAATTCCTCAATAGGAACAGGGCCTTGGAGGACGGTTCGTTTGATATAAAGCGAGCCGTCCTCTTTGCTGTGCATTCGCCAAGTGACCAGAGAAATCTTTCCGAAGCTCAGTTCCAGGCAATGAATTCCCCGGGGGTGGATACAGCAGCCTGTATTGAAATAAGCTTCTTCTCCGGGACGTGCAAAACGCGGTCGGTGGGTATGGCCGCAGATAATCATGGTATTGTTTTCCGCGCTCCATCTGGCATAGATCTTTTCTACTTTCCGGCGGCGCTCCCTGTTTCTGGCCGGGCTTGCCGCGTAGCGTACGCCAAGGGCATGCATGAATCGCCAAAAAAAGCGGATTCCGATGTAGGAAATAATGGATAGCTGATCTGAAATCAAATTCCCTTGATGCCCATGGACAACGAAAATTTTTTGATCGGTTTCTCTATGCGTCAAAAGGACAGATTCATGTACGTGAATGCCGGGAAACAGCGGTTCGAAAGAATCCGTGTAATCATCGTAAGTGTGATAATAGTTTCTTTGAACAAAATTCGGGTTTGCCAGCTGAAAATTATGATTGCCGAACAGCATGACCATCCGGTTGTCATCAAAAAATTGTTTTAATAATTCAAATGTCCAGGGGTGGGATGAGTAAATTCGTTTAAAATTTGCCTGTTCGATCAGCTCGTCGCCGTCGCCCACCTCTACATAGGTAAAGTCGCTGTCGTAGTAATACATGAGAGCATGGTCATAGATGTGACGATTTCTCCCAAATTCATCGGCAAGGCTGTCGTCCCCCCGGTGCATGTCGCTGAAAAAAACAAATTTGGAACTATTGTCAAAAGGGATCGGAAATGCTTTTTCAAATACCTGATCCAACCTTCTTTTTGTATTCATACCGTTTCTCCTTTCGAAATCATCTACAGCTTTTGAAGGATTGCATTTAAAACCGATTTCAAAAATAGATTTGTTTCTGCATATTGAATTTCTTTTCCTTTGCGAAGAATCAAATAACCGCTTTGATACCCCGGGTAATCTTCCAGCTGCTGCGCTTCAATAGGCAAAGCTTCTAAATCTACAAAAAGGAAAGAAGCTTTTTCAAAGCAGGGAATTTCTAATATTAATTGTTTTTGAGACGCACGGTAAGCTGCTTGGTAACCGCTTTCAAAAGAATAGTAATCCATCGGGCAATTTCTGGCAGCTGCAGAAACACGGAGAACCGATTCTCGAAATTCAATACTTCTCGTATAAAAAGCACGATTTTCCCGGACTTCCGGAAATCCCTCGTAAAAGAGGATGCGGTGAAGATCCAGCTTGTTCAGTATCAAAAGCAGGCGGCTCAACTGAACCAGATCATCCCGATTATGTAGCAGAATCAGATTTAAGAGTTCAGGGTTCTGCGTTTTTTGATATTCTCTGTATAAAATAACGCTTTCTCCTCCGGAAATCTCGTCTGTTCGCCCTTCTGAAAATCCTAAAAACTCTTCCACGGTTTTTTGTTTCAAGTTGGGAAGAATCTGAGGAAGAGAAGAATAGAAGCGGCAGCATCGGTACAGATCCAGGGAAGAAAAAGCTTCCGGGAATCTATTCAAACCAAGCGCTGTATTTCTCCGACGAAGAAACGGAAGGTCAAAACGGTTTCCATTAAAGCTAATTAGGAGATCCGCTTCGGAAAGATCCGAAAGGTAAGCTTCTAACATCTGACTTTCTTCCCGGGCGGAAGCGGAAAAGTATTGACGCTCCTGGGCTTTGTTTTTGTAAGGAACAAGCAGGCCGCACAGGATTGCCCTTGAAGAATCCGGGGAAAGGCCTGTGGTTTCTATGTCGAGAACCGCAATCCGGGAGTTTGAGAAATAAAGTGTAAACGGGGCGGACTTGTAAAACGGCTCGTTGATCTGTTCTCGAAACTTTCTCATGGGTTCTCCTTTCTTATATTCTTATTTTACCACAATTGAATCAAAGTAAAATAAACCGGGCATAAAATTTTATGCTGCAAAAACAAAAACGAACAAAAGAGACTACGGGGAAAGCAGTCTCTCTTGTTCAAAAGGGGTATTGGGATTATAAACTAATCAGGTCATCGGGGGTGATAACCACTTTTGAAATGTAACATTTTTGTCACAAAAAATCAATATTTCGACACAAAAAAATTAAAAAAATTTTAGGATGTCGAATATTTTTTTTATATTACAACGTAAAATCGAGAATTTACGACAAAGAATTATCCTATACTGACAGCATAAAGAAGCTCCGTATTATTCAAAGGAGTAGTTAAGCAGTATAAATTGATGAGAGAGGAAACAAAGAAAATGGAAGTTTTAAAAGTATCAGCAAAATCAAATCCGAATTCTGTAGCGGGAGCGCTTGCAGGGGTTATGAGAGAAGCCGGCGGCGCGGAAGTGCAGGCAATCGGCGCGGGAGCGCTGAACCAAGCGGTAAAGGCGGTGGCCATTGCCAGAGGATTCGTTGCTCCTGGGGGAATCGATTTAGTATGTGTTCCGGCGTTTACTGATATAACGATTGAAGGGGAGGAAAGAACGGCAATCAAATTAATCATTGAGCCAAGATAAAAAATTGTACAACCTTTTTAAGAGCCGCGGTGTATTTTTCCGCAGCTCTTTTTTTATCAGAAAACCCTGCTTTAACCGCAGGGTTTAGTTTACTTCTTTGATTGAGGAACGGCCGGGTTTACATAAACAGTTCGATTATCCGTAAAAATCACCATGCCGGGTTTTGCTCCGGATGGCTTCTTCACATGGCGGACGGAAACGTAATCCACGGGAACATTTTCGGAATACCGCCCTTTGCTATGAAAAGCAGCGACTGCTGCGGCTTCGAAAATGGCAGTTTCTGTAACAGCCTTTCCTTCGGTAACTAAAATAACATGAGAGCCGGGAATATCTTTTGTGTGAAACCAAATATCTTTTTTATCGGCTGTTTTCAATGTCAGAATATCATTTTCTTTATTGTTTCGGCCTACCAAAAGGCGAAATCCGTCACTGGTGGTATAGGCGTAGGGTTGGAGCTTAGATTTGGAAGGGCGGTAATTGCTCTTCCGCTTCCGCAGGTATCCGCCTTCCACCAGCTCTTGACGAATTTCTTCTATCTCTTCTATCGATGCCGCGTTTTCCACAAAGACCAGCACCGATTCCAGATAGTCAATTAATTCGCAGGTTTCTTTCAGCTGAATATTTTTTTCGTGGATTGCGGTTTTCGCTTTTGCATATTTTTTGAAATACTTCTGCGCGTTTTTTGCGGGAGAAAACCGGGGATCCAGAGGAACCGTTAAAATTGAATTATCGTAATAATTGGGAATGTCCGCTGATTTCGCACCTGCAGGAACAAGATGAAGGGAAGCGGTCAGCAGTTCTCCATACAGTCTGTAACGATCCGAATTTTCAGCCTGGAGCAGATCTTCTGCCAGCCTTTGTTTTTTTAAACCCTGCTTCTGCAGGTTTGCTTCCAGAGTACGGATTAAATCCATGGATTTCTGCCGCACTCGATTGGAAGATTCCCTGTGGCGGAAAAAGAAATCCACAGCTTCGCTTGGGGTTTGAAACCGCTGTTCCGTTTCGTAGCCGTAAAGTGGGAACACATGAAATTCCAACGGGTTTCCTTTCGAATCGGTGTAAACCACAGGTGAAAATTCGCCGCTTTCCATTTTCTTGCGAATGTCTTTGATTTTATCCCATAAAACAGAAATTTCATCCGCGGATGTTATATTGCCGCAGAGAGATTCCGCAAAGGCGGGGCTGAACCCCTGTATGCTATCAACCAGTATTTTGGCGGGGGACATCGAGTTTTCCGCAAAAATACTCCGGAATTCTGCTTCTGTTATTTCGAAGAGAGGGCGCTTGTTCTGCGAAGGAGGCAGTACATAGGGAAGCCCCGGAAGAAGCTGCCGATACCGGTTCACATCAATGGAAACCCGTTTGATACTGTCCAGAATTTTACCTGTGGAAAGGTCAAGCGCCGCGATATTGCTGTGCTTTCCCATGATTTCTATTACAAGACTGCGGTTTACCGAAACACCGAGTTCGTTAATCGAATCTACGAGGATTTCTATTATTCGCTCGGAACCTTTCTGCCGAATTTCCGCGATCCTTCCCCCCTGAAAGTGCTTTCGAAGCAGCATGCAGAATCCCGTAGGGTTCTGGGGGTTGGATTCGTTTTCCCGGATAAGGTGAATTCGGGCATGGCTGCTTCCGGCAGAGAGAAGAAGACGGTGTTTTTCTTTTCCTTTTTGAATGTGGAAAATTAATTCCTCCGGCTCCGGGTGATAGATTTTTTCAATTTTTCCGCCCTGTAAGCAAGCGGATAATTCCCGGACGATAGCTCCGGCTGTAATTCCGTCAAACGGCATAGCTTCTCTCCTATAAAACACTTCAAATTCACGCATATTTGTGCTATATTAGAAATAATACCACGGAACCAGAGAAAAGAAAACCGTTTGCGTGGCATAATCGAGAATAAGAGAGGAAAAATGCGATGATCAAAAGTATGACAGGGTTTGGGCGAGGCGAATACAACGATGGAAAACGGAACATAATTGTAGAAATAAAGTCCGTAAATCATCGGTACAGCGATATTTCCATACGGATGCCCCGCCGCTATTCTTTTGCGGAAGAAAAATTGAAAGCCATCGTAAAAAATTATGCCAGACGGGGTAAAATTGAAATGTCCATAATGGTGGAAAATATAACAGAAGACGATACCAGTATAAAATTAAACGCAATGGTAGCGCATCAGTATTACGATAATCTGCAGGCTTTGAAGCAGGAATTTTCTTTGTCGGGAGAGGTTACCCTTCCATTTTTGGCCTCTTTACCGGATGTTATGAAAGCTGTTCCTGATTTGGAGGATGAAGAGGAAATCTGCAGATGCCTGGCGGTTCCCGTGGAGGAAGCTTCCCGGAAACTGGATGAAATGCGCATTGCGGAAGGAAAGAAACTGGCGGAAGATATTCTCATGAGAGCCGGTTTGATTCGGGATCTTGTACAAAAAATCGAAGTGCAGGCGCCGGAAACAGTAAAAGCATATACGGAAAAATTGAGAGACCGCATTGCGGAGTTAGTAGGCAATGCAGTCAATGTTCCGGAAGACCGGATTCTCCTGGAAGCTGCTGTTTTCGCGGATAAAGCCAACATTACAGAAGAGCTTGTGAGGTTGGACAGCCACATACGCCAGCTGAACGATATTATAAGCAAAAGCAATCAGCCGGACGGCAAGAAGCTGGATTTCCTGGTGCAGGAAATGAATCGGGAAGCCAATACCATCGGTTCCAAAGCCAACGATCTTACCATTACAAATATGGTTTTGGATATTAAGAGCGAAGTGGAAAAAATTCGTGAACAAGTACAAAACATTGAATAATGCCTGACAACTACTTGAAAAAAGCAGACAGAGAAGATATAATTAAAAAATAGCTTTTTGATTTAATCACAGCAGGAAACGGCACAATTCGATTGAGAGGAAAAGAATGCAGAAAGGAATGCTTTTCGTAGTTTCCGGACCTTCCGGTACCGGGAAAGGAACCGTTTGTAAACGAGTAAAAAAGGAACTGGAAATTTCGATTTCCGTTTCCATGACTACCCGGAAGCCCAGAGCAGGAGAAATAGAGGGCGAAAGTTATTATTTCGTGACTCATGATGAATTTCGCAATGCCCTGAAAAGAAACGGTTTTCTGGAATATGCGCAGGTGTACGGAAATTATTACGGAACACCGAAAGCAAAAGTGTTAGAAAAACTGAATGCGGGAATGGATGTACTTCTGGAAATCGATATTCAGGGTGCATTGAATGTAAAAAAAGCGTTTCCCGATTCCATTCTGATTTTCCTGCTTCCGCCTTCTTTGGAAGAACTGGAAAAGCGGATTGTGGCCAGAGGCACGGAGACAGAAGAAGCCATACGTCTGCGTCTCGGTGAATCTCTCAGAGAGTTGTCGTATGTATACCAATATGATTATTGTATTATCAACGACGAATTGCAGGATGCCGTAGATGCGGTAGCCTCCGTAATCCGGGCGGAACATGCCCGTGTGAGAAAAGGCATTCGTGAGTTGATTCAAAGTTATGAAAAAAGTATAAAAGGGGGATTTTTGTTATGATGCTGGAACCGTCTGTTCAGGTTATGAAATCTAAGGCTGACAGCCGCTATACGCTGGTTATCTTAGCCGCAAAACGTGCAAGAGATATTATCGATGGAAAACCTTGTTTGATCGATGTGGATTCGGATAAGCCGGTATCGGTTGCTGCCCATGAAATTGCGGGCGATTTGATCACATACCGAAGAGAAGAAGACGTAATCTAAAAAACAAAAAAGCAGGAGCGGTTTCAGCCGCTCCTATATTATTTAGGGAGAACGAGTTTTGGAAAAGACGCAGTATGACAGAACGAAAATGCTGATCGGAACGGAAGAATTTCAGCATCTAAGGGGAAAAAAAGTGATTTGCTTCGGAATCGGTGGCGTGGGAGGACACTGTACGGAAGCGCTGGCGCGTATGGGAGTCGGTGTTATCGGAATTGTGGACAGCGATACAGTGGATCTGACAAATTTAAACCGGCAGATTATCGCTCTGCACAGTACCGTTGGAAGAAGGAAAACGGACGTAATGGAGGAACGAATTCATGACATTGATCCGGATATTACGGTGGAAAAATTTTCTTTTCGCTTGACGGAGAAGAACACGGACGCGTTTCGAATCGGCTGGTGGGATTACGTAATCGACGCAATCGACGACGTGAGTGCAAAAGTGGCTTTGATTGAAAAAAGTACGGAACTCGGAGTCCCTGTCATTTCCTGTATGGGAACCGGAAATAAAATGAAGCCTTCCCGTCTGCGCCTGGAGGATATTTCAAAAACCCATACTTGCCCGCTGGCAAAAGCAGTGCGGAAGAGACTGCGGAAAAAAGGGATCACAAAAGGTGTAACGGTGGTTTTCTCTGATGAAGAACCGGCCAGAAAAGAACACGGGAATGAAAAATACCCTTGTCCGTCCAGCAATTCATTTGTTCCGGCTTCAGCGGGATTGCTGCTGGCTTCCGCGGTCGTTTCCGATTTAATTCAAAAGAACTGACCCTGTTTTTCAAGCGGCTCAAATCGTTTGTCCGCAGAGAAAAAGACTTCTCCTGTGCCTTCCGAAAATGCAATTTTCAGCAGATCGAGCGGTGTCTCCAATGTAAATAATTCAAATAAAGGAGGCTCTCATGAATGCGTTAAAATACTGTACGAAAAGAAGAAAAATCGGTGAAAAGATACCTCTTTGCATACAAAAAGGCATTTATCAAATCAGGGTTTCTGAGATCGATTTTCTGGAATCAGAACAGAGAAAGGTGCATATACACCTGGAAAACGGAGAAGTGCTTACTGCTTACGGGAAAATTTCCGAAATGCAAGCCATGCTGGACGATTGCTTCTGCCGATGCAGTCAAGCTGTTTTAGTCAATATGAGGAATGTCCGAAGTCTGGTTCATATGAAATTTAAGTTTCTGAGCGGCAACGAAGCGGAAATCAGTCAACGGTATTATGCCGATGTAAGGCGCAGGTTCTGCAGGTATATTAACAGCGAATTATCCGGCGAAATTTCGGATGAATAACGGTGAAATTCCTGCTGAGCAGGCCGAAATGACTGAAAATACAGCTTGCATAAGCATTTGATCTATGGTATTATAAGTTATCGTTATTTATTGGTAGCATCAAAGAGTGGGAAAACCCACTCTTTGATTTTTGAAGGAACAAAAATGGCAAAAAAGAAGATTACCCGGTTAGTAGAAAATGAGTTAGCGCCGTTTTTAAAAGCGGAGGGGTATGTTTTATACCATCTGGAATTTGTAAAAGAAAGCCACGATTGGTTTTTAAGGGTTTTTATTGAAAAAGCTCCGGACGGTGAGGATCATCAGCCCGGCGCAGTAGGTACAGACGATTGTGAAAAGGTCAGCCGTTTTCTCAGCGATCGGTTGGATGAGTTGGATCCCATCGAACAGAATTATTATTTGGAGGTTTCTTCTCCCGGCATGGATCGCCCCCTCTTAAAAGAAGAGCATTTTCTTCGCTATATCGGGGAACTGGTGGATCTGCGGCTGTATCGGGCTGAAGACGGAAAAAAGGACTGGACAGGACGGCTTTTGGGATTCGGCGATGAAACAGTTTCGATTGAATTGGAAAACGGAGAATCTAAAAATTTTTCGCTTAAGGACATTTCGAAAGCGAGTTTGACAGTGGTATTTTAAGGAGGAAGCACTGGAAAAATGAACAGAGAATTTATTTTGGCAATTGAAGATTTGGAAAAAGAAAAACAAATCTCCAAAGATCTGCTGATCGAAGCCATCGAATCGGCATTGGTGTCTGCATATAAGAAAAATTACGGCACTTCGCAGAATGTTCGCGTAAATATCGACAGGGAAACCGGTGATATTGATGTTTTCATGCGGAGAGATATCGTAGAAGAAGTGGATGATCCTTTTGTAGAGGTCAGCTTAGAAGAAGCGCAGGCCATTGACCCGGCATATGAATTAGGGGATGTAATCGAATATCAGGTAAAGCCTCGAGATTTCGGACGGATTGCGGCGCAGACCGCAAAGCAGGTTGTAGTACAGCGGATTCGCGAAGCGGAACGGGGTATGATCTATGATGATTATATCAATCGTCAGGGTGAAATCATTACCGGGCAGATTCAGCGGATCAGCAATGAAACCATTTTCATCAATATGGGGAGAACCGAAGGCATTTTGGCTGTTACGGAACAGGTACCCGGAGAGCATTATGACGTGAACGACCGTTTGCGCCTGTACATTATGGATGTAAAGAAAACCACAAAGGGTCCGCAGGTATATCTTTCCCGCTCTCATCCGGGTTTGGTAAAACGATTATTTGAATTGGAAGTTCCGGAAATTCAGGACGGTATTGTAGAAATTAAGAGTATCGCAAGGGAGGCGGGATCCCGTACCAAAATTGCAGTTTTCGCGTCGGACGAAAGCGTGGATCCGGTCGGTTCCTGCGTAGGTGCCAGGGGGACCCGTGTACAGGCAGTAGTAGATGAACTTAACGGCGAAAAAATAGATATTATTAATTGGAGCGACGATCCCTCGGAACTGATCAGCAGCGCTTTGTCTCCCGCCAAAGTAGAACAGGTTATCATCGATGAAGAAGAACGTTCGGCGTTGGTAATTGTTCCGGATTATCAGCTGTCCCTGGCTATCGGAAAAGAAGGACAGAACGTTCGTCTGGCAGCTAAGCTGTGCAGTTGGAAAATTGACATTAAAAGCCATACGCAGTATGCGGAAGCGTACGGAGAAGAGCCTGCTGAAGAAGAGGACGTTTTGGACAGCCAGGCGGAAGCGTATGATATTATCGAGCCGGAAGAAAACGACGCCCAATAGGAGGAAAGTCAGGTGAAGGAAAAGAAAATCCCCATGAGGCGCTGCGTGGGATGTATGGAATCAAAAGAAAAAAAAGAATTGATCCGCATTGCCGGTACGCCGGATTCCGGCGTGCATCCGGATCCGACGGGAAAAGCGCCGGGACGTGGAATTTACCTTTGCCCGAATCCGGAATGCTTTGAAAAAGCGCGGAAAAAGAAAGCCATCGGGCGGGGATTAAAAATGAACCTGTCGGAGGAACAGATTGATAAGCTGTTTCAGGAGCTTTTGAGTTATGAAAAATAAAATATACAGTTATGTTGGCTTCGCCAGAAAATCGGGGAATTTAGCCTTAGGGTACAATGCCTGCGAAGCTGCCCTCGAGAAAAAGACAGTGAAATTGATTCTGTTGTCCTGCGGGTTAGCGGAGAACAGCAAAAAGAAGTTTCAAAGAAAATCCCGGGAGCAGAACGTGCCGCTGCGCCTGGTTTCGGACAGTGAGGAATTGTCCGCAGCAGCAGGAAGAACCGGAATTGAAGTTTTCGGAATTTTGGATTCCGGTCTGGCAGCCGCTGTTTTGAAACAAATTGACGATGACGGGCGAAACGCCTGAGAAAATAAGGAGGTATGCTGATGTCCAAAAAAGTAAAGGATATTGCAAACGAACTGCACATGGAAAGCAAGGAATTGCTGGAAAAAATCTCTGCGATGGGAATTAACGCCTTAAGTGAAGAAAGCGAATTGTCGGATATGGATGAAAAAGCGGTGACAAATTGGGTAATCCACAGCCGCAAAAAATCAGAGACGACGATTGTAAAAGTAGCTTCGAAAAAGACGCAGACAAAAAAAGAAGAAAACAAAGAAGTGAAAATCGAAGTAAAACGGGCGCCTGTAACTATGGAAACAAGAAAAACAGCGCCGAAGGCGAAGAAAGAAAAAACGGCAGAATCAAAGATTCAAGCTTCTGCAGGAAAAACCGCAACACCTCCGGCGGGAACTCCCATGCCGAAAGCTGTTACGCCGCAGGCCGGTACAGGAAAAGCCGCAGTGCCTCCTATGGGCGTTCCCATGCCGAAAGCCGCTTCTGTTCAAGCACCTGTCGGAACGCCGCTTCCGAAATCGGAAAGCATGCAGAATGAAAAAACAGCAGAAGAGCCTGTAATCGAAGCGCCCAAAGCGGAATCTGCCGCAAAAGCGGAGAAAACGAAAACCGCAGTTGACAAGGCAGTTCAGGGAGAAAAGCCGCAGGAAAAAGAAATAAAAAAAGAAGTAAAACAGGAGGCAGTGCCTGCGGAAGACTTTTTGGGAGAGAGGTTCGGCGTAAAGATTATTTCCAGAGCCGCAGATCAGAAAGAAGAGCCGAAACCTGCATCCGCAGCAAAACCGGCTGCGGAGAAGAAAGACAGCCGCAATGATCGGAATGATCGTACGGACAGACCCAAACGCAGCGACAGAGATGCTTCCAAGGATCGTGCAGCTCGTCAGAACGGCAGAAGAAACGACGGGTTTAAACGCAGCGGCGATAAAGATAAGGATGACGAACCGGTAAGACAGAGTTCTCCCCGGCAGAAAAAGTCTTCCCAAAACAATAATCCCGGCCTGGACATTTCAGGTATGCAGAAACCGAATAGAAAACGGGATCGAAAAGATAATAGAGATGAGGATAACCGCAGTGTAGAAAGCCGCCTGGGACGGAAGGAACACAGGGGCTTAATGGAAAAGAGATCCATGGAAAAGCCCGCATTGAAAAAATCTCACAAAAAGGAGAAGGTCGTGGAACCTGAAAGCAGCATTAACATGGAGGAACTGGCTCCCGGAACAAAAGTGATCAATGTCCCCATTACAGTAAAAGGTCTTTCGGAACAGATCGATAAATCGACTACCGAAATCATCATGGCGCTTATGAAGATGGGGGTAATGGCGAATATCAATCAGAATATCGACGAGGACACGGCAATTCTGCTGGGAGATGAGCTGGGCGTTAATATTGTAGTTGATAAAGTAGCGGAAGAGGAAACGGAACAGGGTTTGGAGCTCTTTGAAGACAAAGAAGAAGATCTGCAGGCAAGGCCTCCTATTATTACCGTTATGGGTCACGTTGACCACGGAAAAACTTCTCTTCTGGATGCAATCCGGAAAACCAACGTAACCACTACGGAATCCGGCGGAATTACTCAGCATATCGGTGCTTCCGAAGTCACAATCAACGGCCAGAAGATCGTATTTCTGGATACGCCCGGACATGAGGCGTTTACCGCCATGCGGGCAAGAGGTGCTCATGTAACGGATATTGCCGTTTTGGTCGTAGCGGCCGACGACTCTGTAAAACCGCAGACAATCGAATCCATCAGCCATGCGAAAGCAGCCGGTGTGCCCATTATTGTAGCCATCAATAAGATGGATAAAGAAAGTGCAAATCCGGATCGTGTAAAGCAGGATCTGACGGAACACGGAATCTTAGTAGAAGAATGGGGCGGCGATGTAATCTGCGTTCCCGTTTCGGCTAAAACCGGAGAGGGTATTGTAAATCTGCTGGAAATGATATTGCTGCAGGCAGAAGTTTTGGAACTCAAAGCCAATCCCAACCGATTGGCTCTGGGAACGGTTATTGAAGCACGCTTGGATAAAGCGAAAGGCCCCGTGGCCACTCTTCTGGTGCTAAACGGAACTCTGCAGACGGGAATGTCCGTAGTTGCGGGCACCTGCAGCGGAAGAATCCGAGCCATGACCAACTGGAAGGGTGCGGCTATCCGTAAAGCCGGCCCGGCTACAGCTGTTGAAATTTTAGGGCTGACGGAAGTCCCGGAAGCAGGCGACGATTTCAATGCCGTAAAAGAAGATAAAGTCGCAAGAGAAATCGCGGAAAACAGAAAACAGAAAGTGCGCGAAGAAGTAATGCAGCGGAATTCCAGCGTTTCTTTGGAACAGCTTTTCAGCCAGATTCAGGAAGGCGAAGTCAAAGAACTGAATCTCATTATTAAAGCAGATGTAATGGGTTCCGTAGGCGCTTTGGTTCAGGCTTTGGAAAAGCTGCAGAATGAAAACGTCAAAGTGCGCATTATCCATTCCGGCGTAGGTACGGTCAACGAATCCGACGTTATGCTGGCTAACACTTCCGGTGCGGTTATCATCGGATTCAACGTTCGTCCAAGTGCGGCAATTACTTCGTTGGCTGCACAGGAAGATGTTGAAATCAGAACATACCGCATTATCTATGAGGTTATTGATGATGTAGAAGCGGCTATGAAAGGTATGCTGGATCCTGTGTTTAAAGAAGTTGTTCTGGGGCAGCTGGAAATCCGGAATACTTTCAAGGTCCCCGGCGTAGGCATCATCGGCGGCGCTTATGTTCTGGACGGTAAAGTGCAGAGAAATGCGCAGATCCGACTGGTCAGAGACGGCATTGTAATTCACGAAGGTAAAATTTCTTCCTTGAAGCGATTCAAAGACGACGCGAAAGAGGTTTTACAGGGTTACGAATGCGGTGTAGGCATTGAAAATTATAACGACATTAAGGAAGGCGATATTGTAGAAGCCTTCACAATGGAAGAAATTGAGAGAAAATAGGTAATATTATGAAGTATCGCAGTGGAAGATTGGGCGAGGAAATTCGCCGAATCATCAGCAGTTTGCTTCTTCGGGGGTTAAAAGATCCCCGCTTGGACGGAATGGTCAGTATAACGGCAGTTGATGTAACGTCTGACTGCAGTTATGCTTCCGTCTATATAACAGCTTTTGGGGTCACCGAAGAAGATACAGAACGCAGGGAAGAGATTCTGGAGGCGTTTTACAGTGCCAAAGGTTTGATTCGAAAAGAGATCGGAAGGCAAATTAAACTGCACCGTGTGCCGGATTTGAATTTTAAATTCGACACCTCTTTGGAATACGGCCGACATATGGAAGAAGTCATCACGGGATTGAACATTTCTCATGATGATGATAACGAGCAAGAATGAAAAGATGGAAAAGAAAAATCAAACACAAAACGATTCTCTGAAACAATTGGCGGATGTGCTGCGAAATGCGCAGCGCATCCTGCTGTTTCCGCATATAAATATTGACGGAGACGCGGCAGGATCTTCCGTTGCTCTTTGCAGAGCACTGCGGAAATCGGGGAAACAGGCCTGGGTTCTTCTGGAAGAAGAAATGCCGGGCTATCTGAAATTTTTGGATGAAGAAGATTTCTGCATTATAGATTCCTCCGGACTGCCGGAGCAAGATGTGAGTTTCGCTGTAGATTGCAGCGATATTCAGCGTCTTGGTGAACGAAAGGCTGCTTTTGAAAGAGGAAACCGTATATTATGTCTTGATCATCATATTTCAAACGCGGCTTTTGCGGATATTTCTTATATTGACAGCAATTCTGCCTCTTGTGCAGAACTGGCATATCTGCTTATAAACGAACTGGAAATAGAAATAGACACGGATATGGCGGAATGCCTGTATGCAGGAATCATAACGGATACGGGAAATTTTCAGTATTCCAATGTAAAAGCATCTACGCATTTGATAACGGCAGATCTTTTTGAAAAGGGTCTAAATCACGAAAGAGCAATTATTGAAATTTATCAAACGGTAAGTGCGGAAAAAATACAGCTGAAAAGTCTGGCGTTGCAGCACATGAAATTCTTTGCAGGCGGGAGGGGCGTTATCTCTTTTGTTACGCAGGATATGCTGCGGAAATCCGGCGCAGAACTCAGCGACGCGGAGGGAATTGTAGAAACGCTTCGAAACATTGCAGGTATTGAGATTGCTATCGTACTAAAAGAACAGGAAAACGGCGGCATTAAAGCCACTATGCGAGCGAAATCAACAGGAAATGTAGAGGAAATCGCCGCTTCTTTTGGCGGCGGAGGGCATATTCGCGCAGCAGGCTGTACGATCCTGCGCCCAATCGCAGAAGCTGAAATGCTTTTAAAAGAAGCCGCAGAGGAGCAGCTGAGAAGGATATGACAGAGAGAGAAGGAATTATAAACCTGCTGAAGCCGGCTGGGATGA
Source organism: Bacillota bacterium (assembly GCA_022769485.1). Classification (GTDB taxonomy): domain Bacteria; phylum Bacillota; class Clostridia; order Peptostreptococcales; family Anaerovoracaceae; genus JALEJU01. The sequence goes on from JALEJU010000006.1 coordinate 27,291, forward strand.
CATCTCACGACGCGGTCTATTTTCTGCGCCGTTTGACGGGAGAAAAGCGAATCGGACATACAGGGACGCTGGATCCCATGGCGGTAGGTGTACTGCCGCTGTGTATAGGCAATGCCACGCGAATTATTGAATATTTAGATGCGGATCGAAAATCTTACCGCTGCGAAATGCTGTTGGGAATTGAAACGGATACCCAGGATATCTGGGGAGAAGTTTTGTGTGACCGAAGGAAATCAGCGGGAAATCTTACCGCGGAAAAGCTGAAAGAAGTTTTGGAAACATTTCAAGGAGATATTTTTCAGATCCCGCCTCGGTATTCTTCTGTCCGGATCAATGGCAGGCATTTATACGAGTATGCAAGAAAGGGTGAGGAAGTAGAAATAAAGCCTCGCCCCGTACAGATTTACAATTTGAATTTAATTTCTTTCCATTCAGATACCGGACGTGCGGTTTTTGATGTAACCTGCTCAAAGGGTACATATATTCGCAGTATCTGCCAGGCTGCGGGAGAGATTCTTGGATGCGGGGCTGCTATGAGTTTTCTTGCAAGAACCGGAAGCGGCGTTTTCCGGATCGAAGATGCAGTAACAATGGAGGAACTTCAGGAGGGCTGGGAAAAAAATTTGATATCTCCGGATTCCCCCCTGATGCATTTCGGAAAGCTGGAAATTCCGGAACATCGAAAAAACTGGTATCTCAACGGAGGCTATCTTCGAACAGGGGAAGTAAAGGTAACAAAACGTCCGGAACCGGTGTATGCAGCGGAGCATATTTCTATAAAAAAAGAGATGGGCAAAGCTTATTGCGTGTACTGCATGGAAGAATTTTTAGGTGTAAGCATCTATCACGAAGAGAAAAGGCAGTACCTTGTAGATAAAGTACTGGGGAAACGGAGATAAAAAATGGAAATATACAATTCAATTGAAAAAATACCGGGAAATCCGGGAACCGTTATTGCGCTTGGGATGTTTGACGGTGTGCACAAGGGGCATCAGGAACTGATTTCAAAAGCGGTTTCACAGGCTCGGGAGAGAGGCTTAAAATCGCTGGTTTTTACATTTTCCAATAATCCGCGCAATGTTATTACAGGAAAAAACGAAATAAAAGAAATTTTTACAATGGAGGAAAAAATCCGTCTTATCGAAGATCTGGGTGTGGATTATTTAGTCCTTCATACTATTGATCGAGAGTTTTTAAATATGGAACCCGAGGATTTCGTTGAGGAAATCCTTCTGAAAACGTATCGTATGAAAGGGGTCTGCTGCGGTTTTAATTATCGCTTCGGCGCAGGCGGAAGCGGAAAACCGGAACTTCTGCAAAAGCTGGGAGAAAAAAACGGCTTTTCTGTGGATATAGTTCCTCCTTACTCCATTCAAAGGACTTTGGTAAGCAGCACACTGCTGCGCGCTTTCCTGAGAGAAGGCCAGCCGGATCTTTATCCTGAATTTACAGGGCGTCCTTACAGCATCTGCGGAACCGTTAAGAAAGGAAATAAAATAGGACATACAATCGGATTTCCCACATTAAATTTGGTACCGGGAGAAAATTTAGAACTTCCTTCCAACGGCGTTTATGCGGCAATTTGCGAAATAAAGGGGACTTTTTATCAGGCTGTTTCCAATGTAGGATATAAGCCCACAATCGGATCATGTATCAGAACGGTGGAGACAAACTTGCTGGATTTCAGCGGCGATTTGTACGATGAGAAGGTTCGTATCTATCTGTTTGCAAAACTGCGGCCGGAAAAGAAATTTGAAAGTTTGGAGGCATTACAGGAGCAGATCGGCAGGGATTGTGAAAATGCAAAAAAATGGCATGCTAAAAACAAAATAGATTTATAAGGATTGAAACGCTCCGGAGAACATGGTAAAATATGTAAAAAATAAAAGGGGCGTTTTTATGTGGGCAATTGTGCTTGGCGCGTTAACAGGAAGCGGCGCTGTGTTTCTTTTTAATCGAGTTCCGAAAAGCTGGCTTGCCGATTACGGCGAGAAAGGACCGGAAGGAGGGGCAGGGAAGCGTGCGGCCTGGTTTCCCATGGGAGCCGCAGGCTCGGTTTTTTTAACCTTGTCGTTTTTCTTTCTTTTTCAAAGGGATGATCGCTCTGATTTCCATTTGGCTGCATCGATTCTTTTGCTGCTTCTGTTTTGGCTGATGGCTGCGGCAGACTGGAAATACGGAATTTTACCGGATCAGTTTACCGTTCTTTGCTTTTCACAGGCTTTGCTGCTAAATTATCCCCATTTCAATTGGAGTGGAGCGGCTCTACTGGGTGGGACAAGTTTTCTCCTTGGTTTTTTCAGCGAACGGATTACGGGGAACAGCTGGATTGGTTTCGGCGATATAAAACTGCTGTTCGTGCTGGGGTTTCTTTTCGGGATAAAGCAAGGAATGGGGATGTTCTGCCTGGCGGCAATTTTGTCAGGAACGGTTATGGGAATTCTGCTGGCAGCCGGAAAACTTACACTAAAGAGTTCTGCGCCCTTCGGACCTTATCTGGCTTTTGCGGCCTCGGTTACTCTTGTTTTTTTCTAAGATCGTGATAAAATATCACTTGCTTGTACAAAAAAAGAGATGAAATACAAAGGATTTTTTTATGCTTGACGTAATTTTCGATAGTTTTTTAGACACCGTAAAAACGCTCCCTTTTTTAATCGGCGCATACCTGCTTATCGAATGGATCGCGCACAGAGCAGGAGATTCGTTCAAGGAAAGCTTAGGGAAAATGGGCATTTTGGGGGCTCTGGGAGGCGCTGTTTTAGGCTTGATTCCTCAATGCGGTTTTTCAGTAGCGGCGGCCAGCTTTTATGCGGACCGAATCATTACACCCGGTACTTTAATGGCGGTTTTTATTGCAACCTCTGATGAAGCGATTCCGGTGCTTCTGGCAAATCCGGGAAGCGGAGATTTAATTCTGAAGCTTATGGGAATTAAACTCCTGCTTGCCATGGTAATCGGTCTGGCAGTGGACTTCGGGCTGCGGCGTTTTTGGAAACCGGTTTGGAACGAGGATTCGGAACTTCGGCACGATCACATTCATATGCGGAATCTGCACGGAGAAGAAGACGACCATTATCATTCCTGCGGCGATCTGTATGATGAGGAGTCGCATCCGCACCATGCAGGCTGCGATCACAGTTCTTGTGACCATTGTACCAACCAGCTTTGCGAGCATTGCTGCAGTCATACCCATTGTCACGGAAGTGTCTGGAAAACGGCTTTGGAGCATGCCTTGAAAATCGCTTTGTTAATCTTTATTGTTACGGCTGTCCTGAATTTGGGCTTTGAAGCGCTTGGGGAAGAACGGACAGCTTCACTGCTTATGAGCGGCAGTGTGTTCCAGCCGGTAATCGCAAGTTTATTCGGCTTAATCCCCAGCTGCGCGTCCTCCGTAGTTTTAACACAGCTTTACATTGAAGGTTCCATCGGATTCGGTTCCGTGATTGCCGGTTTGTTTACAGGCGCCGGTACGGGCATTTTGATTTTATTCCAGGCAGTTCGAAACAAAAAAGAAAGCCTGCTGATTTTAGCAGGGCTTTTCACAATGGGTTCTATTGTTGGAATTATACTCGGCTAAAGAGATTTCTTCGGGCGGAAAACAGAGGACAGAACCATCAGAATACAAGCTCCGATACTCCATCCGGCCAATACATCGCTGGGATAATGGACGCCAACATAAATGCGGCTGAAGCCAATTAAAAAAATGAAGACAGAGAGTAAAACCGTAATTCCCGCCGTTATGGTTTTACTCTTTTTTTTCGCTGAAAGAAAGCGTCGAATCCAGATCAAAAGCAACCCGTAAAAGACCAGCGATGTCATAGCGTGCCCGCTGGGAAAGCTGTAGCCGCCTTGAGATATGAGGTGAAGAGCTGCATCCGGACGGGGACGCTCAATAAGCGCTTTTATATTAGTATAGGCAAAAAGGGACAGAAGAGAACCTGCGGCCAAAGAAATACCGTAAGAATTCCGAAGAGATTTACCGAAAGGCTTCCAGAAAAACGACAGAACCAAAAGCAGGGAACAAAGTGCTGTAATCGTCTGCCAGTTTCCGCAGTAGGTAACAAATATTAAAATGGACGAAAGCCCGTCTCGGCGAAGTTCATATATCGGATAACGAAGCAGATTGTCCAGTGCCAAAGGCGCACCGTTTTCCGCACATACCAGATATGTGAGAAGCAGAAAGAAAATCAGCCCTGCGGCAGCAAAACCCCATTTCAGATAAGAAGCTTTTAATTTCATGGGAAATTCCTTTCCAATAAAAAAAATTATAAAAGGCAGGCCGTGAATATGACCCGCCTTTTTATCTGTGTTCTGATCTTACTATCTTTTATTGCTTGCGCCCAGAACATTTTTAATTTTGTGCTGAACCATAGCTTGAATTGCGCTCCGAGCGGGTCCGAGATATTTTCTCGGGTCGAAATCTGCAGGATGCTCGATCAGATAACGGCGAATTTCCGCGGTCATGGCTAAGCGGAGATCGGTATCAATATTAACTTTGCAGACGCCGTATTTCGCAGCGGTTCGAATCATGTCTTCCGGGACGCCCTGTGCTCCCGGAATGCTGCCGCCGTACTGGTTGCATCTTGCGACAAATTCCGGCAGAACGGTAGACGCGCCGTGCAATACAAGCGGGGTATCGGGAATCAATTCACGGATCTTCTGCAGACGTTCGAAGTCAAGGTAAGGTTCGCCTTTAAACTTATAAGCGCCGTGGCTTGTACCGATGGCAACAGCCAGAGAATCAACACCGGTTCGTTCTACGAATTCTGCCGCTTCTTCAGGGTCTGTAAATGTAGCGGAGCGGGCATCTACGTTAATATTGTCTTCAACGCCGGCCAATTTCCCAAGTTCCGCTTCTACCGCCACGCCTTTCGCATGAGCATATTCCACTACCTGTTTGGTTAATGCGATATTTTCTTCGAAAGGATATTTGGAGCCGTCTATCATTACGGAAGTAAATCCGTCGTCAACACATTTTTTGCAAATGTCGAAATCCTCGCCGTGATCCAAATGCAGACAGATGTCCAGTCCGGAATCTTCGATGGCCGCTTCTACTAATTTGACCAGATAAATCGGTTTCGCGTATTTTCTTGCTCCCGCGGAAACCTGAAGAATCAGGGGAGCGTTTTCTATTTTTGCCGCATCCACAATTCCTTGAATAATTTCCATGTTATTCACATTGAATGCACCCACAGCATAATCGCTTCTCAGAGCTTTTTCAAACATTTCCTTGGTTGTAACCAACGCCATGACGTATCCTCCTTTATTTTCATGCGGGAAAATTCCGCACAAACGCAGTAACTCCGCCTTATGAAAAAGGCGGAAAAATTTATCTATTTATAAGAAAGTATACACTATATTCTGCCGCTTTGCACTGAATTTTCAAGAGAAATTTTACTTATCTACAGAATTTGCCAAAGTCGATAAAATAGGACCGAATTTAGAAATCATCTGAGAGAAATCGCCGATGTTTTTCAATCCGGATGCAGAATCAGAGTCTGAAGCGGAAGACGTGGGCGAGGCACCTGCTATCTCAGCAGAGGGGACAGACATATGCGCCAGACCGTTCACTTTTTCCAAGGTGTCAGTCAAAGAATGAAGCCGATCCAAAAGCAGTTCTATCTGAAAAGAATCCGCTGCTGCATTCAGCGGGGACGGAAGCAGATAAGACGTTCGCGCAGCCGTTTCCCGTGAGCCGGATTGATTGATAAGCAGAAACAGAAGCGTAAGAGTCAAGGGATTCATATGTAGCCTCCTTCTCACATAATATGATGATAACTTATTGTATGTAGAATATGGAGGTTTTGTGCATGGAGATCAATCAAAAAATGCTCCTGGATCTTGCTGCTCAGCTTGGCTTGCACTCCGATCAGAGAAGTGCATCCCGGGCAGCCCGGATGGCAGGGCAGTTCGAAGGAAAAAGCGAAGATCAGCTTCTCCGGGAAATCATGGCTCTGAAAGAGGAAATGCGGGCAAACCCTAAGATGTATCAGAAACAGATGCAGGCACTGCGGTCTCTGCGGAATATGATGAAGGGAGAACAGCGGAGGAGGCTGGATCGGATTTTAGAATTGCTGGAATGAGAATAAAAAAAGAAAGGAAGGGACTATCAGCTCCTTCCTTTCTTTTTTCATCAATATCCAAGATTTTCGCATTTCATTCATGCTAATCGGAAGAGTTGGAACCCCTATTTCAGTTCCCGGAAATACAGGCCGCAGGTTCGGGGAGCTTCGGGAACTTTCTTTTCCCTATAAGCGTCTAATATTTCCTGACATTGAACCGGCGTTTCCCGGGTAAACCAGTAAACATGAAAATCCACACGGGAGATGTCTTTATCCGCAAGATAAAGGGGCAGAGAATTCAGCAGTGTAACATAGCGCTTCTCTGTGCAGAGGAGGGGAAACCTATAGCCCCTCCGATCTGTCAGCTCAGACGTTCCTTTACAGGAAGCACAGCCTTTTTCACTTTGAACCGGACAGGCTCTCATACGCATTAAAGGAAGGTGTCCGTAAGCTATCATACCTGTGGGAATTCTTGTTTTCATCTTTCGGAGTCTATGCAAAGACAGCTCAAAAGAAGCTGTCAAACCGATCAGTCCTAATGCTTCATATTCCGCAGCAGCCTTACTGTTCAGCACATTTAATCCCCAGCCGCCGCAAAGCGGAAGGTTCAGACTTTCCGCCAATTTAATTCCGTAAAGATTATCTGTCCAAAGGCAATTCAGCCCGCGGGATTTTAAAATTTCAGCTTGTTCAAAAACGGATTTTTCATATTCCGGAAAAGCCAGGGAAGGAAGCTCTCCTATGATTTTTTCTGCGTAATTCCGCAGCAGCTCCGGATTCGCATATAGCTCTGAAAGGGGAAACAGGAGACGATCTGCCTGCTGTGCCAACTCCCCGCGGAACTGTTCCCGCCGTTCAAAACGCAGCCAGCGTTCCGGCCTTTCGTTTTTTTTCTTCGCCCCGCAATTGCTGTTTTCGAAAGGAATGAGGAACCTGTGCGGGGAAACGGATCCCCTTTTATTTAAAAGTTCGTTTAAAGCATCTCTGCGCAGAGCATTCAAAGCAGAAGAGGGAAGCATGAGTTCCGGCTGACTGCTGAACGTGAATTCCTTTAGATAAAAAGGGGTACCTCCTGTTTTTCCCAGATTTTTCACAGCGAGTTCTTCGGTAAGAGGCTTTGCGAAAGCGGTTTGGGGTTCCGGCCCGAAGCTTACAGCGGAAAGAACTGCTTCCGAATGTTCAAATGGTTTCGGACAAGAGGCCTCAAGCTCTGCGGGACATCCCGATTTTAGTTTCAGCGTCATATTTACCGGGACCGTCCGGGTCTCATCTTTATATAGGGATGCTAATTCCCGGAGAACCGGAGAAGCCGCTGTTACATCCTCTTTTCTCCGATATCCGAACATGGAAAGATTCCGCTTTCCCCGCAGATACCCATCCGTAAATCCGCTGCGGGAAAAAACCGCCTGCAACCGTTTGGCATCATAAGGCGCGCCGGCCAAAGCCTGCCTACAAGCGGTGACCGCAGCTCCCACATATTCGGGGCGCTTCATCCGCCCTTCGATTTTTAAAGAGGAAACGCCGGCTTCCCGCAGTTCCCGCACCATGTCCAGTGCACATAAATCTCTTAAAGAAAGTGCGTATTCACGACCTTTGGAAGAACGAAAATTCAGACGGCAGGGCTGAGCACAGAGCCCCCGGTTTCCGCTTCGTTCGCCTAAAAGGGAGGATAAATAACAGCCGCCCGAAACGCACATGCATAGAGCGCCGTGAACAAATACTTCGGTTTCAATATCCACCGCACTGTTGATCTCCCAAATCTCACGAAGGGACAGTTCCCGAGCCAGCACAACCCGTTGAAAACCTAATTCTTTCGCCATTTTTGCCCCGGATATATTATGCACAAGCATCTGGGTAGAAGCATGACGGCGCAGACCCGGACAGCAATCCCGAAACAGGGCGTTAACCGCCAGATCCTGGATGATTACCGCATCCGCACCGCTGTCTGCAATACATTTGGCCTGGGCAATCAAGTCCTCTTTTTCCTGATCCATAACCAATGTATTGACTGTAATATATACTTTAACGTCCCGGCTGTGACAATAAGAAACGATATCCCGCAGGTTTTCATCACTGAAATTTTCCGCATTGCGGCGGGCGTTAAAAAGGGAGGCGCCCAGATAAACCGCGTCTGCACCGCATCGAACCGCGGCTGTAAGCTGTCCGCTTCCTCCCACAGGGGCTAAAATTTCCATATTTATGTTTTTGTATTTACTCATAATTTTATTACCTTAAAATTGCCGATAAACGGATAACGGCAGTATCTGTTTTTTACATCCACTAAAAATATTAGAACTTGAATGCGAAAGTTTGTCAAGAGTTCCTTTCTCCCAATTTCCTCTTGCATGGCTTTTTAATTCTATGGTAGAATAAAAGGCCGAAATTCATAAAACCGTTTATGGAATTCTACAAAGGCTATAACTTTGGCTGTTTCTGATTATTAAACAGCAGGTTAGAGCTTTTTTATTGCGCAAAATAACAGTCAGAGAGGCAGCATATGAAAAAAATACAAATCCCCAGCGAATTTGCATATTTTGCGGGTATTATCATCCTGGCATTTTCCGTAGCCATGGTCACATGTACCAACTTCGGCGTTTCTATGATCGTAGCGCCGGCTTATTTAATCAGTCAGAAAACCGGATTCCTGACATTCGGACAAAGCGAATACATTGTGCAGGGAATTCTGTTCATTGTATTTTGTATTCTGATGGGGAAGGTAAAACCGGTATATTTCAGTGCCTTTATAACCGGTTTGATTTACGGAGCTTTCCTGGATTTCTGGCGGCTTGTCATTCCGCATTTTAACCCTGCCGTTACTGCTCCGGGTTCGCTGCCTTTCGAATTAAAGATTGTATATTTTATAGCCGGCGTGCTGCTTACCGCACTTTCCATTGCGCTTCTTTTCCGCACCTATCTGTATCCGCAGGTATATGATTTCTTCGTAAAAGGAGTAAGTGAAAAATACCGTTTGAATCGAAATAAATTTAAAATCGGATTTGACGTCAGCTGCCTGATCGTCTCCTGTATCATGACCCTGATTATGTTCGGAACATTTGTGGGAATCGGTGTGGGCACGATTATTATGACGTGTGTAAACGGCCTTTTGATCGGCTGGTTCGGAGCTATGCTTGACCGTGTCTGCATATTCGTTCCGGCGGCAAAAAAATTCAGCACATATTTCAACATCAGCAATTAGGGGAAAAGAACAGAGAAAATCGTAAGAATCACGCAAGTAAAAATGAAAAAACGAGGCATTCTGCTTTGATATTATAATGTCAAAGCGGGGTGCTTTTTGTATTTCGGAAGAATACAGAAAGTCGCTCCCCCGCGATTACGGCACAAAAGATAAGGTGAGGGGTAAAGCAATCCATGAATCAGAAACAGTCATACGTTTTTCCGGAAACAAAACGCAGAAAAAGAAGAAGACACAGAAAAAAGAAAATGCGGATTATTTTATGTTTTCTCTTTTTAGCCGGAGCGGCAATGTGTACAGAGGCTGTCTGTGTGCATTATTTTTTCGGTGAGGAGCCGTCCATATCAAGTCCGCTTTACGCATCGGAAGCACCCCGGGAAATTCAAAGCGAAGAAATAGAAAGCCGGTTAAAAGAATTAACCGACAAGTATCCGGAATTTGAACAGATTTACAACGACCGGGCTCTTTACCCGGAGGAGCTGCTGAAGGCTCTGTGCAATAATCCGGAAATGGTTGATTATGTAAAAGGATATTTGGATGCAGATGGAAAGGTAACAGGAGGTCTGACAAGAAAAGAATTGAAAACCCGCATGCCACTGCTGCTCCAATGGGATCCCCGGTGGGGGTATATGGATTACGGAGACGGGAAAATGGCTCTGACCGGCTGCGCACCTGCTTGTCTTTCCATGGTGGCCGTATCTTTAACCGGAAATAAAAGGGCAACGCCGGACGCAGCAGCAGAATTTGCTGAAAAAAATGGTTATTATGTGAATGGTACAGGGACAAAATGGAGTCTAATGACCGAGGGATGCAGAAGCTTCGGTATTTGCGGAAGAGAAATATCTTTAAATAAAAGCACTGTCATGCATGAACTCGAAAACGGCCACCCGATTATATGCGCTATGCGCCCGGGGGACTTTACAACAGCGGGACACTTTATCGTCCTGGCAGATGTACAAGAAGGCAAAATACGCGTAAACGATCCCAACAGCAGAACCAGAAGCCGTGAATTATGGCTTTACGAAACGTTAGAGAGACAGATCAAGAACTTATGGACATTTACTCGCCTCTGACAATTTTAACTGTATTCTTGGTATCCTGATTTATAAAACAAAGCAACACAGAAAAACGCTCCGCAAAAGGAGCGTTTTTCACTTTTCTCTTAATATTTTCTTTCGTCGATAACCGGATTATCCCTGTCGATCAGACCGTCAGTATAAGGATCGAATGCATCGTGTCCGCATCGGCTGCTGTGGCGGTGACCGCATCCGCATTCGTCGGTATCATCGTCCCAGCCGTCCTCATTTTCATCCGGATCCGATTCCGTTCCGTTTTCCTTATCGATAGAAAAGCTCATAACATATTCATCGATCGGGTAATCCAGACAGGCACTGTAATCGTAATCATATTCTTCGTTGAGGAGTTTTTCCGCCCGGCAGAGCGCCAGCGCGTCGCTGATGGACTGGTACTCGCAAATACCGTCCCCGTTGGAAACACAGGCCACCTGTGCGGGTTCGTTATACCAGTTCCGGAAGCGGTACAATTCATCCGACAAGAGGCGGCGGCCGTCTTCTTCGTCAGAGGCCAGAGCCAGGCCGGACAATGCCTGCGCAATCGTAGAAAGCAGGATATAAAAATCCACAGCATCGTCGCTGACGCCGGTTTGAATATCGGCAAAGTAATTTTGAATCAATTCCGCAAGATCCTTTGCCGGAATAGCTTTCAAAACCGTAAAGAAATCATCGTACGCAATGGGCTCCTGGCATTCCAGCAGTTCTGCCAGCTGTTCAAAGCAGCAAAACTCTTCCGGGCTTTCCATTTCCAGTTGTCTCAGCAATTCTTCCAGGTTCATAAGATCATACTCCTTTCGGGGGAGGCTCCGCCGTTATTTATATGTATCCAAGTCAAAATTTTTGAATGCTACGCGAAATTCCGAAATTTCAAAGATACGGTTGATCATATTTACGAAATTCTCAGAGAGGTCGCTGGCATAGAAGGTATTCTCGCAGTCGGGCTCTTCCGCCAGGAGATCCCGGCTTTCCAGCTCTTTCCGAATGCTCTTTACTATTTCCTTCGACGGGTTGATGATTCGCAGCTGCGGATAAAGTTTTTCGATGTTATCCCGAATCAAAGGGTAATGTGTGCATCCCAGGATCAGCGTATCGATTTTATGGTACTTAATAAAATGATCCAGGTAGTATTGTATGGATAAATCCATAATTTCATTCTCAATAATTCCCTCTTCGATTAAAGGAACGAAAGTGGGGCAGGAGATGGCATGAATAGACAGCTCCGGATTCAGCTCATGAATCAGGTTTTCGTAAGCCCGGCTTTTGATCGTTACTTTTGTCCCGATAATACCGATGCGGTTTCCTTTGCCGCAGCTTTCCGCCACTGCTTGAGCAGCAGGCTGAATAATGCCGATAATCGGCAGGCCGGGAAATCGTACTCTCAGTTCGTTCAAACAGGTCGCACTGACAGTATTGCAGGCGATCACGATCATTTTTACATTGCTCTGTACTAAAAAATCCGCAATTTGTGCAGAAAACATGCGTATGGTAGAGGGCGCTTTGGAACCGTAGGGGGTTCTTGCCGTATCACCGAAGTAGATAATGCGTTCTTTCGGGAGCGCTTTCATCAAAGGGGAGATGCAGGTCAGGCCGCCTAACCCGGAATCAAAAAAACCGATGGGTCTGTTGTCCATGGCAGATATCCTTTCTCTTTTTCATTAACTTACATTTTAGCAAAATAGACGGATGATTTCAAACTTAAATGTGGTATAATAATCATAAATTGGAAAACCGGGCGGATGCAGTCATCCGCCTCTGTAAATTATATTAAATTTTAGTGGGGGTTTTCATGAAAGAAAGCAAGAAAACAAAAACGAGAGAACAGATTGATTCGAAATATAAATGGAATATGACTGCCATGTACGCGGACGAAGCCATTTGGGAAAAAGACTGTGCCGCTGCTTTAAAAAAAGCGGAATCCTTCCGTGCTTACCGGGGGCGTTTAGCGGAAGGGGGAGACATTCTTCTTGCCGCGTTTCAGGCAAAAGATGAAATTTGGCAGACTATCGAACGGGTTTATGTTTATGCCCGTATGAAGCGGGACGAAGACAACAGAGTAGCTCGTTACCAATCCATGTGCGATAAATGCAATTCTCTGATCGCAGGCGCTTCCGCAGCCATGTCTTTTTTCACGCCGGAATTGCTGTCCATTCCGGAAGAGCAGATTTTGAAATTCCTGAAGGAAACTCCGGGGCTTGATCTGTATGAATTCGTGCTTCGGCAGACACTGCGGGAAAAAGCCCATGTGCTGACCGCAGCGGAAGAAGCTCTGCTGGCAAGAATGGGGGAACTGCTGTCCGCTACCGGCGATATCTTTACTATGATCAACGACGCGGATATTCGTTTCGGCAGCATAGTGGATGAAGAAGGAGATCAGGTAGAAGTTACTCACGGCCGGTATATCAGCTTGCTGGAATCCAAAGACCGCAGAATAAGACGAGAAGCCTTCGAGCACATGTACGCAGCGTACGAAGCGCAGAAAAATACGCTGGCCACTACCTATAACTACAACACGAAAACCGATGCGGTAGGCGCGGAGATCCGTCATTATCCTTCTTCCAGAGCAGCAGCCCTGTCAGGCGGCAATATCCCCGAAGAAGTTTACGATAATCTTATTTCGGTAGTCAATAAGCGATTAGGGCTTCTTCACCGCTATGTGGATTTAAGGCAAAAAGCGCTGGGAGTAGACCAGGTTCACATGTACGACCTGTATGTTCCCGTGGTAAATAAACCGGAAGACAACATTCCTTATGAAAAAGCTTTAGATTTAATGCGGGAAGGACTTGCGCCTTTAGGCAAAGAATACATTGACACGGTAAACCAGGGAATCCAGTCCGGCTGGATAGATGTTTACGAGAACGAAGGCAAGACCAGCGGAGCATATTCTTTCGGCAGCTATGACAGCATGCCTTACATTTTGCTGAATTACAACAATCAGCTGAAAGACGTGTTTACGATCGTTCACGAGATGGGGCATTCCATGCACTCTCACTACACCCGGAAAACGCAGCCTTTCGTATACGGCGATCACTCCATTTTTACAGCCGAAGTAGCATCTACCGTGAACGAAAACCTTTTGATGAAGCATTTGCTGAAAAAAGAAACCGATCCGGAACGGAGAAAGTATCTCTTAAACCTGTACATTGAAGAATTCAGAGGCACACTGTTCCGTCAGACTATGTTCGCGGAGTTTGAGCTTTTGACACATCAGGCCGTTGAAAAGGGCGAGACGTTAACTTCCGAATGGCTCTGCGCGACCTACCTTGATTTAAACAAGAAGTATTTCGGCGAAAAGGTTTTCTACGATCCGCAGATTGCCATGGAATGGGCCAGAATTCCGCATTTTTACCGGGCGTTCTACGTTTATCAATACGCTACGGGATATTCCGCGGCGGCGGCTATTTCCGATCTGATTCTGACAGGGGGCGAAAGCGCCAGAGAAAACTATATCCGCTTCCTGCGCAGCGGCAGCAGCGATGATCCCATCGAACTGCTGAAGATCGCAGGAGTGGATATGAGTAAGCCCGAACCTATCGAAAGGGCTATCGACGTATTTGAAAATCTGCTGAACGAATTAGAAACTTTAATATAGGCGGCCGGATCGTTTGAATTTCTGCGGCGGTTTACGAAAAAGGAGGGGAGAAGCATATGGCATCGGAAAAGCCCGTCATCTGCATTTTTACAAAAGGGGACCCTATTTCTTTGCAAACGGAATTTCAGCTGCGTAAGAAGCTGGAATTCCGGGGCTTTGAACTGCGAAACCGCTTCGACCCTTCCGCGGAACTGATCGTCTGCATCGGCGGCGACGGAAGCTTTCTGAAAACCGTACACGAATGCGGATTCGCGGATATTCCCTATGTGGGCATCAATACCGGGCATTTGGGATTTTTTCAGGAATTTCAGCCGGACAGTTTAGACGCGTTTATAGAAAGTTACTTGAATCAGCGTTATTCTCTTCAAACGTTAGAGGTACTGACCGCCCGGTTTCAAGACGAAGACGGGCCGCAGGAATCCCAGGCTATTAACGAAATCGTAATCCGAGGCGCAAAACCCAGAACCATCCATCTGGATTTATCCATCGGAGACAGCCGGATTCAGCGTTTCAGCGGAGACGGACTGCTGATTTCTACCCCTGCAGGAAGCACTGCGTATAATTACGCCCTAGGCGGTTCTATCGTAGACCCCAGGCTGGCATTGCTCCAGGTTACGCCGATTTCGCCTATGAACACCACCGCTTACCGATCCTTTACCTCCAGTGTTCTTCTGCCGGCAGATATGTCGGTTTTGATCGAACCGGAAAAGGACCAGGAAAAAGAAGTTCTGATTATTGGAGACGGGCTGGCGGAAAAAAAGCGAAAAGAAGGATCTATTGAAATTTTTCTTTCCGGGAAGCAGCTGCGCTTAATGCGCCTTGAGACCTACCGTTTTTGGAATAAAGTAAAGAGTAAATTTTTATGAGTGAACGATATTCTTACATTTTAAGCGAGACAGATGAGATCTACCATATCCGCGAGCTTTTAAAGCGGCGCCTGCATTTTTCCTCCAGACTTCTGCGGCAGCTGAAAAAACAGGATTGCGTATTTCTGGACGGAACGCCGGTCTGGCTGCGGGACAAAGGAAAGGCCGGGCAGACTTTGACGGTGACCATGCCGAAAGAAACCAGCCATTTTGAGCCGGAGCCTATTCCCATCGACGTAATTTTCGAGGACGAAGACATTATGGTGGTGAACAAACAGCCGGGACTGGTTGTACATCCTACGAAAGGACATCCCTGCCACACAATCGCCAACGGAATTATGAGCCATATGCTGGAAAAGGGAGACTGCTATAAAATCCGCTTTGTAAACCGTCTGGATATGGACACCTCCGGAATTCTGCTCATCGGAAAGAATTCCCACGCTCAGGATAACCTGGCAAAGCAGATGGCGGAATCCGGTTTCGTTTCGGGAAAACCTGACGAAACGGATCGCAATCGACGCACGGTAGAAAAAAAATATGTAGCCATTGTAAAAGGAATGCCCGAAGAGGAAGAGGGGACGATCGACCTTCCCATCGGGAAGCCGGTGGACGACCAACTTCAAAGAGCCGTTATTCCGGATGGCAGCCCTTCGGTTACGCATTACCGGGTTCTGGAACGTTACCCAAAAGGGAAGACAGGGTATGCGCTTGTGGAGCTGATGCTGGAGACCGGCAGGACACACCAGATCCGCGTGCATTTGTCCCATATCGGATATCCTATTGTGGGGGATCACCTGTACGGCGAAGACGCTGTTTACCTGATCGAGCGGCAGGCGCTCCACGCTGCGGAGCTTTCTTTCCTGCACCCGGCTACAAAAAAGCGCGTCACATTCCGGGCACCGCTGCCGGAAGATATGAAAAATCTGATACGGCGGTTGGAAAGTCGGGAGCGGTGAAAATACAGAACCTGAGAAAAGGGTACATAAAAATACACCGCTCCTTCGAATTACTGCCGATCGCGTTTTATTTTTATTAGAAGCAGTTCTCCTTCGGCTACCGTAACCTCTGCGGATAATCCCCGGATAACTTCATTGCTGACGCCATACTGATAATCGCAATTGATAGCCGAATTATCCAGCGTATACTTCGCGTTTTTTATGGTAACGCCTTCCGCTTTGCCGGAAATATTCAGCAGAGAGAAATACGGAAATTTATCCTCGATGTAAACAGGATCCTTTGACACGATTTCCATTTCGGAATAGTCGTCTACTATCTTTGCGGTTTTGCCCAGAGCGGCAAGCATCAGGAGAATGGAAACATTGCCGATTGTATGATCCAATCTGTTGCCGATAACGCCTGCAAGCAAAAAATCAGAATATCCTCTGGATACCGCCTCTTTAACGGCGTAAACGGTATCGGTATCATCTTTTTCACAGGGCAGCACAATGGTTTCCACGGGCAGATCCGGTTTTGGATGGGAATCGAAATCCCCGACGATCAAATGGGGCTTTATTCTCAACCCATCGGTATGGCGAAGTCCACTGTCGCAAAACACATTGTAATCGTCGGCTTTGAGATATTCACGGACGGCTGCGTAGTCTCCGATTGACGCGCCGCCGATAATAACACATCTGCTCATATTTTTCTCCTATCGGTTTATTTCTCTGTACAGAATTCAACCTTTTTTCCCTCGAGAATCATATTGGTTGTTCGAACAGCGCACATTTTCCCGCACATAGAACAGGTATGGCGGTCGGCAGGGGGAGTGCTTTCAAAATATGTCTTTGCTTTATCCTTATCCAGGGCAAGATCAAACATAGCATCCCAATCAACATTATGGCGCGCTTCCGCCATGGCGTTATCAATCTCTCGGGCATGGGGAACGCCTTTTGCGATATCCGCCGCATGGGCGGCAATTCGAGCGGAGATAATTCCTTCTTTCACATCGTCCAGATCGGGCAGACGCAAATGCTCCGCAGGCGTTACATAGCAGAGGAAGTCTGCGCCGCTGGCTGCGGCAATCGCTCCGCCGATAGCGGAAGTGATATGATCGTATCCCGGCGCAATGTCTGTAACGATGGGGCCGAGAACATAGAACGGTGCGTTATGACAAAGGCGTTTCTGCAGCTTCATATTTGCTTCGATTTCATTCATCGCCATATGCCCGGGACCTTCCACCATAACCTGAACATCCATTGCCCACGCACGCTGGGTTAAAGCTCCCAGTTCAATCAATTCGGCAATCTGCCCCGCGTCGGTGCTGTCGTCAATACAGCCGGGACGAAGCGCATCGCCCAAACTGATGGTCACATCATATTCCCGAAGAATCCGGAGCAGTTCATCGTAATGCTCATAAAACGGATTTTCATTTCCGGTCATCATCATCCAGGCAAACAGGAGGGAACCCCCTCTGGATACGATGTTCATCTTTCGCTTGTCCCGCATAAACGCTTCTACTGTGCGGCGGTTGATGCCGGCGTGAATCGTCATAAAGTCCACGCCTTCTTCCGCATGAGCTTGAACGACCTCCAGGAAATCCTCGGCTTTGATTTCAAGCAGATCTTTTTCAAGATATCCGATGGCGTCGTACATGGGAACGGTACCGATCATAGCCGGCGATCTGGCAATCAGCTCTTTTCGGAATGTGTTGGTTTTTCCGTAATTACTCAAATCCATAATGGCTTCCGCGCCGAATTTCAAAGCCATATCCACTTTGCGCATTTCCATATCGTAATCCTTGCAGTCGCCGGAAATGCCCAGATTGACATTGATTTTTGTACGAAGGCCTGTGCCGATCCCTTCGGCTGAAATGGACGTATGGTTGATATTACACGGGATCGCCGCGACACCTTTGGCAACTGCTTCGCGAAGTTTTTCCGGCTCCATATGTTCCTTTTTTGCGACAACCTCCATTTCCGGAGTGATAATGCCTTTTTTAGCGGCTTCCATCTGTGTTTTATAGTTTCTCATAATTAGAATTCCTTTCCCGCAAGATTCAATTTTATTTCGCTTCATCCGCAAAGCGGCTTGTTAAATCAAATGCGTGGTTCATCGGCCCGCTGCCTCTGCCCAAATCAAGCATGGAGGCAAGAGCGCCGGAGATATAATCCTTAGCCCTCCGCACGGAGTCAGAAAGATCAAAGCCTTTGGCAAGATTTGCGGAAATCGCCGAGGACAGGGTACAGCCCGTACCGTGGGTATTAGGATTGTCGATTCGTTTTCCTTCAAACCACTTGTAAGATCCGTTTGCGTATAGCAGGTCGTTTGCGTCGTTTAAGCTGTGACCGCCTTTGCACAATACTGCGCAGCCGTAAGCTTCGTTGATTCTCTTTGCCGCGGCAACCATATCGTCCGGGCTTTGAATAGACATCCCGGACAAAACTTCCGCTTCCGGAAGATTCGGCGTCACAATCGTCGCTATGGGAAGCAGTTCTGCTGTCAAAATACGAACCGCGTCGTCCGCAATCAGCTTTGAACCGCTTGTAGCCACCATTACGGGATCTACTACGATATTTTCCGCCTTGTGTGTTTTCAGCTTTTGGGCAATTACCCGAATCAGCTTGCTTGAAGAAACCATTCCGATTTTCACGGCATCCGGGGGGATATCCTCAAATACAGAGTCAATTTGTTGCCCCAGAAATTCCGGGGTCACCTCCCATATATCCGATACGCCGGTTGTGTTTTGCGCCGTCAATGCTGTAATTGCGCTCATAGCGTAAACACCGTTCAGAGTCATCGTTTTAATATCCGCTTGGATACCGGCGCCTCCGCTGGAATCGCTTCCGGCGATTGATAATGCTGTTCTCATCGTTCATACTCCTTTTTCATTAAAGCATTATTTTTATTAAGCGGCAGAGAGTGGTGCCCCCGGTCTGCCGCGGAAGGCTGTAAACGTCGTTTCCACTACTATAATGAAACGATCGACAGCGCTTTTTTTTTCAAATCCGCAGCCGCAGTCTGTATGTCTTCCGCGGCAAAAATCGCCGATACCACGGCAATGCCGGCCATTCCTGCGCCCTTGATTTCCTCCGCATTTTTAAGGCTTATGCCTCCGATGGCCACAGCGGGGATAGAAACCGCACCGCAGATTTCTTTTAATTGCTCCGTTGTAATTCGGATGGCGTTTTGCTTGGTAGGAGAGGGGAATACCGCACCTACGCCGAGATAATCCGCTCCGGCGGCTTCGGCTTTCTGCGCCTGTTCTACGGTTTTTGCCGTGGCTCCGATAATAAAATCTTTACCGGTTCGTTTGCGGATTTCCTCCACAGGCTGATCCGTAATTCCTACATGCACACCGTCCGCTCCGCTTTTTACGGCAACTTCGACATTATCGTTGATAATCAAAGGAACACCGAAACGGTGACATAATTTTTTCATTTCAACAGCTTCTTCTGTAAAATCAGTTTCACTCAGATCTTTTTCCCGAAGCTGTACGAAAGTAACACCGCCTTTCAGCGCATCCTCGACCTGCTCCAAAAGAGTTTGCCTTCCAACCCATGTACGGTCTGTAACCGCATATAAAAGCAAACATTTTTTATCAAACTTCATTTTCCAGTTCCTCCAAATACGCTCGCACATCCCTGCAGCACATAAAACCGCTCATAATACAAGCGCCTTTTGCTCCGGCTTCCCGAACCGCCTGCATGTTTTCTCTGTTAATACCGCCGATTGCATAAACCGGAATGGATACGCTCTTACAGATTTCCCGCAGGAATTCGACTCCCCGAGGCGGAACGTCTTCTTTGCAGCGGGTAGGGAAGATATGACCGGCGGTGATGTAAGTACATCCTTGTTCTTCGGCTGAAATCGCGTCTTCTGCCGAATGACAGGATGCTCCGATAACAGAAAAGTGTGCTTTGTCCGCTTCGCTCATCTGCAGCAGCGCCGGCAGCGGAAGGTGAATGGCATCTGCTTTCAGTTCGACAGCCGCCTTTACAAAGCTGTGCAGAATACAGGGAACACCGTATGCTTCGCAGATTTTTACTACCTTTGACGCCAAACGAAGGTATTCCGCTTCGGTCAAATCCTTTTCCCGCAAGATAATACCGGCGGGAAAAGCCTTTGCTATTTTCTCTATTCGGGAAAGGAAATCCTCGCCGCAGAGGCTCCGGTTGGTTACGCATAAGATATCAGACATAGAGGTAATCGTTCAGAACAGGCTGCAGGCCTTCATCAGCGATATCCTTATACATGGTATCAAGGCTTCGGCTGTCGTTTATTTCAAACTGCTCGTCGCCCTCGGCGCTGTCCGGCTCCTTTCCGGTATATTTGCTTTCGTGGTCTCCGATACCGGTTGAAACGCCGGCGGAAACCTTCGTTGCGGCAATCTTTACGATACCGTTTCGGAAGGAGGCGCTCTCACGGGAGGATACGGTAATGCCCACAAAAGGCAGGAAAATACGGTAGGCGCAGATCACCTGGCAAAGCTGTTTTTCACCTACATCCAGAGGATTGATTTTGTCGTTGTTGATAATAGGGCGAAGCCTGGGGCAGGACAGGGACATTTCCGCCTGGGGGTATTTTCGCTGTAAATAATAAACATGCAGAGCGCTGGCCAAAGCGTCCTTGCGGAAATCCGAGAGACCCAGCAAAGCCGAGAACGCTACACCCCGCATACCGCCCATTAACGCCCGCTCCTGCGCATCAAAGCGGTATGGCCATACGCGCTTGTGGCCGAGAAGGTGCAGGGTTTCGTATTTTTCGATATCGTAGGTTTCCTGAAACACCGTCACATAGTCTGCGCCGCACTGGTGCAGAAAACGATATTCATCTGTATTTACAGGGTAGATTTCAAGCCCCACCATGCGGAAATATTTGCGGGCAAGCCTGCAGGCTTCTCCGATGTAGTTTACATCGCTTCGGGCGCGGCTTTCTCCGGTAAGGATCAGAATTTCCTCCATTCCGGAATCGGCTATGACCTTCATTTCATGCTCGATCTGCTCCGTATTCAGCTTCATACGGCTGATATGGTTATAGCAGTTAAAACCGCAGTAAACACAATAGTTTTCACAGTAGTTGGCAATGTAGAGCGGTGTAAACAGGTAAACGGTGTTTCCAAAATGTTTGCCGGTTTCCATACGCGCCCTCTGCGCCATCTGTTCAAGAAACGGTTCCGCCGCAGGGGACAGCAGAGCTTTAAAATCTTCAATGGAACAAGTTTCATGCTCCAAAGCGGATTGCACATCTCTTGCGGTATATCGGGAATAGTCGTAAGACTCCATCTGCGCCATAACGTTTTTGCAGACATCCGACTGGATTTGCTCCATACCCGGCAGATATTCCATATGGTTTTTTCGGGAGGAAGGATCGGTTTCCAGCCGGTGTTTCTTCGCGAGCGCTTCCTGCGACAAATGCTCCGAATCAATAAAAAACTGGTTTTCCATTTGCTTCACTCCTTATTCACGCAGAAATCCCGTCAGAGGATCTGAAGCGGCGGCGCCTCTCGTTAAAACTCTGCCAAGCCCTGCGAGATATGCCTTTCGTCCCGCTTCGATGGCCTGCCGGAAAGCCGCCGCCATCATAGGAAGATCTCCGGCGGTGGCAAGGGCGGTGTTGGCCATAATTGCAGCGGCGCCCATTTCCATTGCCTCGCAGGCCTGAGAAGGCCGGCCGATACCCGCGTCCACGATAATGGGAAGGTCAATTTCATCAATCAAAATTTGAATAAAATCTTTGGTTGCAAGTCCCTTATTGGAACCGATAGGAGACGCCAAAGGCATAACCGCGGCAGCTCCCGCATTGACAAGATCACGAGCCACGTTCAGGTCAGGATACATGTACGGCATAACTACAAACCCTTCCCCGGCAAGAATTTCCGTTGCCTTGACAGTTTCCTGATTGTCCGGCAGCAGATACTTCGAGTCGCGCATGATCTCGATTTTAACAAAGCTGCCGCATCCCAGCTCACGGGCAAGCCGGGCAATACGCACCGCCTCCTCCGCGTTTCTCGCTCCGGAAGTGTTGGGAAGCAGCGTAACGCCTTCGGGAATGAAATCGATGATATTTTCCTGATCCCCGGTGTTTGCACGGCGTACCGCAAGGGTAATAATTTCGGCTCCCGCGTCCTTTACCGCCGCTTCTATCAGGCTGAGAGAGTATTTCCCTGAGCCGAGAATAAATCTGGAATTAAATTCATATCCGCCGATAATGAGCTTATCCTCATTGTTCATTGTAAGATCCTTCTTTCTGTTATTATGGTTTAGGCCTCCTGCTCTCCGGCAAGAATGCGGAGAACAGCATGCGCCTGATGCGCTGCGCAGATCATCACCCGGGAGGAAAACAGCCCCGCACCATTTGAAATATCGCTGGTTTCATCGCCGCAAAGATAGAAGTGCTTTGTAATTCTTCGGGTTTTAATGCTGTTTGCCGAAGAGATTCCCGCCATACCGGAAGCAGAAACAATGTATTTTTCAGGATAGTTCTCCGATACACCATTCACAAGCATAGCTTTATTCTCCGGCTTGTCAAACGCTTCACAGATGATTTCATCATCGCGAAGAATTTCTTTCAGATTATCTTCCGTTATCTGAACCGTATGGGCTATTATCTCCATATACGGTGCGATATCCTGTAACGTCTCCTTCAACGCATCTGTTTTGTACATCCCCAGCTGCTTTACCGTATACTGCTGGCGGTGGAGATTTGTGATATCCACCTTGTCAAAGTCAATGAGATGCAGCTTACCCACTCCGGCGCGGGCAAGAGCGATGGCGATATTGGAACCGAGACCACCGAGGCCGCAGACAGCAACCGACGCCGATGAAAAGCGCCGCTGCAGTTCAGCTCCGTGCCGTTCTTCCAGAGCTTTCTGCATCTGCTCTTTCGTTGGTTTTGAATCCGGCAAATCAGCCACCTCCCACAAAACTCACTACTTCAATCACATCATCCTCTTCGATGACTACTTCATCGTATTGTGTTTTCGGCACAATCTCACCGTTGCGTTCTACGGCAACGCGTCTGATGTCGTAGTCTGCAGCCGCCAGATATTCAGAAATCGTCTTCCCCCCGGCAGCTGCTTCCGTTCCGTTGATTTTTACCATTGTTTTTTCTCCTAAACAAAAAATGGAAAGCCGCCAATCCGGTAACTTCCCATAACACTTGCTTTTCAGGCGTCCCTACGTTGGCATTATCCAAATCAGGTTAATGGGTCGAAGGTTATACCTTCCTCTCAGCCTGTAACACAAGCTCCCCGCCGGTTAATTTATTTTTTTAGATTATACACCATTTTCCCCTGAAAAAGCAAGGTTTTCTGAACCCGGCGGGGAAGGGATGCCCGAATTTCTTTTTTGATTTTACGAATATTTTTATCTGTCACAACTTTCTCCGTATCTCATATTATAGATGGACGGCAGAAAACTATAAGTTCAGCCGATAAATTAAATGGGGAGGTGTTTTCTTTTGGGAGACGATTGTCGGTGCTGTACCCCCTGTGATCCCTGCGATCCCTGCAGGAAAGACATCTGTTCGGATTCGTGCGATCCTTGCTGTCAGGAGGAGAAAGAAGGGCAGAATTGGATTTGGGTTCTGGTTCTGATTTTCCTTTTCTGCGGCGGATTTGGCGGAAACTGCAATAACAACAACGGGTGCTGCGACAACAACAGTAATTCCGGCGGAAATTGGTTACTTATCATCGTCGTTCTCTTCCTGTTATGGCAATGCCAGAACGATGGTCAATGCGGAAGCGGCGGGCTGCTTGGCGGACTGTTTTAGCACAGGCCGCCCGCAATCTGCGCACAGGCAGAAAACAGCACATAGAAGGGGCTTTTCCGGTACCGGAAAGGCTCCTTTGCTTTATTTTATACCTTTCAGGTCGCAGACAGGCGGAGAAATGTCAGGAAAGCCGATGACAGAAGCAGCGAACGGCGGTATAATAACAGATATGATTAGTGCCCGGATCTGGTTCAAAGAAACAGAAAGCAGCGCTAAACTTTGATGTAAGTTTTTATTAAGATTATCTCAGGTTTTTAAAAATGACGGACAAGCTTCAACATCGACAGAGAAAAGAATACACAGAAGGTCTTATATGTACCTTGCTCAGCATGCTTATGTGGGGAATTCTTCCGGTTTACTGGAAATCTCTTCAGCCTATCGATCCGGTTTTAATCATGTTTTACCGCCTGGTTCTGGCCTGTCTCCTGGTTTTTACAGCGGACATTTTTGTCTTCGGCTGGAAGGCTATGTGGGAGCCGCTGAAGAAAAAAGGTGCTGCCGGAACATATTTTTCAGCAGGATTGGTAATCTCTATGAACTGGGGAATCTATATTTATATGGTGAACAGTGAATATGTGATTCAAACCAGCATCGGTTATTATATTGAGCCTTTAATTCTCTGCCTGTTTGGAATTGTTTTTTTTAAAGAAAAGCTGACCGGCTACAAAACGGCGGCAATTCTGCTGGCTTGTGCCGGCGCGGGAGTTATGCTGTTTTCTTTCGGTCAATTTCCGTTTCTTGCATTCGGACTGGCAATCACATTTTCCACTTACGCAGGCATCAAGAAAAAAGTACATGCTCCGGCGCTGCTTTCTTTGCTGTATGAAACAATTTTACTGCTGCCTATCGTCATTCCCGGTATTCTTTACTTTGAACTGAACGGGAAGGGGGCGTTTGCCGCAGCGGAACCGCATCAACTGGGTCTGTTGGCTTTTTCCGGCCTTTTTACCGCTGTGCCGCTTTGTCTGTTTGCTATGGGTACAAACAGAATTTCTCTGATTGCTATCGGGTTAATCGAATATGTTTCACCCTCCATCACGCTGCTTCTGGGAATTTTTCTGTTCCGGGAAGCGTTTGACATTTACCAGTTCATCGGCTTTATGATTATCTGGATCGGCCTTGCGATTTTTACCGTGGGGAGCATCCGGGATCAGCGGCAGCCGAAAGAAGAAAAGAGCAGCGGCAATTTGACATGAAAGTAAATTGACCGCTCAACAAATTTAAGGAGGCTGTATCCGGCAGCCTCCTTAATGCAAGTATTAAAACTATCTTCGGTTTTTGGGCTTCGGGGAAGGCGGGCATTCCGGCTCACAGGGAACCGTTTCACAAACGCACTTGCATTCGCAGCACTCGTCTTCCTCCGCTTCTTCTTCCTTTTCATCCTCCTGCAGCTGATCGGGGAAGAGCTGGGGGAAGTTGGTGCAGATAGCGGACGCCTGCGGAGAAAGCTGAACGTAGCCGGTGGACAGAACGCAAAGCTGTACGGGAACGATAATCTTTTTCTCGCAGGTAATGCAGAGAGCGATGATCAGGTTTGCTTTTACCGTTCCGTCCGGGCAAAGGGTCAAATCACGACCCATATTGTTTGTAGCCAGCCGGGTTTCGCACATGGGGTTGCAGAATTCCGCAAACCGGGGCATAAAAGCGCTATGCTGCGTAGACGGCATGCACAATTCAAAGAAATTGGTCAGGAATAACGGATTGGATTCCTGTGCAATGTTTACATTTGCGCAGACTGTAAAAACAACTTCGTGGTCATAACGGTCACAGAGCAATAAATCCAGAGCTACCTGCACATCTCCTGTAATGGAAATATTCTGCGTTCCAAAAATAGGAGTGCCTTTGCCCTGCTCGTCGCAGGAGCGAGTATCCGCATAGATGACCCGTTCTGAATAAGTACCGTCCGGTCCAACGACCGTAACTTCTTCTCCGTTGGAATGCTGGATAAATGACGCGCCGGAAATCGTGGTATTTATGTTCAGTTTCAGATTTGCCGGGTCTTCTACGTTTTCCGGATTAAAGTAGCGGTTGCATCGGATATCGATGACCCGTTTCAGTCTGTGACCTCTGGGAATAGCAGGGGAAAAACACTGATTGGCTACGGTTTTCAGCCCCTGAAGATTGAATAGTACAGCGTCGAACACTTTCTGCACAAATATCGGCTCGGAGACTACGTTGTCAAGCGTGCCGTCAAATTCACAAAGTGTATTTGCATTGCAGCAGTTTTGATAGATGTCCGGCGATGTACAGGCACCGAAACAACTCATATATTTACCTCCTTTTCTGGTAATCTGTTTGGATTTCAAAAGCAGTATATTCCGAAAAGAAAGGTTATGTTACAGAAAGGAGCGGGATGAAATCCCGCTCCTTAAGGTTTTGTTATTTTTCCGGCTCGTAATCGCTCACTTTGCCGTCATCTTTCAGCATGTGCCCGTAGACTTTCCAAATGTCTTCGGATGCCAGGGAACGCTGCCAGGAAGCGCTGCCTGCCAAATCATATTTCTGCACTAAGCGCAGCCGGTTGGCCACCGACCGTTCATCTTCCAACCAAATTTGATTTAAATTGCCGTCTTCTTTCCAAGAAACATAATTTTGCTTTACATCGGCTTTCCATTCGGCTGTCAGATTCTGTTTCTTTACTAAATCCGCCGCGCTATTCATGGTTAAAGCGGTCTGCTTTAAAACCCGTCCGTTTTCATCCGTAACCCATTGTCTGGTATAAAGAGGAACGCCAAGCAGAAGTTTTTCCGCAGGAACATCTTTTAAACAAGCTTTTACCGCTTCCTCAACCCAGGGCAGGGAAGCGATGGAGCCGGCCTCTTTACTTCCGGCATAGTGTTCATCATAGGTCATAACCGCGATATAATCCACATATTCGGCAAGCGAAGCCCGGTCGTATTCCACGGTCCATTCCGCGGGAATCAAGGTATCGATCGAAAGGTTTAAGCCCTGCCGTTCCGTATAGTTCCGAAGCAAGGAAGTGAACGCAGTCAACCCTTTCGCATCGCTGTCACGGACATCTTCATAATCGATATTGATTCCGTCCACATCGTAAAGCGTAGCAAGGAAAATATACTGCGCTACGGAACGGTAAAGCAGATCGGTATTGGCAAAGCACTTTGCCGTAAAGTTTGTAGAACCTTTGGTCGCCATATTATTTGTTATGGTTGCCCAGACCATATATCCGTTTTCATGTGCGGTTTGGGTATATCCCAGATCTCCGTGATTTTCCACAGCACCTCCGCCTTCAACCGTTAGATGAAACCAGGTAGGACAAAGCACGTCGATACCGTCGTTTTTCTTTTCCGGAGCGGGTTCGGTCAGGCTTTTGACATATTGCCATACAACGCTGATTTTTTCTTTTCCCTGTACATACTTCTCTTTCGCCGGCGCGTAATAATCAACCGTATTTTTATCTCCGTTTCTCGCGTCAAAGGGATTCATCTTGATTTTCTTTCCTTTTACTTCCGCCTGCAAATGGAAGAAGGAACCCAGCGTATTTACGGGAACGCAACATTCCCCGTGAATTGTACGGGCGGGAATGGAAACCGTACCTGCGTAGGTTTTTACAAGATTTGTAGTAGCCCGATCGGCCATATCGATGTTTTTTGTGCTCAAATCCATGCGGATTTCCTCTGCAGTCCGATCTATGGTCATGCCTGCGGTATTTCCGTAAGCTTCCGCCGCCTCTGCCGGAATATATATATTGCCGTGAATATGGTACGCCGTAAATTCCGTTTCTTCTCCTTCAAAATAGAGCGGATAGCCGCTTTCTTCCGGATTGAAAGGGCTCATGCCGATCACTGCTCCCGCAATTACCAGAACCGCAAGACAGCATACCGCTAAAACCAGCATTCTGTTTTTTTCCAACCATTTCTGTTGCTTTTTCATCCAAAATATCCTTCCGTTTCGCTTTTTGTCGAAAACTGACGATTTTATTTTATGATAGGAGACGATGCTTTTCAAGTAAAAAAGAACTTTTGGTCAACAAAGGAAATCGCTTTTATGATATACTGATTCTGTATTAAATTTATATAATGAGCCGTAGACATGAGCTACGCTTTTTAACAGGAAACGAACAGGAGAAAAATAAAAATGATATGGCAATTTATATCGATACTTTTTAACCTTTTCATCGTGATACTTATCGTCGTTTTTTTTATATACACATTTCGTTCCCGTCAAAACGGCGGACAGGCGGAACAGAAGGAACGCCTCGACTACATGGAAAAAAATCTCAGCGAAACGCTGAAAGCCAACGGGGAAGAGATTCAGAGATCCCGGGCGGAAACCCAGCAGTTTATTCAGTCCAGCTTTCATAACCTCAGCGAAATTCTGATCAACAATCAAAAACAAACGGCTGAAATGCAGGATAAACGCCTGGCGGAGCTGAGTCAGCAATTAGGCCAGCGAATCGGCGAACTGAACCGACAGCTGAATGAAAAGAACGAGACTCTGCAAAATACGGTAAATAACATGCTCGTCCAGGTCAACCAGACGCTGGAAAACCGCATGGAATCTCTTCAGCAGAACAATGAGAAGAAACTGGACGAAATGCGGGCTACGGTGGATGAAAAGCTGCAGAAAACCTTGGAAGAACGGATCGGGCAGTCTTTCAAGGTAGTAAGCGACAGGTTGGAACAGGTGTACAAAGGTCTGGGAGAAATGCAGACTTTGGCCTCGGGAGTGGGAGATCTGAAGAAAGTACTTTCTAATGTGAAAACCAGGGGAATTTTAGGCGAAATTCAGCTGGGAGCGATCCTGGAGCAAATGCTTTCCCCGGAACAATACGAGGAAAACATCGCTACGAAAAAAGGTTCCGCTGAACGGGTGGAATTTGCGGTTCGGCTTCCCGGAGAAGAGGATGACATCGTCTATCTCCCCATCGACGCGAAGTTCCCTGCGGATGCTTATACGAATTTGCTGGACGCCTACGATACGGGTGATTCCGCCAAAGTAGAATCCGCCGCAAAGGTTTTGGAATCGAGAATTAAGAGCTTTGCAAAAGATATTCAGCAAAAATACATCGACCCACCCCACACTACGGATTTCGGCATCATGTTTCTTCCCGCCGAAGGGCTTTATGCGGAAGTGGTACGCAGGGGTATGGTAGAAACCCTTCAGAGAGAATATAAAATCAGCATTGCAGGGCCTACTACTATGGCAGCCTTATTGAACAGCCTGCAAATGGGATTCCGTACTCTGGCCATACAAAAGCATTCCAGCGAAGTGTGGAATGTGTTAGGGGCCGTGAAAACGGAATTTGAAAAATTCGGCGGCGTGCTGGCACAGACCCAGCAGCGGATCAATCAAGCCAATCAGGAACTGGATAAACTGGTGGGAACCCGAACACGAAAGATCCAAAGCAAGCTGAAAAACGTTACTGCTCTGCCGGAAAGCAGCAGTCAAGTACTTCTGGGACTGGATCAACCGGAGTTTGATGAAGGAAAAGGGGAAGAATAGAGGATGAGCATATATGCAATCGGAGACATCCATTTGTCTCTGACTACAGATAAGCCCATGGAAATCTTCGGAGGACAGTGGATTAATCATACGAATCGCATTAGGGAAAAATGGGAGCGAATCGTAAAAGAAACGGATACGGTCATCATCCCCGGAGATATTTCCTGGGGACTGCGAAGACAGGAAGCCGACGAAGATTTGGCCTGGATTTCCCGCCTGCCGGGACAGAAGGTACTCATCCGGGGAAATCATGACTTGTGGTGGACCTCGGTGACCAAATTAAATCAGCTGGATTCACGAATGTATTTTTTACAAAATACGCACTATATGGCAGAGGATTATGCTATCTGCGGAAGCCGGGGCTGGATTTGTCCCGGCGACCCGGATTTTACAGCACATGATGAAAAAATCTATTTAAGGGAGTTGCAGCGGTTTCGTTTTTCTTTAGAATCGGCAGCAAAGGCCGGAGCGAAAAAATTGATAGCGGCTCTCCATTATCCGCCGGTTCGGGCAGGGGGAGAGTCTTCCGGCTTCACGGAACTGGCAGAAGAATTCGGTGTGGAAATTCTTGTCTACGGGCATCTGCACGGCGCCGACGCCCATACAAAAGCCTTTAAAGGAATTCACCGGGGCGTGGAATACGCTTTGGTTTCCGGTGATTTTCTCACATTTTGTCCAAAATTGATTCGATAGGAGGATTTGCTTTATGCGGCGGGTTATCTGGATCGTATTAGACAGCTTCGGCATCGGAGCATTACCGGATGCGGCGGACTACGGAGACAGCGGCGCAAATACATTAAAAAGCATCGCAGATAAGAAGAATCCTTTTTGTATTCCTAATTTACAAGATCTCGGATTGGGAAATATTCAAGGAGTTTCCGGGATTCCGGCAGTAAAAGAGCCGCGGGGTTCCTTCGGGCGGTTGGCGGAACGCTCCAGGGGGAAGGATACCATAACCGGACACTGGGAACTGACGGGAATCTGCACATCGGTACCGTTCCGCACATTTGCGAAATTTCCCGATTCGTTTATAAAAGCTTACGAAAAAGCCATCGGGACAGAAGTTCTCGGAAATTACGCGGCATCGGGGACCGAGATTATCAAGGAGTTGGGTGAAGAACACAAAAAGACAAAGAAACCCATCGTCTATACTTCGGCAGACAGTGTGTTTCAAATTGCCGCCAATATCGATGTTATTCCCCTACAAACGCTTTATGCGTATTGTCGGATTGCCCGGGAAATGCTTACGGAAGATTTTCGGGTAGGAAGGGTTATAGCCCGCCCCTTTAAAGAGAAAAACGGAGTTTATACAAGAACGGAAGATCGAAAGGATTACGCGGTTTCCCCGCCGTCACCCGGAGCTCTGGATTACATTCTGGATACGGGAAGGCCCGTGTGCGCCATAGGCAAAATCGGAGATATTTTCAACGGTCGGGGAATCAGTGAATCTGTTCACACTGCCGGCAATACGGACGGAATCGATCAGACTCTGTCCGCTATGAAACGGGTAGAAGAAGGCTTGATTTTCACCAACCTTGTGGATTTTGATTCCAAATACGGCCACCGCCGCGACCCGATCGGCTACGGCGCTTGCCTGGAAGAATTCGACAGCAGGCTGCCGGAAATCTACGCGGCTATGAAAGCCGGCGATCTTTTGATTTTATGCGCAGACCACGGAAACGACCCCTGCCATACCGGCTGGGATCATACCCGGGAGTATGTGCCCGTTCTGTTTTTCGGGGAAGGAATCCATGCCGGCATCGACCTGGGAACGGGAACCTTTGCAGACGCAGGCGCGTCCGTGTGCGACTTTCTGGATGCGAAAATACCGGATGCGGGAGCTTCGTATCTATACAGGCTTCTGAAAAAATAAAAAGGAGAAGACTCCATGAATATGTACGATATCATCTATAAAAAACGGGAAGGCGGTACTTTAAAGCAGGAGGAAATTGATTTTTTTATCCGGGGAATGTGCAGCGGAGACATCCCGGATTACCAAGTGTCAGCTCTGCTGATGGCTATGTTTTTAAAAGGTATGAGTAAAGAAGAAACCGTACTTCTCACGGACGCTATGAAACGATCCGGCGATATTATGGATCTTTCGGCAATTAAAGGCATAAAAGCAGATAAGCACAGCACCGGCGGGGTTGGTGATAAAACGACATTGATCGCTGCGCCCATTGCTGCGGCCTGCGGCATACCGGTGGCTAAAATGTCCGGCCGCGGGCTGGGTTTTACCGGAGGAACTATAGACAAACTGGAATCCATTCCCGGATTTCGGACAGCAATGGATGTTTCGGAATTTTCAGAGCAGGTAAACCGAATCGGTATTGCGATAGCAGGTCAAACGGCACGTATTGCTCCTGCTGACAAGAAGCTGTACGCCATCCGGGATGTAACGGCAACAGTAGATCATTTCAGTCTGATCGCCTCCAGTGTTATGAGCAAAAAACTGGCTTCCGGAAGTGACGCAATCGTATTGGATGTAAAAGTGGGCGGCGGCGCGTTTATGAAACGGGAAGAAGATGCGTCTGATTTGGCGGAATTAATGGTAGAAATAGGAAACACTGCAGGAAAACGGACAGCCGCTCTTTTGACTGCTATGGATGAACCTTTGGGTTATGCAGTGGGAAACAGTCTGGAAGTGGAAGAAGCCGTAGCCGCTTTGAAAGGGAAAGGGCCGAAAGATCTGACAGAACTTTGTATATGGCTGTCGGGTTATATGATCTGCTTCGGCGGCAAAGCGGATTCGCCGGAGCAGGGCAGGGAAAAGGCAAAACAGGCGCTGCTTTCCGGTGCAGCTTTGGAGAAGTTCAGGGAGTTAGTAACGGCGCAGGGCGGAGATCCCGGGATTATAGAATGTCCGAGCCGGCTGCCTCAGCCCGGGTATAAAGCGGAGCTTCGGGCGTCTCAAAGCGGATACATTACGGAAATAGCGGCGGAAACCATCGGGTTTGCTTCTCAGCATGCCGGCGCAGGCCGAACCCGAAAAGAAGATTCCATTGACCCGGCAGCAGGGATTCTTCTTCGCAAAAAGACGGGGGATTTCATAAACCAGGGAGACGTATTAGCTTCTGTCTTTGCCGCAAACAAAGAATTGGCTGAAAAGAGCGCAAAAGAAGCACAACAGGCGTTCAAGCTGGGAAAAACTCCGCCGGAACCGCAAAATTTAATAAAAAAGGTCATCGAATAATGCACAAGCCAAATGAAAAGGCCGATTTTTGTTGACTTTTCGCAGTTTCAGTGTATAGTAAAAAGATAGGCACTTTGCTGCCCGACAGTGCAGAACCAATCTGTTTTTTACAAGGAGAATACATTGAAATGGAACAAAAACTTACTAAAAAATACGGTCTTTTTACCGCAATGGCTATGGTCGTCGGCATCGTAGTCGGCTCCGGTGTTTTCTTTAAAGCGGAAAAGATTCTGACCGCAACAGGAGGAAACCTGCCTCTGGGTATTTTGGCTTGGCTTATCGGCGGTGCAATCATGATAGTCTGCGCATATAACTTTGCCGTTATGGCTACAAAATACGAATATGTAAACGGAATTGTGGACTATGCGGAAGTTACAATGGGAAAGAGCTACGGATATTATGTAGGCTGGTTTTTAGCCATGGTCTATTATCCGACCCTGACATCTGTACTTGCATGGATTTCCGCAAGATATACCTGTGTTCTTTTAGGTTTTGATATTACCAGCGGAGAATGCTTGGCCATTGCAGCGTTCTTTCTGTGCGCAAGTTACGCGGTGAACGCATTGTCTCCGGTTTTGGCCGGTAAATTTCAGGTTGCCACTACAATTATTAAGCTGATTCCGCTGTTCCTCATGGGAATCGTAGGAACGATTGCAGGCTTAGCCAACGGTATGACCGTTCAAAACTTCACAACTGTTGTTGAAGAAGTTCCGGCGGGAAATGCTTTGTTGACCGCAGTTGTCGCCACCTCATTCGCGTATGAAGGCTGGATCATCGCAACTTCCATCAATGCGGAACTAAAAGATGCAAAGAAAAACCTTCCCAGAGCGCTGGTAGGCGGTACCGCAATTATCGTTCTGGTTTACATTGTATACTATGTGGGTTTAGCCGGTGCCGTAACCAACGCAATCCTGATGGAAAGCGGCGAAGCCGGTGCAAAACTGGCCTTTACCGAGATCTTTTCTACCGTAGGCGGTACCGCTTTGATGGTATTTGTAGTCATCTCCTGTCTGGGTACACTGAACGGTTTGATGCTCGGCTGCACCAGAGGTTTGTACGCCATCGCCGTCAGAAACAGAGGGCCTAAGCCCGAAACATTCAGCCAGGTTGACAGGCAGACAAATATGCCCCATAATTCCGCTGTTTTCGGTATGCTGCTCTGCGGTTTCTGGCTTATGTATTTCTTCGGAGCAAATCTGTCTACCGGTTGGTTCGGTCCTTTCTGTTTCGACAGTTCTGAACTTCCTATCGTAACCATCTATGCAGCTTATATTCCTATCTTCATCATGTTTATGAAAAAAGAAACGGATCTGGGCGCTTTTAAACGTTTCGTAATGCCGATTCTGGGCATCGCCGGCGCCTGCTTTATGGTTTACGCGGCGTTTGTTTCTCACGGAATGGCGGTATGGTTTTACCTCATCATTTTTGCCGTTGTTATGATAATCGGGGCTGCATTCAACAAAGAACAGAAACAGAAATAAATAATTTTTCGGCACAATAGAAGATTTCTTTGGTTTCAAAGGCTTTTTCGTTCTATTTTTCCTTTGTTTTCCGTATTCTTTTCTTAGGTTTTAAATCAAAATCGACGGAAAGCGAGGAACCGGAATATGAAGAGACGTCGTGTAAGCAAAATTCTGATCATTTCCGTTTTGTTTACATCAATGTTTACAGGAAATGCTGCTGCAGCGCCAACGCCAACTGAAGGTAATCTGCAGATACAGGCAAAATCCGCTGTGCTTTTGGATGCTTCTACGGGAACTTTTCTTTACGAACAAAATGCCCATGAACAGTTACCGCCTGCCAGCGTTACAAAAATCATGACCATGCTCCTCACCATGGAAGCAATAGAGCAGGGGAAGATCGGTTTTGAAGATAAAGTAACCATCAGCGCCCGAGCCGCAAGCATGGGGGGAAGCCAAATGTACATGGAAGCCGGAGAGCAGCAAACATTGGAAACGCTTCTGAAAGGAGTGTCCATATGCAGCGCTAACGATGCCTGCGTAGCTTGTGCGGAATATGTGGGCGGCTCGGAAGAAATCTTCGTGGAAAAAATGAACCGGCGGGCAAAAGAACTGGGAATGAAAGACACGCATTTTGTAAATACCAACGGGCTTCCGGTATCAGATCACTATACCAGCGCATATGATATAGGAATCATGTCGAAGGAGCTCATGCGTTTCGACGAGCCCAAAGAATGGTTCAATACTTGGCAGACTACAATACAGGTAGGGAAAGACGGGAAAAAGAAAACCGATTTAGGGCTGACAAACACCAACCGTCTGATCAAGCTTTATCCAGGCGCAAACGGAATAAAAACAGGGTTTACCCAGGAAGCCGGGTACTGCCTCTCAGGCTCTGCTACAAAGGGAGATTTAACCTTGATTGCCGTCGTACTCGGCTGTGAAAGTACGGGAACACGATGGGCGGAAACCATGCGGCTTTTAGATTATGGCTTTGCTGCTTATGACAGCTGCAAAGCTGCGGAAAAAGGACAGAGCTTCGGAACCGTTCCGGTAGAAAAAGGTGCAAAAGAAGGAGTTGCGGCGGTTATTCCGAAGGATATCAGTCTTTTAATCCAAAAAGGAGAGGCAAAAGAAATCTCTACAAAAGCGGAATTGAAAGAATCAACAGCGGCTCCTGTTCAAGCAGGGGATCCGGTAGGAGAGCTCATCGTATATAAAGGAAAAAAGGAATTGGAACGCCACGAGTTATTGGCTGGATCGGATGTGGAAAAGGCCGGATTCGGGCAGATTTACATACGAATGATAAAAAATTTATTATAACCCAACAGGAAAGAGGGGAAAATGAATGTACAATTATGTGATGGTATTTTCCTCTTTTTACAAGGCCGTTTATGCGCAGGAAAAGCTTTCCGATCATCGTATAAAAAGCGGGTTGATGCGAGTTTCTCCGGATTTGATAAAGAGCTGCGGATACGGCGTCTTTCTCAACGAAAAAGATCTGGAAAATTCTAAAAAAGTCCTGAAAGAAGCGCATATAAATTGGCAGAGGCTATTCCAAATCAGTCAGGAAAAGGGGAAACAGGAATATAAACCGGTATAAAGAAAACAGGAACGGCTGAATACTGTTCCATCATAAAGAACTTTTTGTGTAAGAAACGGTGCAGCCCCGGCAATGGAGCTGCACCGTTTTACAATAATTATTTTTTGTAAACTTTAGATTATTTCAAATTTTCCGGATTCAGACATTCCAGTTCAGGGATAACAAAACGACCGTCTTTCCGGATCAGTACATCATCAAACCAGATTTCGCCACCGCCGTATTCCGGCCTTTGAATCATAACCAAGTCCCAGTGGTTTGCGGATTTATTTCCGTTAAATGCATCTTCATAAGCCATTCCGGGCGTTAAATGGAAACTTCCGTTGATCTTTTCATCGAAGAGAGTATCCAGCATAGGGTGCTCCACATAGGGATTCACGCCGATGGCAAATTCTCCGAAATAGCGGGAACCTTCGTCGGTATCCAGCAATTCATTGATTCTTTTATCGTTATTGGCTGTGGCCTTTACAATTTTTCCGTTCTTCACTTCGAAGCAGATTTGATCAAACACAAAACCGTCTTCCTGTGATTTTGTATTATAAGAAATTTTACCGTTCATAGAATCTCTTACAGGCGCCGTATATACTTCGCCGTCGGGAATGTTCATATGTCCGTCGCAGGGGATCGTTGGAATGCCCTTAATACTGAATGTCAAGTCTGTGCCGGGACCTACCAGCCGAACTTTATCTGTGCGATCCATAAGATCCACAAGAGCCTGCATGGCTTTTCCCATTTTCGCATAATCCAGAGTGCAGACATTAAAATAGAAATCCTCAAAGGCCTCCTGGCTGGTATTGGCCAGCTGAGCCATGGAGGGGTTAGGATAGCGCAGAACTACCCATTTTGTATGGTTGACCCGATAATCCAATACCGGATTCATCAGCTTGGAGTACAAAGCATTTTTTTCACTGGGGACATCGCTGAGTTCCGCAGAGTTTTCGCTGCCGCGAACCGCAATGTATGCGTCCATTTCTTTCATCTCTTCCATCTGAATTTTCGCCATGGTTTTGATCTGTTTTTCGGTACAGTTCATAAGCAGCTCCCGGTTAACCCTGCTGTCTCTGTGACGAACATAGGGAAGTCCTCCCGCTTTGTAAATATCTTTAATCAACTGGCAGATCAACGGCTTTGTGGCTTCTCCCTCGTAATCAATCAAGCATTTTTCTCCCGGCTGAATGGAAGTAGAATAATTCACTAACAGATCGGATAATTTCTTTACTCTTTCGTCCATTTTATAAGGACCTCCTTCGGTTAAAATAATAAAATATCAATTGTAAAAAAGCTGTTCAGGCTGCATTATAACATAATAATCGCCCGCTCCGGGCAGACCGGCGCACAGTATCCGCAGGTTACACAGAGATTGGGGTCAATATCCGCAAGTCCGTTCTGATTCCAGAAAATCGCTTTGGAGGAGCAACGCTTCATACAGGCACCGCAGCCCATGCAGTCTCCCTGACAGATAAACATGCGCTTTTTCGATACATCCGGCCGGTAATCGGGATCCAGACGGTCTTCCATGTATTCGATTATGCGGTCGATTTCGTGGCGGTAACCAAACCCCACCATAATAGAATCAACTCCCGGAAGGTAACGGACATAATCCAGGGCGGTTTTATAATCTACAGCTAAATTCCCGCCGCCGAAAGCCTTCATGGCAAAAACACCTTTTCCGTTGTCCGAAGCCTTCCGAATTGCCTCCGCCATCTGCTCCTTTGTGCCGAAGCCGTTTCCGTTTCGAATACCTAATCCCCGGTAATTGATGAGGGGAAAGACTACGTCCAACTCCTCCATACCTGCGGCAATTTCAACCGCCTGCACATCGTGAGCCGATACTCCTACCGCTTTAACCAGACCCTTCGCCTTAGCCTCCAACAGATATTCCCAGGCACCCTGCCGTTCCTGAAAATCTTCTCTGCCGCCCATTTCATGGAGCAGAAAGATATCGATTACATCCCGATTCAAACTGATTCGGGCTTCCTCTACAGCTTCTTTCATATCTTCGTAGCTTGAACCGAGACACTTGGAAGAAATAACGGGGTCGAAGGGAAGTCCCTTCAGAGCTTCCCGAATGTACGGATACGTTTCGTAGTACTGTGCGGTATCAAGAAAATTAAATCCGCTGTCCAGTGCGTAACGCAGCAGCGCCGCGCCCTCCGAAACGGAATAATTCAACTGTGTTTTTCCTACGGTGAGAACACCGAAACCCACCGGCGTAACATACAAACCGGTTCGCCCCAATGGTTTTTTATTCATCATTTCATTCATGCCCTCTTTCCTGTATTTTAAATCAGCTTATCACAAATTAGAGAAAAAAACTACCCATTTAAGCCCCTCTATGATATAATAACAAATCAGTGTTAGATGATATATTCGGCAAGACGGTGCCGGATTTAAACCGACCGCAGTGCGGAAAGCGCCCGCGCTCGAAATTTACATAAGAAAACAAGGAAGGTAAAAAATCTGCTATGGAAAAGATGGGTTTAAATGAAATAAGAACTGCATTCAGAGAGTTCTATCAAAGCAAGGGACATTACGCGCATAAGAGTTTTTCTCTGGTGCCGGACAAGGACAAGAGCCTTTTGATCATCAACTCCGGCATGGCGCCTTTAAAACCTTATTTTGCAGGCTTGGAAACACCTCCGGCAAAGAGGATGACTACCTGTCAAAAATGCATCCGTACCGGTGATATCGACAATGTGGGTTTGACCGCCCGTCACGGAACCTTCTTTGAAATGTTGGGAAGCTTCTCGTTTGGCGATTATTTTAAGGAGCAGTCTTTAATCTGGGGCTGGGAATTCATTACGAAAGTAATGAAAATGCCCGTGGAGAAAATTTGGGCTACTATTTATCAAGATGACGACGAGGCTTATGAAATCTGGACA
Source organism: Bacillota bacterium (assembly GCA_022769485.1). Classification (GTDB taxonomy): domain Bacteria; phylum Bacillota; class Clostridia; order Peptostreptococcales; family Anaerovoracaceae; genus JALEJU01. Next base: position 65,381 of record JALEJU010000006.1, read on the forward strand.
AAAGTAATAGGCATATCCCCGGATCACATCGTTCGTTTGGGAAAAGACGACAATTTCTGGGAAATCGGCGTAGGTCCCTGCGGCCCTTGTTCCGAAATTTATTATGACAGAGGGCCGGAATACGGATGCGGCAGCCCCGACTGCAAACCCGGCTGTGAATGTGATCGTTATGTGGAATTCTGGAATCATGTATTTACACAGTTCAGCAAAGACGAAGAGGGGAATTACGCTCCTCTGGAGCATAAAAATATTGACACGGGAATGGGTTTGGAACGTTTGGCCTGCATTATGCAGGGAGTAGATTCCATCTTCGATGTTGACACGATCCACTTTATTCTGGACGCGGTTGTCGCGCGCTCCGGCGTTGCTTATCACGAAGGAAAGGCTAAAACAGACGTATCCATCCGCATTATCACAGACCACATTCGTTCTGTAACATTTATGATCGGTGACGGCATTCTGCCGGGTAACGAAGGAAGGGGTTACGTTTTGCGAAGACTGCTGAGAAGAGCGGCTCGCCACGGAAAACTACTGGGGATCGAAGGCGCGTTTTTAGCAGAGCTTTCCAAAAAAGTGATTGAAATTTCCGGAGACGCATACCCGGAAATCAGAGAAAAAAGCGATTATATTTATAAAGTTATCGCTTCCGAGGAAGAAAAATTCAGCCATACTATCGACCAGGGCACGCTGCTTTTGAATGAAGAAATGGATAATCTGAAAAGGAGCGGCGGCAGGAAACTGGACGGGGAAACCATTTTCCGCCTTTACGATACATTCGGTTTCCCGTTGGAATTGACACAGGAAATTTTGCAGGAAAACGGAATGGAAGCGGATGCGGACGGCTTTAATCGCTGCATGCAGCAGCAGAAGGAGCTGGCCAGAGCGAACCGGAAAACCGAAACGGACGCAGGCTGGGCTGATGAAGCTGCGCTCTTTGCGGACTTCGGAAGCACCCGGTTTGTAGGATATTCCACGCTTTGCGAAACAGCATGCGTTCAGGGAATCCTGACAGGCAAAGAATCTGTAAAAAACGTCTCCAAAGGACAGGCTGCACAGATTATTCTGGATCAAACGCCGTTCTATGCGGAATCCGGCGGGCAGGCGGGGGATACAGGCATCCTGACCGCAAAAGACTGTAAAATAAAAGTAACCGGAACCAGCAAGGTAAAAAACACATTTGTTCACAACGCAGAAATTATCGAAGGAAGCCTTTCGGTTGGGGATACGATAGAAGCTGCGGTGGATACCGTGCGGAGAAACAGCTGCGCAAGAAACCACACCGCAACCCACCTGCTGCACAAAGCGCTGAAATTAACGTTAGGAGACCATGTCCAGCAGGCAGGTTCCAGCGTAACTCCGGAAGCGCTGCGTTTTGACTTTACCCATTTTGAAGCAATTTCCAAAGAAACGCTGACGGAAATCGAAGCTCTCGTAAATCAAAAGATCGCAGAATTTCTGCCTGTAACCGTGCAGGAGATGCCCATTGAAGAAGCCCGTAAAACCGGCGCGGCCGCTCAGTTCGGCGAAAAGTACGGCGATACGGTTCGCGTGGTTTCCATCGGTGACTTCAGCATGGAATTCTGCGGCGGTACGCATGCAGCGAACTCCGGACAGATCGGTTTATGCAAGATTTTATCCGAAAGCGGCGTCGCTGCAGGTGTAAGAAGAATCGAAGCAGTAACCGGTTTAGGCGCATATAAAAAAATGACAGAACAGGAGCATTTAATTCAAAACGCTGCGGAACTGCTCAAAGCAAGCCCGAATCAAATTCCGGCAAAGATCACGGCTCTCCAGGACGAAATAAAAAACTGCAGAAAAGAGTTGGATGAATTAAAGGCACAAGCTGCTGATTCCGCGCTGTCCGATATCCTGGCAGACGCAAAGGTAATCAACGGCGTAAAGCTGATCTGCCATAATTTCAAAGAATATGAAGCCGCAGATCTGCGAATGATATCCGATAAACTCAGAGAAGGCAGCAAGGAACTGATCGCTGTTCTGGCCGCGGAAAACGAAGGCAAGGTAACATTTTTGGTCGCTGTATCCGATGATCTTCTGGAAAAAGGTTACCACGCAGGAAAAATGATTAAAGAAATCGCGGCGGCCGCGGGCGGCGGCGGCGGCGGAAAAGCCAACATGGCTCAGGCCGGCGCAAAAGATCCCTCGAAAATTCAGGCAGCCTTCGATGTGGCAGCATCGCTTATTTAAGAATAATCGTTGATAGATTGTTACAACAATATTAAATATCCGTGAATCGCTTTGGATTTTCAAGCTTCCTGTGTTATAATGGCGTAAATGCTTGAAGAAGGAGGTGTTGTTGTGGACGATAGAAATACGATTTTGTTTGATAGCTCGGATAAGGGTGAACCGCAAACGACAGAGTCTATTCTGCGAACGGTATATGACGCCTTGGAGGAAAAAGGGTATAATGCCATTGACCAGATGGTAGGATATATTTTATCCGGCGATCCTTCCTATATTACAGGACATAACAACGCAAGAAATATTATTCGTCATATTGAGCGCGATGACTTAGTCGAAGAATTGCTTCGGGCATTCATCAAAAAATAAGAATAAAAGGCGGGTCGTAAGACCCGCTTTCTCACTAACAAGGAGAAATATTTTGAAAATTTTAGCCTTAGATGTAGGAGATAAAACCATAGGCGTTGCGGTCAGCGACGAATTATTTTTAACCGCACAGGGAATTACTACAATAGAACGCGTAGGGATTCGAAAAGATACAACTAAAATTCTCGATCTGGTTCGAGAACATAATGTCGGTACAATCGTAATCGGACTTCCTCTAAAGATGGACGGGCAGGACAGCATCCAGACGGAAAAAGTAAGAGAATTCCGCACAATGCTGGAAAACAAACTGCGCAGCTGCGGACTGCAGAACGTAGAACTGGTATACCAGGATGAACGTTTTACTACAGTCATCGCAGAAAAAGTTCTCATCGAAGCAGATGTCTCCAGAGCAAAACGAAAAACCGTAATCGATAAGCAAGCTGCCGTAGTTATCCTGCAAAGTTATCTGGATCGAAACTATTCCTGCACGATGGTATAACAAATAAAATAATAAGAAGATAAAAACGAAACCGATAAACAATACGTCGATTTCGTTTTTTGTTTGCAATAATTTAATTAAGATATACCGGAAAGGTAAGCAGCGGAAGCGCATGAATATGAAATGAGATAGGAGAGTGTTTTTCAGCAGTCATAACTATTCCTAAAATATTCATTTTAGGAATAGTTATAGTTATCCACACGCTATCCACAAGTTATCCTCCGGGCAAATCTCGACAAACTCCATAAAAGGACTCGGCGTCTTTTTTAATAAAAACAGCCTCGCGTTTGAGAATATCTCCCAAAATACGAGGCTCTATTTTTCGATTTAAGCGATTTTTTTACGCTTCTCGATAAACTATTCAGGAATATAAATCGTTTGTCCCGGATACAATTCGTCTACTTCCATATTATTAACAGAACAGATCGTATGAACCAACTTCCGAACATCCTGAGCCGGATCACCGTAAGTTTTAGCTAAATCCCAAAGCGTATCGCCATAACAAACTTCAACTGCCCGGTAAGACGGCTCCTCAGACATACTGGCTGCGTCGTTCAATCCTAAAACATTTCCCAATAAAGTAATACTCATTATCATCATAACAGCAACAAAAGCGGTAAAACGTATCTTTGACTTGATTCTGTATTTTTTCCTTACGGTTCTTCCGGTCATTTCCCTTCCCTCCTTAAGTAAGAACAGTTGTTCTTTTCTTTAATTCATAATATCAGAACTTATGTTCGTTGTAAAGAGTTTTTTAAACATTTGTTCTTTTTTATTTAAAAAAAAGAACGGCTTTCCGTTCGCTTAAGCCGCTTAAATTCAGACAATATATATGCGGCGGGGCTCTATGCCCCGCCGCATTCTTCGGTAAATTTGTGAATTCTGCAATTCGCTCTCAAAGCCGTATTTCTTAACAAATTGATGCAATGCTGCCGCATTTGAAAACATTTTTTATTTCACAAATTTTTCATAGAGCCGATCCACATACTCCAGAAACACGTTCCTCTTCCAGATACACCAAATAAAGAGTATTACGGTTATCACTCCTAAAATAATCAATCCTACATAACTTCCGGTTCGAAGCATACTTCCCATCATAATCGTTCCCATCATAGCAGGAGTTCTTCCGATAAGAGAAACCATCAGAAATGATTTCAGCTTTATCTCGGATATTCCTGCCGCATAGGAAACGAAATCCTTTGGAAAACCGGGAAAAAGAAACAGCACTAAAATAATAACAAAGGCTTTTTTGCTGTTGAGCTTCTCCACAAAACGGTTGATTCGTTCTTCTCCGAAAATCAAATGTATGGCGTCTTTTCCCAGGATACGGGCAAGGCAGAAGCTCAAAGCGGTTCCCGTAGCCGCTCCTGCAATCGCCACCAGATAAGCCGGCCAAAAGCTGTACAGATAGCCTCCGGCAAACTGTATGAATTGTCCCGGTATTACGGGCAGCAGAATTTGAATGATCTGCAGCCCGTAATATACAAAGAAACTCTCTGCGTGGTACTGCTCCAAAAACGCGTTTACCGATTCCATGGATTGAAACTGTTCAAAGAAATCCGGATACTTAAAATATATATATACAGGGATTCCCACAACAACAATAAGTAAAACCAGAAGTTTCAATATAGAAAGCCATTTTTTTGCTGTTTTTTTAGCCTTAAGCTTATCTTTCATCCGCTTATACCAATCCGTCTTCTTTCATCGCCTGGAGCGCTTTAATAACCCCGAATTTAGAATGTTCGTAGGTCAGGCCGCCCTGAAAATAAACAATGTAGGGCGGACGAATAGGACCGTCCGCAGATAATTCAATGGAAGATCCCTGAACAAATGCTCCGGCCGCCATAATAACCGGATCATCATATCCCGGCATAGCCCAAGGTTCCGGCGTTACATAAGCATCGATGGGAGCGGCGCCCTGAATCCCCCTGCAGAATGCTTTCATCGCTTCCGGTGATTTCAGCACTACGCTTTCAATAATATCGCTGCGGTCTTCCTCCGCTTTCGGACAAACTTCATACCCTAAATTTTCAAACGCCTTTGCGCAGAGCATCGCACCCTTTACCGCGCCGTTTACAACCTTGGGAGCCATAAACAGGCCTTGAAACATGGTTCTGGTCTGCCCGAACATGAGGCCGCATTCACCGCCGATTCCGGGAGATGTCATACGGTAAGAAATATTATCGATCAGATCCTGCCTGCCCGCAATATATCCGCCGGTTAAAGCCAGGCCGCCGCCCGGATTTTTAATCAGAGAACCTGCGATTACATCGACACCCACTTCTGTAGGCTCCTTCGTATCTAAAAATTCTCCGTAGCAATTGTCCGCCATGCAGATAATATCCGGGTTAATAGACTTTACGAATTTGACCCATTCTTCGATCTGAGGAATTGTAATTGCTTTCCGGAATCCATATCCGGTAGCCCGCTGGCAGCAAACCATCTTTGTCTTCGGCGTGATAGCTTTTCGGAGGCCTTCCAGGTCAATGGTTCCGTCCGGCAGCAGTTCTACCTGCTTATAGGTAATACCGAACTCTTTCATAGAACCTTTCCCTTCGCCTCGAATGCCGATTACTTCTTCCAGAGTATCGTACGGAGCGCCTGTACAATAAATCAACTCGTCTCCCGGACGGCAGATCCCGGTCAGAGTTAATGTCAGCGCGTGTGTTCCGTTTACAATAATAGGCCGCACCAAAGCCGCCTCCGTTTTAAAGAGCATCGCATATGCTTTTTCCAGAGCAGCTCTGCCGGCATCATCATAACCATAACCGGTATTCCATGCAAAATGCATATCTGAGATTCTGCATTTCTGAAATACATCCAGGACTTTATACTGGTTGAATGCCATAATATCGTCCAATTTATCGAACAAGGGCTGAATTTCCTGTTCGGCTTTGTCGATAATATCCAGCACATCGCTGTGAATTCCCATTGATTTTGTCAGCAATTCATATGTATTTTTCTGCATATTGATTTCCTCCCATTGTTTATTCGTTGTGTTTATCCTGTACGGTTTCATCCCATTCAAAATTCTTTACGAGATCCCGTTTTACATTCTTTTTATGAGCAGCGTACAGCTGTGTAGTCGTTACGTTTTCGTGATCTAATAATGCCTGTACATCGTAAATGGAATTGCCCCGGCCAATCAAAGAAGTGGCCGTGGTTGCCCGAAGTTTATGCGGGCTGTATCCCCCGCTGCGGGAAGTAGAAAGCCCAATTGACGTATATTTCTTTACAAGCTCCCGAATCTGACGATCCGTCATACGTCTTCCCTGCAAAGACAGAAACAGCGCATCTTTGTTTTCTTCGCTCAATTCTTCCTCCGGCGGACGCTCATGCGTTATATACGCTTCCAGAGCCGCCGAAACGGTATGATTCAACGGCATGATCGATTCTTTCCCCCGCTTTCGATAGATCTTAAATTCACCGCGTCCGAAATTAAAGGAGGAAAGATTCAGCTGCTGCAGCTCCGAAAGCCGCAGACCGTATGTCAAGAATAAAAGCAGAATTGTCCGATCCCGATATTTCGTCTTCTTCCAGAACTCATGTTCTTTTTTTGTCAGATGCTCTCCGGTGGTGACCGCATCCAGCATTTTCATCACTTCATCATCCTGCAAAGCTTTAATCTCCCGTTCCGTGGGTTTTGGAACTTTTATAGGGTCAAACGAATCCGTGATATTTTTGCTTATCAGCTCCTCCCGGTACAGATATTTAAACATTACCGACAAAGAGGATCGCTTTCTGGCCAGAGAACGCTTATCGTTTTCATATACATAGATGCATGTTTCTTTTTCTACTTTATAACGGCGGCAGTAATCAAGAAACACATTGATGTCCATACCGCGAATCTGATCTATATCTTCAATTTTAATATCACCGGCGGATTCCGCCTGAGTCAGATCTGTCTCGTGCACCAGATATTCCATAAAAAACCGAATGTCCCGCAAATATGCAAGGCGGCTCATGGGCAGCAGATTGCTCTTTAAGTAGAGGAAAAACGTTCGAAGACAGCGGGGAAGTTCGCTTTCGATTTCCTCGCATTTATCCAGAATTTCCTGCTCTTTCAAAACAATGTTATCCGGCTTATCGCTTTTATTGTGGATTCTTACCTCTTTTTTTTCTCCCACGGCAAATTCTCCCTACCGCTGCCATTCTTCTTTCAAAAATTGAAGAAATGCGGTTTCGTTTTCCGTAAAACTGAGTTTTTCCGACAGCCAAAACCAGCGAATATTGGGGTCGCGCTTAAACCATGTAATTTGGCGTTTGGCATAACGCCGGCTGTTTCGCTTAATCAGACGGACGGCTTCCTCCAAATCATATTCGCCGTTTAAGCAGGCGATCAGCTCTTTATACCCGATTCCTTTCATGGAAATGGATTCTTCTGTCAGCCCCTGCTCCATCAGACCTTTTACTTCTTCCAAAAGCCCCTGCTCCATCAGCAGATCCACCCGAAGGTTGATTCTGCGATACAGTTCTTCCCGTTCTCGAATCAATCCTATAAATAGAAAATCGTAATCATCCGTCTTCTGGAATGCATGTTCGAACTCAGGAATTCCGGAGCCGGAATTTTCCGCCACTTCGATGGCTCGAATTGTTTTTTTTCGATTGTTGGGATGAATACGGGCGGCAGCTTTCGCATCCACTTTCTGCAAGATTTCATGCAACGCTTCGTTACCTTCTTTTTCGCCGATAGCTTCCAGTTCTTTCCTTCTTTCGTCCTGCTTTGGCAGAATTCCAAAGTTCATAGAGTATAAGAGCGAATTGATATAAAGGCCGGTACCTCCACATATAATTGGCAGCTTTCCTTTCTTAAAAACCTCACAGATGGCCTCTTTGGCTAACGTTTGATATTCCGCCACAGAAAATTCTTTTCCGGGATCGATGGAATCGATCAGGTGGTGAACCGCCTTCTCCTGTTCTTCCGGCGTAGGCTTTGCACTTCCGATATCCATATAACGATAAATCTGCATGGAGTCCGCAGATATGATTTCTCCACCCAGCTTCCTGGCCGCAGAAATCGCATAAGCGGTCTTTCCTACCGCCGTAGGTCCTGCAATAACCAATAATTTTTGTTTCATATCCTATGCTCTCTTAAATAATCGTTCGATTTCTCCTTTGGAAAGTCTGAGAAACGTAGGCCGCCCGTGGGGACAGGAAAACGGATTTTCGCATTTGGCCAAATCCTGCAATAGACGGCGCATTTCCTCCACGGTAAGCCGGTCGTTAGCTTTTACCGCGCTTTTGCAGGAAGCCATAATAATTTTATCCATTTGCCTTTGGTCGTAACCCCGAGGTGCGTCTTGCAGTCCATCCAGGAAATCATCTAAAAAAGCTTTCGCTTCTTCCGCGGAAAGCGCCATGGGAATAGCTTTCACCGCATAAGATTTTGTACCGAAAGGCTCAACTTCAAACCCCATATCCAAAAGTACGGGCAGCCACTCTTCTTCTCTGGCCTGTACTGCTTGTACGGTTTCGATCAGCATAGATGTAAGAAGCAGCTGCTTTTCCGCTTTTTCTCTGGCATCCCTGGCTCGCAGTTTCTCATAAAAAATCCGTTCGTGAGCAGCATGCTGGTCGATGAGATAGAAATAGTCTTCGTCATTTCCCGTAATATAAGTAGCAAATACAGAACCTGTAATTTGAATATCCGCCGGATTAAAGCCGGGCTTCTGTACGCTGTAAGAAGCTATTTCCTCGGAAATATAAGGAATTTTTTCCTGCGAAGATATCGTCTGCTCTGTTATTTCTCTGTTTTTAGATTCGGATTTTTCCGATTCCCGGCCTGTTTCCGCATTCTGTTCAGCCCTCATAGTTGACAATATCTTTTTTATGTCAACTTGTTCTTCTTTGCCCCGCTTCTCTAAAGGAGAAACATCTTTCGTTTCCCAATCATCTGTATTCCCCTGTCCTTCCGCCATTTCGGCTTCGAGATTCGTATGTGTCTCCTGTTTCAGCTCCGGCCTTCGAAACAAGTTTTTTTCTCTGATTTCCGGAATCGCTCCCCGATCATTTAAAGTACCGCGAATAGCCTCCGCCACGAAACTCTTTACTCTTTCTTCATCCGCAAAACGAACTTCTTTTTTGTTCGGATGAATATTGACATCCAGCTCGTCCGCTCTTACTTTCAAGAAGAGAAATGCCGCCGGATATCTTCCTTCAAACAACCGTTCTTTATAGGCTTCTGTTACGGCATTTTCCAGCAGTTTGCTGGAAATACAGCGACCGTTTACGAAAAAAATCTGGTTCTTTCTGCTGCTTTTGCTCTCCTGCGGCGGGGAAACCCAAAAACTGATGCTCATGTCGTCCCGTTGGCTGCATCCATGCAGAAGATGTTCCCCGATTTCCCGACTGTAAACAGTGCAGATATTCGGATAAATCTCCCCTTTCCCGGAGGTAGAAAAAAGAATCGAACCGTTGTTTACCATACGGATTCGGATGGCCGGATAAGCCAATGCCATTTTTGATACAAAGTCGATAATCAAACTGCTTTCCGCCGAATCCCGTTTCATAAACTTTAAGCGCGCAGGCGTATTGTAAAATAAATCCCGCACGATAAGCGTAGTTCCGTCCGGACAGCCTGCCGGTACTTTTTCAACAACATCTCCGCCCTCTAATACAAAACGATTTCCAACAGTACTTTCCTTCGTTTTTGTGATTAACTCCACCCGTGATACCGCGGAAATACTGGCCAGAGCTTCTCCGCGGAATCCAAGCGTTTCGATGGAATCCAAATCCGCATCGGTTGATATTTTACTGGTAGCGTGCCTCTTAAAAGCCAGTTCCAGCTCTTCTTCCGGAATACCGCACCCGTTATCCGTAACGCGAATATAAGACTTTCCGCCATCCCGTATTTCAATGGCAATAGCATCCGCTCCCGCATCCAGCGCATTTTCCAAAAGCTCTTTTACCACAGAAAGAGGCCGTTCCACTACTTCTCCGGCAGCAATTCGATCCGCCACGGATTTGGGAAGCTGATTGATTTTTTTGCGTGTGTGCATTTCCATAGAAATTTCCCCTTTACTTCACAGCGTTCTGCAATTCTTCCAGTATCTGAAATGCCTGAGAAGGTGTAATTTCCATTAAGTTCAAAGATTTTAAACGGTCTGCCACGGGATTAGGAAATTCCGCAGAAAAGAAAGAGAGCTGGTTTTCTTCTTTCGGCGGCTCAGCACAGGTTTCCGGCTGATCCAAAGAATAATCCTGCCGGATTTCCGCAGCAGATCGTTCTAACTGCACCAGTTTTTCAGAGGCTGCATCCAGTACAGATTTCGGCACGCCTGCCAATTTGGCCACATGGATACCGTAACTTCGGCTTGCACTGCCCTCAACGATCTTGTGCAGGAACACGATATCCCCGTTTTGTTCCTGAATATCTACATTCAAGTTACAGACACCTTGAATTTTTTCTTCTAAAACGGTCAGTTCATGGTAATGCGTGGCGAACATGGTTCGCACGTTTCTTTTGCTGCAGAGTTCTTCCACCACGGCCCAGGCAATAGAAAGCCCGTCATATGTGCTGGTTCCTCTGCCGATCTCATCTAAAATTACAAGACTGCGGTCTGAGGCCGTATTTAAAATATAAGCCAGCTCGCTCATCTCTACAAAGAACGTACTCTGCCCCTGCGCCAGATTATCGGAAGCGCCGATCCTGGTATAGATTCGATCTACCAGCCCGATTTTCGCTTCATCTGCCGGGACGAAGCAGCCGGCCTGAGCCATCAATACGATCAAAGCCGTTTGCCGCATATAAGTAGATTTTCCGGCCATATTAGGCCCTGTAATCAAAAGCATCATATGGCCGCCCTTGTCCAAGTATGTATCGTTGGATACGAACATACCGTCTTTAATCATAGTCTCAATTACAGGGTGGCGGCCGCGTTTAATCGAAATTTCGCTTCCCTCATTGATTTCCGGCTTTACGTACCCCAGTCTGCTGCCCACTTCCGCAAAGGACTGCAGAACATCCAGCGCCGCAACAGCAAAAGAAGTTTTCTGGATGGTTCCGATCTCTGCCTGAATCTTTTCCCGGATTTCCTGGAACAGCTGATACTCCAGCTGGTTGATCTTCGTTTCCGCGTTTAAGACAACGGACTCCACATCCTTCAGTTCCGGTGTAATATAGCGTTCGCAATTGACCAGAGTCTGCTTTCTTATATAATTTTCGGGAACAAGACCCAAATTGGATTTGCTTACTTCAATATAATAGCCAAACACTTTATTAAAGCCGACCTTCAGGTTCTTGATTCCGGTTCTCTCCCGTTCCGTAGATTCCAAACCGGCAATCCAGGCCTGGCCGTCATGAATAGAATGCTTGATGGCATCTAATTCTTCCGAATAGCCCGCTTTAATCAGACCCCCTTCCCGAATGGTAAAAGGAGGTTCCTCTGTAATGGCGGATTTTATTAAATCATAAACGGAAGATAAGTCGCTCATTTCCTGTTCTAAACGCTCTAAAAGCGCATCTCCGCAGCCGCAAAGGCTCCCTTTTAAATCCGGAAGCACAGCGATGGAATTTCGAAGGGCAATCATATCCTTCGCGTTGGCATTTCCGCAGGCGACTCTTCCTGCCAACCGTTCCAGATCGTAAATCTGCTTCAACGCCTCCTTTACGTCATTGCGAAGAAAAAGCTCCTCCGTTAAAAGCTCCACAGCGTCCAACCGCTCCTGTATGGGCTTTATCTCCTTTAAAGGTTCACGAAGCCAGCGTTTCATCTGCCTGGAACCCATGGCAGTATGGGTTTTGTCCAGTACACCCAGCAGCGAACCCTGCACTTTTTTTTCAAACAGAGTTTCCGTCAATTCCAAGTTTTTAATCGTCGATTTATCCAGATCCATGCGGTTTCCGGTATCGTAAACAGACAATGCGGTCAAATGAGCCAGATTCTGCTTCTGTGTTTCAAACAGATATGCTAATAAAGCGCCTAAAGCTCTTGTTGCCATAGGCTTATCGTCAAGCCCGATTCCTTTTCCGGATGCAACGCCAAACTGTCTTAAAATTCGATTCTCCGCATCTTCCTCCCGGTAATCCTGTTCCGGCCTTACGGTGAAAAAACTCCCCAATTCTGTTTGCAGCGCTGTAAGAAAAGCGCTGTCTTCCACTGCTATGTTGGTAAGAATCTCCCTGGGCTTCTTTTTTACCAATTCATTGGCTACTCCTTCTCTTCCGGCTTCATAGGGCCATTCCGTAGCGGCGATCTCGCCGGTAGAAATATCGCAATACGCCATGCCGGATCCGTTTTCATCAAGAAATACGCAAGCCAGATAATTATTCTCACGTTCTTCCAGCATAGCCTGACTTACTACAGTTCCCGGGGTGATAATTTTTATCACTTCGCGTCTTACGATTCCTTTTCCGGAGGCGTCTTCCATCTGTTCACAGATAGCGACTTTAAACCCTTTTTCTACAAGCTTGGCGATATAGACATCGCAGGCATGATAAGGAACGCCGCACATGGGGGCGCGTTCTTCCAAACCGCAGCTTTTTCCCGTCAGAGTGATTTCCATTGCCTTTGACGCAACTAAAGCATCCTCGAAGAACATTTCATAAAAATCCCCTAAACGAAAGAAAAGAATACAATCCTTGTAATTTTCTTTAATCTCTAAATACTGCTGCATCATGGGAGTTATGGCCATGAGTTTCCCTCCGTTATATCCATTCTAAAGCAGCTTTCCGTGGGCTGCTTTTACCGTTTCTTCTATAGGAAGCGCATGCGGCTCCGCAGCTTGTCCCGCAGATTTTTTTCTCAACAACATTAAATATTCGATATTGCCCTTCGCACCTGTCATTGGTGAAAAGGTCAACATTTCCGGGGAAAAGCCGGCGCTTACGGCATAAAAAGCCACTTTTTCCAGCACGTCCCGGTGAACCGCCGGATCTTTCACAATTCCGTGCTTTCCTACCTGTTCTCTGCCTGCCTCAAACTGCGGCTTTACCAAGCAGACCAAGGGGGCGTTTTCCTTGAGTAGCGTAACAGCTACCGGGAATACCAGATTCAGCGAAATAAATGAAACATCAATGCTGATAAAATCCAAATCCTCCGGCACTGCAGATTTTTCCAGATATCGGACGTTGGTCTTTTCCATATTAACGACCCGTTCATCGGTTCGCAGCTTGTAATCCAGCTGGCCGTAGCCCACATCGATCGCATATACTTTCCTTGCACCTCTTTGGAGCATACAGTCGGTAAACCCTCCGGTGGAAGCTCCGATATCCGCGCAAAAAGCGCCCTCCAAATCCAGGGCAAATTCATTCAAAGCCTTTTCCAGCTTTAATCCGCCCCGTCCCACATAGGGGCAAAGGTTATTTTTCACCTGGATTTCTGCCTCTACATCGGTAGGGGTTCCCGGTTTATCGGAAATCTGTTTATTTACATAAACCAGCCCCGCCATAATTGCGGTTTTAGCCTTTTCCCTGGATGGATAATATCCTTTTTGCACCAGCAAAAGATCAAGCCTTTCCTTCAAGAAATTCTACCGTCCTTTCTGCAATAGACTGTTCATCCAAGCCGTAATCCTTCATCAATTCTTTCACTGATCCCTGCTCTATAAATTTTGTGGGCCAGCCAAGGCGAAGGAGGCGGATTTCTTCCATTTCCCGGTCGGCGAACAGAGAAGCAACTGCGCTTCCAAACCCTGCGCCCAGCACATTGTCTTCGATGGTGACTACATGTTTGGTTTTCTGCGCAGACGCGGAAATCGTACGCCAATCCAGGGGTTTCATATATCTTGGATTTATGATCTCAGGGCTGTATCCTTTTTCCTTCAGACGCTTGCCTGCTTGCAGCGCAGCTCCCAGCATGTTTCCCGCAGCCAGAATCGTCACATCTTTTCCTTCTTCCACAACAACAGCCTGTCCGTTGATGGGCATACCCGTCACGGCATCGTCAAAGAAAGGCGCCTCTCCCCGGGGATAGCGAATCGCACAGGGGCCGTCCAAAGTCAACGCATAACGCAGCATGGACTGAAGTTCCCTGCCGTCTGCCGGCATTAAAACCGTCAAGTTCGGCATCGCGGCAAGATAAGATAAATCAAAGAGTCCATGATGGGTTTCCCCGTCGCTTCCCACATTGCCGGCTCTGTCCACAGCAAAAACAACCGGCAGATTCTGCATGCACACGTCGATCAGAATTTGATCGTATGCTCTCTGCAGGAAAGTAGAATACAGGGCAACCACCGGTCTGCGGCCTCCAAGGGCAAGCCCGGCCGCAAAATTTACGGCATGTTCTTCCGCAATTCCTACGTCAAAACAGCGATCGGGAAAACGAGCCTGAAATTTATCCAGGCCGGTTCCCTTTATCATCGCAGCACTGATAGCTACCACCCCGGGATCCTCCGCAGCGACGGAAACCAATTCTTCTCCGAATATTTCCGAAAAGCAAAGCTCTCTGTTCTTTTTTTTCAGGGCACCGGTTTCCGGATCAAAGGGGCCGATTCCGTGAAATTTCTCCGGCGCTTTTTCCGCACAGAGATATCCTTTTCCCTTTTTTGTTACGCAATGAATTACTACAGGTTTGTTCATGGCTTTCGCCCAGACAAAGGTTTCTTTCAGCGCTCCTATGTTATGACCGTCTACCGGACCGATATAAGCAAGCCCCAGTTCTTCAAAGATAGTTCCCGGCAAAGTCGCGTATTTTAACGCGTCTCTTATATGCTCCAAGCCGTTGTAAATTTTCTTTCCTACAACTCCGGTGCCGTCTGTCAGCGCGTTTTTTATATGTTTTTTAATATCCAGATACGCTCTGGAAGCCCGCGCTTTAGTCAAATGGTAAGAGATCGCCCCGGTATTTTTCCCGATGGACATCTGATTGTCATTTAAAATGATAATCATTTTACTGCCCGCGGTCCCGATTTGATTTAAAGCCTCGTAAGCCACCCCGCCGGTCAGCGATCCATCTCCGATTACCGCTATCACCTCGTGATCTTCTCCCGCCAGGTCCCGCGCTTTCGCATATCCTAAGGCAGCCGAAAGTGAAGAGCTTGCATGGCCGGAATCGTAAGTGTCGTAAATACTCTCATTGCGCTTCGGAAAACCGGAAAGCCCGCCCTTCCGGCGCAGTGTATACATACTTGCAGCTCTTCCGGTCAGGATTTTATGTACATAAGCCTGATGCCCGACATCCCAGATGATCTTATCCTCCGGCGTCTCAAAAAAGGAATGAAGAGCGATGGTCAATTCCGTCGCTCCCAGGCTGGAAGCCACATGACCTCCGGTTTTCGATACTGTCTGTATGATAAAATCGCGAATATCATAAGCCAAAAGGCTGAGTTCCCCGTCAGACATCTGCTTTAAATCTTCCGGGAAATTGTAATCCAATAATTTCTTGTGCATTTTTTGATCCTTATCACTTTATTCTTACCGCTAATTTTCTCGCCAAATCAACGAAAAATTCTCCATCCTCCAGATAATCGATCATAATGGAAACCGCACGGTCTGTCAATTCCCGCAGCTTTTCCCGGGAGTTTTCCACTCCCCAAAGCGCCGGAAACGTAGCTTTTTTCAGTTTTTGATCAACGCCTAGTTTTTTTCCTACAACCGCCTCGTCACCGAACAAATCCAACAGGTCGTCCGCAATCTGAAAAGCTAAGCCGATACACTCCGCATATTCCGTCAAATCGTCCAGTTTTTGCCGATTGCTGCCGCCCAGATAAGCCCCCGCCCGAACCGCGGCCACCAACAGAGCTGCGGTTTTATTCAAATGAATATAATCGAGGAGCTCCTTTGAACAGATTTTTCCTTCTATTTCTACATCGGCCACCTGTCCGGCAATCATGCCTCTGCAGCCGGCGCCTTTAGAGATTTCATAAGCAGCCCGAACCCGCTGGTTCAGCAAAAACGGCTGATCCAAATAAAGCAGCATATCCTTGTTCATAACCTCGTAAGCCGAATTCAGCAAACCGTCTCCGGCCAAAATCGCCATATCTTCTCCAAACACTTTATGGTTCGTGGGTTTTCCTCGGCGCAGATCATCATTATCCATAGCCGGCAGATCATCATGAATCAAGGAATACGTATGAATGTACTCCAGCGCGCAGGCATAAGGAAGCGCAGAAATCACTTCTCCGCCGCAAAAATGACAGGCCGCCAGAAGCAGAACAGGGCGAACCCGTTTTCCTCCTGTCTCCAGACTGTATTCCATACTTTCTTTTAAAGAAAGGCTGTTCATATCCACATCGGGAAGAAAATCAAGCAAATGCTCCTCGATCAAAGCTTTCCATTCTTCGTACAGTTTATATTTCATTTTATTCTCCTAAAAAGCTTCCAGCGTCTCCCGCTCTTTATCATACCGTTCAATTTTCTGTTTTGCAGAGTCCAAAAGTTCCCGACACTGTTTATAATATTCCATGCCTTCCTGGAATCGTTTCATAGACTCTTCCAATCCCACACCCTCCGCTTTCATATCCGAAACGGCCTTCTCCAATTCCGCCAAAGCTTCTTCAAAGCTCAGTTTTTTCTTCTGTCCCATTTGTCACCTCTTTAATACGGCATTCACCGTACAATCCGCCTGTCCGTCTTTCATAAGCACCGCCAGAGAATCGCCCCGGCTCAAATCCGCAATTCCGGTTACCACATTCCCCTCTCCGTTAAGAATCAGGCCATAGCCCCGCTCCATGATTTCCGCAGGATTCTGGGTTTCCAATGCGGTTTTGTACGCTTCCGTCTTTCTGTTTAAAACCTCTAAACGGTTTCGACAATAAAACAGCAAATTCCGCATTTGTTCTTCTATATTAATTGCGGCTCTGTCAAGTCTGCTTTCCAATGCTTTCCGCATCTCCCCGGGACTGCTTCGTTCCATTCGCAGTTCTGCAAGCTGCATTTTCTGCCGCAGGTTTTCCCGCAAATCCGTTTTCCCTTTTTCCAGCCGTTGTTTAATCAAATTCACATCCGGAACCGCCATCTGGGCTGCTTCCGTAGGAGTAGCCGCCCGACGATCTGCCGCAAAATCCGCGATGGTAAAATCCGTTTCATGCCCTACGGCTGAAATGACCGGTATTTCGGACGCAAAAATACTTCTGGCAACCACTTCCTCGTTAAATGCCCAAAGTTCTTCCATCGAACCTCCGCCCCGGCCTGTAATCAATACATCCGTCTCCGGGAACCGCTCATTTACCCGACGGATCGCCTCCGCGATTTCCTCTGCCGCACCTTCCCCCTGCACACGGCAGGGATACAGCAAAATATCCGTAAAGGGGCTTCGCTCCTTTATAATCTTTATAATATCCCGAACTGCAGCTCCGGTATCCGACGTAACAACCGCTACCTTTCGGGCAAAAGCCGGTATGAGTTTTTTATGCTCCTGCCTGAAAAGCCCTTCCTGCTCCAGCTTTCTCTTTAAAGTTTCAAAAGCAACAGCTAAGTTTCCGGTACCCTCTACTAAAATATCCCGAATATTTAAGGAATAGGTTCCTCCCTTTTCGTATACATATACATACCCGGAAACCTGAATTTCCAGCCCCTCTGTCAACTCATAGCGAAGGGCTTCCGCTCGTTCCGCAGGCAAGAAGCAATTGATCTTGCTGCTTTCGTCTTTCAGCGAAAAATAGACATTTCCGGTTCCGTGAAATTTTAAATTGGAAACTTCGCCGATTACGGTCACGCCGCCTAAAAGCGGATCCGACTGTAAAATTCGCTTTATATAATTATTAATTTGTGAAACTCGAATGGGTTTCAACGCCATAATGCTTGTCCTCCGAGAAGCGCAATTCCCACCGCATTATCCGACGACAGCTGCGGCATTCCGAATCCTAAATCAAAAGGTTCTTTTTCCAGGCTCTCCGCAAGTCCTTCTCTAAGAAAACGGCTGGAAGAGACGCCGCCGGAAAACAGGATTTTTGCGTTTTTCCGCGTTTTGGCTGCACGGACAGTCAGTTTTGCAAGACAATCCAGCATGGAACGAAACAACCAATATACTAAAACTTCCCGTTCTTCTTCCCCTCCGCTCCCTTTTAATGCCCGTATAAACTGCGTTTCAATCCCCGAAACGTTAAAACGGAGCCCGTCAAGGGCAATTGGTTTGAAGGGATTTTTTTCAGCCGGTAAATTACACCCCTTTATTTTTAAAGCGATGGCATCCATCCGGCTGCCTGCAGGAAACTGCATCCCCATAGCGACGCCTGCCCGGTCGATCAGCTGACCGAAAGAAATATCTTTCGTACCGCCTATGATCTCAATTCTTTCACCTTGAACCAAAAGCAGCTCGCAAGTGCCTCCGGAAAGATGATATGCTAAATATTCGCCGTCTACACGCTCTAAGCTTGTCCCGTATCCGGCCGCCGCCAGATGCCCTTCCTGATGGGAAAAACAAAAAAGCGGAACACCCAGAGCTGCTGCCGCAGCCCGCGCAAACCCTTCTCCGCCTCGAAAGACAGGCATGTAGGAATCTTTCAACGGCCGGGGCTTATTGCTTACAGCAACAGCTTTAATACCATCCCGGTTCACCTCTTGAAAAACCCTTTCGATTAAAAACGGCAGATTCTCTATATGCTGAAAAAGGGCGTAGGATTGTCTGAGACCTCTGTCG
The DNA here is from genome assembly GCA_022769485.1 of Bacillota bacterium. Classification (GTDB taxonomy): domain Bacteria; phylum Bacillota; class Clostridia; order Peptostreptococcales; family Anaerovoracaceae; genus JALEJU01. The sequence continues at coordinate 83,963 of JALEJU010000006.1, forward strand.
CCCTGCTTTACTTCCAGCCCTTTTCTGATATCCACAACGATATTCCGACTGTCGTCCACAACGGCCGCCGATGTAGTATAATTGCTGGTATCAAAAGCCAGAATTCCCCTACTGATCTGTTTCATTTTTTTCTCTGGCAACTTTCCCCAGAACTCCGTTTACAAATCTTCCGGAATCGTCGGTTCCGAATTTTTTTGCAAGCTCTACGGCTTCGTTTATAGAAACACGGTCTGGGATTTCCTTAAAGTATAAAATTTCAGCCGCAGCCAGCCGCAAAATGGCTAAATCCACTTTAGAGATGCGGTTCACCTTCCAATTCGAACTGGCTTCCGACAATTTTTCATCAATTTCGGTTAAATGATCGTGAATCATTTCATATAACGTGTCAATATATTCTACTTGAGACTTGCCGGGCTCATTCCATTCGAAAAAGCGCGTTTTTAATTCCCTGCTGTAATCCTGCTGCATTTCCATCTGAAAAAGCATCTGCATAAAAAGTTCTCTGGCCTCTTGTCTGCGCATCTGTCGTATGTTCCCTTCTCTGTTCTTTACTCTTCTTTGCTGCGGCACTTCGGGGATCGCCCCTGAAACTTCGTTATTTCCCAAGGATTTTCAATACCTTGCTTATATATAAATACATGGGTTTATTATATCAGAATTTCATGGAAAAGTAACGAAAAATCAACAAAAATAAGAAGCTGCATCCCCGAAACATTTCTTAGCTCATACATATCCGTCCGCAAGATTAGAATTTACTTTGTATCACAATTTTATCTGCGCTTCTCCCGGTCTCCCGCATAACAATATCCGTGATTTTAGCGATATCCGACTGCGTCAGATCCTGTTTATTAACCGTCACGGTTACGGTACTGTCAGTCATCAAAACAAGCGCATTGGAAAAACCTTTATTGGCAATCAGATTTTCCATTTCACTTTCTTTATTCATGTACTCGATAATTTTCAACTTTTGCTGCGTTGCGTTATCCTTTTCCGCGCCGTCTTTGGTTTCTTCAATAACGGACGTCAGCATGGAAAGGATTTCATTTCGATCCATATTTATAGTAGCACGCACTTCATCGTAATATGTGTCCGTATTTTTTAAGCTCTCCAAATCATCCGACGTGACCAGTTCAGATACATTTTCAGCTTTGCCGCTTTCCTGTTCCGATGAACTTCCTTCCTTAGATGAAATGCTGATGCTGTCCACTAAAATTTCTCCGTCGTGTTCCGCCAGCTGTTCTTTCTCATAATCCGCGTACCCCTCGGATGCTTCCAGTGCCAGATTGTCCCGCTCCTGCTGATTCGCAGCCACCCCTACACACACAAGCAAAGCCAAAACTCCTGTCAAGATGACAGCCCTCTTTCGATGGACATTCTTCATTGAATTTCCTCCTTATTCTTTTTCAAAAACTTTCACATGGTTTACAGGAATGCCAAACAAGGCGCTGACTGCTGCAGTGATCTCATCACGCACCACAGCGCTTTCTGCTCCCTCCGCCGTTATAATAACGCCGTTTTCGCTTACCATAACCGTGGTGGCTCCCACCCCCTTCATGGAGCTGAGAATTCCGGAAAGCCGGCGCTCTTCCTCCGTATACTCCCTGTTTCCCGCCGGTGCAGAAGCAGATGTATACTCCGTTCCGCCGTCTTCATCAAGAATCTGTTTTCGGCCGTCTTTGCTGTTCGCCAAAACATTCAGCATAATCAACGCGAGAACCGCAATTAAAAGAACGGTTATACTTCTTGTCAGCAGCAATTTTACAAGCCGGTCATTTTTTAATTTTTCTTTCAAAAGGGTTTCCCTCCATTCATATATATTCTGCAGGCTTCTCCTTATGACCGAAACACACCCGCATTTATATCTCTGCCAGCCACATTGTCAGCGGATACACCACAATCCACAGAAAGACCAGAGAGAAAATCAACCGCAGATATTTTGCCATAGCGCCTGCCGGGAAAAGCAATTCCGAAAACGCTAAAAACGCCGTCATCAGGATAATATTTTTTACCCACTCATACATGTGCGTTCTCCTTTTACCAATCGCCGCTGCCGATGCTGATAAGAATCGTCATAAAAATCAAAAACAGAATCCCTGTCAAGAACAGAACCGCCGCCAAAAACACGATCGTGTTCCCCAGCTCATTCATGCAGTCGGAAATCACCTTGCTCCCGATAGGCTCGGTCAGCACGGCCGTCAGCTTGTAAATGGCCGCTATCGCCAGCAGCTTCAGAATCGGAACGAGAAGCAAAGCCACAATCAAAAGCAGCCCTATGATTCCCACACCGTTCTTAATTACGCCGACGCAGGATAGAACCAAATCCAGAGAATCCGCGGCAAAACCGCCTACAATAGGCACAAAGTTATCGATTGAGTAACGGGCTGTCTGTGCCAGCATGCCGTCCGCATTTTTGCTCACCATTCCCTGCAATGCTGTTATTCCGGAAAATAAAGTGACAGCAAGGCCGGTCAAAAAAATTCCCGCACTTCTGAGAAACAAGGCCAGCTTTTTTACATAATCTTTTTCCGTTAAGCTGTTGGTCAACAGGAATACACAGGAAAAAAACATACACGGCAGAATCAGCTTTTGAATCAGCGTAGAGAACAAAGTTACGGAAGTTAAAATCAAAGGATGCAGAGCTCCGCCGGAAGCCGGTCCTCCTACGGCGATAATCAGCGGCAGCAAAACAGGAAGCAGAATCTGCATAGCAGAGGAGACGGAATCCACGGAATCACCGCAGATACTGTATGCCTGGCTGAAATGAACCAGGCACAAACCTACCACAGCGTAGCTGCAGATCATGGATCCCACTCTGGAAACGGCCTTTTCCCCAAAGGCGTTCGTAAGGTTTTCCAGCATCCCTACTAAAATACACAAAGTTAATATTTGAATTCCCAGGAGAGAGGCACTCTGCACCTCTCCGAGCAACAGCTCCTTAAACGCCGACCAAATCTGCGCGGGATCCAAAAGGGATTCCCCGGAAAGCAGCTTTTGAATCAGGTCTCCCAAACTCATTTCCGGAAACCCCAGTTCATCTCCCGCATCCATATATTCTTTCAATCCGGATAAATCCACAGATTTTATCCCTTCCCGCAAAATTTCATCCTGTTCATCCATTGAGAAATTTCCTCTTTCCCTAAAATTCTCATAAGCATACTTCAAAGCCCGGGAACTCCGAAGCAATCCCCAATCTTCCCGCGCTTCACCACCATCATCCGTACCTTCTTCCGCTTTATTCCGGAATCAACAGACTGAGAAGATTCAAAAGATCCTGCATAAGAGGAATTGCAAGGCAAAAAATAATTACCTTCCCCGCCAACTCCACTTTATTCCCGATAGATTCTTCTCCCGCGTCTTTACATACCTGCGCCACAAAATCCGATATATAGGCAATAGCCAGCACTTTCCACAAGATTGGGAAATAGGAACTTCCGTAGCTGAAGGATTCATCGAACTCTTCGAAAAACACAAACACATCCTGCAGCTGGGCTAAAATCAATAGAAGCAGAATCAGCCCAACGGCCAGCGAAACGTAAAGCGAGATTTCCGGTTTATATGCTTTTACCAGAGATACCAAAGCAATGCCGCAAAACGCCATCGCCGCAATCTGAAACAGTTCCATTTACAGCTGAAACATGGTCTTGACGGCGTTGAAAAACTCGTTGATCATCTGGATGATGATGACGAGAACTACGATAATGCCGGCCAATGTGGTCATCATAGCCTGATCCTCCCGCCCTGCCCGAATCAGCACCTGATTCAATACAGCGACGATAATCCCGATGGCCGCTATTTTAAAAATAATATCAACGCTGAAATCCATGCGTTTCCTCCTCATTTAAAACAATATGATTGCGCCTGCCGCAGACACCGCTATATACAGCCCCTGATACACCTTCCCCTTACTGCCCCGCTCTATTTCGGCCTCTTCTATATGCTCTCTCAAAAGCCGGTGCATTTCCGAAAAAAACGGCTTTTGGTATTCAAAATCCGTTTTTCCTAAAACTTTTCCAAATCCTGTTAAAAGTTCCATGTCCGACGGTGAAAAAGACGCGGTGTTTTCACCGTAAATAAACCCGGCAGCGTCCCGCCAAATGTCCTCAAAATCCGCGCCGGGATTTTCTTCCATGCCTTCAGAAACCGCGAAAAAAAAACGTTCCGCTGAATTTTCATTTCTTTTTCCTACTCTGCGAAATACCAAAAGCAAAGAATCTCTTCGGTACCCCATTTCACTTTCCACACGATTTAGGCACATGGCTAAATCCCGAAGGTTCAGAACCCGGTTCTCATAAGACCGGCTTTTCAGATACCCGGCAGCCATTCCCGATAAAATCATCATCAAACATAAAACAATTTTCATCCGGTTTTCCCCCGTAAAACACTCGCCGATGCAGAATAGATCACGTTCCGTACTTCCTTATACGTCGATCCGCCTTCCTGCAAACTGCGCCCTTCTCCGTCTGTAATTGCAGCAACCGTTCCGATTTTCGGGCGGCTGCTGAGATATAGGATACGCTGAAAACCGCCTTTCCGAACAAAGTCTCCCATAGAAGACCGCAGCAGATCTTGCCGGCTTGTTCCATGTATGGTCGTCAAAAGTCCGGTACCTGCGCACAAAGCGGTTTTAACCGCATCCAAATCTTCCTCCTTGCCGATTTCATCCGTAGCCACAATATCCGGAGCCATAGCGCGAACCAACATAAGAATTCCCGCGCTCTTCGGGCATCGATCCAATACATCTGTCCGCATTCCCAAATCAAACCCACGTATTCCGGCCGTGATTCCCGCGATTTCCGAACGTTCATCCACTACCCCTACCCGAAATCCAAGATCGGAAAGATTCCGTATGAAATCGCGTAAAAGCGTTGTTTTTCCGCATTTAGGCGGAGAGACGATTACCGTATGCAGAAAGGCTCCGTTTTCATCCAGAAGCAAAGGCACCAGTTTATCTGAAATTCCTCTCCACTCCCTGCATATCCGAATATTTAGTGAAGAAATTTCTTTTATGCTTTTTACCTGACCATGCTCGGTCACCGCTCTTCCGCATACCCCTACCCGATGTCCGCCTTCAATGGTCAAAAATCCGGCGGCAAGATCCTCCTGGCAGGAATAAGCGGAATAATCGGAAAGGCGGTTACATATCTGTTCAATCTCTGCCTGGGTTAAAATGCGTCTTTTTTCCGTAATCAGTTCATATTCTTTTCCTCCGCTGTAAAGCAGCATGGGACGTCCTTCTGTAAGGCGGACTTCTTCCAGATCTTTTAAAATTTCACAAGGAAGCCTTCTCATAGCTAAACTGATATCCGATGGAAGCTTTGAAATCCAATTCATATTTTTCACCTCCCATACATTCTATTCAGCCTGTCCGAAATAAGACCCGGACAAGCAAAAAAAAGAAACGGCCGCAGATAAAATCTGCAGCCGCAGCCAAAATAATTTTTAAAATCTGTAATGCAAACAGCAACGGAGGAGCTTCTTTCTCCCCGCTGCTGTTTTGATATATTCAAATTTCCGGAACAATATAGTTTCTTTCACCAAGAGCATCGCCTATTTTGTCAAGAATCTCTTCAGAATCCGCACGAACGGTATGATAGTGGTATCCACCGGTAATATTCATCAGTTCTGTAGATTCACCGATTCGAACACCCTCAATAAACTGTTTTACATGAAGCCTTGAAAAAATATTAAGTTTAGCTTCAATCTTACCATATACCTTGTGCCATACAAAAACATCCACAACGGTACCGCCAAGATCTACAATGCAGTTAAGCTCATCCTCGGTCTGTTCGGTGGTGTGACGAACTTTAAAGACACGCTGAGCAAGCGGTGTCCCTTGTACAATGTATCCCTGATGCGTCGAAAGAATATCATATCCTAAAGCCTTTAAGACTGTAATATCCTGCACAATGATCTGCCTGGAAACACCGAACCGAGCGGACAACTCTCCGCCCGATACCGTTTTTTGTTGAGACATCAGAAATGTAATGATTTCTTTTCTTCTTTCTTCAGCCTTCATGAATTCACCCCTTTATACAGCGTGAAGATTTTTAAGCGACAGATCTAAAATAGGCGAAGAATGGGTCAACGCTCCGCTGGATATATAGTCTACACCGATATCTGTAAGTTTCGCGACATTTTCTTTTGTCACATTACCGCTGCACTCGATTTCGGCTTTACCTGCTGCAAGTCTTACCGCTTCCTTCATATCCTCAACGCTCATATTATCAAGCATAATGATATCCGCGCCGGCCTCCAGCGCTTCTTTCAGCATATCGATGTTTTCAACCTCAACCTCGATTTTACGAACAAAGGGCGCATATTCTTTTGCCATTTTGACAGCCTCTTTAACACCGCCGGCTGCTCCGATATGATTATCCTTTAAAAGAATACCGTCACTCAAATTAAATCTATGATTATACCCGCCGCCTACTTTCACGGCATACTTTTCAAACACACGCATGTTGGGCGTAGTTTTTCTCGTATCAAGCAGTTTCGTTTTGCTGCCTTTTAAAAGGTCTGCAATAGAACGGGTATAGGTTGCAATGCCGCTCATTCGCTGCAAAAAATTAAGAGCTGTGCGTTCGCCGGAAAGCAGCACACGAATATCTCCGTGCACTACACCGAGCTTTTCACCCTTTTTCACGGTATCACCGTCTTTACAGAAGAACGTAATCTCGGTGTCCTTATCCAAAAGCTCAAATACCCTTTTGAAGACCTCAAGTCCGGCGATTACGCCGTCTTCCTTGCAGATCAGTTCAACTTCGCCCATCCGGAAGTCGCGCATAACCGAATTTGTGGTAATGTCCTCGCTGGTGATATCCTCTCTTAAAGCGCTGAGAATCGCCTCGTCTGCTTTTGTTCGCATAGTGATATTATTCACGGCTTTGTTTCTCCTTTTCTATTGCTGCCAAAACAGCCTGTTTATATTTTTCCTGATACCCGTCATACTTTGATGTATCTACTGTGGTTTCGGTACACATTGCCATCTCTGTGTAGCCGGACATTATGTGCCGTGCGGCTCGTTTGGAAAAAACCAGACTCTCCAGCAGTGAATTACTCGCCAGACGATTTCGCCCGTGCACACCGTTGCAGGCGGTTTCTCCCACAGCATACAGACGGTTCATAGATGTTTTACTATATCTGTCAACATCAATTCCACCCATAAAATAATGCTGGGAAGGAACTACCGGAATACTTTCTTTGGTCACATCGTACCCTTCATCAAGACAGTGCCGGTAGATATGCGGAAAATGGCTTTTGATTTCTTCATCGGGTATAGCTGCCAAAGACAGCCAGACATGCTTTGAGCCCTCTCTTTTCATTTCTTCAAAGATAGCGTTTGCCACAACATCGCGAGGCAGAAGTTCGTTTACAAACCGCTCTCCCTTGGAATTCAAAAGCACCGCACCTTCACCGCGCACCGACTCGGAAATGAGAAATTCCCTTCCGCGCTTCTTAGTATAAAGGGTGGTTGGATGTATCTGTATGTAATCAATATGCTGCAGCTTGATTCCGTATTTCAGCGCCAAAGCCAACGCATCACCGGTCAGATGACGGTAATTGGTAGAGTGTTCAAACAGACCTCCGATACCGCCGGTTGCAAGAACCGTGTAATCGGCATAAATGCTTGTATAATTTCCCCCAAGATCATGACCGATAATTCCACAGCAACTGTTGTCCTCGCAAATCAAATCCACCATGGTGAAATTTTCAATCAACGTAACATTTTTACGATTTTTTGCTGTTTCCAGCAAATGCGAAGTGATTTCTTTTCCGGTTTCATCTTCGTGGAATAGAATCCGGGGTCTTGAGTGGGCGCCCTCGCGGGTGTATGTGAATTCCTCGCCGTCCCTTTCAAAGCAAACACCAAACGATACCAGATCGTTTATAACCTCCCTAGAGGAACGGATCATGATTTCCACAGAATCGGGATTGTTTTCGTAGTGTCCGGCACGCATGGTATCTTCATAAAAGGCGGTGTAATCATCTTCGTCACGAAGTACGCAGATACCGCCTTGTGCCAGATAAGAGTCGCTTTTAGAAGCCTCGTCCTTCGTTACAACAACGATGTTTTTATCTTTCGGCAGATTCAGCGCGCAGTAAAGCCCCGCGACACCGCAGCCGACAATAATAATATCTGTTTTCATAATTCTTTATTTTGCAAGCTCCAACATTCTGTCAAGAGGGATGAGTGCTTTTCGGCGCACATCCTCGCTTATTTCTACGGTGTTTGTTTCATTCATCAAGCAAGTGAGAACGTTTTCCAGAGAATTCAGTTTCATATCGCGGCAGCAAGGACACGGTGCCGGAAAATAAAAATGCTTATCGGGGTTATCAGCTTTTAACCGGTATGCGATACCGTTTTCGGTGCATATAATGAATTCATCAGAATTGCTGTTCTTTGCAAAATCGATAATCCCCGCAGTGCTGCCGATATAATCAGACAATGCAAGAACGCCTTTCTCACATTCGGGGTGGGACAGTACAAGCGCATCGGGATGCTTGCCCTTTTCGGCCTGAAGCTGCTGCGCTGAAATGCCGGCATGGATCGGGCAGCACCCGTCGTTGAAAATAAAATTCTTTTCCGGAACCTGCTCTGCCACATGTCTTCCAAGATTGCCATCCGGTATGAAGAAAATATTTTTATTCGACAGCGCCTTTACGATTTTTACAGCGTTTGAAGAGGTTACACAAACATCACTCCGGCATTTTAATTCAGCCGTCGAATTGATATAGCAAACAACAGCAAGATCATCGTATTGCCGACGTATCTCATCAATTTTCCCGGTTGACGCCATATGCGCCATCGGACAGTCGGCAGACATATCCGGCATTAAAACCTTCTTATCGGGGCTGAGTATCTTTGCGCTCTCGCCCATAAAAGAAACACCGCAGAATACGATAATATCCGCCATACTCTGCTTTGCAATTTTGGCCAGATAGAAGGAGTCTCCCACATAGTCTGCAATTTCCTGAACATCGCCGGGCACATAGTAGTGAGCCAGAATGACGGCGTTTTTTTCTCGTTTCAACTGTTCGATTTGCTCTTTCATAATTACCTTTCCTTAATCTTAATGTGACTGCCGCGTATATCCCGCACATTATACTACTTCACTTTATATCTGTCAAGTTATCTGTAAAGTTTGTCGCGGAGAATGTGTAAAAATAACAGCAGCGGCAAGGATTTTTCCCTGCCGCTGACAGTGTGAAATCGTATAAAAAAGGATAAGGTAACCAACCCGCAAAGATCCTTTATTCTCAACAATTTCAGGGGATTTCATTAACGTCCGGCAACCGGCGATAATACTTTCGAAATTTAGAATACCAGCTTTTCTTCGATATATCCTCTTAAATCCGCAATAGGAATGCGAGTCTGCTCCATGGTGTCACGGTCGCGAACAGTCACGCAGCCGTCGGTTTCGGTTTCAAAATCAACGGTAATGCAGTACGGCGTTCCGATTTCGTCTTCCCGGCGATACCGCTTGCCGATAGATCCGGCTGCGTCGTAGTCCACCATAAAGTATTTGGATAATTCTTCATGGATGGCTTCCGCCTGTTCGCCGAGCTTTTTGCTGAGAGGCAGAACCGCTGCCTTGTACGGAGCTAACGCAGGATGGAAGCGAAGAACCACTCTCTTGTCCTCTTTCCCTTTATCGTCCGTTAAAACTTCTTCATCATATGCGTTGCAGAGGAAAGCCAATGTAACACGATCCGCCCCCAAAGACGGTTCAATACAATACGGAACATACTTTTCATTGGTCTCCGGATCCAAATAACTCATATCCTGACCCGAATGTTCCATATGCTGCTTTAAATCAAAGTCGGTACGGTCTGCAATCCCCCACAACTCGCCCCATCCGAAGGGGAAGAGAAATTCAATATCCGTAGTAGCATTGCTGTAATGGGACAGCTCTTCCGGGTCGTGATCACGAAGACGAATTACATCGTCGGTCAACCCCAGAGCGCGCAGCCAATTTACACAATATTCTTTCCAATAGTTAAACCATTCCAAATCGCTTCCCGGCTTACAGAAAAATTCCAGTTCCATCTGCTCAAATTCCCGGGTCCGGAATGTAAAATTTCCCGGCGTAATTTCGTTGCGGAAAGATTTGCCGATCTGTCCGATTCCGAAAGGAATCTTTTTTCTGGAAGTTCTCGCCACGTTTTTAAAATCTACAAAGATACCCTGTGCGGTTTCCGGGCGAAGAAACAATTCCGCTTTGCTGTCTTCGGTTACTCCCTGGAATGTTTTAAACATAAGGTTGAATTGACGAATGGAAGTAAAATTACTTTTACCGCACTCCGGACAGGGGATTTCTTTTTCCGCAATATAGCTTTCCAGCTTTTCATTGCCCCAGCCATCTACGGTAACCTGTTCTCCGGTAGTTTCTTTTATGTAATCCTCCACGATTTTATCCGCACGGAATCTCGCTTTACATTCTTTGCAGTCAATCAGCGGATCCGCGAATCCGCCCACATGGCCGGAAGCCACCCATGTTTTTGGGTTCATCAGGATTGCGGCATCCAGTCCTACGTTGTACTTGGACTCCTGAATAAATTTTTTCCACCAGGCTTTTTTTACATTGTTCTTCAGTTCAACGCCGATGGGACCGTAATCCCAGGTGTTCGCCAAGCCGCCGTAAATTTCAGATCCCGGGTACACAAACCCTCTGGATTTTGCAAGAGCAACGATTACATCTAAAGTAATATCTTTCTTCATTTTCTTCCCGCCATTCTATACTTAAAATTTAATAATACAACAGAGCCCTGTCCAAAGGGCAGGACTCTTTACGATTCTTAATCAACTAAAAATAATTCTTACAGCTTCTGTTTCTATTTTTCTTCGTCTTTTTCCCGTGTACCGCAACAACAGCAGCTTTCCTCTGCTTCATCTTCGTCGTCATCTTCTTCGAAACATTCGCCCCAGTCATCGCTGCACCCGCAGCCGCAGTTTTCATCATATTCGCAGCAGTCGCAATCGCAGTCGTAATCATCGAAATCATCGTCATTTTTACGGCTTACTTTACCCAGAGCGTCCTCTGCCTTCGCCTTCACATTTTCATATACGTCCACGCTCTTAATTTTCACTTCATCAGCAATTACAGAGCTCTTTTCCTTCACATCCTCAAAAGTATCGATAGCCATGTCGCTGAGTTCCATTACTTCGCCGTCATCCTTGTACAATTCAATCTTGCACTTTGTACCGAAAGCGGCAATCGTTCCGGCAATCAGCGCCCAGGGAGCCAAAACGCCGCCGATCACGCCGATATTCACAGGCAGATTCAAAAGAACCTCATCCTCTTTTTTTACAACGATCTTGGAAACATTGCCCTTCTTCACCAGTTCTTTTATTTTAGACACTAATTGGGAGCCCTGTGCTCCGATCTTTGATTTCTGCTTGTTATCCGCAGATTCTTCTATGCTGATAATGGCATCCACTACGCTGCCATCCGACTCTTCCAGGGCTTCCTTCGCTTGTTTATAGCTGGCGCCGGTTCTGTCTTTCACCAATTCGATCTTTTCCAGTGTAATTTCCATAAGATTACCACCTTTCTGCCTTACGCAATCTCCATATTATCCCCTATTTTCGAACATATAATCCGATTGTAAAAGAAACGTCTCGCTTTTTAAATCACTGACGTCAAGATGGTAAGCCAGCCAAGACTTTAAAATACGCTCCAATGCGCCTGCCATCCGTTCATCCAAAGCCAGCTTCTCAAGGCCGGCAAGCGGGCGTTCCGTTAAATATTTAAGTACGTCAATTATACCAAACGAGTCTTCAAAAATCAATCGTTCCTCCGAATTTATACCATTTCTGCAGGTACTGCATACGCAGCCCCCTTCTTCCACGGAAAAGGCTGTCAGATTTTCCTTTTCCCCGCATAGAACACATCGATTCAATTCAGGCTCGCTTCCTGCGCTTTTAAGAGTTTTTGCCATATATGCCAGTGTCAGGGTCTCGTATTTCTGTTTTCTCTTTTCTATCATATCCAGATAATCGGATAATAACAAAAACAGTTCCGGCGCTGCGGCTTCCTCCGGCAGCAGTTTCTCCGTCAGCTCTACCGCATAAGAAGCCTGAATGTATTTGTCTATGTCTTCTCCGATAGCAAAATGGCTTTGTATTACATCCCCGCCGTTTAAATAGTATAAATCGCGCTTTTTGTACAGCTCATACCGGCCGTAAACAAAAGGCCGGATCGCAAGAGCGGATTTCTTCTTCCCTTTCTCCGAAATGTCTGTGCCCGCGCTGATCTTTCCGTATTTTTTGGAAAACAGGAGAATCATCCGGCGTCCGCCCGCAATTTTCAGCTGTTTCAGTATGATTCCTTCCGTATCCGTATACATAAAAACTACTCGTCCTGTCTATCATCCCTGTAAAATAAATTTCAAACACAATGTAATGGTTTCCTAACGTTTCCCTACTTTTCTAAAACGTGGTAATATGGCCTTTTTCACTGCTCTAATAAAATTTTTCCCAGTACCCGTTGAGTCATAGATTCAGAATAGGCTTCTGGATACTTTGAAGCAATCATAACCCGCCGGCTAAGCCAGCGGGTTATGCTAGCCCTAGAAGGGCTTTGAATCAGCCGCATCTCAAGATGCACTGAAACTAGTCACCAACAGCACTGACTTTTCTACAAGCCCTAAAGGGCTACTTTTTTATCTTCTCTCCCGTGAATGGATCAAGATACTCTTTCAGGCTTATCTGGTCTTCTGCAATATCATTCCGAAGTTGTGTACGTATGTACTCTTCTATTCTCTTCTGATTCTTCCCTACTGTCGTGACATAATATCCTCGACACCAGAAATGTCGATTCCCATATTTGTATTTCAGATTTGCAAATTTGTAAAAAATCACCAGAGAGCTTTTTCCCTTGAGATATCCGACTATTTGTGAAATAGAATATTGAGGCGGAATCGAAACAATCATGTATATATGATCCGGGCACGCTTCCGTTTCGATTATTTCTATTCCTTTTCTCGCACACAGCAGTCTTAATATTTTTCCTATCTTACTTTATATTTTCCATAGATTTCCTGCCTTCTGTACTTTGGATCGAAAATTATGTGATATTTACAGTTCCAAGTTATGTGTGCTAAACTGTTATTGTCTTCCATTAGACATTCCTCCTCTGCTTTTGTGAGATTGGTTGGCGACCATTCCCGTCATAGCATAGGAGATTTTCTTTTCCTAAAACTCAAGTTCCTTGATCGCACCGGCATAGCCGGTGGATTATTGATCTACCTCGCTTCCGCTCGGCAGATCCTCCGCTAAAGCCTTTACACTAAAAAAAGAGCCTTTGCAGAATTACTCCAAAGACTCGATTTCATTCGTTTTAGGTCTCAAAACATGCGATTCACGAAAGAGATCAGAGATATAAAACATGGATGCTATCTGGTCGACAATCTGTTGTTACAACTTGATCAAAGTTCGTTTAATCGCCACACAGGGGGCTGGATAATTCTACTGGTGGCGATATTGTAACACTCAAGAAGTTTATTTGTAAAGAGATTCGCTGAACATTAGTTATAAATCCAGTATTGTAATAAGCATACAAGGAACACCGAGCGTAATTGACCCTAAACATACTACTTTTCCATAATTGGGATTTTTATACATAAGCGTAGGATTCCCATTTTTATCATTGAAACCATGGAAGAAATAGTATCCGCACTCTTCAAGTGTATCGTAGTAATTGTTAAGAGACGATTCTACATTACGAATATCGGTTAATTTATATGCATACGAATCATCTTTTTGGTAATGAGGCAGTATTCCGTTAATCTTACCAAAATCTGGTATTCTGTATGCTTCTGAATAGAATGGAATACGTATTTTTTGCACAGTAACGTAAATTGTCGTTGTTTGAATTGGTGAATCATCTTCATCCGTATAAAGACATACTTGGATGGTTGTTCTTCCGGAATTTAAGCCCATTATGTACAAAGGGATGTCTAATCCTCTCCATTCACCCCATTCGCAATCAACCACTGAATTATCCGCAATGATGTATTCTACTGTAAAGCTGCCATCATAATTTTCCTGCTGAACAGAAATAGTTATTTCTTCTAATTCATCAACATCTACAACTGCAGAAGAGGCACATGTCATGTATGATGCGTTTTTACTAATTGTCTTGATCGGGAGCCTAGAAATAGAAGTCCTTTTTAAAGAATTCATTTTATGGATTGGAACTGCTAAGTTTAAATTTTGCCCTTCTGTGAATCCACCAGACGTAATTCCAATAAGTTCGCCCGAAGAATTTAATAAAGCTCCGCCACTACTTCCAGGGGAAATTGGCGCAGTTATTTGGATATACTGAATACCATCTATTATTCTGCTTGCACTTGAAATAAGGCCTTGTGAGATTGTATTTTCAAGTCCCAAAGGGCTTCCTATTGTAAATACTGTAGCCCCTGTAGAAAGATTCGTTGAATCCCCAATGTTTAAAAATGAAAAGTTGCTACCACGTACTTTTAAAATTGCTAAATCATTTTCTTCATCAAAATCACACACACCTTCAACGATATAATTTTTTCCGTCATTAGTGTAAACAACAGCAGAATATGCGTTCTCGATAACATGATAATTAGTCACCGCATGTCCGCTTGAATCAATAAATACCCCACTTCCACTGGCTGTCAACTGGTTACTCTTATCATAAATTGCAATATAAAACGTTGAAGAAGAGCATTTTTCGAATATTTGTTCAGCCGATAGTTCTGATCCTCCGATTGATTTTCCCAAAAGGGTTATTTCTTTACGGGCATTTACGTCCGCCATCCTATTTACAATTGCAGCAACTTCTGCTCGTGTAATATTACTTGTAGCATTAAATGTTCCGTATTTGTCACTTCCGGTCAAAATCCCTGCTTTATACAATCGATATACTGCTACGCCATAAGATTCATAACCTGAAACATCAGGAATATCACCATTTGAAATTTGATTAATACTTGCAAAAGTCTCAACAGGCAGTGCCGAAGCCATGATTAAAGCAAACTGAGCACGTGTTGCTTTTGTAGAATAATCTGCGAATTGATTCGCTGAAATAATGTTATGGTGAACGGCATAATTTACGTAAACTTGGTACCATGGAGTTCCTTGCGCAAAATTACCATCACCGCCATTGTAGATATCATAAAGTCTACAAGCTAAAGCTAAGGTTTCTGCAACGGTAATATTTCCGTTTGGGTTAAATGATGTTGCATCTACGCCTTTCACCAACCCATATTCATATGCCTTTTGAACATTTTCGGCATACCAAGAAGTTGGCAGGACATCTGAAAATTGTCCGATAGAATAATTATTAACCACCCTAAAATTTGCGAAACCATCAGATGACGCGAATGATGATGAACCCATAGCCAAAATCATGACAAACGAAAACATCAGTGAAATTATTTTCCTTTTCATATTTAATCTTTTTCCTTTTCTTCTCAAGAGAATAAAAACCATTACAACTACAACTTTGCCTGTTAAAACGGATTATATCACACCATTTTCAAATTTCAACAGTTTCAGTCTTGGATTTATATTATGAAAGTGGACACGATAAATAAGCTACACTACAATTAGGTAAACACAAAAGGAGGCATCCCATATCCACAAGTATAACTGGAAACCAGTATGACGAAGACTTTAAACACACCCTCATCAATCTGTATCAACCCAGTGAAAAATCTCAATCTACGCTCTGTTAGAAATACGATGCGCCCGCTGCAAATCTTGGTCGCTAAATCAAACAACATTCAACCATTGAAACCTGACGTTGGTTTCGTAATAGTCGCATTTAAAAAATGCTTATAATAAGCAGAGCCAGTCAACAAGTCCTATGTTTCACTCTAATCTAAGATCTCACTATGACACTTAATGTTGTGATGTTGTGCTATCACTTTCAAAGAGAGGTTGCCCCTTTTGCTTTACATTTCAAAAACTCAAAACTCTATTATGCTATTTTCACAGCATCGGAATGAACGATTAACGATGAGCGATTGAAAGAAGACTGTTCAGAGGGTGCTTTTTGCCTCAGCTTTCAAACAATCTGAGCTTTTGCGCTGGCATCGCTCATTTTCAAAAAATAAGACCTGCAAGTTTTTTGTTACTTGTTCTCAGAATTCCGGTGTATGATGTTTGTTTGAAACTCCTTTTAACATAGAACTACACTCCATTAATCATCACACTTATATCCGAAATTGGAGATCAGAAAATCGCTGTCTCTCCAATTTCCCTTCACTTTTACCCATAATTCCAAAAATACCTTGGTGCCCAAAAGCGCCTCGATTTCCAGTCTTGCGCTTTTGCCGATCCCCTTCAGCTTCTTTCCGTCTTTTCCTATAATAATGCCCTTATGAGATTTTTTCTCACAGTAAATCACAGCGCCGATCTTTGTCAGCTTTTCCCCCTCTTTATAGGATTCCAGCTCCACGGCCACGCCGTGAGGAACTTCGTCGGAAAGATAAAGCAGCATCTTTTCCCGTATGATTTCGCTGACAAGGAACCGCTCCGGATGGTCGGTAACCATGTCCTCCGGGAAAAACATCGGACCTTCTTCCGCCATGGATTCCGCTTTCTCGATCAGCATGTCTACATTCTTTCCTTCCAGCGCGGAAATTCCGTAGACTTCATCAAACAGACCCATCGCCCGATATTCTTCGTAAACCCTGCGGAATACATCCGGAGGCATCTTATCAATTTTATTGATTACAAGGATTTTCGGGGTATCCGTTTGTTTCAGCATATCCAAAATATACTGGTCGCCGGGGCCTGCATCCAACGGACTGTCCACCAGGAAAAAGATCACATCCACTTCTTTGAGCGTGTGGATTGCCATATCGGTCATGCAGCTGCCCAGCTTGTTCCGGGGTTTATGAATGCCCGGCGTATCAATAAAAATAAGCTGACAATCCTTTTCATCCCCATTTAATCGTGTATGAATTCCCCGGATACTGTTTCGTGTAGTTTGGGGCTTTTCCGTAGTAATTGCGATCTTTTCTCCCAAGATTGCATTCAAAAGCGTTGATTTTCCAACGTTAGGACGTCCAATAATACCTACAAACCCTGATTTCATGCTTTATTTCCTTTTCATAATATTTTTATTGTAAACCCAACTACTCCGCAGATAACCGGAACCCGCATGCAAGCAGTTCTTTCAGCGTACAACATTCCAAATGCTCCGCATCTATTCCGGTTATCACCCGCAGATTTGTATTGAACTCATAGAGAAACTGCCGGCAGATACCGCAGGGCCATGCCTTGCCTTCAGAGGAAGCCACCGCAATGGCCTCGAATTCACGAAACCCATCTGAAATCGCCTTTCCCACAGCCACACGCTCCGCGCATATAGTCGCTCCGTAGCTGGAATTTTCGACATTGACGCCGGTAAATACCCGTCCTTCTTTTGTCAGCAAAGCCGCTCCTACCCGAAACCCCGAATAAGGTGCATATGCCCGGTTCAGCACGGCTTTTGCCTGCCTGTAAAGTTCTCTGTCTTCCATATGTTCCCCGCTATCTGACCAAACCGATCCGATCCATTACGCCCTCTTCCCGCCGGCGCATGTCTTCCTTTTCATCCTCTTCCATATGATCGTACCCTAAAAGATGGAATAAACTGTGGACAAACAGATAGACGATCTCCCGCTCCGGCGAATGGCCGAAATCGTCGGCCTGGAGCAAAGCCTGTTCTGTGCAGATAACCACATCCCCCAGACAGAGCGGCCCCTCCTCAGGTAAATCCGAAATACGGTCAAACTGAGGAAAGGAAAGCACATCGGTTACTTTATCCTTCTGCCGGTAAATGCGGTTCAATTCCCGGATCTCCTCCGCGCCTACAAATGTAACCGACACAGAAGTTCGTTCAGGATCCACTCCTTCTTCCCGAATGCCGATTTCTCCCGCCTGCTTCATTTTTTCGATGATAACTGAATTCGGAATCTGTTCCTCGCTGAAAATAAGTTCCATAGCTCGTCCCTTTCTTCTGTACAGTAGGTCTATTCTTCTATTTCCGGATGCTCTTTTTGATACCGGTCGTATGCGTTAATAATCCGTCTGACTAAAGAGTGGCGCACTACGTCCGCATCGTTCAGAAAGCAAAAATCGATGCCCTTTACGCCTTCCAGCACAGAAACCGCGTCTTTTAAACCCGACTTTTTACCTCTCGGTAAATCGATCTGCGTCAAATCTCCGGTTACCACAGCCTTCGACCCAAAGCCCAGTCTGGTCAAAAACATCTTCATCTGTTCTCTGGTAGTATTCTGCGCTTCGTCCAGAATAATAAAGGAATTATCCAGCGTTCTTCCTCTCATATACGCCAAAGGAACCACTTCGATGGTTTCTCTTTCCCGCAGACGCAGAGCACTGTCTCTTCCCAGAATGTCATAAAGCGCGTCATACAGCGGCCGAAGATACGGATCTACTTTTTCCTGTAAATCGCCGGGCAGAAAGCCAAGCCGCTCGCCCGCCTCTACCGCCGGCCGAGCCAGAATAATCTTCTCCACCTCTTTATTTTTAAATGCCGTAACCGCCATCGCCACGGCTAAATAGGTTTTTCCCGTTCCCGCGGGACCGATACCAAATACAATATCTTTTTCCCGAATACTTTTCGCATAAGCGGTCTGCCCTAATGTTTTGGGTTTTATGGGCTTCCCTTTATGGGTAAAGCAGATAATATCCTGACTCAGTTTGCTCTGCTTATAAGATATCCCCTGATCGTTCAGATTGATAATGTAATTTACCTTTTGAACGTCCAGGGATTCTCCGCAGTCTGTTACCGCAAACAATTCACAGATAACCGCACCGGCTTTTTCCGCGTTTTCTCCCCGCAGAATGATCTCATCCTGCCTTTGTATTATTTCCACTCCGTAATGTTCCCGCAGAATATTCATATTGGAATCCAGAGTCCCAAATACCTCATTCACACTCTGATCTGCGTTAATCTTGATTTTTAATTCTCCGTTTTCGTACAATAACTCCAAAGATTATATTCCTTCCTCCTCAGCCTCTTTCTGTGATTTTTCTTTTTCCGGAATAAAGGTTTTCGTTTCTCCTATTTCTTCCAGAACCTCGACCATGGCTGCCACCTCTATTATATTTTCTCCCGGGGAAAAACTCAAACTTTTATTTAAAATTTGCGCCTTTTCCGCTACATTTTCTTTCATTTCCTTTCGAAGAGCGGTTAAAGCCTCCTGTTTTATCTCCGCTTCGCTTTTTTTCACCTTCTGCAAAGTAACTTCTTTTACTGAAATAAAAGAGAGTTTCAGTTTAAAAGGCGTTTTCAGACGAATGAGTTCCGTCTCCTTCCGGATTCCCGAATCGAAAGGCCAAAACAGCTTTGTGGTATCAAAGGCGAAGCCATCGCATTGCAAAGAAATTCCCGGAATCCAAAAACCCGTTTCCGTACGTTTCAGATTCCATGCGTCCAGATAAAACAGAAACCGATGATTTTGCTTCCCGTAGACTTCTCCCTCCGCATGCACAAAGCGAGACGTTTGAACTTCTTCCTCTCCGTTTCCGTAAGTAGTATCCGCCAAGGGAACAATTCCGCTGATTAAGATTTCCCCTTTTTCAGCATAGCTTCCTTTTTCCACTTGAGCCAGCCCTTCACGGGGAATCACTTTTTCTACATAAGCGGATTCCTTCGCTACTATATGAGCCGGTTCGTCCGACTTCACCGTTTCTTCTTCTATGTGCCGCTCGGATAAGTCCACGCTGGCCATGGAACCGTGATATTTAATTCCAACCCAGCTGATCTCCTCAAATTCCCGATACAGAGCTACTTCTATTTTATCCAGATCTTCCGGTTTTCTGCATCCTTCATATAATCCTGCCGCCTTCAAAGACTGCCGCAGCTCTTCTTCCGATAAATGTTCGTATCCGTTAATCTGAATTTGCGAAACAAAAGCGTTTTGATAAAGTAAAATCAAAAAAAACAAACAGATTCCTACCAGCGTGGATTTCCGTCTGCTAATCTGATTCCATCGGAAGCGAAGCCCCCTTTCCTCTAAAACAGTAAGCCGGTATTTGCTTCCTGCGATTTTTTGAAAGGCTGTCCAGTTTTCGCTTTTTACCGAAACCTCCATTGCCAGATCGCCTTTCATCTTAATCCTGCGGAGGAGGATTTCCGCTTTTAAACAGCGGTTTACAAGCTTTTGTAATTCAAAACCTTCGACCAAAACCCGCTTTTCATCCATCCTCTTCTTCCTTCCCCTGATAAAGTTCGATCTGACGGATTTCGCCAGTTATATGCATTCTATTGTCTTCCAGGCGGTTAATAGAAAGCTCTTCGCCCGATAAAGATACAAAAAAAGCCCCGCAGTCTGCGATAATCGATTCTTCGCTGAGGAGAACCAGTCTTTTTACATTATCGACGACGCCGAACCTGCCTCCGATTAAAACCCGAGGGCGCTTAAAATCAAAATCATACAGCAGTTCATCCCCGATGGACATTTCGAAGCCTCCCTTCTCATACCGTGCCGTAACATGATATGTCCGAACGTAGAAAAAAATGCCCCGATCTTACGATCGGGGCATCCTACTGCATTTTTTCTAGGAAAGGAACTTATCCACTAATCCTTTCACAGCGCCGCCGTCGGCAACGCCTTTCGTCTTTCCCATTACAGCGCCCATGAGTTTCCCCATGTTCGACTTTCCGCTTCCGCTTTCGATTCCCATCTCTGCCGCGGTGGCTTTGATGATCTCCTGAACTTCCGCTTCCGTCAGCTGTGCAGGTAAGTATTCTGTCAAAATTGCAATTTCTTTCTTATAAGCTTCTGACAAATCCGTTCTTCCGGCTTTTTCAAAATCTGAGAGGGCATCTTTTCTCATTTTTACTTGCTTGCTCAGGATTGCAATAATTCCCTGATCGTCAAGTTCTTCCCGATTATCTACTTCGTACTGCTTAATCGCCGCACGAGCAAAGCTAATCGTATTCTTTCTGACTTCATCCTTGGCTTTCATAGCCTCTTTAAAGTCACCTGCGAGTCTGTCTTTTAAAGACATGAACACAACACCTCTTTAGTATTTCTTAGCCTTCTTTCTGGCTGCTTCAGACTTTTTCTTTCTCTTTACGCTGGGCTTTTCGTAATGTTCTCTTTTTCTCAGTTCAGACATTACTCCATCTCTTGCGCAAGAACGCTTGAATCTCTTCAGAGCGCTTTCCAGGTTTTCACCTTCTCTTACAACTACCTGTGCCATTCACTTTATCCCTCCCTCCGTATTTTGAAATTTGATGCTCAGATCCAAAAGAACGAGGTCTGCAATACGTTTATTATACATGGATGCCGCCCAATAATCAAGTCCATTTTTCAAGCGGCTCTGCTTTTTTCAAACCTATATACTCCGCTTTTATCCAATCAGCCGGGAGGCCACAGCATCTTCCGCTTTCCTAATAAATGGAAATGCAGATGCTGTACTGTCTGCAGTCCGTCTTCTCCGCAGTTGGAAACAAGACGGTATCCGTTTTCCAGTCCCAATTCTGCCGCAATATCCTTTACCTTTACCGCCAGATAACCTAACAGTTCCTGATCCTCTGCAGAAACGGCGTCCAGGGAAGCGATATGCTTTTTGGGAATAATCAGCACATGAACCGGAGCCTGAGGCTCTAAATCATGAAATGCAATAATTTTATCGTCTTCATATACAACATTCGACGGAATTTCTTTACTCGCAATCATGCAAAAAATACAGTCGCTCATTTTCTTCGCTCCTTTCCTTTTTTACTGCTTCAATGATATACGGATTGTCCTGTTTCGTCAACGAAAAAAGGTGATAATTCCCACCTTTTCTATTTTCCCCGGCACAAGGAACCCTGCATTCCGTCCCTGTATGCGGACTCTAACTTCACATCCGCAAAAGAGTTTCGAAGATCCTGCGAACAGGAAACATAAGCTTTTATGTAATTGTCCGTATAGCCGAAAAATTCTCTGGTTTTTTCATCGTATTCTTCAAACAGTACGCGGCGCACAGTCCCCCGGTTGGATTCAAAAAACTGCAGAGCCGACCGTTCCCCGGCTTTCGCCAGTTCTGCTGCTCTTCTCTTCTTTACCTCCGCGGGAATCTGACCGGGCATTTCCGCAGCTGCTGTTCCCGGGCGTCTGGAATATGGGAATACATGAACCTTGCAGTATTTTATCCGGCTGACCATATCCAAGCTGTCTTCAAAATCCTCCTCACTCTCCCCCGGAAAGCCTGCGATAATATCCGTAGACAATCCGTAGCAAGGATCCGCTCTGCGCAAAGCTTCCGCAATTTCCAAATATTCGTTTCGATCATAACGCCGGTTCATTGCTTTTAAAACGCGGTCGCTTCCGCTTTGCAGAGAAAGATGCAGATGACAGCAAAGCTTTTCGTAACACAAAAGCCGCTTTACACATTCCGTATTTACAACCGTAGGTTCCAGAGAACTGAGCCTGATTCGAAAATCACCCGGAAGATCGTTCAGCATGCGGATCATCATTTCAATCCCAAAGAAAGTTTCTTCCCCATTCGGCTGACCATACCGGCTGCGGAATTCTTTTTCCGTTCCATACAAAGCCGTATTGATTCCGGCCAGAACGATTTCTTTAAATCCCTGAGAGATCAGCAGCTTTGCTTCCTCTAAAACCGCTTCCGGATTTCTGCTTCGTACCGTTCCCCTGGCATAAGGAATAATGCAGTAAGAACAAAAACGGTCGCATCCTTCCTGAATTTTGATCACGGCTCTCGTACGGGATTCCATAGAAGTAATGAGTCCGTTTTCCTCGTATTCCCGCAGCGTTTCCCGACCCGCAACATAATTCCTTCGAATCCGGTCTCCCAGAAATCGTTCTACATATTCCATAATCCGGCCTTTTTCATTTACGCCGCAGATGATGTCAACCTCCGGAATCGCCTCTACCTCCTCCGGGCTGATCTGGGAATAACACCCCACAACTGCCGTAACGCAATCCGGATTTTTTTTCTTCATACGGCGAATATACTGACGGGATTTTCGGTCTGCCAAGCGCGTAACGGTACAGGTATTAACAACGTAAATGTCCGCCGTTTCATCCTCCTGCACAATCTCATACCCCGCATTTCGGAACCGCTCCGACATGAGCTGTGTTTCGTATTGATTTACTTTACACCCTAACGTATAAAATGCTGCCTTCATATCCATCCTCAACAATTCTCAAAGGTTTTTTTATCATACCCGTTCCTTTTTACCCCGTCAAGTTCTCAGCAAAGCATAAAACACATATGTTTTAGCAAAGTATTTGGAAAGAGTGATTCTTATGAGAAAACAAAACCGCTTCCGGCTCTGCGGCAAATCCGCTCTGCTTTTCTTTTTTGCGCTTCTGACCGTAATTGCCGCAATCCTGCTTTCTTACCGGCTTTCTTCGGAAATACCCGTATGGGGACATAAAGATCCGAAGGAAATCACATGGGTGGATTTCTCCGTTCCCTATGAGCTTTTAGAACAAACGATGGAACTGGATATTGAAAGTTACGGATCTGAAACCCATCTGAACTGGATCGAACTGCTGGCCTGCTTAGGCGCAAAATACGGCGGCAATTTCAGTCTCTACAAATCGTCGGATCTGGACGCCCTTGTGGAAAAGCTTCGGAGCGGGGAAATTGCAGCTCATTTGATGAAAGGTACAAATTATGATTACTATCTGGAAGCATATACGGCGGTTTTAGGCGGGTTTCTGGGTGAATACCAGCAGCAGGTGATCCGGGACAACGGAGAAAACAAGCAGGAATTGGTCTGGGAAAAAACGTACGGTTTAAAAGCGTATTCCCCTATTGCAGCCGGTTATTGGTACAGCGATTACGATGATTTCGGAGCGGGACGCTCTTACGGCTACAAAAGAAAGCATTTTGGCCACGACTTAATGGTATCCGTAGGAACACCCATTATTGCTGTAGAAAGCGGAATCGTGGAAACCCTCGGATGGAATCAGTACGGCGGCTGGCGAATCGGTATCCGCAGCCTTGACAGCAAACGTTACTATTATTACACCCATCTGCGCAAGGGAACGCCTTACGCTTCCGGTCTGTATGAAGGAAAAGCAGTAAGCGCCGGAGATTTGATCGGATATTCCGGGCAAACCGGGTACAGTACGAAAGAAAATGTAAACAATATCCGTCAGCCTCATCTTCATTTCGGCATTCAGCTGATATTCGACGAGGCGAAAAAAGACGACCCCAATGAAATCTGGGTAGACCTTTACGCCATTACACGCCTGCTGTCCAAACACCGTTCCCGGCTCTGCTATGACGAAAGTACAAAGCAGCTGGTTCGCGCCTTGAAAATCAAAGAACCATCCAATTATTCACAAACAAAAGAAACTGCATCCGGCATAGTCTCTCCAAAAACCTCTTCCGCGGATGAAGAAAACACCGCGGCGGTTCCCATTCTTATGTATCACGGGTTGATTAAAGATCCGGCTCTGCAAAACCGCTTTATGATCGACCCCGCATTATTGGAATCTGATTTGAAATATTTAAAATCACAAGGCTATACGGCCGTAGTAATGAGCGATTTGATCGCATATGTAAAAGACGGGAAAGCGCTTCCGGAAAAACCCATCGTCCTTACCTTCGATGACGGGTTTTACAACAATTATTATTACGCATGGCCCCTTTTGCAGAAATACGGAATGAAAGGCGTTATCTCTGTTGTGGGCGCACTTACAGACAACACCAGTCAAATGGGAAGCGAGAAAGATAATCCCAATTATTCGTATCTTACCTGGCTGGAAATCGGTGAAATGCAGGAATCCGGGGTAATTGAAATTCAAAATCACAGCTATAATTCCCATACAAATACCAAACAAAGGAAAGGAGTCAAGCGAAACAGCGGCGAAAGCAAGGAAGATTACCGCGCATATTTGAAGGAAGACCTGGGATTCATGCAGGAAAGAACGGAGCTTATGACAGGAAAGATCCCCACTACATTTACTTTTCCCTACGGAGCTTTAAATGAAGACTCTACAGTCTATTTAAAAGAACTGGGATTTCAGGCTTCCCTGTCCTGCACCGAGGGCATCAATTACTTGACCGGAAACAGCAGCGATGAAGATGCTCTGTTCAACCTGAAACGAATTCTGAGGCCGCCCGGGCAAAGCTCTGAGGACTTTTTCAAGGAAAACGGGATTATGTAATTTGATCGTCTTTGTACCGCGGAAGACTCCATGGTCGGCTACAATTCCAGCTCATACATGACCATAGCCAGCGCCGCCGGGCCGGCAGTCTCCGTTCGAAGAATGGTTTTCCCTAAAGTCACGGAATACGCCCCTTTTTCCATAGCTGTTTCAACCTCCTGTTTGGAAAATCCGCCCTCGGGGCCAATGATCACAGCCAAGGTACCCGGCGTTTTCTCAAAGCTTCGCAGCGCTGTTTTTAAAGACAGCTTTTCTTCCGATTCATAGGGAATCAAAACCCGGTCATACTGCGCAAACGCATCCGCTGCTTCTTTAAAAGAAACAGGCTTTGCAATTTCCGGCTTAAGTCCGCGTCTGCACTGCTTAACCGCCTCGTCCGCCACCTTCTGCCACCGATCCAGCTTCTTCCCGAAGTTTCCTTTTTCCGTTACCACCGTCCGCTCCGTAAACACCGGTACGATTCGATCGACTCCCAGTTCCACGCATTTTTGAATGATGGTCTCCATCTTTCCCTGTTTGGGAATGCCCTGATATAAAGTTACCCGCAGCTTCGGCTCTCTGGCAAAAGGCTGTTTATGCAGAATTCGGGTCAAAACAATCCCCGGCTCTGCGGATTCAATCTCCACATCGTATTCGCACTCCGTAGAATCGGAGATTTCCAGTTTGTCTCCTTCCCGAAGCCGCAAAACTTTCGTGATATGTTTTATATCATCCGGATCGGTAATTTCAATACGCCCATCCGAAACGGCATCCGGCTCTACAAAAAATCTGCTCATACCGCTTTATCTGCCTCCTGTTTCCGCTTTTTTAGCAACGATCGCGCACCATTCTCCCTCTTCCGGAATTTCTAAAACGGTAAATCCACAGGAACGAACGGCCTCCGCCACCTGCTCCTTTTTTTCAATCAAAATACCGGAGGAAATATATACACCGCCGGGCAGCAAGTGTTTTTCCACATCCGCAGAAAGCATAATGACCAAATCCGCCATTAAATTTGCGACAATCAAGTCCGCTTTCCAATCCAACCCTTTTGTTAAATCACCCTCTGTAACCGAAATCCGGTCAGACAGACCGTTTCGTTCCACATTTTCTCTGGCAACCCGCACAGCATCCGGGTCGATTTCGATTCCCAGCACTTGAGAAGCTCCCAGAAGAGCCCCGGCCATAGCTAAAATTCCGGAACCGCAGCCCACGTCTAAAATTTTTGTTTTTCCCTCCGACAGGTATTTTTCAATTGCCCGAATACACAAAACAGTTGTGGGATGGGTACCGGTTCCGAACGCCATACCCGGGTCGATTTCAATGATCAGTTCTTCCCCGGAAGTCGGTTTGTATTCCTCCCAGCTTGGCTTTACTACAATGCGTTCCGTAATCTTGGAAGGTTTAAAATATTCTTTCCATTTATCTTTCCAATCATCATCGCAGACACTGCAAATCTCAACCTTTTCTGCCGGAACACATTCCGCTTCGTATGTAACTTTATCCAAAAGTTCCACTCCTTCGACAGAATCTTCCAAATAAAACGTCACGCTGCAGGGAACGTTTTCCAATTCATAAAGACTTTCATCCACATAATCCCACTCGTATCCCTTCTTTTTTTTGAGAAAATCCTGAAAATCTTTCGGATCTTCCACGACAAAACCCCCGATTCCCATATCTTCCAGTCTGAGAATCAGGGGTTCTAATTTATCTGCTTCCACAAAAATTTTAACCTGCGTATAATTCATAATTTTTTACATGCGGACAAAGGCTGAAAAACAGCCTTTGTCTGTGCGCTTCTCCTATTTGAATAATTCTTTTACAGTATCCAGGAACCCTTTTCTTTTCGAATAGCAATCCGGCGTCAATTCATTGCTCATCTTTTGAATCGCCTTCTTCTGTGCCCCATTCAGTTTCGTAGGTATCTCCAGCGTAACCTTCACATAAAGGTCACCGCACCGGCCGGAGCGCAGCACAGGAACGCCCTTGCCTTTCAGCCGGAATACGGTTCCCGGCTGCGTTCCTGCGGGAACCTTATACGAAACTTTTTCTTTTAAAGTAGGAACAACGATTTCATCCCCCAGAGCCGCCTGACTGAAAGTAATGGGGATTTCCAGAAGCAGATCCGAACCGCTCCGTTCAAAGATCTTATGCTTCTGCACGCTGATTACCACATAGAGATCACCTGCGGGGCCTCCGTTCACACCCGGTTCCCCCTGCCCTTTTATGGAAATCACAGAGTCGTTATCTACGCCGGCTGGAATATCCACTGCAATAGTAACGCTCTTTCTCACACTGCCGCTGCCGCCGCATTCGTGACAAGGATGTTCCGTTATCTGCCCTGTACCGTTACATTTGCTGCAGGGCTGAACATTCGTAAATTGCCCGAAAGGCGTTTTCTGTGTGGTGCGCACCTCGCCGGTTCCGCCGCAGTTTGTACAGGTTACTTTCTGAGAGCCTTTTTCCGCTCCGCTGCCGCCGCAGGCATCACAAGCTACATATTTTGTAAGCCTGACATTCTTTTTCGTACCGAAAGCAGCTTCCTCGAAGGTGATGGTCATATTTTTCTGCAGATCCTGCCCTTTTCTCGGACCGTTTCTGCGGCTTTGGGAATATCCCCCGCCGCCGAACATACCGCCGAATAAATCGCCGAAAATGTCTTCAAAACCGCCGCCAAAGCCTCCTCCGAAACCTCCGCCGCCAAAGCCGGCATTGGGATCCACGCCGGCATGGCCGAAGCGGTCATATTTCTCTTTCTGCTGCGGGTCGGAAAGAATGCTGTAAGCTTCGTTTACTTCTTTAAATTTTTCTTCTGCGTTCTTATCTCCCGGGTTTCTGTCCGGATGGAATTCCATCGCTTTTTTTCGAAACGCGGATTTAATCTCGCTTTCGGAAGCTCCTTTTTTTAATCCAAGGACTTCGTAATAGTCTCTTTTTTGTTCTGCCATTCTATCCCCCTGCCTCAAACGTCCACAAGGGACAGCCCTGCTTTTTCCAGAGTGCCCCTGTGGTTCCATTCGCATCTTTTATTTTCTATTTCTTATCTTTGTCATCGTCTACTACTTCAAAGTCTGCATCCACTACATTCTCACCGCCGGGGGCAGACTGCGCGCCGCTTGCGTCACCTGCGTTAAATCCTCCCATGTTGTTGGGGTCAAATCCGCCTGCCGCACCGCCGTTTTGTGCCTGCGCCTGCTGATACATCTTTGAAGAGATCGTATGGAACTGTTCGGTCAAGGCTTCTGTTTTCGCTTTGATTTCCTCTGCGGTTCCGTTTTCAAGAGCTTTGGACAATTCTTCCTTTGCAGCGTTGATCTTGGCTTTTTCATCCTCGCTCAAGCTGCCTTCGATTTCCTTCATGTTCTTTTCGGTTTCATAAACCAGAGTTTCCGCATGGTTCCGGATTTCAATTTCTTCCTTCTTCTTCTTATCTTCTTCTGCGAAACGTTCCGCTTCCGCAACCTTCGCGTTGATTTCATCTTCAGACAGGTTTGTAGAAGAAGTAATGGTAATGCTCTGTTCCTTGCCCGTTCCCAAATCCTTGGCGCTTACATTTACAATGCCGTTTGCGTCAATATCGAAAGTAACCTCGATCTGAGGAACTCCACGGGGTGCCGGAGGAATTCCTGTGAGCTGGAAGCGTCCCAGAGTAATGTTGCCGGCCGCCATTTCCCGTTCACCCTGCATAACGTGGATGTCTACCGCGCTCTGATTATCCGCAGCGGTGGAGAAAATCTGACTTTTCTTTGTGGGAATTGTCGTATTTCTCTCGATCAATCTGGTGGCTACGCCGCCCAGAGTTTCGATGGACAGGGACAGCGGTGTAACGTCCAGCAGAAGCACGTCTTTTACTTCGCCGGTCAATACGCCTGCCTGAATTGCCGCGCCTACCGCTACACATTCATCAGGGTTAATGCCCTTAAACGGCTCCTTCCCCGTCATCTTCTTTACAGCTTCCTGCACCGCCACGATTCTGGTAGAACCGCCTACCAAGATAACCTTTTCCAAATCAGAAGTAGTAATTCCCGCGTCAGCCATAGCCTTTCTCATGGGCTCGATGGTTCTCTCAACCAGATCTGCCGTCAGCTGATCAAATTTTGCTCTGGTCAGGTCCATATTGAGGTGGAGCGGACCGTCCGCATTTACGGTAATGAACGGCAGATTGATGTTTGTAGTCTGGGAAGAAGACAATTCCTTCTTCGCCTTCTCTGCCGCTTCCTTCAGTCTCTGCAGCGCCATCTTATCTTTCCTCAGATCCACGCCGTTTTCTTTTGCGAAAGAATCCGCGATGAAATTCATTACCGCGTTGTCAAAGTCGTCGCCGCCCAGCTTTGTGTCGCCGTTGGTAGCCAGGACTTCAAATACGCCGTCGCCCAGTTCCAGAATAGAAACGTCGAACGTACCGCCGCCCAGGTCATAAACCAGAATCTTATGAGAATCCGTTTCTTTATCCAAACCGTAAGCCAAAGAAGCGGCGGTAGGTTCGTTGATGATTCTCTTTACATCCAAACCGGCTATTTTACCGGCGTCTTTTGTGGCCTGCTTCTGGCTGTCGCTGAAATATGCCGGTACGGTAATAACCGCTTCCGTTACCTTTTCACCCAGATAGCTTTCCGCATCCGCTTTCAATTTTGCCAGAATCATAGCAGAAATATCCTGCGGCGTGTAGGCTTTGCCGTCAATTTCTACTTTGTAGTCTTCGCCCATATGGCGCTTAATAGAAGCAATCGTTCTGTCGGGGTTTGTAATTGCCTGTCTTTTTGCGGTTTCTCCTACAAGGCGTTCACCGCTCTTTGCAAAACCTACGACGGACGGAGTTGTTCTATTTCCTTCAGCGTTTGCGATAACAACGGGCTCGCCGCCCTCTAAAACCGCTACGCAAGAGTTTGTTGTACCTAAGTCAATACCGATTATTTTACCCATAACATATTCCTCCTGTTATCTGAATTTTAATTATTTAACGAAATTCTTCCGGATCGTTTATTCCGCAACCTTTACCATAGAAGGACGGATTACCCGATCATTTAAGAGATAGCCTTTCTGCAGAACCTCTGTCACCGTACCGCTTTCTTTTTCGCTGTCCGCTTCCATGAGAACCGCATGGTGGAAATTCGGATCGAAGGGTTCTCCCTCCGCCTGAATTTCTTTTAAGCCGCTCTTTTCCAATACGCCCTTAAATTGTTTGAAAATCATCTCCATTCCTTCAACGAACCCATTGCCGCCGCAATCTGAACCGGCTGCAAGCGCTCGTTCGAAGTTATCTATTACATCAAGCAGCTCCGTTACGATCTTTTCGTTGGCGCGTGCGTAGATGTCGCTTTTTTCTTTTTCGAATCTTCTCTTGTAATTTTGAAAATCTGCCGCTAACCGCAGATACCTTGTCTGCAGTTCCTCCTCCTCTTCTTTATTTTCTTTTGGAGCTCCCGCAGTTTCCTCTGACGATTCCGCTTCTGCTTCCGCGCCGTTTTCAGCCTCTTCCGCTTCGTCTTCCTTCTGCTGAGCTTCCGCCTGTTCTTCTCTCAATTCTTCTTTAGCATCCGCTTCCGTCTGTTTCGTCATTCCCGTCTCCTTCCGCTAACTTAAAGGATTTGTTCAAATTATCCGTAATATACTCGATTACCGAAGTAACCTGATCATACTTCATTCTCGTAGGACCGATGACCCCTAATTTGCCTACCATTTTCCCGTTAATATGGTAGGTCGCCGTAATCAGGCTGCAGTCCTGCATGATTTCATCCGTGTTTTCCTCGCCGATGGTAATAATTACGCCACTGTCGCGATTGATCAAAATATCAGTAAAATCCTTTTTCCGTTTCAGCATTTCCAAAAAATGCTTTGCCTTTTCAATATCGTTGTACTCCGGAATGGAAAAGATATTAGTCAACCCTTCCATATAAAGATCAACGTTCAGCATGCTTTCCAGCGTACTCAGGAAATTCGGCATGATGTCGCCTGCCAGTTTCCCCATGGAATGGATATCCGATTCCAAATCACGGATCACATCTCTTGTCACGATGTCGCTTAAAGGCTTTCCTTTATAATTGTGCGTCAAAACCTTGGATAAAATCCGCAGCTGATCTTCGGTGTACGGGATTTTCATCCGCAGCGCCGTATTGGAAACCTTTCCGCTTTCCGCAACAATCATTAAAACCACCGTCTGTTCATCCACAGGAAGAATATTGATATATTTTAATCGATCTTCGTTGGGATCCGGTGTTAACGCAAAGGCGGTCAAGTTTGTGATTTCCGAAAGCAGGCTCGCCGCGTGCTCGATTGTTTTATCCAGCTCGTTGATATTTTGGAAAAGCTGCTCCGCAATACGCTTTCGTTCCGCCAAAGGCAGTTCATAGTGTTCCATCAGGTTATTTACATAAAGCCGATACGCTTTCGCCGAAGGAACGCGCCCTGCCGAAGTGTGCGGATGTGTCAAAAAACCCATTTCTTCCAAATCCGACATCTCATTTCGGATGGTAGCCGGGCTGATTCCCATATCATATTTTCTGGACAAGGTTCGCGATCCCACCGGCTCTGCAGAATGTATAAAGTCAGCTACAATCGCCTGCAGTATCTTTAATTTTCTTTCACTTAATTCCATTTCCATCACCCTTGTCTTGTTAGCACTCTCGATTGGTGAGTGCTAACCTTAAATTAAATGTAACATCTTCCAATATGATTGTCAACAACTTTTTAAAAAAATATCCATTGTTTTCAAAGCTTTTTCAAACGCCTGATCAAAAGGAAGATACTGCTTAAAATCAAAGATGAATCCGTTTTGTTACCGGCAAAATAATTTTGCAGAACCATCCGTATAATTTGCTCATACCTTTATTGTATGCATCGGAAATCGCCGGCCTTGACAAAATCCAGGTGACTGCCGCCGCTGCCGCGATGGTTAAAACATAAATTGCCGGCGTTCCCGCTCCCGGCAGTCCGAACCGCTCAATAACGTAACGAATCACAATGTGCAGTACATACACCGACATGGTATTTGCCCCGATTACCGAAAGGAAATTTTTGTTTTTGGGAGTCAATCCGAAAAGTACAAACACCCACAGCAGGGAAATTATAAAAATTGCAGCTCTGGCTGCGATTCCCTCCAGCATTCCCATGCCGCACATTTCGTAACAATTCTTCAGATACAGCATGTTTACCGGAATCCAGCTCCCATACGCAATCCCTACAGAAACCCCCAGCAGGCAAATCATCAGAACAATAAAAACTGCCTTTGGAATTTTCAATATCCAATCCAGATACTCCTGCTTCATACAGTATCCTAAAATAAAAAACGGAAGAAATCCGAAAGCGCGGCCCAAAGCGGCCGTAGATCCGAAAACGCATATACAGCCTGCCGCAAGAGATACCAGAACAGAAACAGGCAGTATATAAGGAATCCGACTCAACGTTTTTATAAAAAATCGATAGTAAAACATAACCACCAGATACCAGAGCGCCATGGTAGGAACGAAAAAATTAACGGTAGCATAGCCGTTTAACAGGTATCTTATCAGATACATAATCGGCATTAAAATTATGTACGGAAACAGGAACATTTCAAATGCCCTTTTCCTGCACTTATCTACATTTTTCGAAAAGAAACCGGATATAAAGAGAAAGCCCTGCATAATGTAGCAAAAAGCCGTGACATAAATCACCCCGGCAGGAGAATCTACGCGAAAATCTCCGTTAACCTTGAAAAAATGTGCCAACACTACAGAAAATATTAAAATTGCCTTTATATTGTCGTAAAGATAATTTCTTTGTTTCTGCTGCAATTGCCCTGTTTCCGCTATTCCCATAATAGATCCTCGCTTAAGTTTACTCACTTTTATTATGTTGCAATAATTTATTATCGTTGTTATTCTTTCCAGCGCAGGCTTCTTTCCACGGCTTTCTTCCAGCCGTTTAAAAGCGCGTTCCGCTCTTCTCCCGAAATACCGCTTTGAAAAATCTGCCCGACACGGCGTTTTTCGGCCAGTTCCGTTCTGCTTTCCCAAAAACCTGAGGAGAGGCCTGCAAGATAAGCGGCGCCCAGTGCGGTTGTTTCGATACAGAGCGGCCGTTCTACCTTTGCCCCTAATATATCTGCCTGAAACTGCATAAGAAAATTGTTAGCGCAGGCTCCGCCGTCTACCCGAAGCTCAGAAAGCGCAATTCCGGAATCCGCTTCCATAGCACGCAGAACATCATGGGTTTGATAGGCGATGGATTCCAAAGCCGCGCGAACGATATGATCTGCGCCGCTTCCCCGGGTCAATCCAACGATCATTCCCCTGGCGTAGGGATCCCAGTAAGGCGCTCCCAGCCCTACAAAAGCCGGAACCAGATACACGCCGCCGTTATCCCCTGCGGACACCGCCATAGATTCTGATTCCGCCGCATTTGCAATCAATTTCAGTTCATCCCGCAGCCACTGAATCACAGCGCCTCCTACGAAAACAGAGCCCTCCAACGCATAGGAAACACGTCCGTCTTCTCCCCAGGCAATAGTAGTCAGCAGTCCGTTTTGGGAAAACACCGGTTTTTCCCCGGTATTCATCAGCAGAAAACAGCCCGTTCCATACGTATTTTTTGCCATTCCCGGCGCATAACAATTCTGCCCGAACAAAGCACACTGCTGATCCCCTGCAGCGCCGCCGATGGGAATTTCCCCGCCTAATAAGGATGCATCCGTATAGCCGAATAACCCGCTGGAGGGATGCACTTCCGGCAGCATCGAAACAGGAATATTCAGCAGCTCCAGCAGATCCTCATCCCAGCACAGCCGGTTTATATTATAGAGCATGGTTCTGGATGCATTGGAATAATCCGTAGCGTGAACCCGTCCTCCTGTCAGATTCCAAATCAACCAAGTATCCACGGTTCCGAAAAGAAGCTCTCCTTTTTCGGCTTTCTCCCCGGCATTTTCAACATGATCTAAAATCCATTTTATCTTGGTGGCGGAAAAATACGGGTCGATCAGCAACCCTGTTTTTTTATGTATCTCCTTTTCCAGCCCTTTTTCTTTCAGCTGTTTACAAAAATCTGCCGTACGCCGGCATTGCCAGACGATGGCGTTGCAGACAGGCTTTCCCGTATGTTTATCCCATACGATCGTCGTTTCCCTCTGATTTGTAATCCCGATGGATGCTATATCCGACGCTGTCGCTCCGGTTTTTTTCATAACATCCTTTGCAACCTCCAGCTGAGAACTCCAAATCTCTTCCGGATCATGTTCCACAAATCCCGGCTGCGGGTAAATCTGGCGAAATTCTCTCTGGGATATGCCGGCAATCCTGCCGTCACAATCGAATAAGATGCACCGGGAGCTTGTAGTCCCCTGATCCAAAGCCATAATATATTTTTTCACAGTCTGTCCCTCCGCTGCTATTTTACAAAGGGCGGTATACACCGCCCTTTGTTATTATTTCTACAATAGATCCTGCAGAACTTTATTCATATTGTCCAGACCCAAAGCGCTCAGCGCAAGCCGGGATCCGTTGTCTTTCAATTCCAGAAGGCCGCCGTCCAGATGCTTTTGAATGGGACGGCGATAGAGAATCATAACATCCACATGAAAACGATCTTTAAATTCCTGCAGAGAAATTCCTTCGATCTTCCGCAGCCCCGTAAACAGGTAATCCGACATGTCGTCCTTTTCCGTATTGCGGTAGGAATCCGTCCGGGGTACATCGGTAGAATTATATGCCCCCAGATTGCCTACATTTTTGAACCGCATTCCATCTACATACGAGTGCGCCCCTAATCCAAGACCTAAATACTCCTCCATGGACCAATACTTCAAATTGTGACGGCATTCAAAGCCGGGTTTGGCCGCATTGGAAATTTCGTAGTGTACATAACCGTTCTTTTTCAATAAATCAATGGCGGTATGATACATATCCCGGTCGATATCTTCGTCCGGAAGCTCCAGCCTGCCTTCCCGGTACATCTGCGCAAAGGGAGTTCCTTCCTCCAGTTCCAGGCTGTAGAAAGAAATATGTTCCGGCTCCATAGCAATGGCTTCCTCCAATGTCTGCTTCCACATTTCCGGAGTCTGCCCCGGCAGGCCGAACATCAGATCAAAGTTGATGTTTTCAAAACCAAACTCCCTTGCCAGTTTGCAGCTCTGCTTCGCCTGCTCCGGCGTATGAATCCGCCCTAAGGTTCTCAGCAGATCGATATGAAAGGACTGAACGCCCAGACTCAAACGGTTTACGCCGCTCCTTCGGTATTCTTCCAGCTTTTCCCCGGTTAAAGTGCCGGGATTGGCTTCGATGGTGATTTCCGGAAGGGCAAAGCCGTCCTGTTCGTCCGTCTTCACTTCAAATTCTTCATAAATTACGTCCAAGATTCTCTTGATCAGTATTTCATCCAAAATAGAAGGTGTGCCGCCGCCGAAAAAGATGGTATTCACATAGTATTTCCTGCCATAAATTGTTCCGGCCTGCCGGATTTCCCTTAACAGCGTATTGACATACTGCAGCTGCCCCATATCCGGCTCTCCTTCAAACGAAAGAAAATCGCAGTATTTGCATTTTCTTACGCAGAAAGGAATGTGCACATAAAGTCCTAATGGTTTTTTCATAAAACTTTTCTCCTAATCATCTAATCTAATCATCGCTTTTTTCAATATTGCTTTCCGGCCGCAGATCAAACTGAAATCAAATCATGCCTATTGCGCCCGTTATTTATTTTCATCATATTTCAGAACCGCGGTAAAGGCTTCCTGCGGAACCTCCACGGTGCCGAACTGACGCATTCGCTTCTTTCCTTCTTTCTGCTTTTCCAGCAACTTTTTCTTTCGTGAAATATCGCCGCCGTAACACTTGGCAATTACATCTTTCCGGTAGGCCTTCACCGTTTCCCTGGCGATTACCTTTTGTCCGACAGCCGCCTGAATGGGAACCTCGAACTGGTGCATGGGAATGATCTCCTTCAATTTTTCACAGACAAAACGTCCCCTCTGGTATGCCTTGGATTCGTGTACGATCATAGAAAAAGCATCCACTAAATCTTTGTTCAGCAGCACGTCTAATTTTACAACGTTTGATTTCTCGTAACGAAGGAATTCGTAATCCAGAGAGCCATAGCCCCTCGTCTTTGACTTCAGTGCGTCAAAGAAATCGTAAATAACCTCGTTCAAAGGCATTTCATAGTGAAGCGCGACTCTGGTTTCTGTCATATACTCCATATGGGTCATTCGCCCCCGCCGATCCTGGCACAGTTCCATAATGCTGCCCACATATTCTTTCGGCAGCATAATCGTGGCTTTTACCATCGGTTCTTCAATATGATCGATTTCCACAGGGTTCGGCAGGTTGGACGGATTTTGTATCATCTCCGTCGTACCGTCTGTCTTAACTACCTTATAAATAACACTGGGCGAGGTAGTAATAATCCCCAGATCGAATTCCCGTTCCAAACGCTCTACGATAATTTCCATATGGAGCAGACCCAGGAACCCGCAGCGGAAGCCGAACCCCAGCGCATTTGAAGTTTCCGGTTCAAACTGCAGAGCCGCGTCGTTTACCTGCAGTTTTTCCAGGGCATCCTTTACATTCTCGTACTTTTCCCCCTCCGCCGGATAAATACCGCAGTATACCATAGGCTGCATCTTCTTATAACCGGGAAGCGCCTCTTCCGTAGGGTTATTGTCCAACGTAATCGTATCGCCTACCCGCGCGTCTGCCACCTGTTTAATACTGGCACAGATATAGCCTACCTCTCCCGCTTTTAATTCCTTTGTGGGAATCGGTCCGGGAGAGTACACACCTACTTCCGTTACCTCATACCTCTTTTTCGTGTTCATCATGCGGATGATATCGCCTACGCCAACCCTTCCGTCAAACACTCTTGTATAAATTATAACGCCTTTGTAATTATCGTAATATGAATCGAAGATCAGCGCCTTCAGCTTTGCGTTTTCATCTCCCTGAGGCGCCGGAATTTTTGAAACGACAGCCTCCAGCACATCCACGATGTTCAGCCCTTCCTTCGCGGAAATCAACGGTGCATCCTCGGCATCGATGCCGATTACATCCTCTATTTCCGCTTTGGTCTCTTCCGGCTGCGCACTGGCAAGGTCGATTTTGTTGATAACCGGCAGGATCTCCAGATCTTCATCCAAAGCTAAATATACATTTGCCAAAGTCTGCGCTTCCACTCCCTGCGTGGCGTCCACTACAAGGATCGCACCTTCACAGGCCGCCAGGCTTCTGGACACCTCATAGGTAAAATCCACATGCCCCGGCGTATCGATCAGATTAAAAATATACTCGTTTCCGTCCTTGGCTTTATACACAAGACGGGTTGTCTGCAGTTTTATGGTAATTCCCCGTTCCCGTTCGATATCCATATTGTCCAGAAACTGCTCTTTCATATCCCTTTCGGCGACTACTCCCGTATTCTCCAAAAGCCGGTCAGCCAAAGTGGATTTCCCGTGATCAATATGTGCAATAATGCAAAAATTTCGAATCAACTGCTGATATGACATACTTCCTCCATAATAAACAAAACTTGTTTTACATTGTATCATATCCGCCCGCTGATTTACAAGGCTTTCACGCGGGAATCATTCCTCCGCATTATCGAATGTACGCCTGTTTCCCGCTCTTCCGCCGGACGGTTACCGGAGCTGCAGATGCAGAGAGCTTTCCTTTGCTCCAAAATAAAAAAACAGCAGAAGCCCAATTGAACTGCAACCCACCTGCCAACAATATATCATACTGTCTGACAAATGGGGCGCAGTTTATGTGCAAGATCCTGCTGTTTTATCGGTTTTGATCATCTTTTAAATCTGTGCGTTATCGTAGGTCATCCGTTCATTGCGGCAATACCCCGGCGATTACATCTGCCAACAGAGATGCGGAATAATCTACCTGTTCGATGGTATTTTGGTTATTTCCCAATTCCAAAAGCAAATACCGGTCAGATACATATTCGTTATACCGATATTCTTTCGGGATAACGCTTCGTCCCAGTCCCGGGTATAACTCATTGGCTTTTGCGATTACCTGCTTGGCAAACGTGTTCAGCGAATTGATATTAGCATTGTTCTGCCCCACTACAAGGCTGAACTGCGCTCCCGTCTTTCCGTTATATGTAAAAGTATACCCCTTATTCCCAGAGTACGAAGCCGCGTCCCTGTGCAGGTCGATTACAATTTCAATGGAGGGGTATTTGGCCAAATACGACTGTACGGTTTCCAAAGAACGGCTGTAGGATTTATTGTAAGACGGAACATCGTGCAAAGTTTTATCATGAATGACGCCGATTCCTTTCTCCTGCAAACCGGAAGCCAGAATATTACCGGCCTCCCGCACAGTTCCGTATTGGTTCTGAGAATGGAAATTTCCGTCACTGACCGGCTGATAGGATTCCGTGGCATGGGTATGGTAAATTAAAACCCGTGGATTTTCGGAAATCAAAGGCTCCTGGGAGTCTTTTACCTGTACGCCGTCTTTTTGCTCTGCTGCGGAAGCCGTTTCGGCAGCTGAAGCGCCCGGTTTTGAATCTTTTGCCTCAGAACCGGCCTCACCGTTTGCAGACGCGGTCTCCGTTCCGGTTCTGGAATCCACAAGAAGTATATCTCCTAAAGCCGCAGGCTCCGCCTTTCCTCCGTCTTCCACCTTTGTGATTCCGTTTTTGGAAATTGCATTCTCCTCGTCTTCTTCCGGGGAAGACCTTTGAGCAGTCAATCCTCTGCTGACCGGTTCCACTACCGCGGCAATACATTCCTTCCCCATCTCCCGGGCGCTCATGCTTAAAACCGCTTCCCCGTTTCGGTTTAGGAGGCTTAAAGTCGTCGCGCCCATCAGAAGCCAAAATGCCAGGGCAAAAAACAAAAGCCTGTTCCATTTTTTATTTCTTCGGTTCCTTCGAATTCGTCTTTTTCTCATAGTACACCTCCTAAACTTATATATGACAAAGGCGTTCGTACTATGAGCAGCAAACGTATTAAATTGATTTCAATTTTTAGATTCCGTAATTATTTATGGTAAACTTAAGGTGTATTATGGAATTAAACCTGGATGCACCGTGCGGTTAATGGCGTCTCCCAAAATATACCCAAAATCCTCTACCACCCGGTCGATATCCGATACCGTAACAATCATAGTATCCCACGCTTCCGCGTTCCCGCCGGAGGAAAGCATATTCTGTACCCCCGGCGCAGCTTTCTCCAGGCTGTCCATAATTAAAGTCCGGGAATCAATAACGGTTGGAACCCCTACTGCAATCACCGGCACACCCAGGGATTCTTTCGTCAGATTTTTCCGCATGTTTCCGGTTCCTGAGCCGGGAGATACCCCTACATCGTTGATTTGAACCGTTCGTGAAATCCGATCCAGATTTCTTGCGGCCAGCGCATCCACAGCAATGACTACGTCCGGTTTCGTAATTTCCACAGCTCCCTGAATAAGTTCCGCCGTCTCCATCCCCGTAGTGGCCATTACGCCGGGAGCCAGTGCACTGGTACAGCTGACAACTTCATCCCGATCCGCATTCATTAAAAGAAACATATGACGCGTAACTTTAATATGACGAAGCGTAACCGGCCCCAAAGAATCCGGCGTTACTTTCTCATTGCCCAAACCGATGATCAAGATTTTTCTCTCTCCTGTAAAGGGAAGCAATGCCGTTAATTCAGCCGCCACTGCCTGAATAATCCGTTCCCGGAAAGGCAGAAATTTTGTCCCGGCCTCAGCTGTATGCTCATCCTTCATCTGAAAATCCGGATCATCATTTTCCAAACCGTCTACCTCAACGGTAATATATGTTCCCAGCGGTTTCTCCATCAGCCGGCTCCCCTCATCCGTCTCGATCTCAATTCTGACTGCTTTTATCTTCTGCCCCTCTTCTCCCTGAAAAATAATGTTTTCCTTTACTTTAACACCCGGGATTTCGACTTTTTCTCCGCCCACTCCCGGATTTTTAGAATCGTAGATTTCTTTGTTCTCGATTGCCAGATCCGTCCGTATGCCCATATCGTTTCCCCTTCTGCGCAAAAGGCTCTCCTTTGCGGCTCTTTTAATGCTTAAACGGTTGATTTTACCGTCTTATCTGTATTTTTTCTTGCTTTTCCTCTTTTATTCCTTTATAATATTTAGCGTCATATTACTAATGCTGAATAATCGGCATATAAAAAAAGAAAGTGGGGTACAAAATATGGCAAATATTAAATCTGCAAAGAAAAGAATTTCCGTTATCAACAAAAAAACAGCTGCTAACAGAAGAGTGAAAGCGCATCTGAAGGCAGTTTTGAAACATTTTGATAATGCAATTGCAGAAAAGGACATGACTGTCGCTGCGGAAAAACTGGTGCTGGCGGAAAAGAAACTCAAGCAGGCGGCTGCGAAAGGAACCATCCATAAGAATGCAGCCTACAGAAAGATTTCCAGACTGACCAAGCAGTTCAACAAAGCAAAGGCAGAATAATGCTCACCCGTCCCCACACGCACATAAGTTAAATGTGCATATACGTGAAAACGTAACAAAAAAGCCAGATGTGTCTCCTGGCTTTTTTCATTTTTTGTTCTTATTGAATTTTTCGGACTTCTTATATAAAACTGTATAGCAGTGATTTTTTTTTCGGTTTCTCATATATCTGAAGAAAACCCTCTTTATTGAAAGGAGGCTTCTATGAGAAAGCCAACTCCACTGCACATAGGAAGCCGGATCGCGCTTCTTGCCCCTTCTTCCTCGGTATCCGGGAAAAAGCTGGACGCCGCTCTCGCGTCCACCCGTTTTCTCGGATTTGATCCCGTGGTATTTCCAACTGCCGCAGGACAGCACGGTTATTTTTCAGGAACGGATCAAGAGCGTGCGGACGATCTGAATCAAGCGTTTTCCGATTCCTCCATTGAAGGTATTTTCTGCATCCGCGGCGGTTACGGAGCCGGACGGATTCTCCCTCTTTTAGATTATGACACAATTCAAAAAAATCCGAAGGTTTTCCTGGGATACAGCGATATTACGGCATTGCATACCGTATTCAATCAAATATGCGATTTCGCCACTCTTCACGCGCCCATGCCGGGAGGAAATTATATAAACGCAGATAAAGATACAGTAAATTTACTGCGTTCTCACTTGCAGCCCCTATCCCACCGGGAAAAGGTCAGCAAAGCGCCCTGGGAAATGCTTTTCCCGGGAAATGCAGAGGGGCCGGTCTGCGGAGGCAACCTTTCCGTTCTCGTCTCCTGCCTTGGTTCTCCTTACGAAATCGACACACGGGGAAAAATTCTCTTTCTGGAGGAGGTGGCAGAAGAAACATATAAAATCGACCGAAATTTGACGGCACTTGCTTTAGCCGGAAAATTCAACGATTGTGCCGGCATCCTTTTAGGGTATTTCTTAAGCCGTTCGCCGGACGATTTGGAAACGGAACACGGCTTAACACTCTCCCAGGTTTTTGAAGAAACGATTCTGCCCTTTCAAAAACCTGTATTCACCCATTTCCCCGCCGGACACCAATATCCCAATTATTCCATTCCCATGGGGCTTCCCATTCGCCTCAACGGAGAATCAAAATCCATTGATTTCTTAGATTCTTTGACGGAATTACCTTAATTTTTTCAGGCAGCATAGATTCTTTTTCCTTTTTTGTGATATACTACAACAAAAATTATGTACGAAGGGGAATCATCATGAGTGCACACATCTTCGCTGCAAAGAAAAACGAAATTGCGGATACGGTTTTAATGCCCGGCGATCCGCTGCGGGCAAAATTCATTGCTGAAAACTACCTGGAACACGCAGTCTGCTATAACCAAATCCGCGGCATGTACGGATATACCGGCAATTACAAAGGCACGCCGGTTTCTGTACAAGGCTCCGGCATGGGCATGCCCTCTATGGGAATTTACAGCTATGAACTGTTCCATGAATACGATGTAAACAACATTATTCGAATCGGCACGGCAGGCTCTTTTCATGAAAACGTAAAGGTGGGCGAAATTGTTTTGGCTTTAGCCGCATCCACCGATTCCAACTGGCAGCATACTTATCACCTTGCCGGTACGTTCTCGCCCTGTGCCGATTTCGGGCTTTTAATCAAGGCAAAAGAACAGGCGGAAGCCATGGGATTAACTTATCATGCAGGAAACATTCTTTCCAGCGACGTATTCTACGAAGACCGGGAAGGCTGGTGGAACTCCTGGGCAAAGATGGGATGCTTAGCTGTTGAAATGGAAGCGGCGGCTCTTTATATGAACGCCGCGCGGCTCGGAAAACACGCCCTCTGTATCTGCACCATCAGCAACCATTTCGAACACGAATTTGAACTGACAGCAGAAGAGCGGGAAAAACAACTGACCGACATGATCGAACTGGCACTTAATACAGCAATTCAAAAATAAAGAATCCGTCCGATATTCTTTCCTATAAAAATGCTGCTTTATAATAAAGCAGCATTTTTGTCTGTATTCCATAATTCTTTTATTCTCTGATCTGCCCGTTCCCGCGAATAATATACTTATATGTGGTTAGTTCTTCCAGCCCCATAGGCCCTCTGGCATGGAGTTTTTGCGTGGAAATCCCCATTTCGCACCCCAGGCCGAATTCGCCGCCGTCCGTAAACCGCGTGGAAGCGTTTACATAAACTGCAGCACTGTCCACTTGCAGTGTAAACTTCTTTGCTGCCTCCGGATCTTCGGTTAAGATCGCTTCACTGTGGCCGGTAGAATGCGCTGCAATATGAGCTATGGCTTCTTCCACGCTGTCAACCACCTTTACCGCAAGTACATAATCCAGGAACTCTCTGTGAAAATCCCCTTCTTCTGCCCTGCTCCCTTCAATAATCCCCGCAGCCGTTTCGTCCAATTTTAATTCCACAGGTGTCTTCCCTGCTTCTTTCCGGCAGTCCTGCAGCTTCTTTCGCAGCTTCGGCAAAAATTCTCCGGCAATTTCTCTGTGAATCAGGCAAACTTCTGCCGCATTACAGACGGAAGGACGACTTGCTTTGGCATTTTCCAAAATCGCCAGCGCCTGCTGCTGATCGGCTGCCCGATCCACATAAATATGACAGATGCCGGTTCCGGTCTGTATACAGGGAACCGAAGCATTCTCCACGCAGCTTCGAATTAAACCAGGACCTCCTCTGGGAATCAGTAGATCTACAAGGCCGTCCGCCACCATCAACTCTTTTGCACTTTCCCGGCTTGTGTCCTGCACCAAATTTACCAGTTCCTCGGGAAGTCCCCGCTTTTTCAAACCTTTCCTGAGCGCCTCCACAATAGCGTTCGCCGAGCGAAACGCTTCTTTTCCGCTTCGCAGCACGCAGACGTTTCCGCTTTTCAAAGCCAGCGCCGCCGCGTCGGAGGTTACATTGGGTCTGCTCTCATAAATAATAGCAACTACCCCCATGGGCACTGCCGTTTTTTCAATAATCAGCCCGTTTTCTTTTTCAATCCGCTTCAATACCTTACCCGCCGGATCCGGCAGGCCGGCTACTTCGCGGATGCCCTCAGCCATTCCTTTAATTCTTGCTCCCGTTAACGCCAGCCTGTCGATCATAACCGAAGAAATCTTGTCTTTCGCTGCTTCCACATCCAGCCCGTTGGCTTTCAGTATTGTTTCCGTTTCCGCTTCCAGAGAATCCGCCATAGAATCAAGAGCCAAATTTTTCTCTTCTTCGGTAAGTCCCGCTAAAACCGGGCAGGCAGCCTTTGCTGCCTTTAAAATTTCTATTGTTGTCATGTTATTTTCCTTTCCGGCATAAG
The DNA here is from genome assembly GCA_022769485.1 of Bacillota bacterium. Taxonomy (GTDB): domain Bacteria; phylum Bacillota; class Clostridia; order Peptostreptococcales; family Anaerovoracaceae; genus JALEJU01. Next base: position 127,768 of record JALEJU010000006.1, read on the forward strand.
AACCTGGTTCCCACCGGTTTGCCTTCCATAATATCGTAGATTGACTGCGGACGGGCACCGTTGGAAATAACCACATCCGTCCCCTTGGCCATAGCGATCTTCGCTGCTTCCAGCTTTGTTTTCATGCCTCCGGTTCCCAGCTCCGATCCTTTGCCTTCTGCCAAAGCCATGATCTCCGGCGTAATTTCTTCGATTACGGGAATCAGTTCCGCACCCGGATTTTGCCGGAAATCCGCCGTATAAAGACCGTCGATATCCGTTAAAAGCAGCAGTAAATCCGCGCCGATGCTTACCGCAACGATAGCTGCCAGAGTATCGTTATCGCCGATTACGATCTCCTCCGTAGCAATGGTGTCGTTTTCATTGACAATAGGCAGCGCACCCAACTCCAGCAGACGAAATATGGTGTTTTGGAAATTCATATATCGATCCCGGTTCTCCACATCTGAACCGGTCAGCAAAATCTGCCCTACCGTATGATTATACTCGGAAAATAATTTATCATAGACGTACATCAGTTCGCACTGCCCGATGGACGCTGCCGCCTGTTTCGTTGGCATATCTGTGGGTTTGGAAGTCAAAGACAGCTTCCCCACTCCCATACCGATGGCGCCGGAGGAAACCAACACCACTTCATGCCCCGCGTTTTTTACATCGCTCAGCACCTTGCACAGCCGCTCTACCTGACGAATATTCAATTTCCCCGTAGCGTGGGCAAGGGTCGAAGTTCCGACTTTTACAACAATCCGCATTTCTTCCCTGCTTTCTATTGAAACGATACTTTAGCCAATATTTCCGCTTCCCTTTTTGCGGACAATTCTTTCAATTCCTGCGAACGCTTGAGAAGACGATTTTTTTCCGCTTCGTCTTTGAGTGAGACTGCATTGATCTCTACATTGTAAAGCGCACTTAAAACCGCATTCCGTGCCATCATCGCCGCGATAGCCCCGTCAGAAACCGCATTTTTGTTTCCCTTTTCTACTGTAATCTCAGCCAAATCAAATAAGCCGGCCGCTGTTTCCGCCGTACGGAGGGGAACCTGCGCCGCATTTTTCGTTTCCAGCTGAATCTTTTCCGCCCTTATCTTCTTTTCTTCTTCCGTCTCCTTGGGCATCCGAAAACAAGCCACTACATCCGAATAAGCCTGCGCATCCTCATCCATAGCCCCAAGCAGCTCCTCTCCGGCTTGCTTTGCTTTTTTCTCTATTTCACGCAGTTCCTCCCAGGAATCTTCATAACCTTTTTTTCCGATGGTTAACGCGCAGACCATGGCCACCAAATCCGCGGCTGCCGCGCCGCTTAAAGCAGCCACGCTGCCGCCGCCGGGCATAGGCGTCCCCTGTGACAACTGTTCCATAAACTCTTTTACCGTTAATTCTGCCAGCATCTTTATTTTCCTCTTCCTTTATATCGTTATGTTCCAAGTATAAACGATAAGCTGCTCAAAATCAAAAACATTCTTCCATTAAGCGATTTTCAATTACCAGATCCGAGCGGAAGTTTTCCATCTGCAGATAGTATTCCGCACAATCCAAAAGCGCTTTCTGCGGAAGTAAGCCGATTACTTCCGTTCCCACAACGGGAACACCGTAACGCGCTGCTTCCATCCGTATCATCTCAACCGCCGCATACAAGGGTGTCTTTTCGTAATCCGTAAGATTCATGGACACCTGAACCTGGTTCCGCTCTTCCAGACGAACCCCCATAGCTTTACAGTAACGAAGCCCCCCGCCGATAAACCGAACCTTTTTCGCGATTTCATCGGCAATTTTCAAATCATCCGTTCCTAAATTTACATTATAGGCGCATAGAATTTTTCGAGCTCCCACAGCCACGGCACCGAACGTAGGATGGGGACGTTCCGGCCCGAAATCCGGCCGCCAGTGCTCTTTGTCCTTCATTTTTTCCGCCAGACCTTCATACTGACCCCTGCGCACCTCTGCTAAGTTTTCCCGGTGGGGAGCGGAAGCGGATTTTTCGTAAAGATAAACAGGAATGCCATATCGTTTTCCCACCGCCTGTCCCACCTGCCGGGAAAGGGCTACGGCATCCTCCATTTCCAGATTTTTTAAAGGAACAAAAGGAACTACATCCACCGCGCCGATCCGGGGATGCTGTCCCTCCTGCCGGTTCATATCGATCAATTCGCAGGCTTTTCCGATGGCTTCCACCATGGCTTCTCCCAAGGCTTCCGGCTCTCCCGCAATTGTCATTACACTGCGGTTATGATCCGCGTCGGAAGAATAATTTAAAAGCAAAACGTTTTCTTTACTGCGGAATATATCGGCAATGGTCTCTATCGTCTCCCGATTTCTTCCTTCACTGAAATTGGGAACACATTCCATAATTCGATTTAATTTCATAATTTCTAATTCGCCCAAATAGAATATCCTATGAGAGGATATTCGCGAACCTCCTTTTTTCTCATTAGTATAGCTTTCTTTTCCACAGGAATCAATCCTGCCCCGTTTTCTGCCCTGCTTTAATTGTCAGTTTATTTTACGTCCACATTTTATAAATGTGATTTTATTTTTACTTTTTCCTGAGTTCATTTTCAGAAAATCCAATTCTCCCCCGTTTTTGTTATTTTTTTAATGTTGAAATTTCAACGTTTGTTTGTATTAAATTCAATTTTCAGAAAAATTGTAGTAAAAAAACAGAAAATTTCAAAAAACTTCTTGCTTTTTTTGAAAATGCTCCTATAATAAGTGTATCAAAAGTTTTTATTGATTATCTAATAGGAGGGATACACAATGACTACTTGGAGTGAATTTGAAGAAAAGTATAAGGATGTAATCGATGCAATCGTAGCTGATGATGGCAACATGATCGGTGCTTGGAGACCCGGTTTCTCCGCAGCAAGAGATATGCTGGTAAAGGAAGCGGAAAAACAGAGTGGCCATAGATGGACAGATGCTGAATGCTTCGGCGTTCCCGATGGTTTTGATTTCCATGCATGCTATGAAGATATTGAAGCAATTCGGAAAGCTTTTGAATAGAGTTTAATTTTGTTTGCGAAACCCTATTCCTGATTTAAGAAGAATCCTTGCCCCAGCAAGGATTCTTCTTTTTTAACTGTTTTCCCGGTCTTCAGCATCCCCTTTTAAAATTTTTAATTTTTCTTCCGATTTGTTTTGATTTTGCTATCCATTTTCAAGAAAATGAACTATAATAGAAACCGTTATATTTTTCACAGAGAGGCATTGCGTCAAACGTATACCGTTAAATCTCTTGTGATGAAAAATACGGAGGCTTTTCTATGGACGAACTCATTCAAAACATAACAAATTTCAGCATATTTACCGAAAGTGTAAAAGAATACTTTTCCAACATTTCTTTTAATTCCGTTATTATGACCATCATGATGATTTTTATGGTCGTTGGCGCAGTTGACAAAGTACAGGGAAACAAACGCGGATACGGCGCCGCTTTTGACGAAGGTTTTCATGCTATGGGGCCTTTGGCCATCGCTATGGTCGGTGTAATCGCAGCCGCTCCCGCACTCTGCATTTTACTGCAGCCTTTCATCACCCCAATTTACGAATTCTTCGGAGCTTCTCCCGCCGTTTTCGCAACTACCCTTTTGGGCTGTGATATGGGAGGCTATCCCCTGGCCATGTCCCTGGCCGGAGGCGATGAGACGATAGGAAATTTCGCCGGATTGATTGTTGGTTCTACTATGGGCTGCATTCTTCTGTTCGATATTCCGGTTGCTTTAACATTGATAAAAAAGCAGGATCGTTCCATCTTGGCCTTCGGTATTCTGCTGGGTTTGGTGACCGTTCCCGTTGGCTGTTTCGCGGGCGGGCTCTGTATGAACCTGACTCCGTACAAAATAGACGTGCTGACCATCGTACAAAACCTGATTCCCGTTACCATCGTTGCCGTTATTATCGGCGCGGGACTTTGGTTTAAACCGGTAGCCATGATGAACGGCTTTAATAAATTCGGCACCGCCGTAACCGGCACTATCGCAATTTTTACAGCAATCGCGGTTTTCCAGTTTCAAACCGGAATCCGTTTCCCTCTCTTCAACACTATGGTTGAGGCTGCGGAAGAAACCGGAATCTCCCCTTTAACAGACGCTTTAATCATTGTCGGCAATATCGCTTTGGTTTTGATCGGGGCTTTTCCCATGGTGGAATGGGTCAAGAAAACATTTAACAAACCTCTGATGCTCTTCGGGAAAAAATTAGGAATGAACGAAACCGGTTCTGCGGGTTTTGTAGCAAGCTTAGCAAACAACATTCCCGTTTTCGCCATGCTCCACGAGATGAACCCGAAAGGCAAACTGATGAATATCGCGTTTGCCGCCTGCGGGGCTTTTATTCTCGGCGACCATCTGGGCTTTACCGCAGGTGTAAACAAAGAAATGATTCTTCCCGTAATTATTGCGAAGCTTGTTGCCGGGAGCCTGGCTGTTCTTCTGGCTTATCTGTTGGCAGATAAGCTGCTGGGCAAAGCAGGCATCTCGGAAGACGAATAATTTCCTTTTTGAAGCCGCATAGTGTCCGCAGCAGGTATATCCTTTATATTCTCAGGGAGGCAAAAACCTCCCTGAGTTTTTTATGTAAAGACTTCGCTTGAACCGGCGAAGTCTTTTCCGTCATTTCAACGAACGATTTTCCAAATACTTAAAACCAACACACCAGAATTTATGCCTCCGCCTCCCGAAGTCGCTCCACCACGCTTTGCTTTGCTGCCTGACGATACATGACGGCAGGAATGACATATCCCAGCAGAGCGAAAACGGGGATGATCAGCAGCACGGGGGTGATCGTGTAGCGATAGCTGTAGAACCAATAGGCGTTTTCCAGAAGCCTCCCTGCCAGCGGGTTGACGGCGGCGGACAGCAACAGTGAGATCAGCCCGGATCCAAGCGTATACAGCAGCCCCTCCCATACCAGCATGGCTTTGAGCTGTCGCTGGGTCTGCCCCACAGCTTGCAGCACGGCAAATTCCCGCCGCCGGGACAAAATGGATGTCATCATGGCGTTAAAAAAATTGAGGATTCCCACAATGCCGATGATGGCGCACAGCAGTCCGCCCAGAATGGCAAAAGTCATCTGGAATTCCCGGAAATGGGCGCGATGGGTGGCCTTGCTCTCATACGCCAAGGGGCAAGTCGCGGAACCGGAGAGCCGGAAAAGATAGTCCTCTGCCGCCGCTTCTGCCTCAGGGCTGGGGGTATCGAAGAGGTAGAGCATGGGAAGAACGTTATCCGATCCCGCATCCCGGCGCAGGCTTTCCACGCCCATCACAGCCTGATAACCCATGGAATAGAACCGGCTGCCCATGTCGTAAGGTGTCTCCACCCAGGCGCAGACTGTATAAGAAACATCGTGGGCAGTGTCCCCACTTCCGTAAGTCACCTTGACGGTTTCACCGATGGCGGGATAATACTCCGGATGCACAACTTTGCCGTAATCGTCCAGACTGACTTCTATTGCAATGGCGTGGTTGTCTGGCTGCGTAAGTGGCGATAAGTCCCCTTCCAGCACCGTCAATTTGGAAAACAGCGCTGCGTCCAGCCCTTCGTTCTGGGAATCCGCGGCGATTTTATCACCGTCCCGCTGCGCGGATTTCAGAAATTTCTCCAGATCCTGATCACCGAGGTAGTAGGAAGCCTCGTACCGCCAGGCATCCTCCGGCAGATACATTTTGACGAGTCCTGTTCCATAGGCAAAGCCCCCCAAGGACTGCTCCGTGTTCTCCTGCACCGGGAGGATGTCCTCCTCTGTCAGGGTAAACCCGCGATAGTTGAAATAGTCCGGTGTACTGACCACAAAATCCGCGCAGCTTCTCTGGCTCAAATATTTATCCATATTAAAGCCACCGAGGAAGGTAGCCAGCACATTCAGCAGCACCACCGCCAGAGACAGGGAAACCACCACCAGCACGGTTTTCTTCCCGCTTCTGCCGAGATTGGCGCACGCCATGGAAAAGGGTGTGACCCGGCGGGAGGCGCGTTGCTTCTTTCCCTTCCGCTGAACCTCCGTATACCGTACCGCTTCCACCGGAGACACATTCCCGGCGATCCGCCCCGGACGGGCGCAGGAGAACAGCACCGTCAGCAGCGCAAACACCGCGGAGCCGACAAAGATCCACGGAGACAGGCTGATGGTGGTGTACTTCTTTCCGGAGCACGGCCTACCGTGGGCGTGGCATAGCTCCATTTGGCGTGGTTGTCATCCATGAAGCTAACCTCGCCGTAGTTCTTCTCGAAGGCGCCACTGGTGCAGATGCCGATGACAGTCCTCCTGCCCGCCTCCTTTACCTTTGGATGGGCGGACAGGGCTTTGACCTGATTTTCGTCCACATTCTTGAAGGCTCCGTGGGCATAGGTGCCGACACTGCGGAACTGATAATTCTGGTTGGTTTCGTTGATGGACAGGACGATGGTAAACAGGGAAGTAAACAGCAGCGTGGTCAGGGCAATGGCGATCACCGCAATGGCATTGCGCTTTCGGGAGGCCAGCAAGGTTTTGAAGCTTAGGCGGCGAATACAGCCGCGATTTTTCACATTCATGTTCATGGCTGACGCTCCTTAGCTCCGAGTGACGATTTTACCGTCCTCGATACGGATGATGCGATCCGCCATCTGGGCGATCTCCTCGTTGTGGGTGATCATGACGATGGTCTGGCTGAACTTCTCGCCGGTGACCTTCAGCAGGCTCATCACATCCTGACTGGTGCAGCTGTCCAGGTTACCGGTAGGTTCGTCTGCCAGGATAATGGCGGGCTTCGCCGCCAGCGCACGGGCGATGGCCACCCGTTGCTGCTGACCGCCGGAGAGGTTGTTGGGAAGGCTTTGGAGCTTGCTTTGCAGCCCCAGAGTATCCACGATACTATCCACATAGGCTGGATCGGGCTTTCCGCCATCCAGAGCGTGGACCTCCGTGTCCCCGGCGCCGTAAATTTTTCGTAGATCTTCAGTTTCCAAAATTGTCATAGAGATTACCTTCAAAAGAAAAGTCTGTATTGCCTTTCGACGACACAGACTTTATCACAGGAATCTTTCCACATTCTTTCTGAAATCTAACAGTTTTGAAAGATTTCAGCTTCTGGGCAGATACAGCGAGAACTTCGCACCCCTTCCCGGCTTGGAAAACACCTTGATGTAGCCTCCCTGGCCCTCGGCGATCTGTCGGGCAAGGTACAAGCCGATGCCCACTCCCTGGGCTTGATAATTGGAGGGGCAGCGGTAGAACCGCTGAAACACCTTAGCCTGTTCCTCCTCCGGGATGCCGAATCCGGTGTCGGCGACGTCGATGCGGCAGAACAGCTCGTAGCAGTGGGTCTGGACGGTAACGGCGCCTCCGGCGGGAGTGTATTTGATGGCGTTATCTAACAGGTTGCACACGGCCTCCGCTGTCCACTTGGGGTCAAAGACGCCGTCTCCTTCTGACGAAACCAATGTCAGAGTGATGCTCTTTTCGGCGGTCTTCGGCACGAACTGAGCCACAGCATCCTCCAGCATAGGGGCAAGAAGGGCAGGCTGCGGATGCAGAGCCAGCACACCGCTTTCCAGCCGCGAGGTCTTTACCAGCGCCTCAATGAGGGATCGGAGCTTTTCCGCCTGTCCTTCCAATGCTGTGATACAGGTACGGCTCTCCTGAGGTAATGGCTGCTCCGAGAGGAGCTGGGCGTACAGCAGCACATTGGCAAGGGGTGTTTTCGTCTGGTGGGAAATGTCTGCGATCAGGGTCTTGATCTTGTCCTTCTCCGCTTGAAGGTTCCGGGCGGAGACGGTGGAGGATGCCAGATACCGAGCCAGCTTGGCCTCTACGGCGGACAGCAAGCTCTCGTCGTAGTCCTCCTCTGTGAAGCCCTCGTCAATGGCCTTTCCCAGCATATCGTCCATCCGCTTCAAAAGCCGCCGGATCCGCCAGCGGTTCCAGGCCACCACGGCACCCGCCGTTAGGAGTGCGGCAGCGATCAGGATATATCCGACTGTTGTCATCTTACTTCACCACCCAGGTGTAGCCGATGCCGTATACCGTTTTCAGATACTGCGGCTTGGAGGGAACATCCTCCAGCTTGTCCCGCAGCCGCTTGACAGTAACGGAAAGAGCGTTTTCGTCCACATATTCGCCCCCGTCGACCCAGATACGATCCACCAGAGCCGCCCGGGTCAAAGTCTGGCCTCGATTCTCCACCAACACCCTCAGAAGCTTCTGTTCCGTCTTGCTCAGTTCGATGGGCTGCCCATCTTTGCAAAATTCCATCCGGTCGAAATCAAAGGAGAAGACATCTATCTCAACTGCGCTGGAGGAAGCTGCGGAATTTCGCCGCAGCTGGGCATTGACTCTGGCTCGCAGGATTGCCAAAGAGAAAGGCTTGGTAATATAATCATCTGCGCCAGATTCCAAACCAGTGACGACATCCATCTCCATGTCGTTAGCGGTCAGTAGGATTACGGGAACCGTACCGGACTTTCGAACCTCCCATAGCAGCTCCAAACCGCTGCCGTCCGGCAGATTGATGTCCAGGATCAGCAAATCAAAGGCACTTTGCCCCAGTACCTGCCGCCCTTCGGATAAGGTACGGCACAGGGTCACATCCGTTTCGCTGCTTTTCAGAGCTAAGCAGATACCTTCGCCCAGAACGGTATCATCCTCCAGCAACAGTAACTTTCGCATCATGCACCTCCTCTTTTCTGATAGAATAACATAACCGCTTGCTGCTCTGTTTGTTGAGCGGCAAAGCCAGATTCGTTTAATGCGGCCGGGGACAGCGCTTTAATTTCAGTCGGATGTGCGTTCGCAACAAAGATCATCGCGTCGTATATCGTTGCCGGCGAACGCCAAACGCGGTAGCTCATGGGGAAAAAGTTCATAAACAACGCGTTATATTCCTCTCCCAGCGAACCCATCCATGTATAAGCCTCAACCTGCTCTTTCAGCACTGAGTCCCCGGAAATTTTTGAAAAGTCCAGATAGCTCTCCGCAAAGCCGCATTTCTTCGAGGCCTTCGCCAACGGGTCATAAGAATAGAAGGTATGATGGAGCCGTTTTCCGTCTGTTCCTTTCGGGAGATTGCATCTGGATCTGTAAAAGTCCGTGCCGATGACAAAATACCCGTCGCCCAGCTCGTCTGCCAAGAGATTGCCCATCACCTTGCTGTCTTGGTCGTAGCTTCCCAATTGCTCCACATGGCCGTTATGACCGGAGATGAAGATGCAACGGTTTCCACGCACTTGCTCTTGTTGAAGAATCCACATCGTGTTGTCTGCCATCATCCGGTCACGTCGTGCGGTACCTGTTCCGGCGTCATCGATGTACTTTCCGAGTTCGATGTTCTGCAGCAGAACATCCGCAAAGTGAATGGCTTGCGCATTACCGGTTGGTAATTCGTTTTTGACTGCGTTGATGATCTCTGCGCGCTGTTCCGAAGTATAGCTATCAGCGTATGCATTCTTTTCTCCGTCCCAGAGTTTCTCCAATTCCGCAGTGTCAATGCCCGCCTCTCTCGCCGCTTCCAGCAGATAGCGGTAGTTGTATTCGTACCTCTGCATATCAAAGCCGTAGAAACATAAATCTTCTCCGAGCTTTGCCGTCTCATTATAGCTTCGCATCCACGCGATCAGATCTTCCGTCTCCTGTGTACGGTAGATGGCAAAACCGATGGCCGCAGCAGCATCTGCGGCAGTACCTTCGCCGCCATGAATATAGCGGTTGACTGCCTCGCACCCGCCGAAATCACCCTCCAGTGCAAATGCCCGGACACCGTATCTTTCGACCAAGATCTGAAACACATCCAGCTTCAGCCGTTGAAATTCTGCGTTTCCGTGGGTCGCTTCACCCAGCGCTGCGATTTGCGTCTGCTCCGGGAGTATAAGTTCTGAGACGGCGGTCGCATATTTTGAAAATTCTTCTGTATCCGCACATTCTCCCGTCCCAAAACCGCCAAAATGTGAATAGATGCCTGCTGTTATTGCAAGCACAGCGACAATTCCAAGGAGAACTGCGGCGCGCAGTGGATGTTTTTTTCTGGTTTTCTTCATAAAATACAATCCTTTCTAATGGTTTTTCAATGCCTCGTTTCTCCTGTGCCGGCGCAGAAACCGGGCACAGAAAAAGTGCCGCTTTTTAAAGGAAGATAAGCAGAAGAAGTAATATGCAATTTGAAAACTCGCATACTCGTGCCTTCGTACAAAGTTCGTTGTAAAAAGTGTTGTAAGGTCTCGAATGTTCGTTGTAATTTTTGCTTTATTGTGGTATGCTATATTCGTAATATGATATGGAGGTGCGTGTATGTACCGAATTGCTATTGAGAAATTATTAAAATGGAAAGAAAGCAAACGCCGTAAACCGTTAATTATTGAG
>JALEJU010000016.1 GCA_022769485.1 Bacillota bacterium
CTTAATCGCCCAGAATGACGGGATTCGTTCCAGTGATTTGGCGAGATTATTGGATATCCGCCCGCCCTCGTTGACCCAAAAGCTGAATAAGCTGGAAGAGGACGGAAATATAAAGCGAATGTGCGATGTACACGACGCCCGGGTAATCCGTCTGTATATTACGGAAGCGGGCAAGGAAATCCTGCGCCGCCGTGATTTGGGAAAGGAACGGGTTACGAAGGATTTCAGTGATTGCCTTACTTCGGAAGAGAAGGCGCTCTTCTGTGAATTCTGCGACAGACTGAGCAACAATCTGGAAGCGATTTCCCGGCAGAAAAAAGAAGCCCTTGAGTTTCCCAACGTCGTGTCCTTTTATCCCACAGCAGACCTGAACGAGGAACCTGCTGCCGCAGATAAAAGTGAGGCAGAAGAGCCCGGAGAAAACGAATCGGGAATCGGCTGAGAGCTGAACCCGGGAACGCTCCCGCTTAAATTTCATGAACTTCTTAAATAGGAAAATGCTCCCCTTGTGATGGATGGTTCCGTTTTTATTGCGTCAACCGTCATCCATCACAAGGGGAGCATATTATTTTTACCATTCTTCATCTGTGCTGTCGCGGAACCCCTTGATTTTAGGGGAGCGGTACCCGGCCTTTCCTGCCAGATACCGTTCATAATCTTCTTCATCCTGAATTTCCAGCCCCCGTTCTCCCGCTAAGGATTCCATGTGGTGCGTAAATTCATGGTACAAAGTCTCCCGAAGCTGCTTTTTGATCTTCGGCGCCGGGTAGTGGCCGAACAGCTTCCGGAAGGAACCGTAATAGATAACGATATACCGCCCCATAGCGCAGCAATACCGGTATTCTCCCAGGGTGTACAGATCCCCGTCAACGGCTCCGGGGCTGATTTTCAGTTCCGGCAACAAGAGGATTCCGCCGTTGAGGTCTTTATAAAATTCCTGAGGAAGCTCCTCTGCAATTTCTTCCAGCATAGCTTCCATTTCGTCAATCGTAATCATCTTATTTTCCTTCTCCGGTTCTCCCCCCTGTCCCCGACATTTTTACCGGATGGGGCAGACGCCGTTTTCACAGCCCTCGTTCCCGATATCGTATTCCACTTCCTCTTTTTCATATTTGGAAATTAACGAAGGAATAAAGGGTCTCATGGCCTCCTTCCGCTTTTCGTATTCCTCTTTGCTGATTTCCTCATAAGGCAGCAATTCGTAGAAGCTGTCGTCATAAGACAGGAAAGACAAAGCCACCGTATCGTCCCAATTGTCCCAGACCCACTGTTCTACTTCGTCCCACTCGTGTTCCCGAACGTGAACGGTAATCGAACAATTGTGTTCCACATAATGTTCCATAAACATTTTATAGATTTCCAGCTGTTCCAAAGCGCTTACGTCACCCTTCAGCTTGCCCTCCGGCGCTTTGACGGGAAATTCCACGACTTTGGTTACGCAGGTATCCTTATCCTGCCCCACTTCCGGGAAAACAGGATATCCCAATTCTTCGCACACCTTTACCAGCGGATCGTCGCTGCTGATGCGAATTCTGCGAATGTAATACGCGGAATGGGAGAAATGCACGCCGCTGGACACGGTAGGCAGCAAAGATAAAGTGCCCTCCGGCTTTACGGTAGTAATCAGCAGCGGTTCCGGCTGATCCAGCTCCCTGGCGTATTCCTCCGCCGCATTGCGGGCGGTCTGCCGCAGTTCCTGCAGCAGAGAAATCTGCTCTTCCTTTGTCATATTCAAAGCGTTGACCATATCCTGCCAGCCCGTCAGAGAACATCCCAAAAGCTTGTCCCTCTGCTGTACGGCATTCCATTCGGGGATTTCCAGCTCGGTGCAGGTCATGCGGTACCCGGCTCTGGCCGAAAGCCGCTGGGCTTCCATCATGCCGCCGCGATCCAGCTTACCGTCATTTACAAATCCCATACAGTTAATTGTAGTCAAATTGCAAAGTCCCTTGGAGTCCAGCAAAATCTCCGCACAGGGGTTCACACCGTTAAAATTGGGGCGGCGCTTGGCTCCCGCGATTTCGTTGACCCATCCCGGTTCCCCCGAGTAGCGCATCTGGGAAATATGCCAGTGCAGCTGTTCTCTTGTGGGTTTTCTTGTATAATAAATGGAATTGTTACTCATCTGACGATGGGCAATTTCACTGTCGATGACCCATTTTTCGTCCACTTTCTTATACAGCTCGGATTTTGCCTGAATGCATTCCTTGTCGTCCTGGTCAAGCAGAACGATTTCCGCCGTCCGGCGCACGCCGCCTACTACCACGTTTTCGCCGATAATGTTGGCGATGTCCAGACAGTCAATGGGCATCAGCTTGACCTTTTCGGTTGTGGACCTGGTAGCCGCTTTTTCGATAACCTTGCTGATCTTCGTAAACATATTCTTCATGCTGGAATGCCCGGAAGCGGTTCCCCCGAAGGTTTTCAGCTTTTCGCCTTTAACCCGGACGTGATCGTAGTTTAAGATGATCGTCTTTATCTTACGATATTCGGTGCTGTAGAGGACTTTCAGGAAATAGTCCAAGGACTGTACCCAACCCTCTTTGCTGTCGCCGATGGTGATCTTCACCGTATCGTTGTGGGTGAATTCCAGAGAAGTGCTGTCCTGCCGCAAAGTTCGCAGGATCGGCGTATATGCTTCGTGGATGATTTCAATATTTGTACGCACCGGCGGCAGCTTTTCCACATCGGATTTCAGAATCCGCACACCTACGCCGGAGCCTACCATCAGCAGATAAAATACGTCCTTAAAAGAAGCAAAACTGTCGATCACCTGGAAAGAGCAGTTAAAGTTGGACATAGGATAGAATTTGGAAACATCCGTAGAGCCAACCCAGAACGTTCTGCCGGAGAGGAACTGCTTCAGTTCAAAGATATTCTGATATAATTTTTCCGCTTCTTCCTTCGAGGTCGGCACCAGGCTGCAATTGTATTCCACTGCTCTCCGCACGGTCTCCCACCAGTATTCCCGGCGCATTTCCTCCGGCATCCAGCGGGAATATGTCCGGTAATATACAAAATTCCCCAGCTGTCCCATAGGCGAAGGTTTATGCTTGTATTTGCTTACAAATTCTTCCGAAATAATGCGGCCGTCCCTTCTCTTCCGGGCGTCCCTGGTCTTGTCTCTCTCATACCGGTAGATAATAAACTTTTTCGCCGCGTCCTTCCGGTCGCTGGCCATGAGAAAATCCTCTACCAGATCCTGCACGTCTTCCACATTTACTTTTCGCTCAGACTTCTCCACCTGCTTTTCAATAGCCTGTGCGATGCCGGAAGCAATATCCTCGCTGATCCCTTTCGGAGTTTCCAGCATGGCGTTTAAAATTGCCGTTTCGATTTTTACCCTGTTAAAAGGTACTTCTGCGCCGTTTCGCTTGATTACTGTATTCATTCCGTATTTCCTCTCAAATCTCCTATGTATTATTACACCGCATATCAATACGCGCGTGTTATTTGCGCATGATGTAGACTGATTAAAATAGTGACACCCATTATATAGTATTTTCATCCGCGGCGCAATACCGCCTGTACAATTCCTTTTTATTTTCTTTTTTATACGATTACACCCCCGAAAACTTGACGTAAGAGCGTCAAAAAGATATGATAAAGAATAATGTTCAAAACAAGGGCAAAGAAACTAATTCTGATAAAAGAAAGGAACGAAAGATGAGCCAGACCTTAGCATATAAGATCCTCGAAAATCATTTGATTTCCGGGACACTCGCTCCCGGCGAAGAAATTACCATTAAAATCGACCAGACTTTAACCCAGGACTCTACCGGCACCATGGTTTATTTACAGCTTGAAGCCATGAACGTAGACCGGATTCAGACCGAGCTTTCAGTAGCTTATATCGACCATAACACGCTGCAGACCGGTTTTCAGAACGCGGACGACCATGAATTTATTAAAAGCGTAGCAAAACGCCACGGCGTTCTGTTCTCCAAACCGGGCAACGGCATCTGCCATCAGCTGCACCTGGAAAACTTCGGAATTCCCGGAAAAACCCTGCTTGGCTCCGACAGCCATACGCCTACCGGCGGCGGGCTGGGCATGATTGCCATCGGTGCGGGAGGGCTGGACGTGGCTATGGCTATGGCAAGAGGCACTTACAGCCTGACCGTCCCCAGAGTGATCGGCGTTCGCCTGACCGGCAAACTGAAGCCCTGGGTTTCCGCGAAAGATGTAATTCTCTACGTATTGCAGCAGTTATCCGTAAAAGGCGGCGTAGGCAAAATCGTAGAATACTGCGGCGAAGGTGTAAAATCCCTTTCCGTAACAGACCGGGCAACGATTACCAACATGGGTGCGGAACTGGGCGCTACCACTTCCGTTTTCCCCAGCGATGAAGAAACACGGGCATACCTGGCTTCCCAGGGCAGAGAAGAAAGCTTTGTTCCTCTGGCCGCGGACGCGGACGCAGTCTACGATGAAATTCTGGATGTGGATCTGTCTTCGCTGGTGCCTTTTGCGGCGAAGCCCCACAGCCCGGACAACGTGGATTCCGTTGAAAACATCGGAGAAATCGCGGTAAGCCAGGTTGCCATCGGTAGCTGCACCAACGCATCCTATACCGATTTGATGAAAGCAGCCGCTATTTTAAAAGGCCGCAAGGTAGCCGACAACGTAAGCTTGGTTATCGCTCCGGGTTCCAGCAAAATCCTGTCCAAAATGGCGGAAAACGGCGCTCTTTCCGATTTGATCGACGCGGGCGCAAGAGTAATTGAATGCGCCTGCGGTCCCTGTATCGGCATGGGACAGTCTCCTCGCTCGGCAGGCGTTTCCCTGCGTACCTTTAACCGTAATTTTAAAGGCCGCAGCGGAACCAAAGACGCGGACGTTTATCTGGTCAGCCCGGAAACCGCTGCGATTTCCGCAATCACAGGCGTTTTGACCGACGGCAGGAAGAGCGATATTACAATTCCGGAAATTCCGGCGGAAACCTTTAAGCCTAACGACAACTTTATCGTATATCCTACGGGCTGCAATAAGAGCAATACCCCGGTGGAAATGGGTCCCAACATCAAACCCTTCCCCCTGAATGAAGCTCTGCCCGAAACATTGGACGCAGTAACCGTTTTGGTTGCAGGCGACAACATTACCACGGACGACATTATGCCCTCCGATTCCCGTCTCTTGCCCTTCCGCTCCAACGTACCGCACCTGTCCAATTACTGCTTCGAAACCATCGACACCGAATTCCCCGCCCGCTGCCACGAAGTAGACCGGGGCGTAATTATCGGCGGAAGCAATTACGGACAGGGAAGCAGCCGTGAGCATGCGGCTCTGGCTCCCCTTTATCTGGGCATTCGCTTTGTAATCGCGAAATCCTTTGCCCGGATCCACCGTTCCAACCTGATCAACAGCGGCATTCTGCCTCTGACCTTTGAAAACCAGAACGATTACGACAACCTGACTCTGGGCAGGACGCTGGTTATTGAAAATGCCAGAGAACAGATTAAGAACGATGTGATTATCGTAAAATGTCAGGACTGCGGCAAGGAAATCCGCACCGTCGGCAATTTCTCCGAGCTGGAAATCAAAATGCTCCTGGCCGGCGGTAAGATCAACATGATAAAGGGAGAATAAGATGAATTACACTGAAATTTTTGAAGAAATCGTAAAGCAGCAGCTGGAACGGGTGGAAAAGCTGAAAGCGGACACCGGTATGATCGACTACCAGGCGCTGGATACTATCGTCATCGGCTTGATTCACGGCGACGGCATCGGTCCCATTATCACAACAGCAGCGGAAAATGTACTTCGCAGCCTACTGGCCGGGGAAATCGCTTCCGGAAAGGTGCAGTTAAAGGTAATCGACGGTCTGACTATCGAAAACCGGGCAGCCTGCGGCAAGGCTATCCCCGATGATGTTATGGAAGAAATCAAAAGCTGTCACGTTCTGCTGAAAGGCCCCACAACAACTCCCCGCAAGGGCGACAAGTGGGGCAACATCGAAAGCGCCAATGTAGCCATGCGAAAAGCGCTGGATTTGTACGCCAACGTGCGCCCGGTCAAAGTTCCCGAAAAGAATATCGACTGGACCTTCTTCCGGGAAAACACCGAATGCCTGTACGCTATGGGCAGCTCCGGCATCAATATTTCCGATGATCTGGCTCTGGATTTCCGGGTTATTACCAGCCAGGGAACGGAACGAATTGCCCGCCAGGCTTTCGAATACGCCAAAAAGAACGGAAAGAAACGGGTTTCCATCGTAACCAAGGCTAACATCGTTAAGAAGACCGACGGAAAGTTCCTGGATATCTGTCAGAAAGTCGCGGAAGAATATCCGGGCATTACCGCCGATGACTGGTATATTGATATTATGACTGCCAACCTGATTGACGAAAAGATTCAGAGCGGCTTCGAAGTGTTCGTGCTGCCCAATCTGTACGGCGATATCCTCACCGACGAGGCTGCGCAGATTCAGGGCGGCGTAGGCACTGCCGGTTCTGCCAACATCGGCAGCCGCTACGCTATGTTTGAGGCCATCCACGGCACGGCTCCCCGCTTGATTGCGGAAGGCAAAGGGCAGTACGCGGATCCCAGCAGTATTTTGCGGGCAACGGTTATGCTGCTGTCTCACATCGGATTCCAAAAAGAATCCGACCGGCTTTCCGCAGCCCTGGAACGCTGCACGGAAACCGAGCGCAAAGTGGTTATTACCGGGGATACGGACGGCGCTACCACAGATGAATTTGCGAAATACGTTCTGGATACAGTAGAAAAGTTCTAGTATAACAACAGCACAGAAAAGGCTTTGACCGAACGGGTCAAAGCCTTTTTTATACGCTTCTCTTTTAAACTGCGGCAATCCGTTCAAATGTTTATTTAAACTGCCGTTTCAGCGCGTAAATTCCGAAATAGAAGCCGTCCGCACAATCACGTTCCGGTCTTTCCCCGCCTCCGTTTAAGACCGGAAAAATCAACCTCCATGATGATCACACTTAAGAGCAGGAGAAACGCACCGAAATAAGCGCGGCCGGACAGAACCTCGTGGGCAAAAAAGTAAGCGGCAGCTCCCGCGAAAACCGGTTCCAGCGCAAATATCACCCCTACATGCGACGCGCTGGTATATTTCTGCGCCACCACCTGCCCCGCAAAGGCCAACCCCGTACAGAAGACGGCTAAAACCAATACCGACGCCCATACGCCGGGCGAAGAAGGAAGCCTGGGCGTTTCAAACAGAAACGAAAGAATTAACTGGAACACACCGCAGAAAACCAATTGGAATACGCCCACCTGGAATGCGTCTACATTTTCTTTCCTTACGGCGATTTCCGCTACGATCAAATCTACCGCATATGCGAAGGAACACAGCAGGCAGAAAAAATCTCCCACAGCCGGTTTCAAGCTTTCGGTCAGACACAGCAAAGCTACTCCCGCAAAAGCCATCAGCAATACAAGATATAATTTCCTTTCCGGTTTCTGTTTCAGAAAAAGAAATGCCAGCACAGGCGTTATCACTACAGTAACGGAGCACAAAAATCCGGCATTGGAAACGCTGGTGTATTTCACGCCGAAAGCTACCCCGATATATACAAAAATCAAAACAAAACCCAGCAAAGCCGAGTATTTAAGGGTTTCTCTGCTGACATTTCT
This sequence comes from Bacillota bacterium, assembly GCA_022769485.1. Taxonomy (GTDB): domain Bacteria; phylum Bacillota; class Clostridia; order Peptostreptococcales; family Anaerovoracaceae; genus JALEJU01. The sequence goes on from JALEJU010000016.1 coordinate 7,603, forward strand.
GAGTTTGGGAAACGCCGCGATTACGGCCGCTAAAAAAGCAATCAAAAAGCGCAGCGCATTCAAATTAAAAGGACTCAGCTCCGTCATGCTGTAATCGATCAAAATATATGAGATGCCCCAAAAAAGAGTAACCAACAGCAGAACCATATCTGCCTTTACCGATGTCTTCATTCCTCAGCCCTCTTTACATGCCGGCAACCAGCAATTCCAAAGCAAGCCGTCCTTCCATAAGTCCGGTTTTAATTTTTTTATCCACCTGGTAAGCCTGCATTAAAATCTTCCGAATCCGGGATACCGAATAGTGACCTGCAAACGCCGACGCTTTTTTGATGCGGAATTCATGTATCCCCATACGGCGGCAGATAGCCTCGTGGCTCATCCCTTCCTCCTGCATTTCCTTTACCGACAGCATAATCTCAAACTGTCCGCAAATCAAAGCCAGCAGCCGGTATTCGCTGTCTCCGGAAGCCAAGCTGTTGTGAAGAAGATGAAACGCTTCGTCTTTTCTGCCTTTGCTCATAGCGTCGATCATGGCAAAGACATTGGTTTCGGCGTTGCCGGAAACCGTACCTAAAAAATCTTCCGTCCGCACCGTTTCGCCCGAGCTGTGCGCCGCGGCCTTTTTTAAATCATTTTCCAGGTTGTACAGAGTATAATCCGTTTCTTTATCGAAATAACCCGATGCCTCAATAAAAGCGGCGATGGAACCGGCGCCCGCTTTTTTCTTCCAGATCCGCAGGCGCTTTTCAATAAACGAACGAAGGAGCTTTTCATCCAGTTCCTTAAAATCGTAGCACCCGCCGCAGCGCTCCAGCTCTTTATACAGCTTTCTGCGCTTGTCCGCCGTTTCCGCCGTGAAGATCAGAAGCGTCGTTTCCGGAAGATCCCGAATATATGCCAGCAGTTCCTGCTCCGCTTCCTCTCCGAACCCTTTCAACTTTTTCCCGGAAAGGGGAAGAAAATTTTCCACCAAAATCACCCGCTTATCGGACATCATGGGCAAGGTCTCGCATTGATTGCGCAGCCCTTTAAAATCGATTTCATCCCCGCTGAGCCTTGCAAAATTCAGCTCCTGCACGGCCGGATTCACATATTTTTTTACCAGCATATCCACAGCCCAGTCGATCAAATACGCTTCCCTGCCGTAAAAAAACAGGAGGGATTTTATTTGACCGTTTTTCAATTCATCGTTAAATTTCTGATATGCGTGTGTACTTTTTCTGCCTCTGGTTTCCGCCATGCTTTTTTCGGATCCTCTCTTGCATAAACATCGTTCTCAGCCGCAAAGCCCCATCCGGATCAATATCAGCCAAAACCGCGCCCTGCGTATCGTTTCTGTATATCAGTATACCATGTTTTTCAAGGTTTTCAACGGTCTCCCTGTGGGGATGGCCGAACCGGTTGCCGGCTCCGGACTGGATTACGGCAATGCGAGGCTGCACGGCAGCCAAAAACTCATCCGAAGTAGAGTTACGGGAACCGTGATGCCCTACTTTTAAAATATCCGAGCGGAGCACCTCTGTTCCTCCCGGGAATGTCCCTGACTCCTTCAGCCATTCTAAAATTTCCGCCTCCTCGTCTTTCCCCAAATCGCCGGTCATAAGCACACTGATGCCGTAATAACAAAGCTTCAAAAGCAATCCGGTCTCATTGGCATCGTCCGGCTCTTCTTCCTGCTGCGCTTCCTCTTTCCGCGGCCAGAGTACATCTATCCAGATCCCCGGCTCTAAAGAGATTCTCTGCCCTGCGGAAAGATACAGCAGCTGCCAAGCCTCTGCTCCGGTCTGCCTTAAAACCTCCGATTCCAGACAGCGGTTCCCTTCATATAACCCTATCTGCCTGATCTCCATATCTTCCGCCAGCTGACAAATTCCCAGATAATGATCTTCGTGAAGATGGCTCAAAAGTGTCAGATCAATTTGAGATACGCCGTTTTTCAGCAAATAGGGCAGCAGCGTGCGTTTTCCTACATTGCAATTTGAAGTGCCGCCTCCATCGATAAGAACGTTCTTTCCGCCGGGAGTCCGAATATGCAGGCAGTCCCCCTGCCCTACGGACACAAAAATCAACTCCGCCTGTCCCTCTCTGCTGTTCAGCGCCGCCGGGAGAAACGCAGAACCCAAAAGAACCGCCGCCATGAAAAGAATAAGCCGCTGTCTGCGCCCCGTCTTCCGGGCCAGCCAGGCAGTATCCGAAAAATAGAAAAACAAAGCGCCGTAGTACGCCCCCAGTAAAAAAGGCGAAGGAGAAACGGTCAAAAAAACAGTCAGGTTTTCCCGGTAATACAGGTGGTTTATCCAAAGCAGCGTCTCCGTAAGAATTTCCAGACCGGTACCGCCTAACGCGGCGGCCATTTGCAGCAGCCCCGGAAACACAATTCCCAGTCTCAACAGCTCCGTCAGACATAAAAGAACAAGCCCGGCAGGCAGGATCAATCCCGCCAGCAAGGTAACCGGCAAGTTTATGAGAAAGGACAGCGGAGAAATATAGTTAAACAAAAAAGCCGTCGCCGGGAACATGCCTATTTGTATCGCCAAAGCAGGCAGAAAAACACGAAACAAAGAGCGAATGACAGGTTTCCACTTTGCCGGTTCAAGCAATTTCCGCAAGATTGCGGCATTCTCCGGAAAAAAGCGGAAAAGAAACGTTTTTTCGCTGCCTGCCATTTCAAAATTTCGGCATCCGGCCAACCAGGAATCCAGCCTCGGCAGCATAAACCCCAAACAAAAAACCGCCAGAAAGGATAGCTGAAACCCGCAGTGGAACAGATTCCAGGGATTTCGCAGCAACAGAAAAAGAGCAGCGGCGGAAGCAGCCGTAACCAGATCATAGCGGCGGTACAGCAATTTAGATCCCATATGCAGATATATCATAAAAAGGGCTCTGGTAACAGACGGAGAAAAAGAAGCCAGCGCCCCGTACAGAAACAAAACCGCTGCTCCGGGCAAAATCCGCAGAAGCAGAATCAATCGCGGGCGCTTTGATGATCTCGTCCCACGCTTTCCCTGAAAGAAACAGTTCACACATCCGTAAACGATACCCACATGAAGGCCGGAAACGGCTAAAACAGGGGCAGTTCCGTTTCTCTGAAATTCTTCATACAGTCCCTCGTCCAGCAAAGAGCGGTCTCCGAACATCATCCCCATAATGAAAGCCCGGGAATTTTCTCCCGAGAACGGCTGCAAATACTGCGAAAAGGTATATCGAATCCTGGCCGTTTCATTCCAAAAACGGCTTCCTTCTCCTATAATTTCCAAATGTGCCCGGACTCCCGAAAGAATTGTCCGGATATCCCGGGCTTTCAGATAATTTTTATAGTCAAAGCATCCCGGGTTCTGCCTCCCCACAGGAAGGGAAAGCTCTCCGGTAATCCGGATATCCTTTCCGCAAAGCGCCTGCCAGGTTTCCGCTCCACTTTCAAAGCCTTTAAAATACAACTCTTCCGGCGCACCTGTAAGGTGCAGCAGCATTTTCTCCCTGCCCGAAAAAACCTGCTGCGCTTCCCCTTCCGCCCTAAGAATTCCTTTTGTCCGCTGCAGTTCAATTTTCGCATATCCCTCCTTTTCCTGTACGCTGAGCACCCGCCCCTCCGCCGTGATGATCTGACCTGCGTACCCCTCCAGCGGATCATGTACGGTCTCGGTCAAATGGAAATAAAAGAAGCCTGCCGCAGCTGCAGTCAGCAATATTCCGGCAGCTCCAAACATGGGAACCTTCCCCGACGTTATGCTTGCAAACCGTGCCGCACCTCCCGATACAGCCGCCGCGCCTGAAAACAGCAAAACCCCTGTAAAAAACACCGGCAATTCCTCCCCGTGTTTCCCTAAACAAAACCGCAAAAGGATTCCCCCCGCGAAAGCCATAAAAAAACAACAAAGAGGCCTTCTCAAAATATTCCGTCCCCCCTCTCCTCTGATTTTACATTATTTTACATATTTTTCATTATTTTGTCAATCTTTTCCTGCTCTTCGTTTCAGTTTTGTTACAAACCGAAACATTTCTCCTGCTTTTTCTATCCAAGCCAAAACCCATATGATATACTGATTAAGTATTTGTTTTGATTATTCGAAAATGCTCCTGGCCTTTTTCCGTTCTCCGGAAGGGCTTATTGAAAGAGTACCGTACCCGGTCTCTACATAATGTGAAAGCAGGTGGAACGCATGAGCGACGATTATCGCAGCGAAGAAGAAAAGCAGAAGGAAATCGATGATTTCTTTCACCGCTTTGATCAAATAAGTACCGATTTTGAAAAACAGTCCGAAGCGGCGCCGGAAGAACCTTCCGCAGCCGAAGGAAAAGAAGAAGGAGAAACAATTCCGGGAGTTACGCCCAGCCGCGTCAGCCGCCGTGAAAAATCCAATCCGACTATGAACAAGAAAAAAACAAAGAAGCAGAAGATCAATAAGAAAACCGTTCTTCGAAACATCCTTATCGTTTGCGCTGTTTTTGTAATCGGTATTTTAGGATGGGCTCTTTTCACGATTTCAAAAGCGCCCCATATCGATTCGGATAACCTTTATTCCATGCTCTCGGAGAACTCGACGATTTATGACGCCTCCGGCGAGATTGTGGAAACTCTGTATGCGGAAGGAGCAGGTCTGCGTACCAATATCAGCTATACAGAAATGCCCGAACAGCTGGTCAACGCCTTTATCGCCATCGAAGATAAAACATTCCGCGAGCATCACGGTTTTAACTTTATCCGTATTTTCGGCGCCATTTTTGACAGCCTGACTTCCGGGGAGAGCGTCAAAGGCACCAGTACAATTACCCAGCAGCTGGCCCGAAACCTTTACTTAGAAGACAGAAAAAGCGAGCGCTCGCTTTCCCGTAAACTTATGGAAGCCTATCTCGCTGTTCAGTTGGAAAAGCAGCTGAACAAGGATCAGATTATAGAAGCGTATCTGAACACGATCTATATGGGCAGCAATTCCAACGGCGTTGCCGCCGCAGCGGAAACCTATTTCTCAAAAGATGTATCGGAGCTGAACCTAGCGGAATGCGCGGTTCTTGCTTCCATTCCCAAACATCCTACGAAATATTCCCCGCTGATTACTTACAACAATTCGGATATTACGGATCCGGATGCCTTTGACATTCTCCTAAAAGACGATTCTTACACCGTCTGCTATCAGGATCAGTTTTCTGACCGACAGCATCTGGTTCTGAAGAACATGCTGGAGCAGGAAATGATCTCCCAGGCGGAGTACGACGAGGCCATGGCCGTAGATATTCGGGAATCCATTAACCCCAATATGGATCCCTCTGCAAACATTTCCTCCTTCTTCGCCGATTACGTAGTCGATCAGGTCGTGGAAGATCTGATGAAAGAATTGAAAATTGACGAAGGTGCCGCAAAGGAAATGATCTACACCGGCGGTCTTAGAATCAACAGTACGCTGGATTTAGACGTACAGAAGAGCGTGGAAAACGCGTTCTCCAAAACATCTAATTTCCCCGGTGTAACCGGTTACAGCAAGGACAGCCGGTCCAATATCAAGAAAAAGAACGGCGGCGTTCTTTTGTACTCGTACGCCAATATGCTGGACGACGACGGAAATTTCCTTCTGAAAAAAGACGAATACAAGAAAAACGCCGACGGCAGCGTTACCGTTCTCAAAGGAAACCGCCTGAATTTCTATAAGACGGAGGTTCAGGGAAACGTAGATATCAGTGTAGAGCTGAAAAGCATGTATCGCACAGCGGACGGTCTGTTTTACACAATTCCCGGAGGGTATTTCCTGATTCCCTCCGAATACAAAAGCAAGGATGAAGACGGAAATCTTGTGCTGAGCGCTTCCTTCTTCGAAAAAGAATCCATTTTCAACCCTGAGGAAAATGGCTCTTACCGGGTTCCCGCAAAATACATTCAGCTCCAGCAGACAATTCTGCAGCCCCAGGCAGCGATGGTAATTATGGATTACAAAACCGGCGGCATCAAAGCCATGGCCGGGGGAAGAGATGTCAACGGCAAACAGCTGTTCAACCGGGCGACCAGCCCCAGACAGCCCGGCTCTTCTATTAAACCCCTAGGCGTTTACGGGCCGGCGCTGCAGAGCACAGCTAACAAAGTAATTGATTCCGAGGATTCCGAAGACGCAAAATTAACCGGAAGCGGAACCGCATGGACAGCAGCGTCTGTTGTGGAGGATAAGCCGCTGAACATCAACGGCAAACAATGGCCGAAGAACTGGTACTCCGGTTTTCGCGGCCCTTACACACTGCGCCGTGCCGTGGAACAGTCTGTTAATACCGTGGCAGTTCGGGTGCAGACCGATATCGGCACAGATACATCCGCTTATTACCTGAAAAAATTAGGCATTACCTCTCTGGTGGAAGACGGCGATGTCAACGATATGAACCCGGCTGCTCTGGCACTGGGGGGTATGTCCAGCGGGATCTCGCCTCTGGAGATGGCGGCCGCATACGGCACTTTCCCCAACAAGGGTGTTTATACAGAGCCTGTGGCTTATACTTCGGTAACTACAAAGCAGGGCGATATCCTTCTGGAAAAGAAAGCGAAAACCGAAGAGGTCTTCGATCCGGGTGTTGCATTCATCATGACCGATATTCTGCGCACCACAGTAAGCAAAGGAATTGCCGGCGCAGCCGGTTTCGGAGGCCAGCCGGTTGCCGGTAAGACGGGTACAACTACCGATAATTTCGACGCATGGTTCGTAGGCTTTACCCCCTATTATTCCGCAGCCCTTTGGATCGGAAATGATATCAATATTGAATTGACTACGGGAAGCGGAGCGGCAGCGTCTCTTTGGAGCAAAATCATGAAAGAAGTTCATTCCGGATTGTCCTACGGATCCTATCCTTCGGCGCCCTCCAATGTAGTTGCCGTAGGCATTGACAGTGTCACCGGCCTGCTGCCCAACGAAGAGACAGAAGCGGATCCCAACGCTTCCGTCATCCAGGAATATTTTATCCGGGGAACGCAGCCTACCATATCCGGAACCGGCCGTCAGGTTTATACAATCTGTCTGGATTCCGGGTACTTAGCTGCCCCTTACTGCACCAATACGGAAACTGTGGTTATTCGGTCGGGAGCAGATTCTCAAGAGGAGGACGGCGGGAAATATACCTATTACTGCAATCTGCATAACAACGATGCGGAAACATATCCCATCGCTCCCGGTTTAGCCTTGGATCCTAATTTCATACCTCTAAAGGATCCGGAAGAAGAGGGCGGAGAAAACGATCCCAATAATCCCAATAATCCCGGCAATCCCAATAATCCGGATCTCCCTCAGCCGCAGGATCCGAATCAGAGCGGGCAAAACGGAGGCGTAATTCGGGATCAGCTGTAAAAATAAAGCGTGTGATTGAAAAATGTAAAAAATTATAAAATGTGCAAAAGCAACGGCGGAACCGTATCTGCCGTTGCTTTTTATTCTGCAAAAATTGCTTTTTCATCGCGCGGATTATTTTTGCAGACCGCTCTGAATGCAATCCGATTCCGCTGTCTTTTCCTGTCTTTCGTTTCTATTTCCCCGTGTTTTTTTGACAAATGCGGGAAAGAATAAAGCATTATATTTATAAGCAAATATGCAGCTTACTTATATGTTCTGCATAGGAGAGGAAAACCATGAAAGAAAAATTGGAAACGGAAAAAGAGGCACAAAAAAAAGATCAGCGAAAGCAAAAAGCAAAGGAATATGAAAACTATGTGAAAGGATTTACTCCCAAGCCGGCATACTTTTCTAACAGCTTAAAAGCCTTTTTTGTAGGCGGCGCAATCTGCGCGGCCGCACTTTGGATCCAAAACCTGCTTACCGGCGGCGGTATGAAAGAAACGGACGCAAAAACAGCCGTCACATTGATTTTAATCTGTACCGCGCAGCTTTTAACCGGCATCGGCGTGTTCGATACCATCGCTAAATTTGCAGGTGCAGGCTGCATCGTTCCTATTACCGGCTTTGCAAATTCCATGGTGGCTCCGGCTATTGAGTTCAAAAAAGAGGGTCTGGTTTTAGGCGTAGGCAGCAAGCTGTTCAGCTTAGCCGGCCCGGTTTTAGTCTGTGGAATTTCCGTAAGCGTGGTTATCGGCATTCTGTACTGGATGCTCGGATAGGAGGGGATCTTTTGAATAATTACAATAACACAATGCGCAGGCTGGGCCGCCAGACTTTTGATTTCCCCGGCTGCCCCGTCATCACAAGCACGGGTTCTGTGGTAGGAGAAAAAGAAGGCAAAGGACCCCTTGCAAACTATTTTGATCTGATTCTGGAAGAGGATATGTTCGGGGAGAAGACCTGGGAAAAAGCGGAAAGCAAAATGCTGAAAGAGGCCATGCTTTTAGCCGCGAAAAAATCCGGTAAAAAGCCGGAGGATATAGACGTTATGCTGTGCGGAGACCTTTTAAATCAGCTCATGTCCTGCAGTTTTACCGCCAGAGATCTTCAAATTCCTTTTTTAGGGCTTTACGGAGCCTGCTCTGCCATGTGCGAATCTCTGCTGATTGCGTCGACCCTGATAGACGGCGGATACGCAAATTCCGCTTTGGCAGCAGCCTCCAGTCACTACTGTACGGCAGAGCGTCAGTTTCGTATGCCTTTGGAACACGGAAACCAGCGTCCTCCGGCTGCGCAGTGGACCGTTACCGCCGCCGGCGCTGCAATCGTACAAAAAAATGAAGCAAAAGAAAAAACAGGACCGCAGGTCTGCATTCGCCGGGCAACTATGGGGAGAGTAATGGATGCGGGCATTACGGACACCCATCAGATGGGCGCCGCTATGGCGCCCGCGGCAGTAGATACTCTCTGCACCCATTTTCAGGACACGGGAACCAAGCCCGATGATTACGATGCAATTCTCACAGGAGATATGGGCTTTATCGGAAAACAGATCGTCATCGACCTCATGCGGAAAAAAGGGTATGACATAACCCCCGTATACGACGACTGCGGCGTGCTTATGTATTTTAAGGAAAAACAGGATGTTCACAGCGGCGGTTCCGGCTGCGGCTGCTCCGCTTCTGTCTTTTGCGGAAAAATATTCCGCGATATGATGAACGGAAAACTGAAAAAAGTAATCCTCATGTCCACAGGAGCGCTTATGACCACACAGAGCAGTCAGCAGGGCGAATCCATTCCCGGCATTGCCCATGCCGTATCCATGGAGGTGATGTAACAAAATGGACTATTTTTGGGCTTTTCTCATCGGCGGTATAATCTGCGTTATCGGTCAGATTTTAATGGATACAACAAGACTAACAGCTCCCAGAATTCTGGTTATTTTCGTAGTAACAGGAGCAGTGCTTCAAGGATTAAATCTATATCAGCCCCTCGTTGACCTGGCCGGTACCGGCGCTACCGTCCCCCTGCCCGGCTTTGGATATTCTTTAGCGAAGGGCGCAATTTCCGGAGCAAAGGACGGATTTTTAGATGCGGTCATGGGCGGCGTAAAAAGCACTGCTGCAGGCGTAGCCACAGCCATTGCATTCGGCTATGTGATCGCTTTGATTTTCAATCCCAAATCAAAAAGATAAATCACAGCCGGCTGCCTCTCGGAAACGGTTTTCCCGTATCGAAAGCAGCATTGACAGCCTGGCTCAGGCAATCCCAAACAAAGAGGGCGGATGCCGCGAACCCTTTTATAGAGTTTACGACATTCGCCCTCTTTTATGCAAATGCTTTAAATGGATGAATGCAGGAAACCGTTTTCGTCTTTTAATCTGCCGTCATCTTTTCCCGCAGCCCGGATAAAATCCGTTTCTCAATACGGGATACCTGCACCTGCGAAATTCCTAACCTTCCGGCAATCTCCTGCTGTGTCATATCTTTAAAATAGCGCAGGACGATGATCTGCCGATCCCGTTCTTCTAATTTTCCTATCATGCTTTTCAGCTGGATCAAATCTGCCCGCCGCTCTTCTTTTTCCTGATAAAAATCGTCTCCCGTATAGGCCGCTGTGCTTTCCGGGTCGTCTAAACTCTCCATATTCCACATGGCGTCCTCCGCCTCTAATATAAGCCCGATCTCTTCTGCGGAAACGCCCATACACTCTGCCAATTCACTGATTTTAGGCGGCCTGCCGTGATTTTTGGAAAACTCCTCCCGCAGGGCTTTTGCCGTCCGAACGTTTTGCTTCATCTGCCGCCCCATCTTAATTCTTCCGTCGTCGCGCAGATACCGCTTTAATTCACCCAATATCATAGGAACCGCATAGGTGGAAAACATTACATCAAAACCGGGATCAAAACGGTCTACTGCTTTCAGAAGGCCGATAAAGCCCACCTGAAGCAGGTCATCCAGCTCGTATCCGTTTCCCGTAAATTTCAGCGCAAGTTTTTTTACAAGTCCGATATTGCGGCAAACCAGCTCTTCCCGGGCTTCCCCATCGCCCTCTTTCGCTTTCCGCAGCAGTTCATAAACGTCTTCTTTGGCCGCAGGTATGTATTTACCAGTCATTTCCACTGTCCAGCCGCTTAATTAAAGTAACTTCCGTCCCGTTTCCCGGCTCCGACCGAACTTCGATTTTATCCATAAAACTTTCCATAACGGTAAATCCCATTCCCGATCGTTCCTCGGGTGCGCCGGTAGTAAACAGGGGAGCCCGAGCCTGAGAGACATCCGCAATGCCTACTCCCTTATCACGAATAACGAACATGACGTCGCGTTCTCCCCGCAGTTCCGCTTCCAAAATCACAATTCCGGTTTCTTCTTTCCCCGGATAAGCATGAATTATTGCATTGCTCACCGCTTCCGACACTGCCGTCTTAATTTCCGTTACTTCTTCTACCGTAGGGTCCAGCGGCAAAACATAGGCGGCCGCTACCGAGCGAGCCAGGCTTTCATTTTGCGAGCGCGCCTCAAACTCAAACCGAATCCGGTTTTTTCTATCTTTTTCTTCCATCTGCTGCCTCCTGTTCTGCTTCTCTGACAAGTGCTTCTACCGCTTCCTCCGCCGTTTCATAATGAGAAAGGATCGTATAAATCCCTGCCATTTCCAAAATTCGCCGGATGCTCCGGCTGCCTCCCGCCAAAAGCAACTTTCCTCCCGCTTCTTTTCTTTTATTATACCGTCCTAAGATCACGCCGATACCGGCGCTGTCCATAAATCCCATTTCGCCGAAAGATAAGATCAAATTTCTGCTTCCCCGCCGGTCAATTTCCATGTCAATCCGTTCCCGCACATCCGCCGCAGAATGGTGATCCAATTCTCCATGCAATGCCGCAACCAAAGTATCTCCAGCCTGTTCAAACTCTAATTCCATAAAAAATCCCCCTTCCTCTCTTAATTATACCGCCGGTGATCACAGCTTGTCCTTAAGAGAAAAAGGGGACTTTCTTCTATTTTTGTCGATTTTTAATCTTCCGGATAAACGGTAACCACTTCTTTGGATGCCAAAGCCGCCTCTATCAACGCCTCGCAGTCCAAGGCGCTTTCCGACTGCAGAATCTTATCCAGTTTGGGCTTCGTCTTCGGATGCTTGGGCAAAAAGACCGTGCAGCAGTCTTCATACGGCTGTATGGATGTCTCAAATGTTCCGATTTCCTGTGCTTTCTGCATAATATCCACTTTATCCAATGCAATCAGAGGACGCATAACGGGCATCTGCACCGCCGCATCGGTTACCACGAGAGCTTCTGCAGTCTGGCTGGCAACCTGCCCTACATTCTCACCGGTAATCAGCATTAAACAGCCGGTCTCCCGGGCAATGCGCTCCGCGATCTTCATCATAAAACGCCGCACCAAAATCGTAGTCTCTTCCTCCGGACAGTTTGCCACAATCTGTTCCTGAATTGGAAGCAAGTTTACACTGTGAATCCGGATTCTCCCGCAATAACCGGCCAGAATCCGTGCCAGATCCTGTACTTTTTCCCAGGCTCTCTCGCTGGTATACGGATAGGAATGGTAATGCACCGCTTCAATATACATCCCCCGCTTTGCCATCATCCATGCGGCAACCGGGCTGTCAATGCCTCCCGACAAAAGCACCAGGCCTTTACCATTGGTTCCAAGGGGCAAACCGCCGAAACCGGAAACCTTCTGTTCGTAAATATAAGTGCATTCTCTGCGTACATGTACAAACAGCAGGCAATCCGGCTTATGCACATCCACTTTCAGCACCTTGCAGCCAACTAAGACCGCCGCTCCGATACGCCTTGCAATCTGCGGAGATTCCACGGGAAAGCTTTTGTCCGAACGTTTTGCCTCTACTTTAAACGTCTTGATTCCCCGTTCTTCTATCAATTGCTGCATATAGCTTACAGCCGCTTTGCCGATTTCCTCCATATCGCTTTCCACTTCCACTGCCGGGCTTATGCTGTCCACGCCGAATACTCTGGAGATTTCCCCCATAACCTGCTCTCTGGGAAGCTTTTCCGGAGCATAGACCAAAAGCAAGCCGTCGGAACGCTTTACTTCACAGCCTTCATATTTTTTCAAAACCTTCTTTATCCGCTCTGCCAGCATTCTTTCAAAATACGGCTTGTTCATACCTTTCAAAGCGACTTCGCCGCATCGTACAATGTATGTGTTCTTTCCTTCCACAGTTCTTTCCTTCCTACCTGTATTTCATCAATTTACGCATAGAGCAGACCGCCTGCTTTACTTCCCGCACTACATAATCCATCTGTTCCGGTGTGTTTTCGGAAGAAAAACTGAACCGAACAGCGCCTTCCACTTCTTCCGGAGTAAGCCCCGCAGCCCGCAGAACATGGCTGCCTTTTTTCTTTGTATTGGAAGAGCAGGCAGACCCGGTGGACACATAAATTCCTTTCTGCTCCAGGGTGTGAAGCAGAACCTCGCCTCTGCATCCCAGAAAGCTTATATTTAAAACAGACGGCGCGCAGCCCGTTTCCGGGCTGTTTACGCGAATATCGGGAATTTCGCTTTGGAGTCCATCCAGCAAACGGGCTTTTACCTGACCCATCTGCCGGATTCGTTCTTCCCCGTCGGAAACCAGCTGTTCCGCCGCTTTCCCAAGTCCCAAAACGGCCGGGACGTTCTCTGTCCCCGAACGAAATCCTTTTTCCTGTCCTCCGCCCAACAGAAAAGGCGGAATATGAAGCCCCGGTTTTACATAGAGTGCGCCGCTTCCCTTGGGTCCGTGAATTTTATGTCCGCTGACCGTGACCATATCCATCTCCGCCGTCACCTGCAAAGGGAGCTTGCCCCAGGCTTGTACGGCGTCCGTGTGAAAAATAACATCCTCGTAATTTTTCGCAATCCTCGCCAGCTCTTCTACCGGCTGAATGGTTCCCAGCTCGTTGTTGACCCACATAACGGAAACCAATATCACATCGTCTGTCATAACCGCCTTCAGATCTTCCGCACTGACCCGGCCGTCTTTATCGACGCCTAAATACTCTACATGAAATCCCATCTGTTCCAGGCGTCTGCACGGCTCCAGAATTGCGGGATGCTCCACTGCCGAAGTGATAACGGTCTTTCCCCGGCGTTTTCTGGCGGAGGCTCCCCCAAACAAGGCGGTATTATTGCCCTCCGTGCCGCCGGAAGTAAAATAGACGGAGCTATCGGAAACCCCTAACGACTGGGCAGTTGCCTTTCTCGCCTGTTTTACGGCCTTCTCCGCAGTGACTCCCAATCGGTGCAGCGAAGAAGGATTTCCAAAATCTTCACGCATAGCCTGCAGCATACATTCCGTTACTTCGTCGGATTGTCTTGTTGTTGCGCTGTTGTCTAAATATACAAACATCGTCTTCCTCTTTTCCTCTTTCGGGAAAAAAGGGAGCCCGCCCATCGCGAGCCGGCTCCCTTCACATGTATTTTAATCAATATTTTTATTTCGCATACTCGATTGCTCTGGTTTCCCGGATTACGTTGACTTTAATCTGTCCGGGATACTCTAACTCGCTTTCGATCTTCTTGCTGATCTCTCTTGCCAGGAAAACGATTTCCTCATCGTTGACTTCGCCCGGCTTGGCCAGGATTCGGATTTCGCGTCCTGCTTGAATTGCAAAGGATTTTTCCACACCCGGCGTAGTATTTGCAATTTCTTCCAAATTCTGCAGCCGCTTGATGTATGCTTCCAGAGTTTCCCTCCGCGCACCCGGTCTGGCTGCGGAAAGGGCATCGGCCGCCGCAATCAGAACCGCCTCGCAGCTCTTGGGCTCATAATCGCCGTGATGCGCTGCCATACCGTTGATTACCGCTTCATTTTCCTTGTACTTACGCAGAATCTCGATACCGATGTCCACATGAGTACCTTCCATTTCGTGGTCGATGGCCTTGCCGATGTCGTGAAGCAAACCGGCACGCTTTGCCAGCTTTACATCCATTCCCAGTTCGCCGGCCATAAGTCCTGCCAGATGCGCTACTTCCACGGAATGCTTCAACACATTCTGTCCGTAGCTGGTTCTGTATTTCAGCCTTCCCAGAAGCTTTACCAGTTCCGGGTGAAGGTTGTGGATACCCACGTCGAAGGTGGCCTGTTCCCCTTCTTCCTTAATAATGCTGCTGACTTCCTTTTCCGCTTTCTCGACCATCTCCTCGATCCGCGCCGGATGAATACGACCGTCAATAATCAGCTTTTCCAAAGTCAGCCTTGCAATCTCCCTTCTTACGGGATCAAAGCCGGATAAAATAACCGCTTCCGGTGTATCATCAATAATTAAATCAATCCCGGTCATGGTCTCGATCGCGCGAATATTTCTGCCCTCACGGCCGATGATTCTGCCCTTCATATCGTCGTTAGGCAGGGGAACTACGGACACCGTGCTTTCCGCTACATGATCTGCCGCGCACCTTTGAATCGCACCGGTTATGATTTCTTTTGCTTTCTTATCCGCCTCTTCCTTCGCCTTCGCTTCAATATCCTTGATCATGATAGAAGCTTCTACGCGAATCTCTTTTTCTACATTTGATAACAGAATCTGCTTGGCTTCTTCCATGGTGTACCCGGAAATCCGTTCCAGCTCCTCCATCTGTTTGGCAAGAAAGCCGTCCAGCTCTGTTTCTTTTTCTTCCAATTTTCGTTCTTTTCGGACAAGACCGTCCTCCCGCTTTTCCAGATTTTCGATCTTGCGGTCGATGGCCTCTTCTTTTTGAATTAAACGTCTTTCGGACTTTGTAATTTCAGCCCGCCGTTCCCTCACTTCACGCTCTACGTCGCTCCGCAGGCGATGAGCTTCTTCTTTTGCTTCGATCGTAATTTCTTTTTTTATAGTTTCCGAACGATTCTCGGCATCGAGGATCATATTCTTTGCTTTCTGTTCAGCTGAGCCAATGGCTTTTTCCCCTACAGTTTTTCTGAATATATACCCAATCAACACGCCGAGGGCCAGACAAACAATTCCGATCAGTATTCCGTAAATAATGGAAATTGTCATGCACCTCCTTTTTGCAGTGGTAATATTTTGTATTGCGGAAATTATATATTGATATAAACATACAACATATATTATAATGAAAGCGGAAATTATGTCAAGCAGAATGAAGGTGCGTGAATGAAGTATTTTGGTTCGCTGATCAAAAATATCGATAAAACATTACTTATAATACCTGCAATTTTTGCGGTTATCAGCATCGTGATGATCGGAAGCACCGCATACGACGGAAGCTTTAATTTCACACGCGGTATGAAAATTCAGCTGATTGCATTTGTATTAGGATATATCGGGCTCTTTATAACGCTTCTTTTCGACTATCAGAAATTTGAGAGATGGGAAAAGATTTTCTATGCGGTTTCGATTGTATTGCTTCTAACCGTTTTTATCCCCGGCCTCGGGCTGGAACAATACGGAAGCCGAGCCTGGCTGAAGTTCGGCTCCATAACATTTCAGCCTGTAGAACTTGTAAAAATTGCCTTTATTCTTTTTTTCTCCGCATATCTTTCCAGGAACAGGGAATCTCTGGATACTTTAAAGGGACTGGCCTCTGCAGGACTCTATATCTGCCCTTTTATCGGTATCGTAGTTCTGCTGCAAAGCGACCTGGGCAACGCGCTGGTCATGTGCTTCATCGCCTTTGCGATGATCTTCGTCGCCGGCGTGGATTTAAAACTGTACCGGCGTATTATTTTAGCCATAGCCGCTTTAACGCCTGTTGCCTATCTTTTAATGAAAGATTATCAGAAGAAAAGAATCTATGGATTTTTCCACCAAAACGACTTGTCCATCAAAGAAAACTGGCAAGTCTGGAATTCAAAAGTCGCCATCGGATCCGGCGGAGTATCCGGAAAGGGCTTATTCGAGGGAACCCAGAAAGAATTGGACTTCCTGCCGGTTCAGGATTCCGACTTTATTTTCTCGGTCATCGGCGAAGAGCTTGGCTTCTTAGGAGCCGCTGCGGTCATTCTACTGTATGCCCTTATGCTGTACAGGCTGTTCCGCGTGGCAACCAACACAAAGGATCTCTACGGAATGCTGATCGTTTACGGAATACTGGCAATGTTCTTCTTCCAAATCTTTGAAAACATCGGCATGACTATGGGCGTAATGCCCGTAACCGGAATCACCCTTCCCTTTATCAGTTCGGGAGGCAGTTCCGTCCTGATGAATATGATCGCTTTGGCTTTGGCGCTTAACGTCTGCATCCGAAGCAAACTCATCAACTTTTAACAACCTTTTCTTCACGCAAAAAGCTGCGGCAATGTTCCGCAGCTTTTCTCATTTCACAAAAACGCAATGTTTCTTCCGGAAGTTCTTTATTTTCGCTCTCTCGGCTTCCTGCTTTTTATACCAACTGATAGAACGTTCCGTGTTTTACACAGTGCCAGATCAGCATACCGTGCCCCACCTGAGGAATCCGCACCTGCAGATCCCATTCCGGATACTGCCTGCGCAGGATTAAGGTATCGCCTGTCAGCAAAGCGACAAAAGAAATATGATGCTCCTTTGCCATCTCATGCTCCGATGTAATAAAGTAGTCGTTTTCAATCCGTTCCACGGATAATTTTTCCTCGTCTTCCGCCTTTTTCGGATCCGAAGCCTCTAACGTTCTTCCGCAGCAGGAAATTTCCGCTCCCTGTGCGGAAATCAAAAGGTTTCCGCAAATGGGACATATATAGAATTTCGATCGCTTCATATTTCCTCCTTCAAACACATTTTCGCCCAACTCGCCGGAAAGCAGCTTTTCCGCCGCAACGCCTAAAATCCCGGATAATCGGGACAGAAGCGAAACCTCCGGACAGCCCAATCCACGCTCCCATTTAGAAACGGCTTTGTCGCTGACATGCAGCAAATCTCCCAGTTCCTTCTGCGTAAGCCCCTTTCCTTTCCGAAGCTCACAGATCAGATTTCCCATCTTTTCGCAGTCCATTTTTTCACCTCCGGATACAGTGTAACAGATCCGCCTGAAAAAAAGCAATCGACGTTCCGTAGAGTCGGCGGTCAACCGCAGCCCGCACACTTAATTGATCCGTACGGTG
The DNA here is from genome assembly GCA_022769485.1 of Bacillota bacterium. Lineage (GTDB taxonomy): Bacteria > Bacillota > Clostridia > Peptostreptococcales > Anaerovoracaceae > JALEJU01. The sequence goes on from JALEJU010000016.1 coordinate 24,947, forward strand.
GTCAACATCTTCCGGAAGTGCAGACCTAAAATTCAAATAATTTTGTGATGATGGTTGTAATTTCGACGGAAGCAGAATATAATAAAAGTGTGATTACAATACACATAAACTCCAATAAAAGTGTGAAGGCGTGCATCTATGGAACGATTGATTTTGAAGAAACTGCTGGATTGGAAGAATTCACCCTACCGCAAGCCGCTGATCTTAAAGGGCGTGCGTCAGGTTGGCAAGACTTGGATCCTCAAAGAATTCGGCAGACGCTATTATGAGAATACGGCCTATTTTAACTTCGACGAAAACGAGGAATATAAGCAATTTTTTGAAACCACAAAGGACGTGGATCGTATTTTGCAAAATCTGATGCTGGCCAGCGGTCAGAAGATCGTGCCGGAAAAGACCCTTATCATTTTTGACGAGGTGCAGGACTGCCCCAAGGTCATCAACTCTATGAAGTATTTCTGCGAAAATACCCCGCAGTATCACATTGCCTGTGCCGGTTCTCTGCTGGGCATTGCTTTGGCAAAGCCCTCCTCTTTCCCAGTGGGAAAGGTCAACTTCATGCAAATCGCTCCTATGACCTTCTCGGAATTTCTAATTGCTAATGGTGACGAAAATCTTGCTAAATATCTGGAAAGTGTGGACACCATCGAGCCGATCCCTGATGCGTTCTTCAATCCTCTGTACGAGAAATTGAAGATGTACTACGTCACTGGTGGTATGCCGGAATCTGTTCTGATGTGGACGGAGGCACGGGATGTTGCTGCTATGCAGGAAGCCTTATCCGGAATTATTGGTGCCTACGAGCGTGACTTTGCCAAACACCCCAATGTCAGTGAGTTCCCGAAGATCTCTATGATCTGGAAGTCCATCCCGTCTCAGCTGGCAAGGGAGAATAAAAAGTTTATCTACAAGGTGGTCAAAGAGGGCGCAAGGGCCCGTGAATACGAGGATGCCCTGCAGTGGCTGGTAGATGCCCGACTGGTGCATAAGATCTACCGTAGTTCCGCTCCCCGCCTGCCAGTGGCTGCTTACGATGACCTTTCTGCATTCAAGATTTATCTGGTGGATGTAGGTCTGCTCCGCCGCCTGGCGCAGCTGGCTCCTACGGCCTTTGGGGAAGGCAACCGCCTGTTCACCGAGTTCAAGGGCGCACTGACCGAGAACTTTGTGCTGCAAACCCTGATCACGCAGTTTGAAGTGGTTCCCCGCTATTGGAGCCAGAATAATCCGCCTTATGAAGTGGATTTTCTCATTCAACGGGAAAATGACATTTTCCCTGTTGAGGTCAAGTCCGAAACCAACACAACCAGCAAGAGCCTCAAGAAATTTAAGGAGCTGTTCCCGGATCAAGTCAAGCTCCGTGTGCGGTTCTCCCTGGATAATTTGAAGCTGGATGATGATGTACTGAACATCCCTCTGTTTATGGCTGATCAGGCAGATAGATTGATTGGCTTGGCATTGGATCAGAGAAAAGCGCAGTAATAGAAATATGGAGACTACAGATATGGCTATTAGTAAAAAACTTGAAATTATATATCACAATGGACAACCAGATGGTATCCGCTCCATTCGCCGCCATTTATCTACTATGACCACTTATGTCATTCCTCGCCCGCTACTTTTAGAAGCTAAAAAATTAACTGGAATCAACCGTCCTGGTATTTACTACCTAATTAGCGAGAATGACGATAACAAGATTGCTCAAATTTATGTAGGTCAAACAAGAAACGGTGTCACCAGACTGGATGACCATAACCGTTCTAAAGATTTTTGGAATAAGGCAATTATGTTTTTAGCAGACAGCAAAACGTTCTCCTTAGATATGATAAGCGGTCTCGAAGCTTACGCTATCAACAAGGCTACAGAATCTAAACGATATAAAGTGGAAAACACCGTCAATCCAAAGTATGAAATTGACGAATATGATCTACCACTCATCGAAGAGGTCTACGAAGAAATCAAATTCATCATGGCTACACAAAGCTATAAGATGGAAAATTCCAAAACCACGTTGAACGAAGCAAATATTCTCCACACCACCAGAAATGGCATCAAAGCATTCGGTGTTTACGATAGTGAGAAATTTGAAGTTCTTGAAGACTCTGAAGTTGACATGAGTCGTAGATGCCACTCTGACAATGTTGAAAAACAGAGGCAAACTGCAATTAAAAATGGTAATATTTCCGATATTGATGGTAAGCACAAGTTAAATGTATCTGTTTCTTTTACCTCTCCCAGCTCCGCTGCTATGTTCGTACTCGGCGGTAGCACAAATGGCTGGATTGAATGGAAGAACAAGGATGGAAAAACATTAGATGAATTGTTCCGCAAATAATAGCACGTGTACATTTATTTGAATTAACGGAGGGCAAGAAATGGAGAGACGGGGTGCGGACGAAAAGTTGGACATAGCAGAGGCCTCAAGGAGGAAGTAAGTACATTGTTCACATACGAAAAGAAACACCGTGCCCTGCAATTATATGAGCAAACCCATTCTGTGACTGAGACAATACGCATTCTGGGCTACCCAGAATGCGTATTGTCTCAGTCACAGATTTTGCAGGAACGGCATGACTTCGGTCAGGCCGTTTCCTCTTTCATCAGTTCATTCAGTGGGATAAGGCCCACAAGTCCGAGTGGGAAACGTAAAACAGAAAAGAGCCGCAAGCCCCACGGGAAATAACTCCCGTGGGGACTTTTTCTGCCCGTTCCGCCGAAACAGCGAGGGATTTCACCACTCAGCCTCCTTTGCATACTTCCGTTCGTAGCTGTCGAAATTTGATGAATTTTAGATTTTATCAGTTATAACTTATAAATTCAAGAATGTGTCATTGGATTTCAGCTATAAATGTGATATACTATGCTCAGCCACAGGCAAGGAGGCTGATTATGATGATTAAACGTGAAATGTATATGAAGCGCATCCGTCCGTTTATCGGAACGGAACTGATAAAGGTCATGACCGGTATTCGCCGGTGCGGTAAATCGGTCATGCTGGAGCTTATAAAAGAGGAACTTGTGGAGTCCGGTATCAGCCCTGCTCAGTTCATCTCTATCAACTTTGAGGATTTGAACTACGCACATTTGCAAACCGCAAAGACACTGCATGATGAGATTACCAGGAGAGCCGCAGAGATCAACGGCAAGGTCTATCTGTTTTTTGATGAGATTCAGGAGGTAAAAGACTGGGAGAAGTGTATCAATTCCCTCCGTGTATCCCTTGACTGCGACATCTATATC
>JALEJU010000022.1 GCA_022769485.1 Bacillota bacterium
GAAAGCACGCGCATGCCGACCGCGACGGCCTCGGGCTCGCCCGAGACCTTGAGCTCGGTCTCCCGGCTCACGATGGTCAGGCCGAGCTCCCGCTCGATCAGCTTGATATTTTCGTCGAACGCGCCGAAGACCGCGATCATCAGCTCGACTTGTTCCATTTGCAGGGTTTGTTCTGTCATGTATTTTCTAACTTCCTTTGAGAAAAGTGAATAGTGAAGAGTGAAGAAGTTTCAGGAGCTTCGCTCCTGAACGGGCAGGGGCGTGCGGTCGATCACCTCGGCGCCGATCTGCTCCTCGCAGGCGGCGGTGCATCGCACAACGACGCCCGGGGCGTTTTCATCGCGCGTCCACCCGAACGACAGGATCTCGCCGTCAACCGCTTCGGTCAGGCGGCGCTCGATCGTCTCCGCCATGGCCTGCGCGCGGGCTTCCGGGTCGTCCGGGCCGTCCAGCTCATAAAACACAAAGGTCTGCCGGACGAGCGACACGGGCAGCGCGACCGAATCGCTCAGCCGCAGCTCGCGCTTCTCTACTATTTTATCACAGGTATTACCCGTAATACCACTCCCAAAATACAAATTTATCCGCCGGTTTCCGAAAATCAGCGCATATTGCGACCGGGTTTTGCCCGTATAGCGCTTCTGAGGCGTATTCGCGGGCGCGGCGGCTTCGACCGTCCGCCAGGTGCGCGCCAGCACCCGCCCGGTGCCGTGGGAGAGGTAGGGCGCGGCGGTCTCGGTGCGCGGGTGGACGAGCGCCGAAATGAGCAGGTCACCCTTCTCGACCGCCTGCCCGACCTTGACGACGGCCTCGCCCCCGGTGACCTCGAGATCGGTGACGATCCCGGCGCGGGCGGCGGCCACGCCGGTGTGGGCCGCGCGGTCGACGAGCTCGGGCTCGACCTCGCGGGCGCGCACCTCGACCCGGGCGGCGTTGCCGTGCCGGGCGACCGTGGCGTAGCCCACCTCGTCGAACGAATTGATGAGCAGGTCGCGCGCCAGCGTCTCGTCCAGCGTCCAGATGGGCGCGCCCGTGTACACCCCGAGCTCGCGCAGGCGGGCGGTGATCGCGTCCCGGGGCAGGCCGGGGTCGATGCGCAGGTCGACCACCCAGATGAAATTGCCGAGCGCCAGCCAGAGCCCGGCAAGCAGGAAGCACCCGGCGACCAACACCCGCCGCCGCAGGAATTTGGCGGCCAGAAAGGGCGCGCCGTGCCGCCCGGTCAGGTGGACGCGGCAGCCGGTGCGGCTCATGTAGGGGCGCAGGGCGCGGAAATCATGGATGGACAGATCACAGGTCAGCTCGCAGTCGTCCACCCGGCGGACGGCGTGCAGGCGCACCCCGGCGCGGGCGCAGGCGTTCAGAAACCGCTCGATGGTCGAGCCGCGCACCCGGATGGACACGCTCCCCCGCCCCCAGCGGAACATGCGGTTCAGCATCGGTTCACCCCTCCCCCTCGAGCTCGATCGCGCGGATCGTCCCGCTGACTGCCAGCTCGCGCAGGGTCAGGGCGGTCAGCCGCAGGTCGTCCCCGGTCACGCGCACCTGTCCCCGCCGCAGCGCGACCCGCAGCAGCGAGTCCGTGTATTCCAGAATGCCCCGGTGATCCTCGATCAGCAGGCGGCGGCCTCCCGTCAGCTCGATGCGCGACTGCCCCCCGACCAGATCCTCGGCCAGCGGGCTGGAAAACAGCCGTTCCCCGATCTTCGCCATCCTGCTCCCTCCTTTGCGCCGGTTTTATCCTATGGGGAACGCGGCATGAAAAGACCACCCGGGAATCATCCTGATAATCCCCACGGGAAATTACCCCCGTTTGGATTTCTCCGCTGTTTATTCATGTTTGTATCTGTCGAAATTTGATGAAATATAGATTTTATCAGTTATAACTTATAAATCGATAGATGCGTCATTGTATTTCAGCCGTAAGTGTGTTATACTATGCTCAGCCACAGGCAAGGAGGCGGATGATCATGATTAAACGTGAGCTATATATGAAGCGCATCCGTCCGTTTATCGGAACGGAGCTTATTAAGGTCATGACCGGTATTCGCCGGTGCGGTAAATCGGTCATGTTGGAGCTGATCAAAGAGGAACTGGTGGAGTCCGGTGTCAGCCCTGCTCAGTTTATCTCCATCAACTTTGAGGATTTGAACTACGCTCATCTGCAAACCGCAAAGGCACTGCATGATGAGATTACCAGGAGAGCTTCGGATATCCCCGGCAAGGTCTATCTGTTTTTTGATGAGATTCAGGAGGTAAAAGGCTGGGAGAAATGTATCAACTCCCTGCGTGTATCGCTTGACTGCGACATCTATATCACCGGTTCAAACGCAAAACTCCTGTCCGGTGAGCTTTCCACCTATCTCGGTGGACGCTATGTGGAGTTCATCATTTATCCGTTCTCCTTCGCGGAATTTCTGGAACTGTACCGCCCCATCGCGCCTGATGAGCCGGTCCAGAGATGCTTTCAGAAGTATCTTTTATCCGGCGGTATGCCGTACCTTGCCAACATCCGCTACGAGGATGCTCCTTCCAAGCTGTACCTCCATGATCTGTTCAACTCTGTCCAGCTCAAGGATATTGTGAAACGGAACAAGATCCGTGATGTGGACTTGTTGGAACGCATTATCGCTTATGTGATTGCGAATGTGGGTACGACCTTCTCCGCTACTTCTCTGGCGAAGTTCCTCAAAAACGAGAAGCGAACCGTTGCACCGGAGACAATCCTGAACTACATCAAATACTGCTGCGACGCCTATTTGTTCTATCAGGTCAAGCGCGAGGATTTGCAGGGAAAGCAGATTCTTGCATCCAATGAGAAGTATTACATTGCCGACCACGGCATCCGGGAGGCTGTTTTTGGCGGTAATATGCGTGACATCAACCTCATTTTGGAGAACATCGTGTATTTGGAACTGCTGCGCCGGAACTATAAAGTTACAATCGGCAGAACCGGAGACAAGGAGATCAATTTTGTGTGCGACAAGCGCGGAGAGAAGTTGTATGTTCAGGTTGCCTATCTGCTGGCATCCGATGAGACCGTCCGGCGTGAGTTCGGAGCGTATGACAACATCCGCGATAACTACCCGAAGTATGTTGTCTCTCTGGATGAGTTCGACATGAGCCGCAACGGAATCAAACACCGCAACATCCGCGATTTCTTGTTGGCTGATGAATGGAATTAACATGAAATCATCTTTGGTGTAGAAATTCTGCTTATCATTCCTGCTTAATACGCAATCCTAAAATAATCCAAATGCGCTTTATATTTATCCTGTTCCGTCAAGCAGGTATCTATCAGATAGCCTTTTTCGTTATTCCATCCTTTCAGTCCACGGTAATAGAACATTTTCAAATTATCCTCGATGATGAACGGTACAATATTGTATTTCAGACACTCTTTGAACATAATTAGCCTGCCGACACGGCCATTTCCGTCCTGGAACGGATGGATCCTTTCAAACTTCACATGGAAGTCCAGAATATCTTCAAAGGTCTTTTCTTCCTTGGCATTGTATTCTGTCAGCAACGCTTTCATCTTATCGGCAACATCTTCCGGAAGTACAGTATCCATGCCGCCGACTTCATTCGGCATCTTTTTATAATCGCCTACAGCAAACCAATCTTTTCTGGAGTCGCCGGTACCGTTCTTCAGAATCAGATGGAGTTCCTTGATAAACTTCTCTGTCAAAGTTGCTTTAGCATTGTCAATAATCATGTCAATACAACGGAAATGATTTGCTGTTTCAATAATATCATCAACATTCAGCACTTCGTTTTCTACACCGATGGTGTTAGTTTCAAAAATATATCTTGTCTGATCGTGAGTCAGACGGTTGCCCTCGATGTGGTTTGAATTGTATGTTAAATCAATCTGTGTCTTGTGATAAATACCACCGGAATATTTACTTGCTTTCTGCTCCCGTAAAATATCAAGCAATGTAATCGGCTGTTCTTTCTTTTTATTAGAACGCTCCGGTTTCTCCGCATTTTCAGGAATGTTCCAAGTTTTGCCGGTAAGAAGCGCACCGGTTACTCGTCCATGGGCACAATAGTTTCTTACGCTGCGCTCTGAAACATTCCACTTTTTTGCTATTTCAGTAACTGAAAGGTATCGCATCTGCTCCCCTCCGTTATCAATCAAATCTAAATTTACACTTTACTACAATGTAGTATATCACATTATCGGCAATAAATCCAACAACCTTAATGTTATTCAATTCTTTTTTGCCGTTTTCGGAAAATTTATATTCTATCGATCAACAAACATATTGAAATGCATAAAAGTGTGATGGCAATCACAAAAATACCAATAATTATGTGATAGCAGGCGCGTTTCTACTCAGTTTCTCGGATACAGACTCAGCTTCCTGCATCTGCTTCATAACCAGCTATAATCTGCTCTGCACTTGCTCATTAATATCCGCAAGGTAGATCCAGAGGTTTCTGCAAATATTGCCATAACATAATAAATGTGCAAAGTTCTTGGAAGATTAGAATTTGAAACTCAGGGACTTGAAGAAGCCAAGGCATAATAATGCCAATCCAATGATTTCTCCATCATCTGTAATTCCAAAGAGTAAAGCTCCGCCTGCTGTATTCGAAAGGGCACTGGCACTCTTAAGCCATTTTTTCACTTTCCTCTTCTCAACTTTCTTCTTTTTCCAGCCATCGAGCGGCACAGTGAGCTAAATAGGCAGGGGCGTACAGGAAGGAGGCTTTCGAATATTTTTTGCATCCGTGCCGGTACCTGGTACGCCTGCTTCCTTCCGCCCGGCTTCCGATCATTTAACTCCGGGCGGGGATCCGTTTTTTCACCTCCAAATACGCTGCCGCAGAACCGCTAAAAAAAACATCGACGTTCCGCAGAATCTGCGTTACAATATTTCGGAGAAAAGCTTTATGTAAATAATGGGAAAATTTTTATGAAACACACGCTTCCACAATCGCATTTGGGTTTAAACGAAAAAAACGCAAACGAAAAAAAACGCGCCGTCGGTCATTTCGCGGCGCTGTTTACGGCAATCATCTGGGGAACTACTTTTATCTCCACAAAGGTTCTGCTGACGGATTTTCAACCGGTAGAGATTCTGTTCTTCCGTTTTGTAATCGGTTTGCTGGTTCTTACTATAGCGTATCCCCGCCGGTTAAGGGGAACCACCGGAAGGCAGGAATGCCTGTTCGCCGCTGCTGGGCTCTGCGGTGTATCCCTCTATTTCCTTCTGGAAAATATCGCCCTGACCTATACCCAGGCTTCTAATGTAGGAGTTATCGTAGCCGTATCTCCTTTCTTCACCGCATTTTTGACCCGCCTGTTCTGGAAAGACCGGGAAAAGCTCCACCCTGCATTTTTTATAGGCTTTGCTGTGGCTATGACCGGTATTTTCTTAATCAGCTTCCAGGGCACCGCCCTGCAGCTGAACCCGCTGGGCGACTTGTTGGCTTTGGGAGCCGCACTGGTGTGGTCTTTTTATTCTGTCTTCGTGAAGAAAATCGGCAGCTTCGGCTACCATACCATATTAACAACCCGGCGGATTTTCTTCTACGGGGTTGTTTTCATGCTGCCTGCGCTTTTCTTTTTCGACGCAAGCTTAGACCTCAGCCGTTTTGCGCAGCCGCGCTGCCTCTTCAACATCCTCTTTCTGGGTCTGGGCGCCTCCGCCCTTTGTTTTGTTACATGGAATTTTGCCGTAAAGCTTCTGGGCGCTATTAAAACCAGCGTCTATATTTACATGATCCCGGCTATCACCGTCATTACTTCATTTTTAATTCTGCACGAAACCATCACCATGTTTTCCGTTTTAGGAACTCTGCTGACCATGGCCGGCCTCTTCCTGTCGGAGCGAAGGGGATCTTAATCCGGCGCCCTGCGAATCAGCACTGCAGAATCCGCTGGATAATTCTTCGAAAATTCCGTTCAAAATAGGAGCCTTCCTCCATTACCACGGGAACGCCGATATTCACCGAAACGATTACATTGTTTTCATGGGGAATCACCCCCGCCATGGGAATCCGCATGCTTTCCGAAATTTCCTGCAAATCCGGAACCGCCCCTCTGCTCAGCAATTCTTCTTTCACATCGTTAACTACAAAGCTTCGGCTCACAATTCCAATGCGCTCCAAGACTCGATCCAGTGCGTCTGCGTCACGCAGCGCACCGTATTCCGCCGTGGTAACAATAACCGCCCGATCCGCGCCGGCTGCCGCCAGCCGCAGTTCAGCCCCTATGCCGGAAGGCGCGTCGATAATTACATAATCATGCTTTTCTTTTAGCTCCTGACAGAGATCCCGCATTTCAGCAGGCGTGATCTTTGCTTTTTCCTGTGTCTGTGCTGCGGAAATCAAATACAGCGACTCAAAGCGCCGATCTTTTACCAAAGCCTTTTTCAAACTGCAGATTCCGATAATCGCATCGGTCAAATCGTAGATAACGCGGCTTTCCAGCCCCATGCAGATATCCAGATTCCGCATTCCGATATTCATATCTATAAGAACCACAGACGCGCCGCTTTTCGCCAGGGCAGCCCCCATATTAGCGGCAAACACCGTTTTTCCCACTCCGCCTTTTCCGGAAGCGATCAAAATTGCTTCTCCCATCTTGACTCCTTCTCTACTGTGTATCTACTGTAATCAACTGATAGTCTTCGTACTCTTTCTGCAAATCCAGATATTTTCCAATTACCTCCCGTGCTACCGTTCCGCCATAGCCGCCGGAGCCGCCCTGGAAAATCAAAACCGCTACCGCAATCTGCGGATCTTCCGCAGGAGCCAAAGCTACAAACCACGCAAAGGGATCGTAGCTGCCCTTATATGCGTCGATTTTCGCTGCAGTCACCTTACCGTCGGACAGATTTATGATCGCCTGCCGCGCCGCATAACTTTCCGCCGTATAAATATCCGGATAGTCCCGCATGAGACGCTTCATTTCTTTTTCCACCTGCATCCAGGTTAAAGAGCCGTTGATGCCGCCCAGATGGCTTTTCAGATATTCGATTTCATCCGGAGGATTTACTTTCCCCGCGCGCTCCGCAGTTCCCGTCTTCGCCGCCACCGAAACCGGGAAATTGGAAAACAACGCTTTTCCGCTTCCCCGAGGGCCTTGGGCGACCCGGTTCATGCCCTTTATAATATCATCGAGAATTGCGGAATCTTTTAATCCCATAGGGATTCCTTCTTCTTTTGTAAAAAGCCCTTTTCCTTCCACGCCTTTTACCAGACTCACCTGATTCAGAACCCCGCCGTTTCCGATGGTGGCTACATAATTGGCCATCTGCAGGGGCGTATACGCGTTTTCGCCCTGTCCGATGGAAATGTTCAGCTCGTCTCCCACAGTCCACTGCGCCTGATTAAAATAAGAATATTTACAAAGCTCTGCAACCGCCTCGTTCTGGTCTTCCCGAACGCCTAATTTTTCAAGCCGCGCTTTGATCACTTTTAAAGAAGGATTTTCTTCCGTCCATTCTACGACAGTATCGATATTCTTCTTTAAAAGAGCCTTGTCCGCAATGATTTCATCCGTAAAATACAGCTCTGCTCTTCCCTGCAGCACGTTCCGCAGGTAGGTTTTCGTCATTGCGATCTTCTTTTCCTCGCTGGGAACCGACACAACGGTTTCCGGGATTTCAATTCCGGTAGGCTGTCCTAAGCCGTACTTGGTAGCATATTCCGAAATTTTTTCAATTCCCATACCGCCGGAAAGTCCTAAAGAACTTCCGGTATACCAGTCTTTGTTGGCAACCAGATCAAAGAAATAGTAGTTGCAGGAGACCTCCAAAGCTTCGTACAAATTCAAATACCCGTGGCTGCCTTTGCTTCGGTTCCAAATCAGGCAGCCATATGTTCGGTTCCCTATTTTCACAGCACCGCCGTCTTTGAGCTTTTTCTCCGGATTCAGCCCGGATTCCAGCGCTGCCGTAGCGGTAACCATCTTAAAAGTAGAACCGGGCTGTACCGCAGTCATGGAAGCTACGTTGTATAACGGCAAAGGAGAAAGCGGATCCCTGGGGTTTTCCGACTGCAGGGAATCCCAGTCCTCTTTGCTGATTCCGGTTACAAACAAATTGGGATCATACGAAGGATAGTTGGCAAAAGCCAGTACATCGGCAGTTTCCACATCAAGAGCCACTACCGCCCCTACATTGGCGTTCCGGTAAGCAGTTCCGTATTTGTAGTTTCCATACTTGCTTTCAAAGGTGCCCCCGGTCTGAATCTTTCTCAAAGCCTGTTCCAACGCCTCTTCCGCCGTTTTCTGCAGCTCCAGATCGATGGTCAAATAAAGATCCTTCCCCTTCTTGGGTTCCGATTCACTGATTACCCGAACCAGTTCTCCGGAGGCATTGACTTCCAATTCTTTTACCCCGTCGGTGCCTTTCAGCGACGATTCAAATACTCTTTCCAAACCTTCCTTTCCCACAATATCCGTTACGCTGTAGCCCTTTTCTACATAAGCGTCTTTATCGCTTTCCGAAATTTTTCCCAGGTAACCCAGAACATGAGCCGCCGTATTGCCGTTCGGATAGTAACGAACCGATTCCGCCACTACATCCACCCCTGTTAAATCCGTACTTTTTTCCTCCAGGGTTACGATGGTTTCCGTAGAAATCCCCTGGGCGACGGTAACGGGCACATAGCTCCGATATCCCTGCGCTTTTAAAGCGTCCCGCACGATGATGATTTTTCTGGCGTCCTCATCGGATAAACTCTCGTCAATTTCAAAATACTCCCGCAGGGCATAAAACGCCTTTTTGGCAGATAATCCGGTATTCAGATCATACCTTTCCAAGAAATTATTCCGCTCCAACTCCTCCATATACGCCATTTTTTTTACGGAAATAGGCGGATATACATTGTAAACAGTCTGCAGTTCTTCCTGCGCCTCGTATACATCCTTCCCCTCGTCGATTCCGTACTCATTCCGAAGAGCCTGGAATGCCTGCTCCGCGGTATAATCCGCCGGCAGATTCTGCGACAAAAGCCATTCCCGAATGTTCTGATCGTAGGTATAATAAAAGGATCCGTTTCCGCGCATTACAATAGGAAGTTCATCGTCAATCTCATCCCCGTTTTTTTCCAGAATCCGAATCAACTGCAATGCCTGCCGGTTGGCTTCCTCCCCTTCCAGCTGCGCATCGGTAAACTGCACGGTAAAGCTGTTCCTGCTTCCCGCAATCAGCCGTCCGTAACGGTCGAGAATGTCTCCCCGGGGCGCAGAAGTATATATGGTCTTCGTACTCTGCGCTTTCGCAGACTCCGCCCAGCTCTCATGCTGCAGAACCGTCAGTACAAAAAGACGCAGCAGCAGAACCGCAAGGGCAATAAATACCACTGCAAATATGAAATTATCACGATCTCTCAACCATCTCATCTTCTGTTACCCTAACGATACGAATCCTCGGGATGTCTGCGGATCATCCGCCGACCCCAAAGCAAATAAAACGCCAAAATTACAATAAAATGATAGACTATCAAAACGGGAAGATCTTTCAGCACATAGGAAATATGATACACACCGCCAAAAGCGGCAACGATTGCCCAATTTAAAAGCAAAGCCGGTACTGTTCCCACTACAGCCGCACATAAAACAGAGAAAATGCTGTCCCGGTAAAACAGATACCGCAGCTGTTTCATTAAAAGAAATACGGCAAAATAGGAAATCGCAGACGGCCCTACGATCACTCCGAAGCACACATCCTGCAAAAGGCCAAACAATATGGCCAGCACACCGCCGGAATACCCTTCGAAAAAAAATGTCAATATAATCAGGCAGCATAGAATCAGGTTTGGCGCTGTGCCAAACACTTTAAAATGATTCATCACCGTGGTTTGAAGAAGAAACGCTGCCAGAAACAAAGGCAGCGCAAAGCGATACTTCATAATGTGCCCCCTATCGTCCCGAAGGAAGGAGAACCGTTACCTTCTGCAAGTTTTTGAAATAGACAGACGGCTCCACCGTTACCATATAAACCAGCGCGTCTGCGTCCCAGACAACCTCCCGTACAGTTCCTATGGCAATTCCCGCCGGATACAGTTCCATGCCGGAAGTAACCAGCTGGTCTCCCTCTACCACGGAAGCGTTGGAATCCAGCAGATATCCGGTCAGATTTCCGGTTCCGTCCCCGCTGAGAATTCCCAGCAGATTCATATCCCTGGTTACATGAAAACTGATGTTGTTATTCTGGTCAATAATGGAAATTACTTTTGCCCAATCGGCGCCTGTTTCGTAGATTTTCCCTACCAGCCCGTCTCCGTTGATTACCACGTCATTCTTAGCAAGGCCGTCTTCGCTTCCCCTGTTAATTGTAAAAATATTAAACCAGAGTGAACCATCCATAGCGACGACATCCGCCGTTAGATATTCGTAGGTTTCTTCCTGCGGTTCGTAATTTAAAATTCCGGAAAGGGAACGAAGTTCTTCCAGATCCTGCGAAGAAAGCGACTGCTGCCGCAGTTGTTTTTGAAGCTCCGCCACCTGCTCCTGCAGTTCCTCGTTTTCCTTCATCAAAGAACGGTATTTCAAAAATCCGAAAATAGAAGCTAACCCGTTTCCCGCTTTTTCCACCGGCTCCTGCAGCTTGACCGCGCCGCTTTCCGCGGCTCTCCCCGCGCCGGAGCTGCTCCCGTGATGTACAAACGACACCACCGTAACAATCAGCAGAGCAACGGCAACAGCCAGCACCACCGTCAGCTTTATATGTTCACGAAACCATTTCAGCATGTTCGTTTCTCCGTCTTTCTCGCCCCGGCTTTAAATTCTGTTATTTTTCGCCGTATACCGCCGGATTTTCTGAATCTGCTCCAGACTCTTTCCGGTTCCTTCCGCAACTGCTTCCAAAGCATTTTCCGCAACGATAACATGCAGTCCCGTAGCGCGCTCAATCAGAATATCCAGCCCTTTAATCCGCGCTCCGCCGCCTGCCAGTACCATGCCGTTTACCACAATGTCCGCAGCCAGCTCCGGAGGAGCGCTTTCCAAAGTGGATTTAATTCCCTCTACGATGATCGCAATGGGCTCTTCCAGCGCCTTGTAAATATCGTGCGCCTCCACGGTAATCGTCCGCGGCAGTCCGGAAAGAATATCCCGGCCTTTCGCCTCCATGCTGCTGTCTTCCTTATTCTCAAACTCATAATCTTCGATTGCGCATCCCAGCGTCTTTTTTATTTTTTCCGCCGTCTCATCGCCGATCAAAAGATTGTAATTCTTTCTCATGTAAGCCACGATGGCTTCATCCATTTCATCCCCCGCATGGCGCAGCGAAACGCTGTTGACAATCCCGCCCAAAGCGATGATCGCAATATCGGAGGTGCCGCCGCCGATATCAGCCACCATCTGCCCGTTGGGCTGATCTACGGGAAGGCCTACCCCTATGGCGGCCGCCATAGGCTCGTCCAGAATGAAAACCTCTTTCGCGCCCATCTGGCGCACCACATCTTCTACCGCCCGTTTTTCCACGCCGGTAACGCCCGAAGGAACGCCTACTACCACGCGAACCGCCCGGAACCCGGAGCCGCCCTGCATAACTCGTCCCAAAAATTCCTTCAGCATGGCCTGCGCCATAATGAAATCGGAAATTACCCCGTTCCGCAGCGGGCGGACAACCTTCACGTTGGCCGGCGCTCTGCCGATCATTTCCTTTGCTTCCTGTCCGACTGCCATGACATGCTTTGTATCTTCGTTCATAGCGATAACAGAGGGCTCGTTCAGCACGATTCCCTTCGCTTTCGTATAGATCAAAGTATTTGCGGTTCCTAAATCAATCCCGATATCTTCTGTAAAATGAAAGCACATAATCCCTACCCTTCTTTCGTTCTGTTTTCCCTTTTTTATTGCCCGGTGCCGTCTTACATCAGCGAGCGGTCTTTCAAACTGACGAAAATGCCGTCGCCGATGATGAGATGATCCAACACCTCAATTCCCAAAATTCTTCCCGATTCCACTAAACGAGCCGTAATTTCCAGGTCATTCCGGCTCGGTTCCGGATTTCCGCTGGGATGATTATGCAGCAGGATCACAGCATAAGCACTTTTCTTTACCGCAGGGCGAAAAACTTCCCGCGGATGCACAATAGAGCTGTTAATTATCCCCACGGATACATCCTCCACGCTGAGGATTTGATTTTTTGTGTTCAGGTATAAGACCCGAAACACTTCCTTTTTCATACGCCGCATCTCTTCCATAAAGAGTTTGGCTACGTCCCCGGACGAACACAGAGAAGGCTGAACCTCTCTGGAGCTGGAAGCGATCCTTCGCCCCAGTTCGACAGCCGCAGCAATGCGGCACGCCTTTGCTTTGCCGATTCCGGGCAGAGCGGCCATTTCTTCCGGCGCCAGATCCGCAAGCTCATACAGACCGTCGCGTCCTAAAGAAAGTACATTCCCCGCCAAAGCTGCGGCAGATAGTTCCCGGCTGCCCGTACCGATTAAAATTGTCAAAAGCTCCTCGGTTCTTAAGAAGCGAACACCCCGCTGCAGCAGTTTTTCTCTGGGACGTTCCTCCTCCGGGAGTTCTTTTATCCGGACAGTAGCGCGGCTCTTTTGTTCTTTCTGTTCCATTTCTGAATTCTCCTTCGCAGATTCCGCGGAGGATTCTTCAGTTCTGCAAAATAAAACCCATTTTCTCCAGTTCTTCCCTTACCATTTTCCAAGGAAGACCGATCACATTATCATAATCTCCGTCAAACCCGTCGATGTACGCGGAAAAACCTCCCTGAATGGCGTATGCTCCCGCTTTGTCCATAGGTTCACCGGTTGCAATATACCTGCGTATATCCTCATCGCTGTAGCTTTTCGTCCGCACCTTAGTGGATTCAAAAAAGCTTTTGCGATTCACAGTACCCGCTTCTACAATCGACACGCCTGTTAATACCCGATGTTCTCCGCCGCATAAAGATTTCAGCATCTCAAACGCTTCCTCTTCATCCTTCGGCTTGCCTAAAATGCGGTTCGTAAAAACCACGGTATCCGCGCCGAGAATAAACACGCGCTCCTCCGGGAGCGGATTTTTTTCCAAAAAACGCCTTTCTACATCCAGCGCTTTACCCAAAGAAAGATACAGAACCGTCTGTTCCGGCGAAATTCCCTCCGGAAGCCGTTCCTGCAAATTTGACGGACAAATTTCTGCTTCTATTCCGTTTTTGCGAAACATCTCAATTCTTCTTGGAGAAGCCGATGCCAGGATTAACCTTCGTTTCATAAAGTATCCTTTCTCCGGTGCGCAGCATTTCGATTTTTGCATTCTGCCGCATCTTATCAGGTATATAATTTTACTATTTTATTATACCAAAGAAAAGACGAAAAACATAATTTTTATTAAAATTTCACAGGGTTAAAAGCAAACTTGCGAGGAACTATTTATACGTTTCAGGATATGAAACTGTACAAGGCAAACGGCTCCGGATATCACAGTCCCCGTATTAGATAAAAAGACGGGCAAATGCCCGTCTTTTCGTTAATTTTAAACTGTCGTTTTGGCGGCAGTTATTATTTGAGTCTTTCCCAGGTTTCGTTGCCCTTCGAATCTCTTGAGTAGTCATGACCGTTTGTTGCTTCGATCATGTAGTAGTATGCCCAGTGAGCTTTCTTAACATCCTTCAGCACCTTGATATCATCGATGTTCTTATCAATGAATTTCTTATCAGGTACTCTTTCAAGAACTCTATTAACCAGCGTTACTACTTCTGCTCTTACGATGTTTGCTTCCGGTTTGAAGGTTCCGTCAGGATAGCCTGTAATCCAACCCTTTGAAGCAGCAGATGTTATGTAATCATATGCCCAGTGAGTTGAAGGAACATCTGAGAAAGATGCTGAGCCATTGCTCATGCCCTTCAGTCTTGAAGCAATAGTTACAAATTCAGCTCTTGTGATACTCTTTGAAGGCTGGAAGCTTCCATCTTCATAACCGCCGAGAATACCCTTTGAAGCTAATGTTGTTACTGCTTTAGCATACCAGTCACCGCTGTTAACGTCTGTGAATACAGCAGGTTCTTCTCCCATGCTCTTGTCTGTGAGGATGTTGTAGAATACTGTAGCAGCCTCAGCACGTGTCATGTTTGCGTCAGGTCTGAAGTAACCTAAATCATCACCCTGCATGTAAGCAGCATGTCCGGATGCAGCAGGAGTTGGAGGCACAATGATGGCTCCTCCGCCGCCACCGCCGCCACCGGAAGGAGCAGTGTAAGCTTTGAGTGCTGCATCAACACTTCCTGCTGTAATGCTGTAGTTTCCTGCATCTGTTCCGGCAATACCACTGTAGTTAACTGTAACAGTCTTATCAGCAGTAATTGTTCCAAGTGCAGCAATCAGATCTGTTATGTTAGCGTAGTTATTGCCTCCGCAGGTATAACTATCAACCGTCAGTGTTACATCATCTCCGGCAAGAACTCCTTCAAGCTTTGCAAGAGCTGCAATGTTAGCTGCAGCAGGAGCAGAACCATTGTTTACATTAACAGTCTGTCCCTGAACAGTAAGATCCTTCTTAGTCACAGTAAGCGATGTTGTAATGCTGTAGTTTTCTGTGGTATCTGCATCAGCAGTGCCCATAGGATCTGCGCCGTTGGTCATAGCAAATACAAATGCTGTCTTATCGGAAGTGCCTGCATTCAGATACTTACCTGTGGACAGGTTTGTATCAGCAACCTTAACAACTGCAGTATCCTTAACGCCGATTGTATCGTTATCGGCTAAAACTTCACTGGCAAAAGTACCTTCAACAACATCGTTGAGCTTCAAGCTGCCGTAAGTAACAGTTGCATTATCAGGAGTAAAGGTTGTATCTCGTATATCGATGTTGAAGTTATAGTAATCCTTGCCTGAGACAGGTGTGTCAGCCTGGAAGTCAGCTTCAATTACAAAGTTATAGTTCTGTGCCAGCTTTGCAGCAACAGCTGCATCATCAGCAGTAACGCCGTTTATGGAAACACCGGTTATGTGTTCCGGCAGCAGATAAATCTTGTAAGCACCAGCATCCTCGCCCGCAGCACGAGTGTAACCAACATTTAGAGTATCTGTGAAGCCAACCGGGAAGGCAATAGTAACCTTTTTATCTGTATGGGTTCCAACAGGGGATACAGAGGTACCTGCATGAGCAAAGTTAATTGCAGGCATGGTCAGCATGTCGCCGAACAGGCCGTCATCATTGCCGTAAACCTTGCGGTAGTCGGCAGTATCCGGGATATCGATGGCTGCATTCACCTTATTGATGGTGAAAATGTATTTTGCAGTATTGCTTTCTGCTTTTTCAATTGCCTGGAATTCCTCCGGAATATCAACGGCATATGCACCTGCAGTTACAGCAGCGCCGGTTACGTTGGCCTTAGGCATGCTAATCTTGTATGTATCTGCGTCTTCACCGTCAGCACGGTCAAACTTTGCCTGCAGAGTATCGCTCAGAGTATCAGGAATAACAGGAGCAGGAACTGCAAGGTCAGGAGCATACTTCAACTGGGAAGTAATGGCAGGGCTACCGATAGCAGCCGTAAAGTCATTTGCGTGGCCTGTACGTGTGGTATTATCAGCTGCATATGTGTAGTTGATGATAACATTGCTGTTAAGATCACTAAGTGCAGGATATCCTGCTGCAACATTGCTTGTATTAGAGAGCGATACTGTCAGATTAGTGTAGTTCTTCAACAGATTTGCAGGATCAACATCACCGTAAGTCTTATCATATGTGATATCCTTGTGATCAATGCTCAGGGTGTTTGGCTCGATGGTGATAGTGAAACTCTGTGCCGGAGAAATCAGTTCTACCTCATCGTTTGCCATTACCAGAGTGAAGCTGTATGTACCTGCCTTGGTAGGAACACCGTAGATTTCACCTGTACGTTTATTCAGATTCAGTCCATCAGGCAAGCTGCCGCTGATGAGATAGAAGTTGCGGTATACAGGGACAGTCTTTTCAGTCAGAACATTCCCTGTATATTCCCAGGCATCAACCCAATCACTGTAGTAGGTGTTATAGGTACCTGTTGTATTCAGAGAATCTGCATCCATTAAAACATCTCCTGCTTCATCATACTTTGCAGTCCATCTTGCATACAATGCCAATGTACCATCATCTGAAGCAAATACATCTACATTGTTGCTTTCCAGAGTACCTGTAACATCGTAAGGATATGTGCAGGCAGCATCTAAATACCAGTCATAGTTCTGAGTATTATCTATACCAAGGATATAATCTACACGGTTGAATATAGGATAGTCAGCGTATGTCAGCTTGCTGGTCGCCGGGACATCATCCTTTGTTAAATTACCTGCGATGAGGTAGAAGTAATCGTTATGTGGAGCATCAAGGTTATCATCGAATACAACGTTGTAAGTCTTTTCAGTATCCCATTCAGCTGTAAGAGTCATGATACCGTCTTTGTCGAAGCAGCCTGCATCGACTGCATCGTAATCGAAGCTCCAATACTTGCCATTCTGGTTCTTCCAACCGTTGAAGTAATACTTCACATCCGGAGTACCTGAAACAGTGTAATCTTTGATTTTTCCAACGGAGGTCAACTTGTCACCGAGGATAACAGTCTGATCAGCAATCGTTAAGGGGTTGCCGTTCTGACCTGCGCCGCCGCCGAGTTCAAATTTAACAGTATACTCCTTAGCCCACTGTGCGGTCAAAGTGATGTTTTCCTCCGGCATTGTAAAGGTCTCGCCTTTAGCATATTCTATGCCGGTGTCCTTGTTCAGCCATCCGATAAACCGATAGTCTGTCTTTGTCGGTTCGACTTCTGTCACTTTGGCCTGTGACAGTCCTAAAAATTCACCGGCGGTGATGCTTGAAGGAGTATCTGCGCCATTCAGTTCGTAATTTACAGTGTACTTAATTACAGCGTTCCACTGTGCAGTGAGAACCAAATTGCATGCAGGCATGTTTATATTGTCACCTGCATTAATGATTTCGCCGTTGTCACTGCGCTTCCAGCCTGCGAAGGTGTAGTTTTCCTTTGTAGGAACAGTATTATTTACCTTGACATTTGCTGCATACTTATATTTTGTATCGTCAGTAATCTGAGCAGAAGATGCACCGTTCATGTCATAGGTTACTTCAAATACTGCATCCTCAGCAGCCCATGTGGCAATTAGGGTGACATTCTGTGCAGGCATGAGGAACGCTGCGCCGTGGGTGTAAACCACATCATCGACAGAGCTGCGCCAGCCGGTGAAGATAAAGCCTTCTTTGGAAGGTTCACTGGTTACGACGACTTCACCAATCTTGTATACTTCATTCTCTGCTTTGAGGTTGGTACTATCAATCGTAGTCACACCATCAACATTGTATGTAACTGTGTACTTGTCAATTTCCTTCCACTGTGCTGTTAGGGTGATATTCATACCCGGCATATTGAAGTGGTCGTTAGGCTGAAGCATCTGACCATTGTCGCTTCGCATCCATCCTAAGAAGGTATGCCCGGTATTTCCTGGTAAAGTTGACGAAACAGTGAAATCGTCATTCAGCTTTTTACCTGAAACAGTGTCGAATGCGGAATCCAGTGTGCCCCCATTTAAATTATACGCCACACTATATGTCGCTTCCGGATCTGCCCACTGTGCAGTAAGTTTAACATCGGTTTCCGGCATTACGAAAGTATCGCCAGGCTGATAGACTTTCTGGTCATAGCTGCTGCGATAGCCAACGAAAGTGTATCCTGAAGCTGCGCCTGTTGGCTCATCACCGACAGTTATCACAGTTCCGGCAGCCTGATCTGATGCAGTTCCCGGAACTGTTGCTACATCAATAGTGCCTTTGTTATATGTAACATCAGACTTAACAGCCTCATCTGCCCACTGTGCCGTCAAAACGACGTTCATCCCCGGCATATTGAAGCTTTCGCCTGCTGCATAGACAGTTCCGTCCACGCTTGATTTCCATCCTGCGAAAATCCTTCCGGAAGGAATATCAAAGCCGTTAGCTTTTGTGGTCACAACAGCAAATTCAGAAACATCAATGTGTCCATCGGTAGTACCTGCTGCGCCATTGCCGTTATATGCCACCGTGTATTTCTCAGCATCCTTGCTCCACTGAGCTGTCAGGGCGATATTCATAGCAGGCATGTTGAATGTATCTGCAGCATTAACGATTGCTCCGTTGTCACTGCGCTTCCAGCCTGCGAAGGTATATCCGTCATAAGTATACGGATTATCTGCAGCTTTAACTAAATCACCCTCAGTCTTTGGGGTATCAGTCGGATCAGCTTCTGTACCTGTTGCTACACCCTTAGAATATGTTACATCGTAAGTACTCGGCGCTTCCTGTACTGTAACAGCGATGGTATGATGTTCATTGGTTTTTTCTGCAGGTATTGTGTAGACATCGCTTATGCCGGTCATTGCAGCACCGTTATCAGTTACAGAAACAATTTCATAACCGGTCTTTGCAGTAACAGTGAAAACGAAAGGTTTCCCTTGCTCACTTAGAGCTGTACCGTCTTCACCTATGAAAACAGTATCCGTACTGTTGATTGAAATAGTATATCCTTCTTTGTCAGCAGGAGTACCATACATTTTTACATAAGGTGTACTGCCTATGATAACGAATGGAGAAAATTCATCCGAAGCAAAGGTCAAAATGCCTCCGGAAACAACGCCCGGATCAGGCAGACGAGTGTACTTGGTTCCATCCCAGTGAGCTATTACATACGAGCCATCTGCGGCATATACAGGAACCTGAACCTGAATCTTCTTGTTCAGCTTTGAGCCGGTATTCATCTTGACACCGTCCATATACAGATTGACTTCGAACTTTTCGACAATGGACTCATTATGCTCCAGATTCAAGCCGTTCTCACCAGTCTCTGTTATAGGGTCACCCTTTGAGAGGACCTTTGCTGTCAGTTTTCCTGCTGCTGCTGCCTGTGAATCATTTGTATATGATTTACCATTACTGTCTGTACCTGTAATTTCCAGGCCAGCTTTGCTGTCAATGAAGCCACTGCCGCTCTCAACCTTAATATCGCTTTCTATAGGCTCAACAGTCAGAGTTGCGGTGCCGCTGGTGTCCAGGTTATAGTTCCCCCAAACATTGTAAGCAGTACTGTTTTTAACCGACCCAAATGACAGCGTGTATGTGCCAACTGTCAACTCTTCCGGCTGGGCGTTTACAACCTCGCCGTTCTTGCTGATAACGAAGCTATAATCCAAGAATCCTCCGCCTTCATCTCTACCGTACAGCTCTGTTTCGTCAGCAGTGAAAATAACAGAATCACCTTTGGTGATTGTTTTAGCCTCAGGTACGATGCTTGCATCCCTCTTACCGATAGTGATTGTAGCATCCTTGGTTGCCAGAGGAGCTGCAGCGGCTTCCTGAGGAATTCCGGTTCCGTCCAGGAACAAACCAACCGTTACATTCGTAGGACCACCCGCATCAGTCCGAGTGACAGGATAAACACTATATGTATCACCGGTCGTCTTATACTTATAGACAAAACCGGTCGGTGCGGTTGAAGGATTAATCATCACACCATGCCTTTCAGCGTTATATGTGCCGTTATAAGAAGTCACGGTGATATTACCCGGATCGTACTCTTTATAGAATGCGATGGGGCTGTTTGAGTCGTTTCCATTAGTACTCAACGTAAAGCCTTCGAAACCAAGCAGATACCAATCATTAGGACTATCACCACACTTTGTGTACATAGTCATTTTGGTAGATGCTGATTCGGGGTCAGTAGTAGAAACGGTCCAAGTATTTTTACTACCGCTTCCTGATACTCCTAATGTAAAATCTGCTTTACCGTACAA
Source organism: Bacillota bacterium (assembly GCA_022769485.1). Classification (GTDB taxonomy): domain Bacteria; phylum Bacillota; class Clostridia; order Peptostreptococcales; family Anaerovoracaceae; genus JALEJU01. The sequence goes on from JALEJU010000022.1 coordinate 19,732, forward strand.
ATAATTATCCCCGTTTTTAAACTTCATTGCCGAGTCTGAGCCGCTTACTGTCCATACTGCAGCATCACCGACACTGGTAATTTTATAATCAGATACGGTAATATTCGCAGCTTCGGCAGATGCACTCAATGCTATATCTCCGCGTCTGTCTGCGATGATGACTTTATCACCCTCTTTTGGAGCCACAGTCATCTTCACATATAACTTATCAGTACTTTGAGCCAATATATTATCAGCCGCAAACGCAATCGTCGGCATCATAGAAACTACCATAGCCAGGCTCATTAGTATAGCAAAAAAACGCTTGGCTTTTTTCTTTACTTTCACGCTCTCTCCTCCTTCTTTTAATTTTGGATCTGTATTACTTATTTTGTTTTATTGCAATTTATGCTGTATACATATTTCCCCTCCTTCCTGTTTTCTATGTGTACAGCATATGTTTACACAGAGCAATTCTACTGAATTCATTAAAGAATTGCAATTAAAATTTTTACACCGTTTGAAAGCAAAATTTCACAGGGTTAAAGGCAAACTTGCGAAGCATACTAAGAGAGGTTCAAAAAGTAAATTTTTTGACGAGCAAATATGAATTTCCATGAAACCATAGGAGGTAGAAAAATGAAAGATTGTAAAGCTAACCACAGCATTAAGTGCGTGGTATCTTCCTGCGACTATCACTGCCAGAACGAAAACTATTGTTCTCTTGACAGCATCCGCGTGGGCACCCACGAAGCAAACCCCACAGTGGAACAGTGCACCGACTGTCAGTCTTTCCAGAAGAGAAAGTAAGATGTTTTCTCTGTTTTAATCTGGAAACTGCAGCATTGCATTCTGAGCAAGACGAAAAATTCCGCCGGTCTTTATCCGCGGAATTTTTCTTTTTGGTTTCCGTCTTTCCGCCCCTCTTTTTTCCTTTTGGCAAAATCGGCGGGGACAGACACCGGACTTCCCCTCTCCGCATATAGTTGGATTCGTAGAGGGGGTTACATTCATGAGCAATTCCTTTCCCATGCCACTTACTGAAAAAGAGGAGGAATACTATTTATCCCTGTACAAAAACGGGGATATGGAAGCAAAATGCATCTTGATCGAGCGAAATCTGCGGCTGGTCGCTCATATCGTAAAAAAGTACACGGGAGGATCCGGCTCACCCGGCAATTTCGGAAATTCCATCAGCACAGATGATCTGATTTCCATCGGCACCATCGGTCTGATTAAGGCAATCAATACATATAACGGAAATAAAAAAGTCCGTCTGGCTACTTACGCGGCCAGATGTATCGAAAATGCTATCCTATCATAACGGACTTTATCGCAGGTGAGGTAGAAGATCAAAGCTCTTTTGGCGAAAAATGGCATCCGCTTTGCCACATATGCGATGGATGGTATGCAATGCTCTCTAACCTATCAGGCAAGATACGCCTCGCTCCCCTGGAAATTCTGCGCTTCTCGCTGCTGGCGCCGCGCAAACTGCTGGATGCCCAGAAATTCAATATCAGATACACAGACCCGTCTCAGATCACAGAAATTGCGGACAAGCTCCGCTGGTATCGGTACCAGCACGCCCTGATGCAAAAAGAGGTGGCGGAGCAGATCGGCATTGACCGGAACACTTACATCCACTATGAAGAATATGGCCGGGATTACTACCCTATTGAGCACATGGAGAAACTGGCTGGGTTGTATGGTGTTCCCGTTGAAGATCTTCTGGACGAGTATAACCTGTTCCTCTATAAGGGGCAGGGGGAGCAGATCCAGAAAATCCGGCAGGGTCTTGGCCTCACACAAAAGCAATACGCGGAACGCCTGGGCGTCCCCCTTGATCATCTGAAAAAATGGGAGCAGAACCATGTGCGGATTTACAAGTCAACCTGGAGAAGTATTTTCAGATAGCATAAAAAACGAAACCTGCTGTGACATCACGCCGCAGCAGGTTTCGTTATGTAGTGGAAGTGTGGTCCTCTTTCAGTTGGTCGATCACAGAGTCTATGAGTTCCAGCTTTTGCTCCACAGGGCAGGGCATCCGCTGTACAACTGACTGGATATGATCCGCATGGAATTTCGCCAGTTCCTTTTTCAGTTCCGCTTTGCCTTGCGGCGTCTTGGGTAAAATCATGAAAACCTCCACGGCTGCCCCTCCTTTCTTTGAGTCGCTATCATTCTATGCGCAGAGTGGATCGTGCTATGATGTTATGCCGGAAAATAAAATAACCCCGGCATCTACCATCGTAGATACCGGGGTAAAATGGGTATAGTATTCCCTCCGATGCCCTACACAGGCAAGGAGGCTTTGTGCTGTCTGCCTTTCCGCCAACTTGGCGGTGGGTGGTGGCGAAACAGGGGGCACTCACTGATACTGCGGCTCGGACTTCC
>JALEJU010000024.1 GCA_022769485.1 Bacillota bacterium
TTATTACCTTTTTGAGGTTTTGTGTATTTTGGATGAGCAAGAACAACAGATACGTTATTCTTCTCTAAGATATTAAAAACAGGGATCCAGTACTTACCGGAAGATTCCATGCAGACCTCATTACACTGATATTTTACAAGCTAATCAGACAGTTCCCGCAACCCTTTGGAGAAAGAAGAGAAACGAGCCTGTTTATAATCAGTACGACCGTTTGCATCGGTAATCCCGATACAGGCATAGATCCATGTCTTATGGACATCAAGTCCACAACAGTTTTTACGAAAGATTTTAAAAGACAAAAAAATAACCTCTTGAGATATATCGTTATAAAACTGACAGTGACTGGTCACCCGGCAAAATCGAGTCGACTTTGGAAGAGATAAGTTTACGGGCTACGGTATGCGCCATTCATTGATGCCTTAACGGATGACCGCAACAAATAATTATGCGAGGTCGCCGCTATACAGCCCCGCCACTCACCTCCGAGTGTTCTGTAGTGTGTTAGTCTTATAAAAAGAATATACCAGAAAGAATTAAAATAGCGGAAGTTCTCCAGCGAGTTTCATAACCCTATTGGTGGCTTTCGTAGAAAGGCGGAATATAATTATGAAAGATTTGATATGTAATGAATGTAGGTACGAGTGGTCAATGGAACCAGATGAAGATGGTCTTTTTAATGGTTATGGTTGCCCACCGTGTCCGAAGTGTGGCTCTGGGCGAGGTGTCTCACCAAGTGACTATGGGGATTTCAAATGTAATATTTGTGGAAATGAATTCCGTAGGTATGGCAATGGTGGACTTCATTTAGGGATGATTCCACGATGTCCTAAGTGTGGAGGATCTACCAGCGAAATATAAGACAAAAAGAATATTAATAGAAGAAGTAGCAGAAATAATATGAAATATTAAAAATATGTTGCGGATAGAGAGGGGGATGTATAGGTGGATAAGATAGTATCTAAAATTGCAGCTTTAGGAATACCAGGTTTAGTGTTATTGACTGCAATTAGTGCAACTGGGCTTGCAGGAGGAGCAGCAATTACCACTGCTTTGGCAGCTTTGGGACCAGGAGGAATAATAGGTGGTATAGCTACATTAGGTATAATTGGTCTTATTTCAGAAGGTATAGCTCAATATGGAGTGGATGCTATTTTTTCTGCGGTTGTAAAAGAATTGTATCGAAAAGGTGAAACAAAGGAACATATATTACAGAAGATTGAAAGATATCCAATTTCAAAAGACTTAAAAAGAAAATTGAAAGAATATGTAGAAAAAGCATAGTTTGAATCAAAGCTGTAAAAATCCACGTTGAATTTTACAGCTTTTTGTGTATAATAGAAGTAACAGAAATAATATAAAATCAAGGAAGGAGCTGAAAAAATATGGCTAATATTTTACCAGTATCTGATTTGAGAAATTATAATGAAGTGCTGAAAAACTGTCGCAAAGGTGAACCTGTATATCTTACTAAGAATGGCAGGGGACGGTTTGTTGTGCTTGATATAGAAGATTATGAGCGTGATCGTGCAGAAAAAAAGCTTTTGATGAAGCTGCAGGAGGCAGAGGAGGCAGTCAAAGACGGCGAAGGATGGATGGATTTGGATGAACTGAAGGCACTTGTGGGGGAATAAGATGTTAAAACTGCGGATTAATCCGATTGTTGCAAAGGATTTGAAAAATATCCGGGATTATATCGCGGAAGATAATGAAGAATATGCTGTAAAGATCATAAATGAAATTTATGGTAAATTTGAAAATCTTCAGATGTTTCCGGGAATAGGTGCAGACCTCTCCAAACGAGTCAGCTTTCGAACAGACTGTAAATATGCAATATGGGAAGATTATGTGATTATCTACAAGGCGGGAAACGAGTATGTAGAGATTTATCGAGTTGTCAACCGGTATCAGGATATTACAAGAATCTTTGATTGATAACAGAGATTTGATAACAAATTGCTGACATTAGCAGAGATAGGCCGTAGACGTGCGACAGTTTGAAGAAACATTCACAGCGGGCATTATCGAAAGCAGAGTGGAGGAGGGAGTTTTTATGGCCTGGAAAAGTAAATGTAAAATTACAGTGTTGCGCCGGGAATTTTTTCTGAATTAGCAGAGGAATATTGTGCTAATCCTGATGTAGGCAAATGCAGTGTGTTTCACGAAGGGCAAGAATTTATTGTGGATAAGGAAAATTATTTAACCATGCTGAACGGACAGTTTTGTTCAGAAGCATGGGCTGCAATCAGTCATTAAGTTTATGCCGCTTTACGAGGCGGTTCGATCATGCATGGATGGATGAAGGATAAGAAAGATTAGAAGAGTAGTTTGCCGGTTTGAACAAGAGCAAATCTGATACAATTTAAATGGCAGGCAGCATATAAAATATGACCGCCTGCCATGTTTTATTGAGTTAGAAGAAAAACAGATACAGAAGACCCAGAACGACAGACAGCGATACAAGCACTCTTGCAATCACTGCATGTTTGCTGCTTTTTCCGCAGATTTGAATCAGCAGCCCTACCACGCCAAGGACACCAAAGCCCCAGGCGATGATCTGTTGCACGATATAGTTAGAGGGAAGACTGTCTGCGCTCATCCATGCAATCAGCATACCCCAGACTCCCAGAAAATAGCAGAGAATCTTCTTTTTCTTTTCATCTTTAACCAAGAGCATTATTAAAAGTGCAAGGGCACTGATTACGCTCATTGCTGCAAAAAGGATTACTAATGCGCCTAATGCGTTCATAATTATTTCCTCACTTTCATTTTATTTATGCTATGGGCAGATTTGCTTTTGCCTTGTGACAAGCTTATCATAGCACCGTTCTATAAAGAAATTTACAAGAGAACTATAAAGAAATTCTAAAGAAAATGAACCGGAAGTGTAATTCCAATGCAGAAGTCATCTTCCGTCAGCTGCACCTCTGTATTTCCGCCGTAATTCCGGACGATTTTCCGGATATTTTCCAACCCGATTTTATAACTCTGAACGCCGTAGGGTGCAGGGCGGCAGCTGTTTTTCTGGCAAATCAGCAAGCAATCGTCTTTTCGGCTGATACGCAGATCTACATTTTTCTCTGCGTCGGCGTATTTTTCGATATTGGAGGCCAGGTTGTCAAAGATTCTCCGGAGTTCTTGTACGTCAAATTCGCCGGAAAAAGGGGGGCAGTCCGTTAAATCTGCAGTACATAAAAAGCTCTCTTCCAGTGTTTCTGTCCATTCTTCTGCGAGTTGTTCTACCAGAAGTTTGCCGTGTTCAATCCATTCCAGGGATCTATCCCGCCCTTCCAACAGCCGGTCTGTCAGTATTTTGATCTGTTCCGCCTTCTTTTGCATGAGCGCAAGATGCTCATTTATTTCTTCACGGCTCATCTCTTCGCGCTGCTGTATGTACTCCGAATACGAGAGGATTGTTGTCAGCGGGGTGCGAATATCGTGGGAAAGCGCCCGAATCAGCGTTTCCCGTTCTTCACGCAGTGCCGCTTCCCGCTGTTGAAGCTGCCGCTCTGTTTCAGAAAGATAGTTGATGCTCTTTGCCAGCTCTGTGAACTCGTTGTTTCCTTCTACCGGCATTACAAAATCCATTCGATGGGCTCGCAGCACATACACGCCGTCGATGATTTTCCGGAGGTAGGATAGCTTTTGCCCGAGCAAAAATAAAAACAGGACAAGAAACATCACCGCAGAAGCCAGTAAACTGATGCTTTGAATCCAGAGGGTCATTGTCATATTCTGTATTTCGGTCAGCTCTATATTTTTTTCCAGCAAATAGGTGGTGGCAATATCTTGAGTAAAGAGATTTAGAAACGCAAAGAAGAACAGTGATACCGCCAGCGCGGCGGCTAACAGCCCAAGAATTTCCGCAGAGAGTTTGCTTTTTTTCTTTTTCTTATTTTTTTCAGTCCACATAGTACCCTCTTCCCCAGGCTGTTTTGATATACTTAGGGTTTTTAGAGTTATCCCCCAATTTTTTACGAATGTTTTTGATGTGCACCATAATGGCGCTGTCCCCTACGGCATCCTCTCCCCAAATGCTCCGGTATATATTTTCCAGAGAATAGATTTTTTTTCTGTGAGTTACCAGCAGTTTGAGAATCCGGAATTCCGTATCAGTCAAAGGAATTATCTCGTCTTGCTGCCGCAGAAGGCACTGCCGGTCCAGATCCATAATCAGATCCTCAAAGACAATCTGATTAGCGCTTTCTTCCCGGGGCGGCCTGGCCGGGGCTTTGGCGCTTCTCCGCAAAACTGCTTTCACCCGCATTAAAAGCTCCATATTGGAAAAGGGTTTTATAATATAATCGTCCGCGCCAACAGAAAATCCCATAATCTTATCCGTTTCAGCGGAGAAGGCGGTAAGGAAAATTATCGGTGCATCGTACTTTGTCCGCAGCTGTGTGCCGGCCATGAATCCGGAGAGCTCAGGCATATTTACATCCAGAATATACAAATCCACATCTTCCGAAGCCAGTGCCAGCGCCTCCTGGCCGTTTTTGGCCGCGATCACATTATAGCCTTCTCCGGTCAGCAGCAGTTTTAGAATATCCCGGATTTCCGTTTCGTCATCGGCAATCAGTATGCAGAAGTTTCCGTCTTTCATGGATACGTCTCCTTTTCCTTTTTCCGGATCGGCAGTAAGCGCTTCGAGCGCGCAGGACATTTTTCACAATTATAACATCTGTAACCGGAAATTTCAGCATGTTTCGTGCTTAAGGGTGTGCGCATAAGATATTTTTCTGTTTCGCAGGCGGCCGCTATAAATGGAACATTTGCCGAATAGCAGGGTTGGATGGTTTTGTTTCTGTACCGGAACAGGCGAAGCCTTTGAATTGTGGAACTGTGGCATTTAAAAGTCATGCAAAACATAACTGTACTTGTTTCGTATAGAGAACAGTTTTGAATTAAACATGAATATTGCCATACTGTACATATAAAAATATGCAGAATTGCATATTTTAAAGTGGTTAGTTTTCATATATGCTGTAAATAAAACCGAAGCAGTTTAAGTTTAGGAGACGTATTATGACTACCAAAATGGAACAAAAAAGTAAAACTTATGAATTAGTAGTTGACGCATTGTTTATTGCGCTGACATTTGTGGCAACATGGCTTATCAATATCAGACTTCCTTTTGTAGGAAGCGGCGGTCTTATCCACTTGGGCAACGTACCTCTCTTTGTGGCGGCGATGCTTTTCGGAAAAAAGACGGGGGCAATTGCAGGCGCTTTCGGCATGGCGCTGTTTGATCTGATGAGCGGATGGACGGCATGGGCACCGTTTACTTTCGTTATTGTAGGCTGTATGGGTTTCACCGTTGGGCTTATCGCAGAGAAAAAACCGTTTAAAAGCATGATGGTGAATAATATTGTATCGATAATTCTGGCAATTATTATTAAAATAGTAGGGTATTACTTTGCGGAAGTTATACTGTACGGTAACTGGATACTGCCGTTCGGCTCCATACCGGGAAATATTGTACAGGTTGGAGTAGCCGGTATTATCGTATTGGTATTTATACAGAAGCTTCGCCAGATAGTGAAATAAAAAGAGGTGAAAAAATAATATGTATAAAATAATGACTGCCGGCCCCACGCAGGTAAGAGAAAATGTACGGATGGCAAGAAGCCTTCCGTGTACAAATCCGGATTTGGACATGGAGTTCTTTGATTTTTACAAAGAAACGTGCAGTATGCTTTCCAAGGCTCTCAATACCCGCAACAGAGCGTTGATTTTAGGCGGCGAGGGAATTCTCGGGCTGGAGGCTGCGTGCGCGTCCCTTACGGAACCGGGCGATAAAGTGCTAGTTCTTGATAACGGTGTTTTCGGAAAGGGATTTGCTGATTTCGTTAAAATATACAGCGGTCAGCCGGTTATGTACACTGTGGACTATCGCAATCCCATAGATGTGGATGAGCTGGCAGCGTATCTGGAAAAAAATCATGATTTTAAATATGCGACCATGATACATTGCGATACCCCCAGCGGTGTCATCAATGATGTGGCGGCGATCAGCAGGCTTCTCGATCAGTACGGTATTATGTCTGTAGCAGATTCCGTTGCAGGCTTGTTTGGTCAGCCTCTTGATCTGGCCAACAGCAAAATAGATATTTTGTGCGGGGGTTCACAGAAAGCTCTTTCCGCTCCTCCGGGATTAACGATGCTTTGGGTAAGCCAGAGAGCTTTCGACGCAATGGTCAACAGAAAAACGCCGATTGCAAGTTTCTATGCGAACATCCTTCTTTTCAAAGATTATTACGAGAAAAAAGAATTTCCGTATACAATGCCTATAAGCGATATTACGGGTTTGAGACAGGCGCTGGAAAATTATCTTGAAGACAAAGATGTATATAAAAGGCACAGCAGCATTGCGGCAGCAGTAAGAAAAGCGCTGGCAGCGGGAGGCGTTAAGCTTTATCTCGAGTCAGGCTATTCAAATACGGTTACGGCGCTCGAAGTACCGGAGGGCATAACCGATATGCAGCTGCTTAGAGGAATGGAAAAAGATTATAATATTATGATTTCAGGCTGCTTTGATGTTTTGGCGGGAAAGGTCGTCCGTATAGGGCACATGGGAGAAAACGCATACCCCGATGAAGTTGCCGATACGCTCAGGGCGCTCCAGGGAACTCTTGAAAAACTGAACGTGCCTGTTAAATGCGATATGGCAGAAGTGTTTAGAAAAGCGTTATAGCTTATAGGGTAAAGAATTTAACCGGATAAGGCAGCGGATAAGATATCCGCTGTGCTTGTCCGGTTTTCTGTTTCATGGGTCTTGAGATGTCGGCCGTTAAAAGATTCTCAGTTGAAAAATGGGTTCAATCCGTGACACTGCGGAGATCCAGTTTCCTGCGGGGATGCATGCCGGCAAATATTTCACGTTTCTTTTTTTCGCTTGTATGCAAATAAATCTGGGTTGTGCTGATGGAACTGTGCCCTAAAAATTCCTGAATATATTTAATATCCACTCCTTCTTCTAAAAGAAGAGACGCGAATGTATGACGGAATGTGTGTGGCGTAACCTTACGCTGAATTCCGGCTAAATTGGCATATTTATTTACCATGTACCGTACGGATTGACAGGAAAGAGGGGCGCCCCATCTATTGAGAAAGATATATTCGCTTTTGAAACGGAGATTTTCGGCACATGCCAGGTAGCGCCTCACCGCTTTCATCACATCACCGCTGCCGATATACAGAAGCCGTTCTTTCTGCCCTTTTCCGACGACACGGATGGCTTGTTGGTTCAGGTCGAAATTTTGAAACGTTAAATTGCATAATTCATGCACACGCAGCCCGGTAGCAAACAGTATTTCCAGAATAGCTATGTCACGGGCGTGTAAAAATTCCGTCAGTTCTTCCGGAATGGACAGGGATATATGATTGCGGCAATCATATGCTGCTATCAAAATCTGTTTTACTTCATTCAGCTCCAGACATTCGGGAAGCGTTACGGCTTCTTTGATTCTTATTTTGAGCTTGTCAAAAGGATTCTCTTCGATAGATTCTTCTTCTTCCAGGTAGCTGTAAAAACTGCGCAGGCATGCGATTCTTCGTTTCACGGTCTTTGTTTTGCAGATATCGTTCTGATCATAAATATATGCTTTGATCAGATCGCGGCTTACTTCTTCGATATATATAAGGTCGGCTTTTTTTCCGCTCTTTTGTTCGGTGTAGTGTAAAAAACTTTTCAAATCGTATCCGTATGCTTCCACGGTTCTTCTTGCCAGTCGCTTACCTTTGCTGCAATAGCTTAAAAATTCGTTTACAGTCGCTCTTAAATTTTTCATTTTATTTCCTCCCCAAATTTGTTATAATTTCAGTTTTAATCCAACAAAGAAAGAACGCAACTGTAAATAATGTCAGATTATCTTCAGAGGGGGAGGATAATTTGAGCAACACAAAAACTTAAAGCTCCCCTTCGAAGAATTCTTAAGGAGGAATTGTAAATGAGAAAAGCACTTTCATTCGTACTGGTGCTCGCTCTGATCATGGGC
>JALEJU010000027.1 GCA_022769485.1 Bacillota bacterium
GCCATATCTTTAAGCCGCACAAAGGTAATCGCTCTGATTGCTGAGACAGGCTGATCTGCAAAAATCCTGAAAAAATAGAAGACTTTGATCAAAGCACCCGGAAAAAATGCGGAAAGGATTTCCTCCGGGTGTGAAACATTTGGGGCAGTTGTACGGCGGCGTTCAGTAGTAAACATTTGTTAATATAAGATAAAATCCTGTCAAAGAGTTATAAAATATGATAAAGTATAGCCGGTAATTTAAACCAAAACGAGATAGGGCGGGCTTTTAAGAAAAATAAAAAAGGTCTGTTGCCAGACCTTTTTTCCACACCATGTGGGATTGATTAAACAATCATTTTCGGATAATCCTTATTTGCACTCACCTTGTAAGTTTGTAATCCAATATTAGCATTTGGAAATTTAATTGTCAATAAAGAATATCGGGAGATTTAAGGTTATGAAAGACACGGAAAATTATTATTTAGGCTTGGATATGGGAACCAATTCTGTGGGCTGGGCCGTAACAGATGAGCATTATAATTTGCTGCGGGCAAAAGGTAAGGATTTATGGGGAGTCAGACTTTTTGATGAAGCGAATACCGCGGTGGAGCGGCGGACAAATCGTATATCCCGCAGACGCAGACAGCGTGAAAAAGCTCGTATTGGAATTTTAAAAGAATTTTTTGCCGAGGAAATTAACAAGATTGATCCCGGGTTTTATCGAAGATGCGATGAAAGTAAATTCTGGAAGCAGGATAGAAGTGCGGATAATCAGCAGCCTTATGCTTTATTTTCGGATAAAGATTATACGGACTGCGATTATTATCGTGATTATCCGACGATTTTTCATTTAAGAGAAGAATTGATTCGTTCCAAACAGCCGCATGATGTACGTTTGGTATATTTGGCGGTGTTAAATATTTTTAAACACAGAGGTCATTTTCTTAATGTCGGAGATATGAATATAGAAAAAGGCGGTGGAATGGATGACCTGTGGAATGATATGCGTGCTTTAGCAAGGAATGCGGATATAGAACTGCCTGAAACGGTTACCGGAAGCATGATAGAAGCTGTACTGGCTGATGGCAAATTGTCAAAAACACGGAAATATGAGGAACTATTAACCGTCTTGGAAATATCCAAAGCAAAAGATAAAAAAGCCGCAGAGCTGATAAAGCTGCTTTGCGGAATGAGCGCGAAATGCAGCGTTTTGTTCAAAGACGAAATAGCGGATGAGGAAATACAGAAGAAAAGCCTTCTTTTTGGGGATATCAATTATGAAGCGGCAGCCGCTGAGTTGGAAGCACAAATCACTGACGAGTCATGGGAATTGGTTGAGAAGGTAAAAGAAATTTACGACAACTGTCTTCTGAGTAATATAAGAAAGGGATGTACATATTTATCCCAGGCGAGGGTAAAAGATTACGAGAAGCATAAGGCAGATTTGCGGTTGCTTAAGAGCCTGGTTGCTCAGTATGTGCCTGAAGAATATGATGGCTTTTTCAGGAAAATGGAAGCGGATAATTACAGTGCCTATGTGAAATCTGTAAACTCAAAGAAAGAAAAAGTACGGAGAAATGAAATTATCGGCGGCAACGGATTATCCAGAGACAATTTTTATAAAAGCGTAAAAAAACTTTTGCAGCAGATGCCGGAAGACGATGAACGAGTAGAGAAGGTATATAAAGATATTGAATGCGGAAATTTTATGCCAAAGCAGCTCACTGCTTCAAATGGGGTGATACCCAATCAGCTGCATCTTGCCGAATTGCATGTGATTCTTGAAAATGCGTCGGAGTATCTGCCGTTTTTAAGGAAAACAGACGATACCGGCTTAAGTATCCGGGAGAAAATTGAGCAGTTATTTAAATTTCAGATTCCATATTATGTAGGGCCGGTGAATGATTATCATAAAGGGAAAGGCGGCAGCGCATGGGTAGTCCGTACAGGAAGAGGACAGGTTTTGCCGTGGAATATGGAAGAAAAAATCGATTTAGAGGCTTCGCGGGAAGAATTTATCCTTAAAATGGTTCGTCGCTGTACATATCTCAGAGATGAGAAAGTGCTGCCCAAAAATTCGTTAACATATGAAAAATATATGGTCCTGAATGAACTGAATAATTTAAAAATACGCGGGGAAAAACCGTCGGTTGAACTCAAACAGAGTATATATAATGATCTATTTATGACGGGGAAGAAAGTAACTGCGAAGAAGCTAAAGGATTATTTGGCAGCAAACGGCATCATCGAAAAAGATGAAGATGACGTTATCAGCGGTATTGACGGTAATTTCAATACTTCTCTGTCATCCATGGGAAAATTTACAGGTGTGCTTGGAGAACGGGCGAAGGAATGGAACATTCAGCAGGCTATAGAAGATATTATATTCTGGGGGACTGTTTATTCCAATGATAAAAACATGGTTCGGAAGAGTATTGATGAAAATTATCCGGAGATGTTCAGCGATTCTGAAAAAAGGCGGATCTTGGGCTTTAAATTCAGAGATTGGGGACGTTTTTCCAGAGAATTTTTAGAATTGGAGGGAATAGACAAAGAAACAGGTGAGGTTATGTCTATTTTACAAAGGCTGTGGGAGAAAAACGACAATCTGATGCAGCTTTTGAGCGAACGCTATACCTATCAGGATGCGCTGCAGGAAAGAATTCAGCAGGCAGCCGGAACGCTGTCGGATATAACCTATAAAGATATCGAAGCCATGAATTTATCAGCGCCGGTAAGGCGTATGGTATGGCAAACGTTGCTGGTTCTGCAAGACCTGCGGAAAGTGCTGGAAAAAGAACCGAAGAAGATCTTTGTGGAAATGACTCGCGGAGACGGGGAAAAAAATGAAAGAAAGCAGTCCCGAAAGAAAAAATTTCAGGAATTGTATAAAAAATGCGGAGAAGAACAGGAGTTGATCAAAAGCCTGGAAACTTTATCAGACAGTGACCTGAGAAAGAAAAAGCTGTATTTATATTATCTGCAAAGAGGCAGATGCATGTATACGGGAAAAACAATTGAGTTTTCGGATTTATTTAATAATCATTTATATGATATCGATCATATTTACCCGCGGCATTTTGTGAAAGATGACAATATAGATAATAATCTAGTGCTTGTACGCAAGGAAACCAATGCCCATAAAAGTGATACCTACCCTATCGAAGCGGGAATTCAGAGGGCGCAGATGTCATTCTGGAAAACGCTTCGGGACGGAGGGTTTATGAATGCGGAAAAATTTTCGCGTCTGACAAGAAAAGAGGGATTTACGGCAGCAGATAAAGCGGGATTTATCAGTCGGCAGCTGGTGGAGACCGGACAAGGAACAAGAATTATGACCCAGATCCTCGGAAATGTATTTACCCATACGGAAATCGTCTTTCCGAAGGGAGGAAATATTTCGGATTTCAGAAGGAAATACGAATTGCTAAAGGTGAGAAATGTCAACGATTTTCATCATGCCCAGGATGCATATCTGAGTATTGTAGTAGGGAATTCCTACTTTGTAAAATTTACCCGTGATCCGGTAAATTTTATCAAGGATTATGAACGTGACGAGAAAAAGTATGCTTATAATCTGGGACGAATGTTTGAACAGGATATTATCAGAAACGGTGAGGCTGCATGGATAGCGAGCAAAGGCGGCTCTGGTGACAACGGCAGCATCGTAACCGTTAAGAAGACTATGGCGAGAAATACTCCCCTGATAACCCGGATGAATTTCGAGGCACATGGCGGTTTAACCAAGAAACAAACCGTATACAGCAAAAACAAAGCTAAAAACGGGAACTATTTCCCCCTGAAAACTTCCGACGGCAGATTGAGTAATGTGGAGAAATATGGGGGGAAAATGGATATTGCGGCGGCCTATTTCTTCTTAGTGGAGCATGGCGCCGAAGGGAAGCGCATTCGGACGCTGGAGGCGATGCCCAACTATATGAGAGAAAGGGTAAAAAAATCAGAGGAACAATTACCGGAATATTGTGAGAACTGTTTAAAGTTAATCAATCCGGTAATATGCATGAAAAAAATCAAAATGCAATCTCTGATAAGATGGAACGGGTTTTATCTCCATATTACAGGAAGAAGCGACTCGCGGTTAATTGTGAGGAATGCGACGGAACTTTATCTTGAACAGGATTGGATCAATTACATTAAAGCTGTTAATAATTTTGCAGAAAAGGGTTTAAAAGAAAATGACAATACACCGGTTACGGAAGAATTGAATAAAGAATTGTTTCAAATTCTTGCGGATAAACATACCAAAGGTGCTTATGTGGGAAAGCCGAATTCCCTCTCAGAGAAAATTGTTGACTGGCAGGACAAGTTTAATGCAGCGGATGTGGAGAGCCAGGTGGAAGCCCTGCTGGAACTGCTGAAGATGACCGAGTGTGCCAACAACAGTATGAAAGCTCAGAAACTTGGATTTAGTGTTTCAAATATGAAGATTAATAATAAAGTGAATGCTGCCGATGAATTCTTATTGTTTAATCAATCACCGTCGGGATTGTTTGAAAGCGTGATTGATTTAAAAACGGTATGAGCTGGAGGATCGTTGTGATATCCAGCAGCGCGAAGCTGGATTACCAGATGGGATATCTGGTAGTACGGCGGGATGTTACAACAAAGATCCATTTAAGCGAAATTTCCATGCTTATGATAGAGTCCACGGCGGTCTCGTTGACAGCCAGCTTGCTGTGTGAACTGGTAAAGCACAAAATAAAGGTGATTTTCTGTGATGAGAAACGGAATCCTTCGTCGGAATTACAGCCCTATTACGGAAGTCATGATACCAGTATTAAAGTTCGCAAGCAAATGAAATGGGAAGATGCCGATCGAAAAACCATATGGACGGAAATCGTCAGAGAAAAAATAGAAAAACAGGCAGAATTTTTGGAAGAACTGGAAAAGAAAGAAGCTGCTATGCTTCGGGAATATATTACGCAAATGGAATACGGGGATGCAACAAACCGGGAGGGACATGCGGCTAAGGTTTATTTTAACGCATTGTTTGGCATAGGCTTTAGCCGCAGTGAGGATAATCCCCGCAATGCGGCTTTGAATTACGGATACAGCATTTTCCTTTCAGCAATCAACAGAGAGATTGCAGCAAATGGTTATATTACGCAGATAGGCCTGTTCCATGATAATATGTTTAACCCTTTTAACCTGGCGTCGGATCTGATGGAGCCGTGGAGGGTGTTAATCGATCGGAAAGTTTTTCGCATGAGGCCGGAAGTGTTTGAGCATGAGCAGAAAATGCAGGTGCTCGATGTGCTCAATGATGAGGTAATTTTAGGAGGAAAAAGGGAAGTCGTTAACAATGCGTTGAAAATATACTGCAGAAGCGTATTTGACGCTATTGAAGAAAGAGACATCTCCCTTATTCGGTTTTACAAAAATGAGTTATAGGTATATGCGAATATTGGTCATGTTTGATTTACCGGTGAATACCGGGGAAGAACGCCGGGAATATGCAAGATTCAGAAGGTATCTGATCAAGTCCGGCTTTCTTATGATGCAGGAATCGATATACTGCAAGCTTGCTCAAAATACGGTGGCGGCAGACACTATTATAGAAAATGTACGAAAGAATAAAGCCGAAAAAGGGTTGATACAGGTATTGAAAATAACAGAAAAACAATTTTCCAGAATGGAATATATTGTCGGCAGTGCATCTTCGGAGGTCTGCGACAGCGACGAGAGGTTGGTTATACTATGAAGGTCGTACATTCCGAATATGATCTGCAGTTGGATCTGCGGGAAAATAAAGTAAATGTTCTTGTAATAGAGAACCGGACATTGTTTGCCGAGCTTGTCTCGGAGTTATACAGGCAGTGCGGCGGAGCGGAAGGGAGATTTGTTGTTTCGCAAAATGATGAAATACAGCCTTTCAGCAAATGCGTGGAAATAATAACGGATATATTGGGGATAGACTGCAATGAGAAAAAACTGCTTTCAAGGCTATATCAGGAAATGGAAGGGCTGGCTTTGGAAAATCTAATTTCGGAAAGCATTGGGTTAAAATCGGCAATATTATGTTATTTGGAAAAAATGTGCGGACAGGTACCCTATCATTTGGAATACCAGCAGGAATTTCTGCCGTCTAAGATTATGAAAATGGCAGATTTAAAATT
>JALEJU010000014.1 GCA_022769485.1 Bacillota bacterium
GTTCCGTCTTCTCTGCCTACAAAAGCGGAAACGGGAAGGCTGTCTCCTTCCTGCAAGTTCATGGGAACCAGAACCTTTTCAATGAATTCCGGCAGTTCTCTCTTCGGAGCCGGTTCATCCACAGCATCCGCCCAGTAAGCAGGAACTTCTACCTTATGCAGCCCGGTCATACCGCGCTCGATAGCTTCGTAATTCTTTCTGAGAACCTCCTCGCCCTTCTTCTTATACGATTTATACGCTGCATCCTTCAGATATTTAATAGCGTCCTCTTCCGGAATAACATTTGTCAGCTTAAAGAACGCCGCCTGCATGATCGTATTAATCCGTTCGCCCATGCCGATGCTTCTTGCAATTCTGGTGGCATAAATAGTATAGAAGCGGATGTTATTCTTCGCAATATAACGTTTTACAGACGCCGGGAGCTTTACATCCAGTTCTTCGTCGCTCCAGTTGCAGTTCAGGAGGAAAACTCCACCCGGCCGCAGGCCTTTCAATAAATCGTACTGCGTTACATAAACTTTCTTGTGACAGGCGACAAAATCCGCTTCCTGTATCAGATAAGCAGAACGAATCCGTTCTTTTCCGAAGCGTAAGTGGGAAATGGTGACGCCGCCGGATTTTTTCGAATCGTAGGAGAAATATCCCTGCGCATACAAATCCGTATTGTCGCCGATAATTTTAATAGAATTCTTGTTTGCACCTACGGTACCGTCAGAGCCCAATCCCCAGAACTTACAGCGGACAGTGCCCTCCTGCTCGGTGCGAACACCCTCTACTTCTTTCAGAGAAGTAAATGTCACATCGTCTTCGATACCGATGGTGAAATGATCCTTAGGCTGTTCCTGAGCCAGATTGTCGTAAACAGCAACAATCTGCCCCGGAGTCGTATCCTTCGAACCAAGGCCATAACGACCGCCGTAGATCTCCGGCGCGTTTTCCTCATTGAAATACATGGTCTTTACATCCATGCACAGAGGTTCATCTACCGCTCCGGGCTCTTTTGTCCGATCCAAAACAGCAATTCTCTTTACTGTCTTCGGCATAACGGCTCTCATATACTCCGGTGCGAACGGACGGTACAATCTGACTTTGATCAAACCGACCTTTCTCCCCTGCTTCTGTAGATACGGCAATGTTTCTTCGATCGTGTCGCAGACAGAACCCATAGCCACAATTACGTCTGTAGCTTCCGGATCGCCTACATAATCAAACAAGTGGTATTCTCTTCCGGTCAATTCGGCAAACCGCTTCATATAGTCCGCCACGATTCCGGGAACCGCTTCGTAATATTTATTGGAAGCCTCCCTTGACTGGAAGAAAATGTCAGGATTCTGCGCCGTACCGCGAATAACCGGATGCTCCGGATTCAAAGCACGGTCGCGGAATTCCTGTACCGCATCCATGTCGATAAGCTCCCGGAATACATCGTAATCCACCACTTCAATCTTCATAACCTCGTGGGAGGTACGGAATCCGTCGAAGAAATGCAGAAACGGAACTCTTGCCTTAATGCTGGCCAGATGGGCAATGCCGGCTAAGTCCATAACCGTTTGTACAGAGCCGGAAGCCAGCATGGCAAATCCGGTTTGACGGGTTGCCATAACATCGGAATGGTCGCCGAAAATACAAAGAGCATGGGTTGCCAAAGTTCTTGCGGTGACGTGGAATACTCCGGGAAGAAGTTCCCCTGCGATTTTATACATATTGGGAATCATTAAAAGAAGTCCCTGCGAAGCCGTATAAGTAGTAGTCAAAGCGCCTGCCGCCAGGGAACCGTGAAGAGCGCCTGCCGCGCCGCCTTCCGACTGAAGTTCAACTACCTTTACATCTTGCCCGAACAGGTTCTTTCTTCCGTGCGCAGACCAGTTATCGACTTCTTCCGCCATAGGAGAAGAAGGTGTGATGGGATAAATGGCCGCTACATCGGTAAAGGCATACGAAGCATACGCTGCCGCCGTATTTCCGTCCATTGTTTTCATCTTTTTTCCCTTAACCATTTAATTACTTGCTCCTTTCGCCTGCAAATGCCTGCCTATATGAGAAGTGCGTTGCGGCACTTTATCTCTTATCGCTTCCCTGGTCTCTCAATCCACGGACAGGATCTACATAACATAAAATAAATGCAAAAACTACTCCGGTCCTCGTGCGGAATTTGGAATTTTCTGTAAATTCAATGGTTCCACATACCCGAGATTCATCTTTTCACCCTAATAATAGTATATTTTTGCCCTTCTTGCAAGTTGTCCGACTATTTTTGTGCTTTTCTTATTTTTTATTGAAAGAATATATAAATTTTTCGTGTTTTTCTGTTTATTCTGATTTATTTGATTTTTCTAACTGTTTAAAGCTCTCCGCTCCATACTCCGAAAAAACAAAAATCACATTGCGTCTGAATAAAAGTAGTTATATACTGAGAAAAATTATAATAATTCAAATTGGCTTTGATTTTAAAAATCCTGGCAAATTTAAGGGGTACTCCATTGTCAAAACTGAAAAAAATCCTTACAGACTCTAAATATCTAACATTCTGTATTTATGTAGCCTCAGCCGCATTCCTGCTCTATCTTCTGTTTTTTATTATTCGAAACTTCGGACAGATTTTAAGCGCTGTGGGCTCGGGAGCCGCAGCAGTCTGCTCTGCTCTTTCTCCCCTGTTCATAGGGCTGGTTGCAGCATACCTTCTCATGCCGTTAGTGGAATTGGTGGACGGCAAAGTGATTTCACGCTGTTTTCCCGTCTCCGCCTCCGACCCGATTCGTGCGGAACGAAGCGTAAAGAAACGCCGCACCGTCAGTGTTCTGGTCACATTCATTTTAATTTTGCTGCTGATTTGCGTTCTGATTTACTCCGCAGCTGCTTTGGTCATGGGACAGATTACCTTTCAAAGCATGGACAAAACAGCCGAGGCTCTGCAGAACTATTTTCTTCAATACAAGCATGTTTTAGATGATCTTGCAGAGCGCATTCCCGACAGCGGGCTTCAGGATCGTGCGCAGGAAATTGTCACATCCATTGTGCAATGGGTGAGCGATCATTTCAGCCTGACAGCAGTGTTTCTGTTTCTGTCTTCGCTCAGCAACGGTTTTTTAAATTTTATTCTGGGTATTGTGGTTGCGTTTTATCTCATCAAGGATAAGGACTTCTTTCTGCGTCTGTGGAGAAAAATTGTCCATGTATGCATCCCCATGAAAGCCGCTTCCTATTTAAACGAAGCATTGAGTGATGTCAACACCGTTCTTTCCCGCTTTCTGCGAGGGCAGCTTTTAGACGCCCTGATTATCGCCGTTCTGTCCTCTGTTGCACTTACGGCCTGCGGTTTGGAATTTTCCGTTTTTATCGGTTGCTTTGCGGGTCTGGCGAATATCATCCCTTATTTCGGTCCCTTCTTAGGTATGATTCCCGCTTTCCTTTCAGGTTTCCTGACAGATGGTTGGCAGCAAGCGATTTTAGCTGTGGCGCTGCTTCTGGTTATACAACAGATCGACGGGAACATCATCTATCCGAAAGTCGTAGGTTCCTCCATAGGGCTCCACCCGATGTTTGTCCTCTTAGCTGTAACTGTGGGGGGATATTTCTTCGGCATTATCGGTATGCTTTTAGCCGTTCCCATCGCGGGAATTCTGAAACTCTTTTTGAGCCGCCTGATCGAAAGAAAGAGCGAGCAGCAGGCTTCCGAATAAGACGCAGGACAGCAAACAGAGATGGAAATCAGCGAGATAACATTCTAGGAATAATTACCGCATTACCAACCACATTCCCGGAGAAAGGTCGGTGTATCTGCAGCTAAACACATTAGCAACCGATGAAATCGGCGATACACCGAGTTCTCCGTGTTTTGTCACAGCAATTGCCTACTGCTGCGAAGAATAAACTTATTGCAAATAAAACATATCTTTTCGCAATTTCTTTCTTACTCATTATGAGTTCCGCGATTTTTATTTGACAGCCGCTATGATCTCATCCGCCACCTGTTCGGGCGTTTTGCCGTCTACGTTAATAATAATATCCGCCTGTTCTTTATAGGCCGGAAGCCAGTTTTCATACTGTTCCCTGAACATCTCGAGCCGTTCCTCCAGGTTTTCTACATGGGGAAACGCTGCCGGACGTTTGGGGTCATCCTTCACTCTCTCAAAGAACGTATTTAAATCGCCTTCCAGGAAGACAACATTTTTCTGCTCCTTTAAACGGTCTGTATTCTCCTGCCGCACCGGCGTCCCGCTTCCACAGGAGATAACCCACTGCTGCCCGCTTTCATTCGTCTGCTCAATCGTACGCTTCAGCAGCTCTGCCTCCCAGAGCCGAAACCCGGATTCACCGAAATTCATATAGAGAATATAAACCGGCATCCCTGTCTTATTCTTCATCTCCATATCCGTATCCATAAACGGACATTCCAGCTTTTCCGATAAAATAGAGCCGACTGTCGTCTTTCCGCTCCCCAAGTAACCTGTCAGATAAATACTGTTCATTTCTGACTCCTCCTTTTTCTTTTCGTTATTTTAATCCGTTTTTTCGGCACAAATCCGCAATTCCGCACACGCCGCATTTTGGATTTCTGGAAGTACATACTTGCCGACCGTGCCAAATCAGCGCATGATGAAGCCGGATCCAGTGTTCTTCCGGCAAAAGCTTCATCAATGCAAGTTCTGTTTTCAAAACATCCGGTTCCTGCGCCAGACCGATTCGATTCGCCAATCGGAACACATGGGTATCCACCGCAATCCTCGGCTGTCCGAACGCTACCGACAATACCACATTGGCGGTTTTTCTCCCGACTCCCGGAAGCGCTACCAGCTCGTCATAGTTTTCCGGCACCCGGCCGCCATGTTTTTCCGCAAGGATCGAACAAAGCGCCCGAATATTTTTCGCCTTCGTGCGGTACATACCGATACGCCGCAGTATGTCTTCCAGCTCTTCCTGAGGCATCGCCGCAATAGAAGCGGCGTCAGGATGTTCAGCAAACAGCCGTGGCGTAACCGTATTCACGCTTTTGTCCGTAGTCTGCGCTGACAGTACAACAGCAATCAAAAGCTGAAAGGGATTTTCAAATTTCAGAGCACATTCCGCCTCGGGATACAGCTTCTCCATCCTGTCCACAAAATCAGGGACTTCCTTTTTACATAACCTTGCCATTGCATTCTCCTTTTTTTAATAATACCACAATTCTCTTCCGCCGTTAAACTAAGTTGGACAATTTTTAAAAAAATCCTGATTTTATTTAAAATTCAAGCCCGACCCGCGGGTCGTTTTTTATTGACTTTTCGTCATAAACAAATTAAAATAATCTTGTTCCGACCCGCGGGTCGGATTCCGATCATTTTCCGGCACCTGCCGGTTTTCAGTTTTTTACAGCAAATAAAAGGAGGTTTAATGTGGAAAACAGGACAGAACATACCGTTCAGACAGAGGAGCAGGACGTCCGAAATACGCCCGAAAAAGAAATTGCGGCACCGAAGAAAAGAGGCCATACCAAGCCGATTTTAATTGTTGTTCTTCTGGCACTTCTGGCGCTTATCGGCTACCGCCTTTTCGACGCACTGCAGCCCGTAGAGTCTCAGGAAGAAGCAAAGATTAACGTAAAAGTCACTGCCGCAGAAAAAGGTACAATCCTGACAGAATCACTTTTGACAGGCCGTATTCAGGCTGCGGATGAAGTCAGCGTGGTTCCGCTGGCAGCCGGCAAAATAACCGCGGTTTATGTGGAGCTGGGAGATTATGTATCGGCGGGGCAAACGCTGTTTACCATCGACGACAGCCAAATTGCTTCGTCCTACGATCAGGCTGAAATCGGCTACAAGCTGGCAGTGGAAAGTAAAAACACAGCGAAAACAAATCTGGATCGAATGAAGTACCTGTACGAAGAAGGTGCGATCTCGCTCCAGGCTTACGAGCAGGCTCAAAGCGCCTATACCCAAGCATCTCTAAGCGTGGAACAGGCGGCCGCAAGCCTTTCGGGAATCGGCACCTCCCTGTCCAATTATACGGTAACGGCTCCCATCAACGGTTACATAACCTCGGTAAATGTTTCCGAGGGTAATATGGCCAGTCAGGCCGTGGCGGCCGTAACGATTGCGGATACCAGCACACTGGAGCTTTCTTCTTCTGTTCCGGAATATCTGATTAATAAAATCAAGCAGGGAGACCCGGTGGATATCCGGATCAAGACCCTTTCCGATAAACCTTATAAAGGAACTGTAAAGTATCTGGCTCCCGCTCCCGCCGCAGGATCCTTGACATATGCGGTCACTGTTTCCCTGGATAATCCGGGCGAGGAAGTCCACGCCGGCATGTTTGCGGAAGTTTCCATCGTAACCGAAAAGAAGGAAAATGTCATCTGTCTGCCTTCTTCCGCGGTTTATGTAAAGGGAGGCAAGACCCTTGTCGCCGTTTTGGGCAAGGACGATATCCCCGAAGTTCGGGAAGTAACTTCCGGTCTGGATAACGGAACTTCGGTAGAAATCGTTTCCGGCGTAAAGGAAGGCGAAACCATTATAATTTCCGGCCAGAACTATGTCACGGACGGAAAAAAAGTCCGTGTAGTAAAATAGTAAGGAGCAGGAAATGAATATTCCCAAATTAGCAATCAGCCGTCCTGTAACCACAGGAATGGCAATTATGGTTATCATCCTGGTGGGCTGCCTTTCTATTATCGGCATTCCCATGGATTTAATGCCGAGCTTCGATTTGCCCGTAGCAATTGCTTATGTACAATATCCCAACGCGGCTCCGGAAGAAATCGAAAGCCTGGTCACCGAGCCTTTGGAGCAGGCACTGGCTTCGGTAGAACATCTGGACAGTATAACGTCAATGACAACGGAGGGAACGTCAATAGTTATGGTTACGTTCGCCTCCGATACTGATATGAATTTTGCCACTCTGGATATGAGAGAAAAAGTATCCCTCATCAGCGGATATCTGCCTGATGACGCCACTGAGCCCATGATTATTAAAATGGGTCTGGATATGGCTCCCGTTATGCAGATTTACATTGCGTCCGACAGCATGGATCTCACCGCGTTGAATCAAATTGTGGAGGATGATCTGACCTCCTACTTCGAGCGCGCCGACGGCGTAGCCTCTGTCAGCTCTTATGGGGGAACTTCCAAAGAATTATCCATTGAGTTTGATCAGGAAAAGCTCAGCGGATACGGGCTGTCCCTGGCGCAGGTCAGCGGCACGCTGGCCTCCGAAAATCTGAATCTGCCCAGCGGCGAAATCGCAAAAGGAGAAACGAAGCTTATCGCCAGAGCGATAGGCGAATTTGATTCCGTAAACGATGTACTGCTGCTGCCCATCACGCTGCACGACGGCAGCATCGTCCGCCTGCAGGATATTGCAACCATAGAAGAAAAATATCCGGAACAGACATCGATCAGCCGGGTAGACGGCAACAATGCGGTTGCAGTTGCTGTTTCCAAACAGTCAGACGCCAATACGGTAGAAACATGTACATCTATCCAGGAAACCATAAAATCCCTGGAAAGCAAATATCCGGAGCTGAATTTTACCGTAGGTTTCGATCAGTCGGATTACATTAAAAACTCTATCTCCAACGTTGCGCAAAGTGCTGTTGCTGGAGCGGTTCTGGCGGCTCTGGTCATTTTCCTGTTCCTGAGCAGCATCAGTTCCACTTTAGTTATCGCTATTTCCATCCCCACGGCATTTTTTGCCACCTTCTGCTTAATGAACCTGGCAAATATGACGCTGAATATGGTTACTCTAAGCGCCCTAACCCTTACGGTAGGTATGCTGGTGGACAACTCCGTTGTAGTTACGGAAAACATCTACCGACTAAGCAAGGAGGAGAAGCTCAGCCCCTTTGATTCCGCACTGAAAGGAAGCAAACAGGTGGTTTTGGCCATCACCGCTTCTACCTTGACCAGCGTGGTTGTTTTCCTGCCTATGGCTCTTTCCGGCGGAATGGCTTCCATGCTGCTGTCAGATTTCTGCTGGACCTTTATCATCGCATTGGCCGCGTCCTTGCTTATCGCAATCACCGCAGTTCCCATGCTCAGCTCCAGACTGCTGAACAGCGGAGCTTCCGATGAGTATCTGCGAATCGGGCGCCGCCGGTATAAATATCGGATTCTGCCCAAATTTTCCCGCATGATCACAAAGCTGGGAGAAGGGTACAGCCGTTTGATTACCTCCGCGCTGCGCCACCGCAAGCGAATAGTTGCCCTCTGTCTCGTAATCTTTATCGTTTCCGCGGCTCTGCTGGGCATTACCGGAATGGAATTCTTCCCTGCCAGTGACGAAGGAATGTTCCAGATCAGCGTGGATATGCCTTACGGCACATCTTTGAACGAAAAAGACCGTGTAATGTCCGAGATTGAGGCAATCGTTATGGAAATCCCCGAGCTGAAACACTGTACCGTGGATATCGGCGCCAGCATGATGGGTATGATGAGCGGCGGCAGTTCTTCTGTATCTGTAGTTCTGACATCAAAAGAAGAGCGTTCCCGCAGTCTGGACGAAATTATGGATGATGTAGAGCAGGCCTGCGGTGATATTTCCGGTGCGGAGCTTACCTTTACAGAGACTTCCTCCATGTCCATGGGCAGCAGTACCGATCTGTCTCTGACCATTTCCGGCGCAGAACTGGACGAATTGAGAAATCTCGGTCTGGCTCTGACGGAAGAAATTGCCGCGCTTCCCGGCGTTGCGGAAGCCACCAACGACATCGAGGACGGCAACCCGGAAGTGCAGCTGGTATTAGACCGCAGCATTGCCGCATTCTACGGAATTACCACAACGCAGCTTGCTTCTTCTCTGAGTACAGCGCTTTCCGGCACTTCCACAACCGACATCACCATCGACGGAAAGAACATCGATGTAAAACTCTCGTTGGCGGATGACTACAGCGACGCCGTGGGAAACCTGGAACAAATTCAAATATCCACTCCCGCGGGCGGCACGGTTCCCGTAGGACAAATCGCCGATATTCAATTTGATAATTCCCCGGTGCAAATCAATCGCCTGAACCAGGAACGCTACATTACCATAAATGTGGATATTGCGTCTGACGATCTTTCGAAAACGTCAGCCGAGATTATGGAATTTCTGGACAGTTATCCCTTCCCCGAGGGATATGGCTACGAAGACGGCGGCATGTACGAACAGATGACTGATACCTTCGGAGATCTGCTTTTGGCACTGCTGGCAGCGGTTCTGCTGGTATTTATGGTCATGGCGGCGCAGTTTGAATCCTTCGTGCTCTCTCTGATCGTTATGGCCTCCATCCCCTTCGCTATGAGCGGCGCTTTTCTGGCACTGTTCCTGACCGGATCCACTCTGTCCATTACATCCTTCGCAGGTCTTATTATCCTTGTTGGTATCGTAGTTAACAACGCGATCCTGCTGGTGGAATTTATCAAGATCAACAAGGAAAACGGCATGGATCGGAATTTGGCCATCATTTCTGCGGGGAGACACAGGCTTCGCCCGATTCTGATGACCACAACAACTACAATTGTAGGTATGATCCCGCTTTCCCTGGGGCTGGGGGACGGCGGAGAAATCATGGCTCCTTTGGCAATTTCCGTTATGGGAGGTCTCATGGGTTCTACCCTTGTAGCTTTAATCCTGATTCCTGTCCTGTACTCTCTGGTGGATGACGCGAGAGAAAGAAAACGGACACGCAAAGAACAGCACCATGCAGAAATTCTGGCTTTAGAAGAAGAATGGAAAGAGGAAGATGAACATGGCGGAAAGACCGGCACCCACTAAGAAAGAACAGATCCTGCAGGCCGCTTTGACGCTGTTTGCGGAAAACGGCTATCCGAAAACACATATTCTGGACATTGCGGAATCCTGCAGCATGGGAAAAAGCACCTTTTACGATTATTTCAAAAGCAAAGAAGACCTTTTGCTGGAAATTTTTGAAACAAAAGTTATTGCTCCCTATGAAGAGTTTACGGAGCAGCTGAAAGCTCCCGAACTTTCCTGTAAAGATAAACTGCTGATGTTTCTGCGCTTTGAATCGAAAATGACACATTTAATGGGACATCCGAAAAATTATATGGATTTTCTCCTTTCTCAAAACGATCTGCTGAAAAAGGAAGAAGTCTGCCGTGCTGTCCAACGATTTACGACACTTCGGTTTTCCATGATATTCCGCATTTTAGAAAAAGGCGTGCAGTCCGGTGAGTTTCGGGATATTGACATTTTCCGAACAACCGCGTTTATCATAGGGGCTCATCTTTTTTCCTGCTGCTTGGATTTTCAATTTCCTCCTTTTCCGGAAGAGTATGCCGCATCTTTAAAATCCATGACCGCAAAAGAAAGAGAAGAGGAATTCATGAATCTGATCCTGCACGGCCTGTTAAAGTAACAAAGATAAAACCGTTTTGGGATATAAAAAAATGCGCGAACGGGAATGCCCGTTCGCGCATTTTTTAATTCGTCTTCAGCACTGTTTTCGGATCAATTTTTTCCCCGTTCTTGATTACTTCGAAATGAAGATGAGGAGGATCCAGGCTTTCAAACAAAGCATCACGACCTACGCCGCTGATAACGCTTCCGGCTTCTACCGTGTCGCCCTCCTCCACCATTTCATCGGTGCTTAAATTGCAATACCGGGTTACATACCCGTTACCGTGATCAATTTCTATGGTTAGCCCAAATTTATCATCAGACCCCACCTTAATTACAGTGCCTGCTGCTGCCGCCAAAACCTGTGCGTCTTCATCCGCCGTAAAATCCATTCCCGTATGCGTCTCAAACTGATCCAGCGTTTTGGAATAGATCAGCTGATTCCCCGAAAATTCTTTCGTGATCTTTCCTTCTTTCACAGGAATTAAAAAAGTTCCGGCGTTCCGGTCCGCATTTTCGTCTCCACCTTCGCCGGAGCGTCCCCCGCTTGGATTTTCTTTGCTGTCCACCGTGGGAACCGGATTGTCTACATGTACGCCCCACTCGCTTTGAGGCGCATTTTGCTGCCCGGCATCCATTCGGAAAGGCTCGCCCTCATCCGTTCCGCTATCTCTTAAAAAGAGAATGCCCGCAATCGCTACCACCAAAACACAAAGAATGGTGATCATGGTGGATCGAAACCCCCACTTTTTTTCTTCCCGTTTATTTTTTACGCTTCCGCCCTCCGCTCGCATAATTATACCTCCATAACCATCGGTTTTCCCTATTTTGCCCGAAAAGTTGAAAACTATGTGCTTTTTAGGACGTAACGTGTTCTGTTTTTTAATATTTTCACCGCATTTTCTGTGACATTTTGTGTTTTTACCTGATTATTCTTGATTTTTTTCGTATGTGACATATAATAGAAGGGATATTATTAAAATGACGAAATAAATGTATGTGTGTATATGCAAGAAAGTTTGAGGTAGCAAACATGAGCCAATTCATCATGGCCGAAGCCAATTCCAGAATCATAACAGGTGAAGACAAAATTTTTGCAATTAACAACAAAGCAAAAGCAATGATTTTGAAAGAAGGCAAACAGAACGTTGCAAACGCTACCATCGGCTCTTTGCTGGATGATGAAGGCAATCTGATCGTCCTGGCTCCCGTGGTAGATGTCCTGCAGAGTCTGTCCCCAACTGAATATGCCGAATACGCACCGATTAACGGGCTTCCGTCTTATTTGGAATGCGTAAAAAAAGCGGTTTTCGGTGAAATTCCCGTACCGCCTTACACAGAAGCGGCAGCTACTCCCGGCGGAACCGGCGCTATTCGGAACACGATCCAGAATTACAGCCGCAGAGGCGATTCCATTTTAACAGCAAATTGGTATTGGGGGCCGTATAACACCATTGCACAGGAGCTGGAACGCAAGCTGGAAACCTATCAACTGTTTACGGACGATAACCAGCATAGGTTTAACTTTCCCGCTTTTCAGGAAAAAATGACGGAAATTCTGGCTCGTCAGGATCGTTTGGTTCTGATTATCAATACGCCCGCTCACAATCCTACCGGTTACCGTTTTACAAACGAAGACTGGGATCTGGTTCTGGGCGCTATACGCAAAGCGGCAGAAGACAAAACGAAAAAAATTACTTTCCTGGTAGATATCGCTTATATTGATTTTTCTTTAAGCGCAACGGAAGACCGGGAATTTTTGAAAAAATTATCCGGGCTGCCGGAAAACGTGCTGCCCCTTCTGGCCTACAGCATGTCCAAAAGCCTTACGATGTACGGACTGCGGGGCGGTGCCCTGGTTTGCTTGGCTCCAAACCGGGAAATTGCGGAGGAGTTCAAGCTGGTCTGCAGTGTATCCAATCGCGGATCCTGGTCCAACTGTACCCGCGCTGCCATGGTAACCATGGAGCGGATCTATTCCAACCCGGAGCTTCTGGAAAAAGTTACGAAGGAAAGAGAAGCCTACAGCGCTATGCTGCTGCGCAGAGGCCGCGCCTTCGTAAAAGCAGCTAAAGAAGCGAACCTGGAAATTCTGCCTTATATGGCGGGCTTCTTCCTGATCGTTCCCTGCAAGAACCCGGATGCAGTAGGTGAAGAACTGCAGAAAAGCGGCATTTTCGTAGTACCCTTCGGCAGCAGAGGATTCCGGGTGTCCGTAGCTTCTATTTCCGAAGAAAAATGCCTGCAGCTGCCGGCAAAAATCGCGGAAGCCATCCGCACGGTAAACGGAGTATAAAATGATTATTGACGGAACAGAAATATTTGAAAAGGACTGCAGTTATCCGGAATGGGTGGATATAAGCCTGTTTAACGAAAACGGCATATTAAAACCCTCCGCTTTTCAGAAGCTGTTCGCTACCTGTGTGGAGCGGCACTTGTCAAAATTCCATGCGGCCACCGACGACCTTCTGGTTCATAATCTGGCCTGGGTATTGACATCCGCTTCTTTTAAAATAGTACGCCCCATTACAGAATGCCGGACGCTCTTTATGCAGACATGGCATTCTCAGCACAAAGGTCCTTATTTCAGAAGAGACTTCATTTTTCGGGATGAAAACGGAGAGGAATATTTTCGAGGAGCAAATTACAGCATTCTGTTAGACATGACCTCCAGAAAAATATTTCGAAAAAGGGCGATTCCTTTCGAGTTGGATGCGCCTTACGAAACCACAGTGCTCGAAGCTTCTCCCAATTTTAAAACAGACGTTCTCTTTTCAGACATATCCGAACGCCGGGTTTTTCCCAGCCAGTTGGATCGGCTGGGTCATGTTAACAACGTATGCTACGGAGACTTCGCTTACGACACGCTCAGCGAAAAGGAGATACAAAGACTGGAAGAATTAAAGCGAATTGACGTTTATTTCCTGTCGGAAATGAGAAAAGGCGATCAGTTCACTCTTCAAAGAGCCGATGACGAAAACCGGATCATAATCCGGGGAAAAAACAACACAAAAGACGATATTGCTTTCTGTTACATTTTGACGTTTTAAGAAAAAGGCAGTTTTTTGAAATAGAGATTGCGCTTGCTTTTCTTTGAGAAAAAGGTTAGACTGTATGTGAGAGAAAGTAAAATTCCTGCGCACTTGGGAAAATGTTTTTCCCGGCTGCAAAGGGGTATAATATGGTTATAAGTTCTCCCTCTAAGGGTTCGCCCCGAAGAGCAAGGCTTGGCGTAAAAATGCGAATCATTTCGCTTTTGTTTGCATGTAAAACCTCTGCTTTTTAGGCAGGGGTTTTTATTTGAGATAACCTTATGATGTAAAGCTCTTTTCTCTTTACCTTACCGGTACCTCCGGCGAAATACATCTCAGATCCGAAATTCGGGCAGCCCGCCGTTACATGCAGGCACATGGGCAGTCTCAGAGCTTCCGGAATCTCATCTCTCCTGCCGGACACTCCTATATACCTGTCGAGGTCTGCGGTTTAACAATTTTACTGCATCGGCTGAACCTGCTTCCCTTTCCCGCCGATAAAGTTACAGCGCCTCGCGCAGAAACCACCTATGCAAGGAGGAATTCAAAATGAACGAAGTAAGCACACTGAATCAAACCCCACGCTCAGACCGCCTTCATATCGGCGTATACGGCCGCAGAAACGCCGGGAAATCCTCGTTAATCAACGCCATCTGCCGGCACGATGTGGCTCTGGTCTCAAACGTGGCCGGAACTACAACAGATCCGGTCTATAAATCTATCGAGCTGCACGGATTAGGTCCTTGCGTCCTGATTGATACGCCGGGCTTTGATGATGAAGGAGCATTAGGTGAGCTGCGGGTATCCCGTACAAAAGAAGCGGTTGAACAGACCGATCTGGCCATTTTGGTATTCAGTGCAGAATACGACCCCGCAGATCCGCTGGAACAGGAAGCGCAGTGGATTGATCTGCTGAAATCAAAAAACACACCTGTTTTAGCTGTTTTAAATAAGTGCGATATAGTACAGGATCCTTCTGCTTTAAGCGCAAAAATTCGGGAACGGTTTCAACTGGATCCCCTTCTCCTGTCGGCCAACGATCCTTCCGCGCAAGGTTTAGTCCATACAGCTCTGCTTCGGCTCTTGCCGGAAAATGCCAGCACCCCCAGCATCGCCGGCCATCTGATCCGCCCCGGAGACGTGGTTCTTCTTGTCATGCCTCAGGACATTCAGGCGCCGAAGGGCCGTCTGATTCTTCCGCAAGTGCAGACAATCCGGGATCTTCTGGATCATCACGCTATCGTACTGTCGGTGACCGCTTCGGAGTTGGAGAACGCTCTGAAAACGCTAAAGGAGCCGCCTGCTCTGATTATTACAGATTCCCAGGTATTCCCACTGGTTTATGAGAAAAAGCCTCCGGAAAGTAAATTAACATCTTTTTCGATTCTGCTGGCAGGAGTGAAGGGCGATATCCACCGTCTTGTAAAAGGGGCGGAGGGAGTAGATCGACTGACAGAATCTTCCCGGGTTCTTATCGCGGAAGCCTGTACCCATGCACCTCTTACGGAAGACATTGGAAGAGAAAAAATCCCTGCCCTGCTGCGGAAAAAATTCGGTTCCGGTCTGCATATTGACATCGTCAGCGGCATGGATTTTCCCGAAGATTTAACCCCTTACGACTTAATCGTTCATTGCGGAGGCTGCATGTTTAACCGAAAATATCTTCTTTCCAGAATCGAGAATGCGGAAACCGCAGGGATTCCTATGACAAATTACGGCGTTCTTTTAGCAAAATTAAACGGAATTCTCGACAAAATCGATTTTTAACGTATGAGGGTTCCCCCGGCTTTCTCCCGGCGGGAGCCGCAGAATCTTAAAAAGGAGAAAACGAAAATGAAAGCTATGCCCCTTTTAACCCGGCTTATCGATGGAGAAGATCTCTCCCGAGAGGAATTAACCCTTCTCTTATCTTCCTTCGATGAAGAAGATAAAATACAGGCGGCCGAACGGGCAAGAGAAATCGCGCTCAGCCGCTTTGGAAATAAAATTTTTATCCGAGGCATTATCGAATTTTCAAATTACTGCAAAAACGACTGCCTGTACTGCGGTATCCGCAAAAGCAACCGGTGTGCCTCCCGCTATCGTCTGGAGGACGAAGAAATTCTGTCCTGCTGTGAAAACGGGTATCAATTAGGCTTCCGAACCTTCGTGCTGCAAAGCGGCGAAGATCCCGGCTTCTCTGATGAGCGGCTGGAACGGTTGGTGCGCCGAATTCGGGCGCTGTACCCGGACTGTGCAATCACCCTTTCCGTTGGAGAAAAAAGCAGAGAAACCTATCAGAGATTTTTTGATGCCGGTGCGAACCGTTATTTGCTTCGCCACGAAACCGCGAACCCCCAACATTACAGCAAGCTGCATCCGCCGGAACTGCACCCGGAAAATCGAATCCGCTGTCTGAGAGATCTGAAGGAAATCGGTTTTCAGACCGGCTGCGGCTCTATGATCGGTTCTCCCTATCAAACTTTTGAAAATCTGGCAGAGGATCTTCTCTTTATGAAAGAATTCCGCCCCCATATGATCGGAACAGGTCCCTTTATTCCCCATAAAGATACCCCTTTTTGCGATAAAGCTGCCGGAAGCGCAGAGCTTACGCTCTTTTTCCTGAGCATTCTGCGCATTATGCATCCAAACGTACTGCTGCCTGCTACCACGGCGCTGGGAACTCTTCGCGGAAACGGCAGACAGCTTGGCATTCTTTCCGGTGCAAATGTTGTTATGCCCAATCTGTCTCCTCTGCAGGTTCGGGAAAAATATCTGCTCTATGACAATAAAATCGCCACGGGAGAAGAAGCCGCAGAAAGCATTCAGCTGCTCCGAAAAAGCATAGCGGAAATCGGTTATGAGCTTGTATTGGAACGTGGCGATTACGACGAACACCGGGGAGAGCTCTGACATAACAGCCCTATACGATAAAAATACCGGCTCAATACGGAGCCGGTATCTTTATCGTAAACTACAATTTTATTCCGCGAAAGAATACGTACCTATAAACAAAATCTCACCGTTTGCATTGTCGCGGATCAGGAATGTAAAGGGTTTATTTACATTGAGTTCAATGGGTTGCGGCGGAAGCGACATACCTGCCATTCCTACAGCAGTTACAGCTGCCGCCTCCGTACCTTTTTCATCTACACTGATAAATGTCTTATGCAGCACATCATCAATCCACATATTCCCCCTATCGAACATCCGGCTGAAATCGGCAGACTCATCGCCGAACGCATCTTGAATACCCATTTTTTTCAGTACATCTTTCAAGGAAGCGCTGTATTTGATTTTAAATTTCGGCAGACTCAATCTGACATATTCCTGCTTGAAATTGTCCCCGGACAGACATTTCTCGATTGCCTGCGCCGGTTTATCGACATTTTCATCGGACAGAAGAATATACATGCTGACATCCAAATCTTCATAAACATCCGTCCAAAGGTATTCGCCGTTTTCATCGAATGAGGAGGCTCTGTATTTATACGGGAGTTCCAGAATTTTCACATTTTCCGCTTTGCAGTAATTCATCCAGGCTGTCCGATGCATGAAATCCATCGTTGTTTTTGTACCGTCCAGGTTTGTAAATTCAGCTTCCTTTGTCGCATCCTCGGAAAACTCATTCTCCCAGGCTCCCTTAAAATAAATGGCATTGACCAATATCGCCCAAAAATCATTGTTATCGATGATGGCAGGAATTTTGCCTCGGGTTTTTCCATTTACCCAATCATTTACCGTTTTTACCCCATTGTCATTATTTATTCGACCCAATTCACCATCGTAGAAATTCTCCATTTTATCCCGATAATCCCGGTTAAACGTTTGACTTGTCCGGCTTTCATTAATCCAGGCGGAATTTGCGATTTCCAGCTTCATCAAATCGGTTTTTCCGTATTTCGCAATCGCGGCCTGAGAGAAACGATTAAATACGTCCAAATTTTCGATTTCCGCCGCATTCAGAATCTGGCTACGGGTTTCTCCCCCTGCTCCGTTGGCCGCCATAGCAAGCGCCATTTTTACAGACAGCGGAGAGGCCATAAAATTTTTGTTTTCCGGAAGCCGGGCAAACAGTTTATCCGCAAAAACCGCGGCGTTTCCGTAGTTCATAGGATCTTTTGCCAAAGCTGCCTCCAACTGCGCTTCCGTGTAAATCCCCGCTTCCGTCAATACCTTCGAAAGCGGAACGCCGTTTTTACAAACGGCATCAAAGGCCGCTACGCAAATCTGCGCCGCCTCGCCTCGAGTCAACGCTTTCGCATCCAGAATTCTCCAAGGTATTTTATCCAGATTCGCAAGGACAGCTGTCTCGAGGATTTGCGCCGGTTCCGCGTCCTGATACCCCATAGCCCGAAGCAGAATCGCCGTAAATTCTTTTCCCGTTACAGGGCGATCCGGTGTAAAAGCGAAAGCGGACGTTCCTTTTACAAGCCCATTGGCATAAAAACGAAGCGCCGTGCTTTTAGCCCAATGGTCTTTCATATCCTCAAACGGAAGGCTGACATCCCCCGCTTTTGAAAAACAAGGCGCCGTCATCCGTTCAATCAAAGTGAGCGCCTCCGCCCGGGTTACATTGCGATCCAGCTTTAACTGACCGTCCGGCATCCCAAGCATAACATTCAGATTTTTCAATATCTCCCCCGCTTCCGAAGATTCCCAATCAGCCGCTTTCTCCGCAGGCGAAGCCGCAGCAAAAACGGTTCCGGAAACAAGCAGCGCCGCGCACGACAGCAGGCTGATAATTTTTTTCATTTCCGATCCCCCTCCTTTGGTTTAAAAAAACACTTCATTTATTCCGCAATTTCGGATCTATCTTTTCCCCAGAATAACATAATTTCACTTTTTTGTCTGGTCTTTTAAAAGAAAAGCCTCTTTTCTTCTATGCAACCTTTTTCCGGAGATTTCTCCGAATACATACATCCCCGGCTATGAGCAGGCATCTCAAAAACATAATTAACAAGAACAAACTTCGTGCAGAGCAAAAACGATAGGTGTCCCTTGTGAACAGGGATACACGGGCGGCAATTCCGGCGGATGGCCGTCCATGATCAAACAACGCTCTGCGGTAAATGGGTGTTGCCATTCAGCACATCCGTTATAGCACAGAGCGAATCCAAAAAGGGAAAGGAAATGTAAATATGAGCAGAAGCAAGGCAAAAACTTGCCGCAATGAGATCAAATCCTACATCACCCGGGAGGGCATGACTATGACGGAGGTGGTGGGCTGCTGGCCGACGAACACGGCTGGAGCAGCAGCGTCCCCAACCTTTCCGGCAAGCTGCGGCGAGGCTCCCTGCGGTACACCGAGGCGGTGAAGCTGGCCGATGTGCTGGGCTACGATCTTGTATGGGTCAAGCGCCGGGAGGTGAGGTAACATCGCAGGAACGACTGGCGGACTGCTGAAAAAATATCGGCAGATACCGTACAGACCTGTTGTTTTTTCTATGTAGATATATTATACTTCATCCGGAACAAACGTATGAATGGAAGAGGTGATCAGATGGCGAATTATACGCAAGCACAATGGAATGCCAAAAAGATCGAGCTGATGGATAAATGCTATAACGGTTTTGCCGATTTGGGCTTGCACGGTACCGGTATCCGCCCCCTGGCTGAGCATTGCGGATGTAACAAGACTATGATTTATACCTATTTCAAGGACTTGGACGACCTGATCATCCAGTCCACCGAATACTGCATGAGCAAGGTCGAAGATGAATTTATGGCGAAAGCCCCCACGGATGTGGAGAACTTGTGGCGGTTTATTGACGAGATACCCTACTGGACGGCAGAAACCCACGGCAAGAAATACCGCCTGATGTATCAGGTCTACACCCACCCGAAATACAGGGAATACGGTCAGAAGTTTTTTAAAGGTGTGGATCAGCGTTATACCGAATACGCAAAGAGCCTGGAGCCAAAGCTGGGTATTCCCTATCAAAAGCTGACGCCGCTGATCTTCATTCTGATCCGGGCCTGCGTGCATTACGCACTGTTTGAAGATGAATTCTATATGAGGTCCCAGATGGAAACGCTGAAAGAAACTCTGGAATTATTTATTGCAAAATACAACCCGAACGCGATCCAAAAGGAGGACTGAAAAACATGAAAAAACGGATTTTGAGCATCCTGCTGACCGCCTGCCTGTTGGTGGGGCTTCTTCCAACGGTGGCGCTGGCGGTGGATAATGTATCCTATCTGGACAGCAACGGCCAATCGAAAAAGCAGAGCGGCGTCACAGCGGTTACGAGCAGCGACACCGGATGGGGTACCAGCGGACAAACCAAATGGTATGTGGTAAACAGCAATGTGACCATCAGCGGCGTCACCGTCAGCGGCAATGTGCACCTGATCCTGGCGGACGGCTGCACCCTCACCGTCAACGGCAGCATCAAAGTGGAGGGTTCAGACACCCTGACCATCTACGGCCAGTCCGGGGGCAGCGGCACACTGAATGTCAATAATACAGACGACCAGGCTGCCGGCATCGGCGGCGGTTACACCACCAGCGAGATAAAAGGCCCCCTTGGCATGCCTCAAACCGTGTATACGGGTAACAGCAGCGGCGCCATTACCATCAACGGCGGCAGGGTCAAGGCCAATTCCAGACACGGCGCGGCCATCGGCGGCGGCGGCGGCGGGACTTCTACATCGGGCGGCGCCGGCACCGTGACCATCTACGGGGGTACGGTCACCGCCACATCTACAGGCTTGGGCACGGCCATCGGCGGCGGCGGGTCTTCTGTAACGGGCGGCGCCGGCACCATCACCATCAAGGGCGGCATCGTCACCGCCGAGGCCACTCTTGCTGCCACCGGCTCTAACAAAGGCACCGGCGCGGCCATCGGCAGCGGTATCAATGCTTCTGCCAACATTACCATCAGCGGCGGGATAGTCTTTGCCGCTGCGAAAGGTCTCGGCGCGAACATCGGTACCGGCGCCACTCTCACTGCGACTCTGCTGACTATGAATCGCGGCACTGAATCCGCTGTCATCACCGGGGGCGTCATTTTCCGCGGTGATGAGGGCAAGGTCTACGGTGACACGAAGCTGGCCGGGGATCTGACCATTGCATCGCCCAAAACGCTGGAAATCCCCAGCGGAAAAGCCCTGACGATCCCCGCGGGCAAGACGCTGACCCTTAACCGCGGCATCACCAACAGCGGCAGCCTCTATGTAGACGGCACCCTGACGGGTACAAATAACGTCACGGGGAATGTATACTATCCCCTGAAGCTGGTCGGCTGTACCGCGACGGGTACGACCACCCACAACGGCGCCGGATATTGCAAGCCAAACACCTCCGTGACCCTGTCGGCTTCTCCGACTCCCGGCCAGACATATCTGTGGAAAACCACCCCCAATACCACCGTGGTAAATATGTTTACCAACAGCTTCACCATGCCTTACAGTACCCTGACCGTGGAGGCTGTATATACTCAGGCGGTGTCGATCACCACGCAGCCGGGCAATCAGACCATTTCCTACGGCAATGACGTGGACCTCACCGTTGTCGCTAAGAATGCAGACGGCAAAACCAACGGAATCGCCTACCAGTGGTACCGGGTCGAGGGCGTGACGTGGGTGAAGCTGACGGATATGACGGATTCCACTTTGACCCTGACCAAGCCCAACGTGGGGACCTATCAGTACTTCTGCCGTGTTTCCTGCGACGGAACCTCCATCAGCAGCAACACGGCAACTGTCACCGTGACTCGAGCGTCTGACACCGTGACGATCACCGGGGACCCCGGCAAAACCTACGATGGGCAGCCCGCTGTCCTGACGGAGAATATGTACACCGCCATCGGCGACGGAGCCGCTACCGTGGCGTATAAAGTCAAGGGCGCGGCCGACAGCACTTATACCGGGACAGCCCCCACAAACGCGGGCGATTACACCGTCCGGGTCACCCAGGCGGCCACTACAAACTGCGCCGAATCCAGCGCCACAAAGAACTTCACCATCAGCCCCAAGCCGGTCACCGTATCCGGCATTACCGCCCAGGGCAAGACCTATGACGGTACTCTCACAGCCGGGCTGGTCTGCACCAACGCGGAATTCGCCGGAAAACTGGAAAGCGACACGCTGACCGTCACCGCCACCGGTGCCTTTTCGGATAAGGATGTCGGCCCTGACAAGACGGTCAACATCACGAATCTGACTCTGGACGGCGCCAGCAAGGCCAACTACACTCTGGCGAATGAAGGGCAGCAGACCACCACCGCCAGCATCAGCCCTAAGGCGGTCACCGTGACCATCCAGCCCAAGAGCAGCGCCTGCGGCGCGGCCATCGCGGCCTTGACCGCCACTGACAACGGCATCGTGTCCGGCGACACCAATGTCTACATCCTGTCCACTACCGCCACTTCTTCCAGCCCTGTGGGCAGCTATGACATCACAGGCGAAGGCACATCCGTAAACTATTCCTTTACATTTGAAAACGGCACCGGCGCTTACACCATTGTACCCGGTGATC
This sequence comes from Bacillota bacterium, assembly GCA_022769485.1. Classification (GTDB taxonomy): domain Bacteria; phylum Bacillota; class Clostridia; order Peptostreptococcales; family Anaerovoracaceae; genus JALEJU01. Next base: position 21,808 of record JALEJU010000014.1, read on the forward strand.
TGAACGACGCAGCGGTCAGTTTGACCGGGTGGACCTACGGTGGCGAGCCCAATACACCTGTTGTGACCGGCAACTCGGAAAACGCAGCTGTCTCTTATCAGTATAAAGTGAAGGACGCCGATGACAGCACCTATTCGGATGTTGTACCCACCGGCGCAGGCGACTACACTGTAAAGGCAACCATCGCAGCCAGTACCAACTATAATGAAAAAACTGTCACCGGTGATTTCACCATCGCACCCAAGGTCCTGACTGTCACCGGCCTGACGGCGACGGATCGAGCCTATGCCAGCGAAAACACCTCTGTTGAGCTGTCCGGCGGCACTTTGGATGGCATTGTCGGCAATGACGATGTCACGGCCACGATGCCTACCACAGGTACCATTGAGAGTGCCGATGCAGGCGAAAACAAGCCCGTCACCTTTGGAGAAATCACCCTGACCGGCTCCAATGCAAGCAACTACACGCTGACCCAGCCCACGGTTACCGTGAACATCTCCAAGGTTGATCCCAATGTGGGTGAGGTCAGCTATGCGGGCGGCACCATCTATACCACCACCCCGCTGAACAGCATCACCCTGAGCAAGACCGGCAGTGCCCTTGGCGAACTGAGACTGACGGATAACCAGACTCTGA
>JALEJU010000003.1 GCA_022769485.1 Bacillota bacterium
AAAAAGAAAAGACTGACTATTCTATCAAAATAGTCAGTCTTATTTGGTGCGGTAGAAGGGACTTGAACCCATACCCTCTCGGACACGGCCCTCAACCGTGCGCGTCTGCCGATTCCGCCACTACCGCATATCAGCGCAGAACGCATGCGTTGTTCCACGCGTAATATCTTACCCTAAGGGCTTTCTTTTGTCAAGGTTGATTTTTTACTTTTCCCCCCGTTATCGGAAATTTTCCTTTATTCCGCCTCTTCCTTCTCTTCGGCTGCATCCCCTTCTTTTTCATCCCCGGGCGCCGCTTTGAAACGCTGAACGCTGAATGTCTCCACTCCGTTATATATATTGAAACAGGAAGAAGAAACCGTTCCCTCCAAACCTTCCGGTATGATTGCTCCATACGTCTTATATAACAGGCAGTAATACGGAAGATCCTTTATCAAGGTATCCTGCAGTTCTGCAAATAAAGCCTTTTTTTCCTCTTCCGACAAACCCAGCATTTGATCCAATTTCTGATTTACTTTCGTATTCTCATATCCGATTCGGTTTCCCGTATATAAATAACCGCGAATTTCACTGCAGTCGCGAAAGCGTGCTCCGCCGATATAAAGGTCGTAATCGCCCCGTGCCAGCGCTGCGGAATAAGCCTCCCATTCCAATTCGGTAACGGTGACTCCGATACCGCTGCTTTTTAAACCGGAAGCAATGGTTTTCGCTGCCTGCACACGGCAGGGGTTGTCGCTGTTTACGACCAGTTCCAAAGACAGCGGCGTTCCGTCCGCGCTTTCCAGAATTCCATCCCCGTCATTATCCTTATAACCGCTTTTCAGCAACGTACTTCGTGCCATCTTCGTATTATAAGCGTATGCGTCTGAATTGCTTTCCGCCCCTAAATATCCGGGATAGTAAATCGTATCGTTCAACTGCCCGTTTCCATAATACGCATAAGAAAGAATGGATTCCCGATCCACCGCGTAAGCTGCTGCCCGGCGCACTGCCCGTTTCGCCGTTGCCGTCCGGTTAAAATTAAACCCGATAAATTCCACTTCGTTGGAGAGAAAGGGAATTTCCTCAACTTCCACATTATTCAGCAAGGTATCCCGGTCAACGCCCCGTAAAACCGTAAAATCGATGGCACCGATTTCAAAAAGATTCAAAGCGTTCGATTTATCCGGCATGATGATAAACGTAATGGTGTTTTGTACCGGATCTCCGGAATAATAAGAATTCGCTTCTAACACAACTCCGTCGTATATATCCGCTTTCGTCACTCTGTACGGTCCCGTACCGATAGGAACAAAATCATCTTTTACAGCCCGTGCTGCCGATACGCTTGTGAATTGGTGTGCGGGTACAATGGGCACTGTCAGATTTTCAAGAACACATTCCTCTTTGGAACGAAACGTAAAGACCACCTTATAGGAATCCGAAACCTTCACCGATTGAATTCCCTGTAAATACGGAGTATATAAAGAAGCTCCGCTGCGGGAGAGCCCCATATGCGCATCGTAGCTGAATTTTACATCAGAAGCCGTAAAATCATTTCCGTCGCTCCATTTAATTCCTTTGCGCAAAACAACGGTTATTTTTTCCCCGTCTTCCGAATATTCCGCGCTTTCCGCCAGCTGCGGATAAGGGACAGCGTCCGTGCCGAGAGCAAAAAGTCCCTGATATATCAGCTTGCTGATGTTATAGCAGTCTTCATCCATTCCCGAAACGGGATTCAATGTCCGTACACGTTCCATGGGAAAATAAAGGTCTGCGGAACGTTCCGTCTGGGCAGTTTCGTCTCCGCCTCCCATAAATCCGCCGTCACACCCGCTGATCCCGGCACAGAGAGTCAGCATCAAAATAAATACAAGCAAACGCTTTATTGACATCCGTCTTTCTCCTGTATCTGTTTCAAGAAGCCGTCCACCTTTCGGTAGAGATCTTCTTTTTCCCCCGAGTTATCCAAAATCCGCTGGGCACGCTTTCTCTTTTCCAGCCGCCCCATCTGGTTGTCCATTCGCCGTTCCACCGATTTTCGATCCACTGCATCCCGTGCCATAGTGCGGCTGATCTGCAGTTCTTCCTCCGCATCCACCAGCCAGACTTCGTCCATATATATATCCCACCCTGCCTCAAACAGAAGGGGTATATCCATGAACAGCAATTCCCCCTGAAAAGACTCCGCGGCCTGCCGCAGTGCCTGCGCTACTTTGCTGTGAATAATCTCTTCCGCAGCCTTCTTTTTGGAAGCATCGGCAAAAATCAAATCCGCCATTTTTCTTCGATCCAACCGCCCGTCTGCTGTCAAAATCCACGTTCCGAACAGCGCAGCCAATTCTTCTAAAGCCGGCTGTCCCGGTTCTACTGCTTCCCGGGAAATTTGATCCGCATCCAAGACACAAAAGCCCAAAGACTGTAAATACTTTGAAACGGTAGTTTTTCCGCTCCCGATCCCCCCGGTCAATCCTATTATTTTCGTCTTTTTTTCCATTATTTTAAATCGTACCAGGTTTCTCCGGTGTTTAAATCTACCGACAGCGCAACTCGCAGTTTCAGTGCGTTTTCCATCGTCTCCCGCAGAAGAACCTTCACTTCCTCTAATTCTTCTTTATGTGCCAGTACAATCAACTCGTCGTGAATCTGCAAAATCAAACGGGAACGCAGATCCTTTTCCAAAAGAGCCTTATGACAGGCGATCATGGCCAGTTTAATTATATCCGCGGCGCTTCCCTGAATCGGGCTGTTCATCGCCAGCCGTTCCCCCAGCTGCCGAACGGTATAGCTGGAAGCATTAATCTCGGGAATCGGCCGCTTGCGGTCAAAGATTGTGGTTACATACCCCTGCGCCTTTCCCTGCGCCACCGCCTCATTCATAAAAGATTTTACACCCGGATAGGTTTTAAAATATTCGTCAATATATGCCTCCGCATCCCTCCTGCTGATATGCAGTTCCGAAGAAAGACGGAATCCGCTCATACCGTAGATCACTCCGAAGTTAATCGCCTTTGCCCTGCTTCGCATCAAGGGAGTCACATCTTCTTCCGAAACACCGAAAATACGAGCCGCCGTAGAGCGATGGATATCCGCACCCTTACGAAACGCTTCGATCAGTGCTTCGTCCTCCGATAAATGTGCCAAGACCCGCAGCTCGATCTGAGAATAGTCCGCTCCCACCAGAATCCACTCCTCCGACTGAGGAACAAATGCTTTTCGTATTGTACGTCCGATCTCCTGACGAATGGGAATGTTCTGCAGGTTAGGTTCCGTACAGCTGATGCGCCCCGTAGCCGTAACCGTAGGCTGGAAATGGGCATGAATTTTTCCGTCTTTATGGATCAGGGGAATTAAGCCTTCCACATACGTTCCGTTCAATTTGGACAAGGTTCGGTATTCCAATATCAAAGCTACGATCTCATGTTCTTCCTTCAGGCTCTCCAAAGTATCCGCGTTGGTGGAATAACCGCTTTTCGTCTTTTTCCCCGCAGGCAGCCCCAGCTTTTCAAAGAGGATGGTGCCGAGCTGCTTCGGCGAGTTGATATTAAACGATTCACCGGCTAAACGGTAAATTTCCTCCGTCAATTCGTCTAACTTGGCTTTCAGGCTGTTTCCGATTTCCTCCAGCGTGCTTCGGTTTACGGCAACCCCCTGCGCTTCCATATCTGCCAGGACGAAAGCCAACGGCAGCTCAATTTCTCTTAAAACCCGGGTCAATCCTTCGGATTCCAACTGCGGCTCCATCATAGCCCATACAGACTCTGCCGCTAAACACCAGCGAAAGCCGCTTTCTTCGTAATCCGAAACGCCGTCCGCCATATCCAGAAAGCCCATCTGCTCTTCTTTTCCCTGTTCCCGAACCTCCTGCAAAAGATCCTCGTGCAAATACTCCATAGACAGCGCGTTTAATTTATAATCGCTTCTTCCCGGCTCTAATAAATACTGGCCTAACGATGTGTCAAATCCCGTTTCCGGAAGCCAGTTTTCCCAGCCATTGCAAAGCAGTGCGTAATAATCCGCCTGAATCTGATGCCCGCACAGCGTCAGCGGACAGGAAAGCATAAATTTCCGCAGATCTTCCAGCCGCTGTTTTTCCTTTCCGTCAATGTAATAATATGCCTTTTCGGACAAAAGTCCTACGCCGTCCAAAGAAGGGCAGTCCCTGTGGTTTCCGTCGCTGTATACTTTTAAAACTGCCCGGCGGCTTTCTTCCAAATCCTTTTTTAGCGCAGCAAACTGTTCCCCGTTTTCTACCCGAATCCGGGGCCGGCTCTCCTGTCCCCTCCGCTCCTTCGTATCTCCGGCTCTTCCGGCATTTTCCCCAAAAGCAACGGGCATCCGCAGTTTTTTTAGAAAGCTGTTGAATTCTAATTTTGTATAAACAGAAATCAGAGCATCGTAATCGGGTTCTTCCAAGCGGAACTCCGCAAAATCGATCTCGATAGGCACATTGGTATTGATTTCCGCCAGACGTCTGGACATAAGCGCCAGCTGCGCATTTTCCTCTATGTTTTTCCGCAGCTTCGGACTGGAAATCTGATCCGTGGAAGCTAATAAATTAGCAATGGAGCCAAACTCATGTATCAGTTTCGAAGCTGTTTTCTCCCCTATACCAGGCAGCCCCGGAATGTTATCGGAGGGATCCCCCATAAGCCCTTTATAATCAATAAACTGGCGGGGCGAGAATCCGTATTTTTCATACATGGCATCCTCATCATAGAGCTCCATTTCCGTAATGCCCCGCTTCGTATATATGATCTTTGTCACTTTTGTGGCAAGCTGAAACGAATCCCGGTCTCCCGTAATAATCAGAGGCTCTAACCCCTCCTCTTCTCCCCGTCTGGCTACGGTTCCCAAAATATCGTCCGCCTCAAAGCCGTCAATTTCCAGAATTTTAATGTTCATAGCTTCCAGCACCTCTTTTAGAAGAGGCATCTGCATAGCAAGCTCCGGCGGCATTTTTTTCCGCCCTGCTTTGTATTCCGCATATTCTTCATGCCGGAAAGTAGGTGCCTTGCGGTCGAAAGCCACCGCCAGATACCCCGGTTCATAATCTTTCACCGCTTTATTCAATATATTAAGAAAACCGTACACGCCTTGGGTATACAGGCCGTCCCGGGTAATCATCGGCCTCTGAATCGCATAATAAGCCCGATTGATTAAACTGTTCCCATCAATAATAATTATGCGCTTATTTTCGCTTTTTGCTTCGCCCATATAAGCTTCTCCTTTGCTTTTCCGCCGTCCATGCTCTGACAAAGAATTCTTCGTTTTGGCTTTTTCTTTCATTCTTTTTTTGATACAATGGATTATATCACAGCAAGCGCATGGAGGCAATTATGTACGATTATCATGTTCATTCTTCCGTTTCTGCGGACGGAACAAAACCCATGGCCGTTATGGTTCAGGCAGGCATACAGGCAGGCCTGTCGGAAATCGCCATAACCGACCACTTTGACCCGGATTACTGTATCGGAGGCTGGCCTACGACCTTAGATTTCGATGCCTACCACAGAGAACAGGAAGAAACCGAAAAGCGGTTCCGCGGCACGATTCAAGTCATTCGCGGACTGGAAATCGGTCTGCAGCACGGCAAAACTCTGGAAACCTGCCGCCAGACCGCACGAGCCTATGATTATGATTTTCTCATTGGCTCTTTCCACTGCGCCTGCGGAAAAGAATTATCCTGCGGCGGCTATTTTGACGAAATAACCGTAGAGGAAGGCGTTCGGAATTTTTATGAATACGTCTACAGCTGCCTGAAAGAATATGACGATTTCAGCGTGCTTGGCCACCTGAATGTAATCGACCGATACGGTGAGTATGTCCCGAAAGATGAAGTTTATATGGATATCGTAGAAGAAATCCTCCGTCTTTTAATCGAAAAAGGCAAAGGAATCGAAATCAACACCTCCAGTTTTCGCTACGGCATGGGGGATCGTACTACTCCCACAATAGATATGCTGCGCCTCTATCGTCAACTGGGCGGAGAGATTATTACCATCGGCTCCGACGCTCATTATCCGGAGCATGTGGCCTACGGCTGGGAATGGGCTTCCGAAGCTCTGAAAAATTTAGGATACCGTTATATAACCACATTCCGGCATCTGGAGCCATCGTTCCAAAAGCTTTAAAAAAGCGCCCGATTCAGGCGGAAAATAATTGTATTATATATCGTTTTCTTTTTCATGAAAAGGCCGGCGAAACGCCGGCCTTTTATACTGCATATATACTGTTCCTATTTTCCGTTCAGCTGCATGCCGAAAAGTACATGACGCAGAAGCAGCATGGATGTTACCGGCCCGACTCCTCCGGGAACCGGCGTAATTCCTGCGGCTTTTTCCGCCGCTGCATCGAAATCCATATCGCCGCACATTTTTCCATCGATAAAGTTAATGCCTACATCCACAACAAAACTCTTTTCGGAAACATACTCTTCTCCGAAGAGCTTAGCCCGGCCTGCCGCCGCAATAAAAATGTCTGCAGAAGATGCCAGCTGCGGCAGATTTTTTGTTTTAGAATGACAGATAGTGACCGTGGCATTTTCCTGCAGAAGCAGCATCGCCAAAGGTTTGCCTAAAACCAGGCTGCGATTTACGATCACCGCGTGTTTGCCGGTCAAATCCCCTGCATAGTATTTCAAAATTTCAATTACCGCCTCCGGCGTGCACGGCGGGATCGCATCTTTTTGCCCCACAAAAATCTTCTCTAAATTTGCGGGATTCATACAGTCGATGTCCTTTTCCCGTGCCAATGCCCGGCCGATGGCATCCGCGTCCAGATGCGCGGGAAGCGGCCGCAGAATCAAAACACCGTGAACCGAATCATCCCCGTTCAGTTTTTCCACTACCTCCAGGAATTCTTCCTGCCGAACGGTCAGCGGAAGCTCCAGGCTTCTCCCTTCGATGCCGATCTGTTCACAGTTTCGGAAAACTCTGTTTTCATACGCCTTATCGTCCGGATTTTCTCCCACTCGAACAATCGTCACGCAGGGAATTATTCCCTTTTCCCGGTAAGCAGCAGCCTGCTGGATCATCTCCAGCCGAATTTTTTCCGCTACCGGTTTCCCGTAAAAAATTTCTGCCATAATCCATACCTTTCTTTAGAACAAACCGGAAATTTTCCCGGTGCGATCCACATCGATAGCTTCCGCCGCAGGAACCTTCGGCAGTCCCGGCATGGTCATAATATCGCCGGTCAAAGCCACTACAAAGCCAGCCCCCGCAGATACCCGCAGGTTTCTTACACTTATTTTAAATCCCGTAGGTCTTGCCAGTTTTTTCGGGTCATCGGACAATGAGTACTGGGTTTTCGCTACACAGATGGGTAACTTCCCAAAGCCCAAGTCTTCCAGCTCGTCGATCTGCTTGTTGGCATTTCCCACAAACACAACGCCGTCCGCTCCGTAAACTTTCGTGGCAATCGCCTCCAGCTTTTCACGTATGGACGCCTTTTCGTCGTAAGCAAAACGGAAGTGATTCTCTTCCTCATCGATAAGCCGTACTACTTCGTGCGCCAGCGCTTCGCCGCCCCGGCCGCCTTTTGCCCATACCTCGGACAGTACCACGTTTACACCCAATTCTTTGCAGCGGCCTTCAATATATTGCAGTTCCGCTTCCGTATCCGTTGGGAAACGGTTGATCGCAACTACAGCAGGCAAGCCGTAGACTTCTGTAATGTTTTCCACATGCTTCAGCAGGTTTTCAATTCCTGTTGACAGCGCGTCCACATTTTCGTGGTTTAAATCCGCCTTGGGAACGCCGCCATGGAGCTTTAACGCCCGTGCGGTCGCTACAATAACCACCGCGTCAGGTCTCAGGCCTGCCAGCCTGCATTTAATATCCAGGAATTTTTCAGCCCCCAGGTCTGCGCCGAATCCGGCTTCTGTAACTACATAGTCACCTAGCTTCAGCGCCATCTTTGTCGCCATTACGCTGTTGCATCCATGAGCGATATTGGCAAAGGGACCGCCATGAATAAAAGCGGGAGTATGTTCCAGAGTCTGCACCAGATTAGGCTTTAACGCGTCCTTCATAAGAGCCGCAACGGCGCCCTGTCCTTTCAAATCCTTTACTGTGACCGGCTTGCCGTCGAAGTTATATCCTACAACGATTCTGGCAACCCGTTTTTTCAAGTCTTCCAGATCGGAAGACAGGCACAGAACAGCCATAATTTCCGAAGCTACGGAGATATCGAAGCCGTCTTCCCGAGGCGTGCCGTTTGGTTTCCCGCCCATGCCGTCCACAATAAAACGCAGCTGTCTGTCATTCATATCCATACAGCGTTTCCATGTAATCCGGCGAACATCGATATGCAGAGAATTTCCCTGCTGAATATGGTTGTCCAGCAAAGCCGCAATCAGATTGTTAGCAGTAGTTACCGCGTGAATATCGCCGGTAAAATGCAGGTTGATATCCTCCATGGGAATAACCTGCGCGTAACCGCCGCCTGCCGCCCCTCCCTTTACACCGAAAACAGGACCCAGGGAAGGCTCCCGAAGAGCGATAACCGTCTTTTTACCGATGCGTTTTAAAGCGTCTCCCAATCCAACAGATGTAGTAGTTTTACCCTCTCCGGCAGGCGTAGGGGTAATAGCCGTAACCAAAATCAGCTTCCCGTCTTTTTTGTTTTTGTATTCATCGAGAATGTTATAATCGATTTTCGCTTTATACTTGCCGTAGCATTCTAAATACTCATCCGAAATATTCAAATCTTCCGCTATTTTTTGAATCTGCTCCGGCCTCGCTTCCTGCGCAATTTCAATATCACTTTTGTAACCCATTTTTCTTTCTCCTTTTCTTACCACAGAGTCTGCTGTGATTTCACGAAGAAATTGCAGCAGACGTCAGAGTCCCCCACAGCGTTTTCGCTGCGGACATTTGCCCTATTTTCAAATTTCAGCACCCCTGGCGCTACTATATAGACAGTGTATCGCAACCCCATCTTCTTTACAAGAAATTTCTTCTATCTTTCAGTTGCTTTTTCCCCGTAAGAATACTATAATTTTATGTGATTCGGCTTTGCTCCGAATCGTTTTCGTATGGATTTGCCCGGAAAGCTTCGCCTTTTACCCAAGCTTTCCGCAAACCATAACGGGAAGAAATCCGTTATTGCTTTAGCGCTGTATCCGAAAGGAACAGCAGCAGGAGGTAAAAAAATGAAAAACACGAATTCTAAACTCAGCGTACTGATTCAGCTGGCTCTTTTAACGTCTGTTATTTTACTGCTGGCTTTTACGCCGCTGGGCTATCTTCGCATCGGGCTTCTGGAAATTACATTTCTGACCATTCCGGTTATCGTTGGAGCCTGCACACTCGGCCCCGCCGCCGGCGCTTTTCTCGGGGCGGTATTCGGCGCTACCAGCTTCGCTACTTGCTTTGGCAGCAGCGCGTTCGGAACCGCACTTCTGGGAATACAGCCCGTTCTTACATTTTTAGTCTGCGTTCCGACCCGAATTCTGATGGGATTTTTCAGCGGACTGCTCTTTCAGTTCTTCTATCGTTTGGACAAAAAAAAGATTTTCTGTTACGGAGCGGCCTGTCTGAGCGGCGCGGTTTTAAACACGGTTTTTTTTATGAGCGCATTGGTTTTATGCTTCGGTCAGACTGATTTTATTCAAAGTATATGGAATGAATTAACTCCCGGCTCTAATGTAATCGTATTTATTCTGGCTTTTGTCGGTGTACAGGGAGCCGTAGAAGCGCTTGTTTGCGGCGTAGTAGGAGCTGCCATCAGCAAGGCTCTGAGCCACTTCCGCCCGGAAAGATAGAAATATTAACAGTTTAACCCTTTCCAAGGAGAAATACTCATGATTTTAGCATTGGACATCGGCAATACAAATATCGTTATAGGCTGCATAGAAGACGGAAAAATCCTTTCCTCTTCCAGAATTGCCACTAACCGAAACCGTACAGTGGACGAATACGCAGTGGATTTTCAAAGCATATTTCTTTTGAATCAGATCCACCCTGATCATATAGAAGGCTGCATTATATCTTCAGTGGTTCCGCCTCTTGTGGATACTCTGGTTTCCACTTTAAAGAAAGTCTCCGGCAAAACGCCTCTGGTCGTTGGCCCGGGCGTAAAAACCGGCTTGAATATCCGCATTGACAATCCGGCGCAGCTGGGCAGCGATCTCGTGGCCGCCGCCGTTGCAGCCAATGCGGAATACACAAAACCGATCATTTTAGTGGATCTTGGAACTGCAACCACAGTTTCCGTCATCGATGAATACGGCAGTTATCTGGGGGGTATGATTATCCCCGGCGTTCAGATTTCTCAGGAAGCTTTAACAAGCCGCACATCCTTGTTGCAAAGCATTACTTTTGACGCACCCATTCATGTCATCGGAACCAATACAAACGACTGTATGAAAAGCGGCGCGATTTACGGCAATGCCGTAATGATTGACGGAATCGCGGATTTGATCGAAGATACATTGAAAAAAGAGTTTACCGTCATTGCTACCGGGGGACTTGCAAACTGCATCATCCCTTATTGCCGCCGAAAGATCATTCTTGATGAAAATCTGCTTTTAAAAGGCCTTTGGCTGATATACGAAAAAAATAAAGATTCGCACAAACAATAGAAAATCGTTTAAAAAGAGCACGAAAAAATGAACGGCGCCCCATTTGTTGAGACTGTGAAGAAAAGTCTGTAAATTAGCCTTCTATGGTAGTTACAGATGCGGAACAGCTGAAATCAGCCGATCCTGATTTACAACAACAATATAAATTATGCTTTTGAGCATGTCAAGGACTCCTTCGTTTCGGAGGAGTCCTTGCTGCATATTGAGGGTGTTTTAAAGTGGGATTCTCCCTTCATACATGATGGCAAATTCACCATAGACTTTGCCCCAGCCTCTGAGTGGCTGTGTCCATTTTTTTGTAGCCTGCAGGGTAGAAAGATATAGAGATTTCAGCAGAGCTTTATCACTTGGAAATACCGTCCTCGAGACTTTTCTTCACAGTCTCTTTCCCTTTAACCATTCGCTTTCTCAATTTTACACTTCCTTTCTTTTTAACGCTTTTATCCGACGTAATTTAATATCTTCTTCCACAGCCAACATCTGCTCATAATTTAACGACGTTCGTCGGAGTTTCTCCCGCGTCTTTTCTCCAGCCACTTTTCTTCTCCTATCCTTGAGAGATGCAATAAAATCCCTACAAACAAAATTATCATAAAGACGATCATAGTACCTTGGAGGCCGTAATCGACGGCCACCATCAGAAGTAGCAATATCAATATAATCATAGTCATACAACCTTTGAAAATTCTCATCGAAATACTCCCTTCCTATAGCCGGTCGAAGTGACATCGTAGTAAACTCTGGCTGAAAATTAAACTCCTTATAAACATCAGACGCTGATCCATACTGTTTCTTCAATATATACCGAGCAGTATAAGCACATGTATCCCAGGAGGTTTCCGTCACAACAACAAAGCCTTGGTTATGCCGGTAATCAGATAAAATTTATTGTTATAATAATTATACCCTGCACTGACCGCTTGTAAAGGTTTGAGAACCTTGTAAGTTTGTAAAGGTGAAAAGCGTAATGTAAAAACAACAGCAGGGCGAATAAAGAACAAGTATTGCTTAAAGGGAGCCGGGATATGCCGGTACGCCTGAAACCGCGTTTTAAAGCGAAAGGGAGAATGAGAAGCGGGGCTTGAATCCCGTGCTTTTTTATGATAAAATATTCGAAATAAATCGGAGAAAGGACGGAAGACAGGATGAATGATCGGTATGTGAGCAACAGTGTATGCCGTGGGGAAGCGGCGCCGGCAGTGAGCCGTATTTCTGTCTTCTTTTTATTGTTGTAAGCTGTGCCTTCCATGCGGAAGGCTTTTTTATTATTTCGAAAGGCGGCACCGGAGCCGCGAAAAAAGGAGGGGCTATGTTAAAAGGGAGAACGCTGCTTGACCCTATGGATTTTACTTTAGATGAGTTAGACGAAATCTTTGCGTTTGCACGGCGGATTATGGAGGATCCTTCCAAGTACGCGCATTGCTGCGACGGAAAGCTGATGGCTACGCTGTTTTATGAGCCCAGCACCCGGACGCGGTTCAGCTTTGAAGCCGCTATGCTGCGCATGGGAGGACAGGTCATCGGGTTCTCGGAACCCAATTCCAGCTCCGTGGCGAAAGGCGAAAGCATTGCCGATACCATCCGGACGGTGGCCTGTTATGCAGACTTAGCCGTGATGCGCCATCCGAAAGAAGGTGCACCTAAGGTGGCTGCCCGGGCGGTGGACATGCCTTTGATCAATGCCGGTGACGGCGGGCACCAGCATCCTACGCAAACCCTGACCGATCTGCTTACGATCCAAAGCATAAAGGGCGGGTTTCAAGGCTTGACCGTTGGTTTATGCGGTGACTTGAAATTCGGCCGAACCGTGCATTCTTTAATCCGGGCTTTGTCCCGCTATCCTGATGTATCCTTCCTGCTGATTTCGCCGGAGGAACTGCGGGTTCCGGATTTTGTACGGAAAGAGATCCTGCAGAAGCAGAATATTAAGTTTGCGGAGACCGAACGGCTGGAAGAGGTAATCGGCAAGCTGGATATTCTGTATATGACCCGGGTGCAGAGGGAACGGTTCTTTAATGAAGAAGACTATATCCGGCTGAAAGACCGGTTTATTCTGGATAAAGCGAAGATGGCTCTCGCACGGCAGGATATGATCGTTCTGCATCCTCTTCCGCGGGTCAATGAAATTGCGGTGGAAGTGGATGATGACCCCCGGGCGAAATACTTTGAACAGATGCGTTACGGCATGTTCGTCCGTATGGCTTTGATCGCGAAACTGCTGGGTACAGACGGGGAGGAATAGAAATGGTTATCGACAGCATACAAAAAGGCATCGTTATCGACCATATTACGGCGGGACGGGGCACGAAAATTTTATCCTATTTAAATATCGACACCTCGGAGCATACGGTGGCGTTTATCATGAACGCGGTAAGCCGGAAAGCCGGGCGCAAGGATGTAATTAAAATCGAGGATGTAACGGACATCGATCTGACGGCGCTGGGGCTTATCGACCCCAGCGCCACGGTTAACATAATTGAGAATTCAAAGATTGTGAAAAAAATCCATCTGGAATTGCCGGAGACTGTAGTCAATGTAATTCGCTGCAACAACCCCCGCTGCGTGACGTCCATCGAACGATCCGCACCGCATATTTTCCATTTAATCAATGGGGAGGAACGGGAATACCGCTGCGAATACTGCGACGAGATCATCAATGCCAAGGGGGACTGGAACCATGAAGCGCTGCATTCGGAATGGGCAAATTTACGGAACGGGAAATAGCCGGAGCGGAAAGCCGGGGGATATCTGGATACAGGGCGGCGTGATTGAAAAAATCACGGAGCCGGGCGAAGCGTTTTGGCAAGAAGATACGGAATATATAGATGCCGGAGGATGCTGGGTCGTGCCGGGACTTGTGGATTTGCATGTGCATTTTCGGGAACCGGGGCAGACGGAAAAAGAGGATATTGCCAGCGGCTGCCGGGCTGCGGCTGCGGGAGGTGTGACCACCGTGTGCTGTATGCCAAACACGAAGCCGGCGGCTGACTGCGAAGAAATTATCCGCTTGATCGATGAAAAAGCGGGAAACGCCTGCGGCGTGCATGTGTTGCCGGTGGCGTCTATTACCGTGGGAATGAACGGGAAAACTGTTGTAAATACAAGAAAATTGTATAATTGCGATACACAATGTAAAGAATTGACGGGGCGGGGAATCGCGGCGCTCAGTGAAGACGGGCGCAGTGTTATGGATTCTGCCGTCATGGAGTCGGCTATGGTTCAGGCTCGGGATTTGGGCATACCGGTTTTTTCCCATACGGAAGACCATGCCATAACGGCGGAGAGCCCGGAGGGCGAGGAGATTATTGTGGCTCGGGATATTCTGCTGGCAAAGAAAACCGGCTGTCCTTTGCATCTGTGCCATATCAGTACGAAGGGCAGTCTGGATTTGATCCGGCTGGGAAAACGCTGGGGATTAAAGCTCACTGCGGAAACGGCGCCCCATTATTTTACCTTGACCCGGGAGGACACGGCGAATAAGACGGATACGCTCCGGAAGATGAATCCTCCTTTGCGCGGCGAAGAAGACCGAGAGGCGGTTCGGCAGGCATTAAAGGACGGTACTCTGGATGTAATCGCTACCGACCACGCGCCCCACTGTCCGGAGGAAAAACAGCGACCCTTTGCAGAAGCTCCTTTCGGAGTCGTAGGGCTGGAAACCAGCTTTGCCGTGGCTTACACTGAATTGGTAAAGCGCGGTATTTTAACGCCGGAGGAATTGGTTCGGCGCATGAGTACGAAGCCGGCGGAAATTCTGGGATTGCGCCGGGGAATTATCGCTGAGGGATATCCGGCGGATCTGGCCGTGATCGATACGCAGCGGGAATACACCATTCACGGAGAGCATCTGTATTCCAAGGGAAAGAACACGCCCTTTGAAGGGAAGCGGGTGTTTGGGAAGGTAGTCTGCACGTTGGCGGACGGCAATGTGATTTACAGGGAAGGAGAAGAAGCATGATAGACCGTTTAATTGAAAAGATAAAAGAAAAAGGCGCGCCGATTCTGGCGGGGTTGGATCCTGTTTACGAGATGATGCCCGCTTATTTGAAAAAGGAAATGTTCGAGAGATACGGGAAGACTCCCAAGGCAGTGGCGGAGATGTTCTATGCGTTCAACTGCCGGATTATGGACGAGATCGCGGACATCGTTCCGGCAGTGAAGCCCCAGATTGCCATGTACGAGCGCTATGGGTTGGACGGTCTGGAATGTTATCTGAAAACCGTGGAATATGCGAAGAACAAAGGGCTTTTGGTTATCGGCGATATTAAGCGGGGGGATATTTCCTCTACGGCGGCGGCTTATGCGGCGCATATCGGCGGCGTAGAGATCGAGGGAACGCATTTTGATCCCTGGAAAGAGGACGCCGTTACCATCAATCCCTATTTAGGCACGGATGGGATCGCTCCGTTTCTTCCTTACTGCAGGGACGGAAAGAAAGCCATCTTTGTTTTGGTAAAAACCAGCAATCCCAGCAGCGGGGAATTGCAGGACAGAATCATCGACGGGGAGCCGCTGTATTGTCACGTTGCGGATTTGGCAGATAAATGGGGGGAAGAATCCATCGGAGAAAACGGTTACAGTATGGTAGGTGCGGTAGTAGGCGCAACGTATAAAGAGCAGGGCGAGCTGCTGAGAAAGCGTCTTCCTCATACGTTCTTTCTGGTTCCCGGTTACGGGGCGCAGGGGGGGAAGGGCGCCGATCTGAAAAACTATTATGATAAAAACGGATTGGGAATTATCGTGAATTCGTCCAGAGGCATTATTGCGGCTTATCAAAAGGATCCCGAATTTGCGCCGGCAGATCAGGTAGGCCGGGAGTTTGCGGAGGCCTCCCGCAAGGCGGCTCTGGCGATGAAAGAAGATCTGCTGCGGGGCAGAGAGTAAGGTATAGGAGCATCCAATGAAAAAGGAAGTATTACAGGGAATTGTTCGCAGGAACGAAGCCCTGGCGGATAATGTGTTCCGCATGGAAATCCAATGGAAGCTGGGCAGGGACGATGTAAAAGCGGGGCAGTTTGTCAACGTGTATCCAAAAAGCAGAGAAACGCTGCTGCCCAGACCCATCAGCATCTGCCGGGCGGAAGACGGGCTTTTGACTTTGGTTTACGGAGTTGTGGGCAAAGGTACGGCGGAATTCGCTTCGTATAAGCCGGGAGAAACGGTTACGGTTTCTTCTCCTTTAGGGAACGGTTACGACCTGTCCGCATTCGAAGAATCTGCGGCAGGAGCCGGAAAAACCGCGCTTCTGGCAGGCGGCGGAATAGGCGTTCCTCCGCTTTTGGAACTGGCGGTTCGGCTTCGGCAGAAGGGGGCAAATGTACAAGCGGTTCTGGGATTCCGGGATCAGCCGTTTTTAATAGATGAGCTGGAACAGGCCGGAGCCCATGTTTTTACAGCTACCGACAGCGGTGCGTTCGGATACCGGGGAACGGTTCTGGATTTGATCCGGCGGGAGCATTTGTCAGCGGAATACTGTTTTGCCTGCGGGCCGAAGGGAATGCTGCGGGCTTTAGCGGCTTACGGCGGGGAAAACGGCTGGAACGTACAGGTTTCTTTAGAAGAACGGATGGGCTGCGGATACGGTGCGTGCGTAGGCTGCGTATGCGGAATTCGTCAGAAGGACGGAATCGTGCGCCGTGAAAAAGTCTGCAAGGACGGTCCGGTATTTTCAGGAGCGGAGGTGGTCTGGGATGAGTAAGACCGTGGACATGCGGGTAACCATCGCCGGAGTGGAATGGAAAAATCCGGTGACTACGGCTTCCGGCACCTTCGAGAGGGAGGCGTCCGGCGCGTTTTACGATTTAAGCGCTTTGGGCGCTTTGACAACAAAGGGCGTGGCTTCAGAACCCTGGGAAGGGAATCTCACTCCGCGAATTGCGGAGGCATACGGCGGTATGCTGAATGCGGTAGGACTTCAGAATCCGGGAATGGATGTTTTTCTGGAGAAAGAACTGCCGCTTTTAAAGGAATATAAAACTCCCGTGATTGTAAATATAGCGGGACGGAGCGTTGAAGACTATTGCCGCGCAGCGGAGCGGCTGGAGGACAGCCCCGCGGATATGCTGGAATTGAATATTTCCTGCCCGAATGTAAAAGAAGGCGGCATCGGTTTCGGGACGGATCCGAAGATGGCAGCCCGCGTTACAGCGGCGGTGCGGAAGGCTACAGGAAAACCCCTGATTGTAAAACTGACCCCTAATGTGACCGATATTGTGCAGATCGCAAAGGCTGTGGAAGGGGAGGGCGCGGACGCGCTGTCTCTCATCAACACATTGCTTGGTATGCGCATTGACGTGGAGCGAAAAAGACCTGTTTTAGCCAATAAAATGGGCGGCTTTTCCGGACCGGCTGTCAAGCCTGTGGCGGTGCGGATGGTTTACCAGGTATCCCGGGCGGTTTCTCTTCCCATTATCGGATTAGGCGGTATTATGACCGGGGAGGACGCGGCGGAATTTCTGTTGGCGGGGGCGGACGCGGTGGCTGTGGGAACCGCGGCGTTGACGGATCCCACGGCTCCGGTGCGGATAGTCAAAGAATTGCGAAGCTATATGGAAAGACAAAACTTTTCCAGTATACGGGAATTAAAAGAAGCTTTTTCGGAATAAGGCTGTTGTATTATAGTACGGGAACGAGTAAAGCGCGCCCGGCCGGTGCGCTTTACTCGATGAGCAGAATTATAAAGGCAGGAGGAAACGATGAATTATAAAGAACGGTTTATGGAACTGATGATCGAAGCGGGGGTTTTGACCTTCGGCGATTTTACAACGAAAAGCGGCAGAAAAACTCCGTATTTTGTGAATACGGGGAATTATAAAACCGGAGAACAGATCGGAAAGCTGGGCGGTTTCTATGCGGATTGTATTATAGAGAATCAGAAGGCGGGCACGCTGGCTGAAGATGTCTGCGCCCTGTTCGGCCCTGCTTATAAGGGAATCCCCCTTTCCGTGGCGACTTCCATCGCCCTTTCTTCTGCTTACGGAAAAAATCTGAATTACTGTTTTAACAGAAAGGAAATCAAGGATCACGGTGAGGGCGGATCCATGGTAGGGTATCGATTGCAGGACGGCGATAAGGTTTTGATTATCGAAGACGTAATTACTGCGGGCACCGCTGTTCGGGAAAGTATTCCTCTCTTAAAGGCGGCAGCGGATGTGGAAATTGCCGGTCTGGTTATTTCCGTAGACCGGATGGAACGGGGCCAGGGGGAGCTCAGCGCTATCCAGGAGATCAAAGAAGAATTCGGTATAGAAACGTATCCCATCGTTACCGTGCGGGAGCTGATCGATACTCTTTATATGAAAGAAGTCAACGGAAAAGTTGTAATTGACGAGACCATGCGGGCGCGGATGGAGGCGTATTTAGAAGAATATTGCGTAAAGTAAATAGACGAAATGAGACGAAAAATGACGGTAAAACCAATTAAATTAATCGCGTTGGATATGGACGGAACTACGCTGCGGCGTGACGGCTCATTATCTCAGGAAAACAGAACGGCCATGGAGGACGCCTTAGCGCAGGGTGTGCATGTGGTTTTTGCTACAGGGCGCACCCGGGAGGCCTTGCCGCAGAATGTGAAAGCCGTAGAGGGAATGCGTTATGCTATTACTTCCAACGGCGCGGCGGTTGCGGATTTGAAGGAGGATCGCTGGCTGTATAAAAACGAAATTAAAGGGGAATCCATTCCTGCCGTATTAAATGCGCTTTCCGGAAGCGGGCTTTTTATCGAGGCATTTGTGGACGGCAGGGCGTATATGGACGAGAGCTGGACAGAGCGGATCAAGTATTACGGTCTTCCGGAAGACTATACGCAATATGCGTTGATAACCCGCCATCCCATCCCGAATCTTTTCGGATTTCTGGCAAAGCAGAAAGGCATTGAAAATATTAATGTAAATTTCGGGGATCCGGAATTGCGGAAGCAGTACGAAAGCCGTTTAAGAGCCATACCGGGAACGGCGCTGACCACTTCTTTTCCGCATAACTGGGAACTGGGGGCGCTGACTGTCAGTAAGGCGGACGGCCTGCGGGCTCTCTGCGAATACCTGGGAGTGAAGCGGGAAGAAACCATGGCAATCGGCGACAACGAAAATGACCGGGCTATGTTAGGGTTTGCGGGGTGTTCCGTGGCTATGGGAAACGCCTCCGCTTCGTTGCAGGCAGCAGCCGGTTATGTGACGGCAAGCTGCGAAGAGGACGGCGTGGCAAAGGCAATTCGGAAATTTGTGTTGTAGGGTTTTCCCCGGTTTGTCTGCCTTCCCG
>JALEJU010000013.1 GCA_022769485.1 Bacillota bacterium
TGCGGAAAAGTGCATAGACAGGCGTTTTTTAAAGGGGAAGCCGCCTGCATAAAATAAGAGCTTCGGCGTATTGCCGAAGCTCTTTCATCTTTTTATTCTTCCGAGAACTGGTCTTTGCCTATTCCGCAAAGAGGACACTGAAAATCGTCCGGAAGATCTTCAAATTTGGTGCCGGGAGCGATTCCGTTATCGGGATCGCCCAACTCTTCGTCGTAAACCCAGCCGCAGATATTGCATACATATTTCATCGTTTTACCTCCTTATTTCGATATTGCGTTCCGCAGACCGTGAAAACCATAGTTTTATCGGTCGGGCAAAGCTGCGGCAGACTTTGGAGCCTTGCCCCGGGGGTGCGTAGACCGCATATTTTACTATAGTATACTAAATTATCCTGCCGTTTTCTATACATAAGTTAATAAAAAAATTTACAATGCTACCGGCAGTGTTTTATCCTTGCCGAGATGCTATTATAACCGCAATATGATATTGGTTGGAAAAGAGCGTATTACATCGGGAGGAAACGCGGCAGCATTTAAGCAGGAAGAAAAAAGCTGAATTCCTTGTATTTTCGTGATAAAATAAAGTAAATAAAAAGTGCCGGTCAACGGCGGAAAGGATGTTTGGTGGCGATTAAAAAAGAATTTAAAAAGTTTAAATGGGTTAATTTTTTGCTTCTTACGGCAGCCGGAATTATTAACGCCATAGGCGTAACTCTCTTTATTGCGCCTGTAGGGCTATACGACAGCGGCGTATCCGGTACATCTATTTTGCTCTCACAGGTTACGCCCTTAAATTTATCGGCGTTTCTTCTGATTTTGAATATTCCCCTGTTTTTATATGGGTTAAAACGGCAGGGGCTGGCTTTCACGGTATATGCGATTTACGCAGTGGCTGTGTATTCCGTAGGTGCCTGGCTGATCACGGATATCCTGCCCATTGATGTGAGTATGGCTTCCCCCCTTGCGGGATCCGACTTATTGCTTTGCGCGCTGTTCGGCGGCTTGATCTCCGGTACCGGAAGCGGTATGGCGATCCGTTTCGGCGGGGCAATGGACGGCGTGGAAGTAATGGCGGTAATTTTTGCAAAGCGCTTGGGTATATCGGTAGGCACCTTCGTTATGATTTATAATGTAGCGCTCTATGTTACCTGCGGAATTGTGATAAACAGCTGGATTTTACCGCTTTATTCCATCGTAACGTATGGCGCGGCGCTAAAGACGGTGGATTTTATTGTAGAGGGGTTTGACCGCGAGAAGGCGGCGGATATTGTTACTGCAAAACCCCAGGAGGTGGCGGCGGCCATATCGGAGACGTTTAAATGCGGGATTACGATGACGCCGGCAAAGGGTTATTATTCCAATGAAGAAAAAACGGTTCTCTATGTAGTTCTGAACCGGTTTCAAATCAGTAAGATGAAAGATATCGTTCGGGAGGCGGATCCTTCGGCGTACATTTCGGTTTCGGAAGTCGTCGACGTGTTCCATCCCAGCCAGATGAAATAAACTTATCAGTGAAATCGGCCGATTTTTGATCGGTCGATTTTTTTATCAATTGCAAATTTTTGTATTGACATTTAAGATAAATTACATAAAATAGAATTAGAATAATTCTAAAATAGAAATGCGATGAGGGTATGACGAAGAACAGCAAAATAATATTGGAAATCGTGACGGAATCCAACGAACATCTGACGGCGGAGCAGATCTTTCTCAAAGCTAAAGAACATTCGCCGGGAATTGTTTTAGCTACGGTGTACAATAATCTGAATGCTTTGACCGCGGAAGGCTTGATACGAAGAATTGCTTTGCAGGGAAGCCCGGATCGCTACGATAAAACCATACGGCACGATCATCTGGTCTGTCATAAATGCGGGAAATTATCGGATATCGCATTGGACGATATATCCGAAAAAATTGAGAAACAAATGGGAACATCTATTTTGTTTTATGATTTGAAAGTCCATTATATTTGCGAAGACTGCAGAGAGGCGATGCGGTAACGCGGATACGTTTTCAAAGCAGGAGGACACAGGAACAGTTTATTCGGCATAACAAAGAATAGAATAGAATTATTAAAGGAGGAAAAGAAAATGAACAAATACGCAGGCACACAGACAGAAAAGAATTTAGAGGCAGCATTTGCAGGTGAGTCCCAGGCAAGAAACAAGTATACTTATTTTGCATCTGCCGCAAAGAAGGAAGGATATGAACAGATTGCGGCGTTGTTTCTGAAGACTGCGGAAAACGAAAAAGAACATGCGAAAATGTGGTTTAAGGAATTGAACGGGATCGGGAATACCGCTGAAAATCTCGGCGCAGCAGCAGACGGCGAAAATTATGAATGGACCGATATGTATGAAGGGTTTGCCGACACTGCGGAAGCGGAAGGATTTCCGGAGCTTGCTGCGAAATTCCGGATGGTAGCCGCTATCGAAAAGCATCACGAAGAACGGTACCGCGCAGTGCTGAAGAATGTAGAAACTGCCGCTGTTTTTGAAAAGAGCGAAGTAAAAGTGTGGGAATGCCGTAACTGCGGGCATATCGTAGTAGGTAAAAAGGCTCCGGTAATTTGCCCTGTTTGCGCGCATCCTCAGAGCTATTTTGAGGTAAGATGTGAAAATTACTAAGCGATAGAATACTGCGTTAAAATAAGATAAGGCTGTAAAAAACCGGCGTATATTTTGGTTCGGAAGATATTGGCGTGTTTCAGAGCAGCCGGATGAAATAGATGCAGAAAATAAATAAAAAAATAATTTGTAATTAACCTGATAAAAAATCCTATAACCGTCCTTCAAAACGGACATTGTCTGTTTTGAAGGACGGTTATTTTTTTACCTGAAACAGAGGATTATCAATCATTTTCTGCAAATGTCTGTTTCAAAAGACGAACGAAAGATCAGAATCGTTGAAAAATTGAAAAAATATAAGACAAATGAAATGGCACGAGTTTTGCAAGTTACTATTTCAAAAGGTCATGCATCGGAGCAAAATGAAAACTCATAGATTGAAAACTTGCAACGAACAATTTGTCGGTGCAGTCAGCAGGAAAAAGATTTTTATGATGGAGAGAGGAGGCAGTTAAAATTCAGAAAAGATTCGGTGCACGATTCGAAATTATAAATGGAGGCGAGAGATGTTATACGATATTGTAATCCTCAACGGTACGATTGTAGATCCAAAGACAAAGCTACAAACTGTAGGGAATATAGCCGTTTCCAATGGGAAAATCAAAAAAGTGACCCGTCTGCCATTGGAAGGAAAAGAAACGATAGATGCAAAGGGCTGTATTGTCTGCCCCGGCTTTATCGACATTCATTCCCATTTGAATTACCCTTTGTATCCTGCCTGGCTTTCCGCAAAGCAGGGGATTACCACATGCCTTTCCGGGAACTGCGGGCTGACTCCTAAACTGCCCATAAAAGAATACCTGGATGAGATCGAGCATCAGGGATATCCCATTAACTTCGCTACGCTGGTGGGGCATTCCTGGAAGCTTCGGGAAATGGTAGGGCTGGAGGATCCGTATGCCGCAGCGTCGCCGGAACAGATTGACCGAATGGTGGAGTTGGCGGAGCAGGCGCTGGAAGAAGGCGCGTTCGGCGTTTCTTTCGGATTGGAATATGCTCCCGGCGCTACACCGGAGGAGTATCTGCCCTTGGCGGCTCTGGCAGCCAAATATGATAAATTGGTTCCCATTCACATTCGGACAGACGCCCTGGACTTTGCCAAAGGGCTGCGGGAAGCCATCGCAATTATGGAAGAAACGGGAGCCCGCGTTCACATTTCCCATCTGGCATATCAGTTCGGCGTACATCCGGAAGTGACGGAAATGGCTCTTTGCATGATTCGCAATGCGGTAGAAAAAGGCCTGCCCCTTATGTGCGATTCGGGTATGTATGAAGCCTTTGCAACTTACGTGCAGTCGGCCGTATTCGATGAGGGGTGGCACAAACGGTACGGCGCGCGTCTGTCGGATTTAATGATCTGTTCGGGGAAATATGTAGGGCAGCGCTGCACGCCGGAAATTTACGATTACATACGGACGGAGGAAACCGATACGGTGGGGACCGCATTTGTAGGCGTTCTGCCGGATCTGGGGCTTGCCATCAAACAACCGTATACGATGATTTCTACAGACGCAGGGCTGGTAGATAAAGCCGGAGAGGGGCATCCCCAGGATGCGGGGACATTCCCGAGAGTGTTCCAGAAACTGGTTCGGGAGCAGGGCGTTTTAAGTATGATGGAAGCCGTGGAAAAATCTACCTATATGCCCGCCCGGCAGATGGGGATCGCCGATCGGAAAGGATGGATCGGAAAAGGAGCGGATGCGGATATCGTTGTATTCGACCCCAGAACCATTCGGGACAATGCGGATTATATCGGCATCGGGCGTCCGGATGCGGCGCCTGACGGAATCAAATGCGTAGTTGTAAATGGAGTAGTTATCGTAGAAGAAGGCGAAGCCCACGAAGGTCGCTTGCCGGGCAAGGTGCTGCGCCAGCCAAACAAGGTTTGGGAACTGTAGGAGGTGAATCATGAACGCTGCGGATACATACGGCGCGATTTGTTTGATACCCATCGCCGTTATCATCGTTTTATCGCTTATTACTAAAAAAACATTCGAACCCTTGTTGATTTCTGTTATTGTTGCTGTTGTTATCTATGCAAAGGGCGATTTCTTAGGGGAGTTTGTCAATTTGCTTTTGAAAGAGATGGCAGATCCCACTATCGGGTGGGTCATTTTGGTCTGCGGCCTGATGGGCGCACTTCTGTTTATCCTGGAAAAGTCCAACGCAGCAAGCGCTTTTGCGGATTTGCTGGGGAGGTTTGCCACGACCAGAAAACGGGCGCTGTTTGCCACTTGGTTCTTAGGTATCTGTCTGTTTATTGACGATTATCTGAATGTGTTGACCGTAGGCAATACTATGAAGAAGGTTACGGATAAGCACAACATTTCCCGATCCATGCTGGCCTATTCCGTAGGATCTACGGCGGCTCCTATTGTGATCCTGGTTCCTATTTCCACCTGGGCGATTTTCTTCGCATCCCTGCTGGCCAATGAAGGGATCGTGGGAGCAGACGGAACGGCAGTAGGTGCGTATATCCAGTGCCTGCCCTATCTGTTCTACGGATGGATCTGTGTGTTTATCGTATTACCTTTGGTTATTTTAGGAATCATCCCGCTGGTAGGCCCTATGCGTTCTCAGGAACTGCATGCCAGAGAGACGGGCGATCTGTTTCCTCCGGGAGTGGAGCCGCCGGAAGCGGAAGCGGAGCAGGCTGTTGAAGAAGGGAAGAAGCAAGGAGGAATCTGGGACTTTATTCTGCCTCTTGCAGTGCTGATTGCCGTAACGATCGCTGTGGGGAACGACGT
Source organism: Bacillota bacterium (assembly GCA_022769485.1). Taxonomy (GTDB): domain Bacteria; phylum Bacillota; class Clostridia; order Peptostreptococcales; family Anaerovoracaceae; genus JALEJU01. The sequence goes on from JALEJU010000013.1 coordinate 5,374, forward strand.
TCTGACCGGCGTTATCGTAGCTTTGGTATTTACCGCAATCTGGTATGCAGCTCGGAGACTGGCCAACCTGACCGCTTTAGTAGAGCAGTTCTGGAGCGGATTTTCTACCATGATTCAGGTGTTCGGACTTTTGGTATTGGCTTTCGCATTCAAAGATGCGTGTGCAAATCTGGGCTTTATCGATTATGTAATTGAGAAAGTAGAACCGATTATGAGCGGAAGTTTGCTGCCGGCTGTAGTCTTTGCAGCTACTGCGGTTATGGCCTTTGCCATGGCTAACTTCTGGGGGTTGGCGGCCATTGTAGTTCCCATTGCGGCGGCGCTGGCCGGAGCGATGGATGTAAATATCTATATGGTGTGCGCGGCAGTATTCTGCGGAGCGGCATTTGGCAGCCACGCCTGCTTCTATGCGGATGCGGCAATTCTCATCGGTAAGGCAACGGATATCCGTCCTTACGACCATGCAATCACCCAGCTCCCCTACGCGCTGCTGTCTGCGGTACTGACGGTAATTCTGTTCCTGATCTGCGGTTTTACCCAGGCGTAAAAGAATGTCGGCACGAGATTGTTCTTTCTATGCGGACGCCGGAATGGTTCCCGGTGTGTTTCAGGAATCGGTACCGGCGTCCGCAGTGCCGGCGGAGGTATAGATAGAGCATTGTCATTTAAAATGCAAGTACAAGTTTATGAGCGTTGTCGGTTCAGTGGATAAAGGGTTTATGGTATAATAGGGATGCTGTAAATCAAGACTTTCTCTTAGAAAGCAATGGGAACAAATGGGGAATTGCAAAGGGGATAACAACGTGAATAAGAAAATAGAAGAATTGACGGTAGAAGATTATCAGCTGTTTTTGGAACATGTAAACGGCTTTGTTACTTGTGATTTAGAGGGGAAAGTCACTTACATTAATCAGCAGGTGTGTGACTTCTGTGGCTTGAATCGGGAATGGTGTATCGGGAGGCATATCAAGGAAGTTTTTCCATTCTCCAAGATGATGGACACAATAAAATATAATCAACCGATGACGACGGAATTCTATTTTTATAATGGCAGAGTCAGCGCCAGCACGCGGCACCCTTTGATGCGGGACGGAAAAATGGTAGGGTGTTTGGAATATGACCTTTTTGAGGACATGGAACTGGTGGAATCATTTATAGAGCATTATATCGACCTGGATGATGAATTAAAATATTTTAAAGAAGAGGCACAACGGTTTCGCCGGACAAAATATTCCATAGACAACATTGTCGGATATTCTACGAAGATGTTGGATTTAAAAGAAAAAATCCGATATATTGCCCGTAATAATTCTACTGTTTTAATCCACGGAGAGACGGGAACCGGGAAAGAATTGGTCGCACATTCCATTCATAATTTAAGTAAACGGCGGCTCAGAAATTTTATTAAAATTAATTCTGCAGGACTTCCGGAGTCCTTGGCAGAATCGGAATTGTTCGGGTATGAGGACGGAGCATTTACCGGAGCAAAAAAAGGCGGGAAAAAGGGAAAGTTTGAACTTGCCGATGGGGGTACTCTGTTTATTGACGAAGTAAACCAGATGCCTTTGACGCTGCAGCCGAAGCTGCTTCGTGTATTGCAGGAAAAAGAGGTGGAGCGGATTGGCGGAACAAAAAGCATTCCTGTGGATGTGCGGATTATAGCCGCCACAAACCAGGATTTGAAAAAATTAATAGCTGAAGAAAAGTTCAGAGAAGATTTGTTCTATCGGCTGAACGTTGTAGAAATTCGAATCCCGCCCTTGCGGGAACGCCGGGATGATATTCCCCATCTGGCTCGGCAGTTTGTTGAAACATACAATGGACTGTTTGGAAAGCACATTGAGCGTATCGATGATCGCACGCTGAAACGGCTCATGAATTACGACTGGCCGGGAAATATCCGCGAACTGCAGAACACGATAGAAAGAAGCATGAATTATGCAGAAGGTACGGTGCTGACCGATGAGGCGTTGGATTTCGATGTTTTTACAGAAAAACAGTCAGTAGAGATGCTGAAAGGATACCCCAAACCCATCGAAGAAGTTTTGATGCAGACAGAGCGGAATTTGATTCAGAGGACTTTGGAAATGTTCGGGGGAAATAAGACAAAAGCTGCTGAATTCCTAAAGATCCCGAGAACTCTTTTATATCAGAAAATGAAACGGTTGGGTATGAAATAAGACAGGGCTGTAAAAAACACGGCACATGTACAGGTTTTCCTGCATGTGCCGTATCTGTTTTTACGCATTCTTTCCATATGCGAGGGTATCTGCGAATAAACTTTAAAAGACTGCGCTATCCCAGCAAAAAACCGGCTGCCGCATAGCAGATTATGCTGAGAATAAAAGGAATCACGATTAGGGGAATTGCGGTTTGCGCATAGCGAATATTTTCAATTTGGGCAGCCGAACAGGCCAGGGTCGCCTCCGCACCGTAGAAGCAGGCATTGCTGCTGGCCGTAGTTGCCGATATAATCGCCCCGGCGGTAAGCAGAAGATTGCAGTTCAGAGCTTGCGCGATGGGTATAATTACGGGAAACGAAATTGCGCAGATTCCCCAGAAGTTTCCGGCCGCAAAGCCCAAGAGGGAGACGATAATAAAAGCCGCTGCAGGAAGCAGCTCGGGGGAGACACCGTCTTTTACCGCGCCGATTATGTATTCCGGCATGCCCAGCAGAGCATTGATGTCTCGCAGCATAAAGGCGCTGGTGACGATAAAAAATACGTTTATCATGTCCTTAAAACCGGACAAAATCGTGTTCAGATACTCGCCCGCTGTCATCAGCTTCTGCGGCAGATAGAGAATCGCACAGAATACAAGGCAGATGAGAACGCCGTATAAAATTTCCCCCGTAACAATTGTAATTATGGTAATGAGGACAATGGGGAGCAGAAAGTTGACGGCTCTTTGTTTTTTTTCATCCGTTTGGGGGCTGTTTTTCGGAACCGCAGGCGGCTTCTTTGTTTTTGCCGCCTGTTCCGCATACCGCATGGGGCCGAATTTCGGTATGATGTTCAGGGCGTACAGCAGTGCGCACAAAAGCATCAGAAGAGGATAGAACATGTACGGAATGGTTTTTAGAAATACGGCAATTCCCGCTTCTTCTGTGCAGATGTTTGCGGCAACCAGTTGACTGGTCATAAAGACACCCCAGGTGGAGATGGGAACAATTACACAGATGGAGGGCGCTGTACTGTTGCTGATGAAGGCCAGCATTTCCCTGGGAATGCCGAAACGATCGGCGGTATTGCGCATGGCATTGCCTACGGTAAGAATAGAAAGCCAATCGTCAATAAACACGATAACGCTCAAAAGCCAGGCGGCGGCCAGTGTAAGCCTTTCTCCCCTGCACACTTTTGCTGCAATGGCAGTAAATCCGAAGATGCCGCCGGAAGCTTGGAATAAAGCCACCAGGCTTCCGAAAAAACCGCATACTAACAGAAGCCAGATCCAAAGATCGCTTCCGATGACACCGTAAATTATATCAACCCATGGTTTGGGAAAGGATATTCCGTACAGCAGAATCGCGCCCACAATGGTTCCTGCAATAAGGGAAAGAGCCGTTCGTTTGGTAATCAGCGCTAAAACGATGACTACTGTAATGGGCAGCAGACTTAAAATTCCGTAATTTTCCATATTGAAATCTTCTTTCTTTTTACCGGTTCCTCTGCGGGCAGGCAGTGCCGTTGCTCTGATTTTCCGGTAAAGCTTTTCATGGCAACGGTATCATGGGAAGGACGGCCTGTCAAGAGAAGAAAAAGGTCTTTTGGTTACGGCGGCTTGCAAAGGGTAAAAAAGATATTATAAAATAAAAAAACAGGTTTCGTTTTTGGAAACGCTCGGTGCTTATCAGAGAACATCTGCGCTGCAGCCGCCGGGTAATAAACCTGTTTACACGGCGCGGAAAGCTTGCCGGAAGTTTATTGCAGAGGAGAGGATGACATTGATCGTATTTGTTTGTCTTGATGATAACAACGGTATGATGTTCAACAAACGGAGGCAGAGCCGGGATCGGAGCGTACTTACGGATATGCTTCGGGAATCGGCGGGAAGCGTGTTGTGGATGAACGCCTATTCGGCAACGCTTTTCCCGAAAGAGGACGGCGCGGCTGTAAGGATTGATGAACGGTTTATGGAAAAGGCAGCGCCCGGCGAGTTTTGTTTCGCTGAAAATGTGCAGATATGCCCCTATGAGGAAAGAATCGAAAAACTGGTTCTTTACCGCTGGAATCGGAATTACCCTTATGATTTGCAGTTTGATCTTCCTCTGGAAAATCACGGATGGAAACGTGCGGAGACCGCAGAATTTAAAGGTTCTTCTCACGAAAAAATAACGAAGGAAACTTATATAAAATGAAAACACTGAGAAAAACGATTCTGCCGCTGATATTGATTTTTATTTTGGCGCTTTGCGGCTGTACTTTAAACTCCCCGGAGCTGAATCGGTCGTTGTCCGCTTCTTTAAGCGACATTCCGCAGTTTGACAGCAAGCCTTATGTGGCGATAAACGGCAATGAACCGGAATTTGCGGAAGAAGAGCTGACGACGGAGTCTTACGAAGCATACAGCGAACTGGATGCGCTGGGACGGTGCGGAACGGCCGTGGCTAACATCGGCCGTGATTTGATGCCTTCGGAGAAGCGGGAAAGTATCGGGCAGGTAAAGCCCTCCGGATGGCAGACGGTAAAATATGATTTTGTAGATGGAAAATACCTGTATAACCGCTGTCATTTGATCGGGTTTCAGCTGACCGGAGAGAATGCCAACGAAAGAAACCTGATCACGGGCACCCGTTATATGAACGTGGAGGGAATGCTTCCCTTTGAAAATATGGTGGCAGACTATGTAAAAGAAACCGGGAACCATGTGCTGTATCGGGTTACACCGGTTTTTGAAGGAGAGAATTTAGTGGCTTCCGGTGTGCAGATAGAGGCAGAATCTGTGGAAGACGGCGGCAGCGGCATCTCGTTTAATGTTTACATTTACAATAATCAGCCCGGCGTAGAAATCGATTACAGAACGGGGGACAGCCGGATTGCAGATTCCTCATCAAACGGGCAGAATTTATCCGGAGGGAAGCAGACGTATGTACTGAATGTGAACAGCCGGAAATTTCACGATCCGTCGTGTTCCGGCGTCAAAGATATAAAGGCAGGCAACCGGCAGGATTATACCGGCAGCAGAGACGATTTGATTATGCAGGGGTTCGAGCCCTGCGGGCGCTGCCGTCCGTAGAAGAGAAGCACAGAAACGAAAAACGAAAATCCGCGGATTCAGCTTGAACCCCGGGGAGAACGGGGGTATATAGAACTTCGCGCTGTGAAGAGAAAGATAAAGAAATAAGCGGATATTGGCCGGTAAATAAGATCACTGTACGATATCCGAAACCGGAAAGCCCGATTGAAAAATAGGGTGCAGTAAACCGCAATATGTAGAAAAATAGGCGAGAGCATTACGCTTTCGCCTATTTGTATTTTTCCGGCTATCGGTCGGTTTTTATTTAGATGGGTTCGAAATCCGCTGCGCCGTGTTTGCAGAGGGGGCAGATAAAATCGTCGGGCAGTTCAGTACCTTCATAAATATATCCGCAGATCTTGCACACGAAGCCGGATTTTCCTTCCGTTTCGGGGCGTGGTTTTACATTTTCCTGATAGTAGGTGTAGGTCATGGTCTCTCTGTCGTTCATAACCCTGGCTTCTGTTACGGAGCAGATAAACATACCATGGGTATCCAGATCCACATAATCCTCTACTTTCAGCGACATGAAAGAATTGATGTAACGGGGAAGGAAGACCAGCCCGTTGTCGGATCGGTTAGGCTGACAGCTGGTAAATTTGTTTACCGCTCTTCCGCTTTGGAAACCAAATCTCTCGAAAACCTTAAAAGGTGCATCTACCGACAGGCAGTTTACGTTGAGCTGACCTGTCTGGCGGATTACATGGTGAGAATAATTTTGTTTGTTTATGTTGACGGCCACACGGTAAGGGGTATCGGTAAGCTGGGTAACCGTGTTGACGATCAAGCCGTTGTCTTTTTTGCCGTCGTTGCAGGTTACTACATAGAGGCCGTACCCGATGTTGAAGAGTGCGGACCAATCGTGTTTATTTGCCATTTCCGAAGAACGGGCAATGTAATCCTTGCACATTTCGTTGGCTAATGCTTCAATTTCTTCCGAATTTGCGGTGCTCAAAGCGGAATGAATTCGGACGACGGGCTGGGCAAAGGTAATGTTTTTGGATTTTGCAAAGCTTTCTTTCATAATCTTTGCGGCCTGAGGCGCCCAGGTACCGTTTTCGATTAGGCCGATCATGCGGTTTTGGTAATTCCGTTCCGTCAGGTGATCGATAAACTGTTTCATAAAGGGGAACAGTTCCGCGTTGTAAGTGGTCGTCGCAAGAATCAGCTTTCCGTAGCGGAATGCGTCCTCTACGGCTTCCGCCATATCGCAGCGGGCAAGGTCGTTGACAACTACTTTCGGGCAGCCTTTTTCCTTTAATTTTTCGGCGAGAATCTCAACTGCGCGCTTTGTATTCCCGTAGACGGAAGTGTACGCGATTACAATGCCTTCGCTTTCTACCCCGTAAGAAGACCAGGTATTGTACAGATCAAGGTAGTATTCCAGATTTTCCGTAAGGACGGGGCCGTGGAGAGGGCAGATGATTTGGATGTCCAGAGCCGCCGCTTTTTTCAGCAGATTCTGCACTTGCGCACCGTATTTCCCTACGATACCGAAATAGTACCGGCGTGCTTCGCAGGCCCATTCTTCCTCAGCATCCAAGGCGCCGAACTTACCGAATCCGTCCGCGGAGAACAGCACTTTGTCTGCGGAGTCGTACGTAACCATTACTTCCGGCCAGTGAACCATAGGCGCAAATACGAAAGTAAAAGTATGTCTGCCGGTGCAGAGGGTGTCCCCGTCCGAAACGGTGACGGCATACTCGTTGAAATTCATCTGGAAAAATTGCTGCATCATGGCAAGCGTCTTTTCGTTTGCTACAATTTTCGCATTGGGATATGCGTTCAGAAAGTTCTTGATGTTCGCGGAATGATCCGGCTCCATATGCTGAACGATCAGGTAATCCGGTTTCGCGCCGTCCAGAATTTCTTCTACGTTATCCAGCCATTCGTGGGTAAAATTCACATCGACTGTGTCAAATACGGAGATTTTTTCGTCTTTAACCACATATGAGTTATATGCCATACCGTTCGGAACAACATATTGTCCTTCAAACAAATCGATTTTTTTATCATCCACGCCGGCATAATAAATATCGTTGGTAATTTTTCTCATCTTTCTACTTCCTCTTCTTGTTTTCTAAGCTTCGGCGGAGGTTCCGCACAGGATTTGGAGTTTCTTATAAAAAAATAAATACCCAAAATAAAGAAAAAAAAACAATAAATTATGGCACATAAAAATAAAAAATCTATTTTCAAAAGTAAATTTTTATAGTATACTCAACAGGTAAAAGCTTATATGGGGCATTAGCTCAGCTGGGAGAGCGCCAGGTTCGCAATCTGGAGGTCAGGGGTTCGATCCCCCTATGCTCCACCAAAAGCACGAACCCGAGTTCTGCACCAATCGGTGCAAAACTCGGGTTTGTGCTTTTTCGCATATCCGGACACTTATTCTCGGCTCTTTACATAAAATAGGCTCTGTTAAAAATGTTGGGGTGGCGGATACTCCAAGGATTTCAGAGCCTATTTCATTTTTTGAAAAAACGCTGTTTTTCATCGACTCCTTCGGGAGCATCCCACAGATGGTTTCCTGTAGAACAAGTTTATTCTTTTCGATCGGTTTTTCCGGACATCAGGGCACTAAAAGATAATAT
>JALEJU010000036.1 GCA_022769485.1 Bacillota bacterium
AAGAGTAAAGGAGCATAATCGCGGGAAAGGTGCAAAGTACACCAGGGGGCGTTTGCCTGCGGAGTTGGTCTACTGTGAAGTTTTTGAAACCAGAGGGGAAGCTATGAGCCGGGAATACCGAATTAAGCGCTTGCCCCGGGAAGAAAAGGAAAAATTGATCGTGAAAAAATAAGCTCTGCTGTTTCGGATTTGATGTTCGGGGCTTATTTTTTATTTTGTAACAAATTCCCGTTTCGGCAGTCTTATAATTGAAAAGCGAGGTGAGAATGTGATTGATTTTGATGAAATATACCGGCTGTATTTCAGGGATGTTTATAAATACGCACTGTCATTAAGCAAAAATCAGGCGGTTGCGGAAGAGGTTACACAAGAAACTTTTTTCAAGGCATTAAACAAGATCGACAGTTTTGACGGAACGTGTAAGCTGTATGCGTGGCTGTGTCAAATTGCAAAAAATACATGGATTTCTCTCTGCAGGAAAGAACAGAGGCTGGAGTACGGGGGTGATTTAGAGGAGGTAATCTGTGCGGAGGAAACGGAGCAGAATTTTCTGCTGAGGGAATCGGCCTATGAGGTGCACAAAGCACTGCATATGCTGGAAGAACCTTACAAAGAGGTGTTTTCTCTTCGGCTGTTCGGAGAGCTGCCGTTTGCTCAGATTGCTGAACTTTTCGGAAAAACGGAGAGTTGGGCCAGAGTCACATATTATCGCGCAAAGTTAAAGCTCAGGGAACATTTCAAATAAAAAGGAACAGGAGGATTTGTTTATGAAGGTGGCATGCAAGGTAATTGAAGATTTGCTTCCGCTGTACCGCGATCAAGTGTGCAGCCGGGAAAGTCGGGATATGGTAGACGAACATTTAAAGGATTGTCAGTCGTGCGCAACGCTGCTGTCTGAAATTGACAGCAGCATTATATGTCCGAAAACGGATGGCGAAGAAACGAAATGTGTAAACATACTCAAGGCTGCCTGGGATAAGGGGCGGAGAAAATCTTTTTTGAAAGGAGCGGCAGTGGCTGTTCTTATCTGCGCTGTAATGGCCGGCGGGTTTTTAGGATTGACACAATGGAAATGCATTCCGGTTTCTGCAGATCTTTTAGAAGTATCGGATGTGTGCCGGCTTTCCGACGGGAAGTTGGCTTATCATCTTAAGGTAAATGACGACAAAGAGCTGCACCTAATAAAATTTACAGTGAATGGGGACGGCTCATTCTATTTAACACCTATGCGTTCTGTAATTGAAGGAAAGGCGGAAACAGATTTTGGACTGCAAAACGGGTATGGGTTTATAGATATTAAAGAAAGAGAACGGGACAGCGGAATGGAGATCACATCCTGTTATCTGGGGCCGGAGAGCGGTGGTATCTTGATTTGGGAAAAAGGAATGGATATTCCGGAAGCAAGTGCGGAATTAGAAGCGCAGATATTAGAAAACTATTGATGAATACGGAAGTAAATCCGCTGCCGTATAATTGCGTAGATTTACTTTTTTTCTGAACCGGGGGACAAGTTTCGGCAGCCGGCTTGTCCGGATTTTGGACCCATTTGCAGTAGAAAGACTCACATTATGTGGGGTGTAAGCATTTATTTTCAGGCAATCGACCCTTTTTAGGAAAACCCTCTTGACTACAAGATTGTTTTAGAGTTTATTATAGTATTGCCGAAATCAGTACGGCAATTTCTGAGGAAAGGAATCTCTGATGCAATGAATTTGTTGACTGACAGCGCAAAAAGCCTGTATTTCCGTTATCTGTTTCCTTCGTTTGGAGCAGCTATGGTCATGTCTATCTACATGCTGGTAGATGCTATTGTAATCGGAAAAGGGGTTGGGTACTTAGGAGTAGCAGCTTTAAGTATTGTCCTGCCGATTCTGTGCCTGCCGATTTCTTTAGGGCTGCTTTTCGGCGTAGGCGGTTCTGTGCTTATGAGTTACGAACGGGGCAAAGGTGATAATGAGATGGCAAGAAATTACTTTACCGTCTCTTTATTGGGAATCTCTGCGGTTACCGTTATCCTTTGGCTTCTTTACGGATTTCAATGCGAATCGATCCTTCGTTTAGTGGGAGCTACCGATGCGATTATGCCGTATGCTATGGATTATATGAAATGGATCATAGTCTTTTTTCCGGCGGCTTCCTTTTCCTATTTTCTGTCTGTTTTTGTAAGAAATGATAAAGATCCTAACCGTGCTATGGCAGGTGTAATCATAGGCGGAATCGCAAACTGTATTTTGGACTATGTCTTTGTTTTTCCCGCAGGCTGGGGGATGGGCGGAGCCGCATTAGCTTCGGTTACGGGAATGTCCATCCAGGTTATCGTCTGCTGCAGCCATTTCCTTTTGAAAAACAACGAATTGAAGTGGATAAAACCCAAAATGCTTGCAGGCAGTTTGGGAAAGATCGGTGAAACCGGTGCGGCTACGTTTTTGAACGAACTTTCCAACGGTTTAATCGTGCTTCTGTTTAACATTCAGATTCTTCGGTATGCCGGCGAAACGGCGGTTTCCGTTTACGGCGTGGTTGCAAACTGTGCTATCCTGTTTTCTTCCCTGTTCTGCGGTGTGGGGCAGGCGGTACAGCCTTTGGTTTCCGTCAACATGGGGGCAAAGCAGACAGGACGGATTTTCACATTCCGGAATTACGGTATTGTTACAGCGGCTCTCTTAAGCGTTATCTTCGGCGGTTTCGGCATCCTGTTTCCCGAGGCCACATTGGGGATTTTCCTGGAAGTAAAACCGGAGCTTCTGGAAATCGCGCAGACAGCCATACCTCTTTATTTTACGGCGTTCCTTTTTATGGGAATCAATCTGTTTTCTACGTACTTTTATCAATCCATTCTGGAACCGAAAGGCTCTCTGGCGCTTTCTCTGCTGCGGAGCGTATTTCTCAGCTGCGCGCTGGTCTTTATCCTGCCTTTGGTGCTGGGATTGGAAGGTATCTGGATGGTGATGCCCTGTTCGGAATTCCTCACGTTCTGCGTGGCTCTGTACTTGATGAGAAAGTACAGCCGAAAACTGAAAGAAGGGGAAATTTCGGCGGAATAAGCTTTTGTTTTTTTGGTTGAAATTTTATGAAAGCCGAAAATGCCGGAGAAAAGGCTGCGGGCGGCTGACGGCCGTTCAACTAAATTCCCCGGCGCTTTTTCTTTACAAAAATTAGGAATCAGTGTAAACTGGACGTAGGGAATTTAAGTGCAGAAACGAGGGTTGAAAATGGCCATTGATAAGGTGAGAGAATATTTGAAACGCTGGAACCGGGAAGAGGATATTATGGAATTCGACGTGTCCAGCGCTACGGTAGAGCTGGCGGCGGAAGCCGTGGGCGTGATTCCTGCGAGAATCTGCAAAACCCTTTCATTCCGCGATGGAGAAGATGGCTGTATTTTGATCGAAACCGCGGGAGACGCGAAAATTGACAATCGGAAATTTAAAGATTTTTTCCATCAGAAGGCGCGTATGCTGACGCCGGAAGAAGTAGTGGAATATACCGGTCATGAAATCGGCGGTGTCTGCGCTTTTGCAATTGAACATCCTAATGTAAGGATTTACAGCGACATCTCCATGAAGCGGTTTGAAACGGTATTTCCTGCCTGCGGCAGCAGCAATTCCGCAATTGAACTGACCTGCGGGGAGCTGCATGAATATTCCGGCTCTCTGGAATGGATCGATGTCTGCAAGGGCTGGCAGGAAGAGACGGAAGAAGCCTAATTAAGGGAATAAACGGGGGAAAATTCAATGGAATCAGCAAATTTAATCATTCGGGAATCGACTTTTTCCGATTGTACGCTGTTTGCGGAGTGGGAAAAGAAGAAGTATATAACGGATGCGTTTACCATGTCTTCGCAGAGGGATTACGAGGAAATCGCGAAAGAGTACGCAATACGGACGCAGCAGAAGGATAAGCTGCAGTTTACGATCGTACACAGGGAAGAGGACAGACCGATCGGCCGGGTTTATATCAGCCGGATTGACAGGTATTACGATTCTCTGGATATTACCAGAATTTATATTGGGGAAGAGGAATTTCTGGGAAAAGGATACGGCGAAGAGGCGCTGAGGCTCCTGCTGGAATACTGTTTTATCAACATGCATATGGAACGGATAACGGTAGAATATCTTTTGGACTGCAAGCAGGCGGAAGCCCTGTGCGACAAGATCGGATTCCGAAAGGAAGGAATTCTGAGAAACGCGGGAAAAAAGGAAGGCCGTTATGTAAATCTCTGCAGCACTTCTATGCTGCGGGCGGAATATTTCGAAAAATGCAGCCGTCGGGTTATGTTTTAGTGAGGGCAGGCGTTTATGATACCGATTTATTTATTTCATCAGGGTACGGCAAGGAAGCTGTATGACTTTTTCGGTTCCCATCCCGAGGTTCGGGATGGGCGGAGCGGCTATGTGTTCCGGGTTTGGGCGCCTATGGCGAAAAATGTCTTTTTAATTGGAAATTTCAATGATTGGAATCGTTCTTCCCATCCTTTGTCGCTTTTAAGCGATGGAGCGACATGGGAAGTTTTTGTTTCCGGCGTTTGTGAATTTGATACCTATAAATACGTTGTAGAAGGCCGGGACGGTGTCGTTCGGGAAAAGGCGGATCCTTTCGGGTTCCATATGGAGACCAGACCGGCTACCGGAACGAAGATTTACAATCTGGACGGCTATGTCTGGAAAGATCGGGAATGGATGCGGCAGCGCAGATCCCGGAATCCTTACTGCAGCCCTATGAATATATATGAGGTGCATGCGGGTTCCTGGAAGCAGTACGCGGACGGCAGCTTCTTCAGTTACAAAAAGCTGGCGGAGGAATTGATTCCTTATGTAAAAGAGATGGGGTATACCCATATTGAGTTTATGCCGCTTTCGGAATATCCCTTTGACGGCTCCTGGGGATATCAAGTAACCGGGTATTATGCGCCCACATCCCGATACGGAACGCCAAAGGATTTGATGGCTTTTGTAGATGCTTGCCACGCTGCCGGCATCGGCGTGATTTTTGACTGGGTTCCGGGGCATTTTCCCAAGGATGAGGCCGGGCTTTATCGCTTTGACGGAACCGCCTGCTACGAATACGGAGATCCGCTGAAAGCGGAACACAAAAACTGGGGCACGATGGTATTTGACTGGGGTAAGAATGAGGTGCGGAGCTTTTTAATTTCCAACGCTTTGTACTGGCTGGAGCGGTACCATGCGGACGGCCTGCGGGTAGACGCGGTGGCTTCCATGCTGTATTTGGATTATGACCGGAAAGACGGAGAGTGGAGGCCTAATGCCAGAGGCGGAAAGGAAAATTTAGAAGCTGTTTCCTTCCTGCAGGAATTAAACAAGGTCGTGGGAACGGAATATCCCGGGGTTTTGATGACAGCGGAGGAATCCACCGCCTGGCCTATGATCACGCTGCCGCCTGATACGGGAGGCCTTGGCTTCCATTTTAAATGGAATATGGGCTGGATGAACGATACCCTGGATTACATGCAGACCGATCCGCTGTTTCGAAAAGGGAAGCACGAAAAACTGACGTTTCCTTTGACTTATGCGTTTTCCGAGAACTATATCCTGCCCCTTTCTCATGACGAGGTAGTGCACGGAAAAGGATCGCTTTTAAATAAAATGCCGGGAGATTATGAAGAAAAATTTGCCAACTTCCGGGCATATCTGGCGTATTCCATAGCCCATCCCGGAAAGAAGCTTCTGTTTATGGGAGCGGAGTTCGGGCAGTTTATTGAGTGGAATTACAAGCAGGAGCTGGATTGGGTGCTTCTGGAATATGAAAAGCATCGTCAGACTCAGCAGTTTGTCAGGGAATTGAATGCGTTTTACTTGGAGCGGAGGGAGCTTTGGGAGCAGGATCAAAGCTGGGACGGTTTTCGATGGGTGGATCCCAACGATCGGGACAGGAATATCCTGGCCTTTCGGCGCATAGGCTTAGGGGGTAAAGAACTGCTCGTCCTGTGTAATTTCGCTCCTGTGGAGCGAAAGTCTTACCGAATCCGGCTGCCGAAAAAAGCGCGCTGGCAGTTAGTATTCAATTCGGATGAGCCCCGTTACGGCGGCGCGGGAGCCCCCGCAGGGAATCCCGTAATCAAATGCGTCCGTACAGAGGCGGGAGTAAAGTGTTTCGGGGAGCTTGCACTGCCCCCCTTATCAGTTTTATTTTTCGAGCGGAGGTGACGTTTGTGGGATATACAAAGAAAAAAGAAATGATCGCCATGCTCCTTGCAGGCGGGCAGGGAAGCCGGTTAGGCGTTCTGACGCGTTCGGTGGCTAAGCCGGCGGTGCCCTTTGGAGGGAAGTACCGGATTATCGATTTTCCTTTGTCAAATTGCATTAACTCCGGCATTGATACCGTTGGGGTGTTGACCCAGTATCGTCCTTTGGAATTGAATGCCTATATCGGCAGCGGCCAGCCTTGGGATCTGGATCGCATTTACGGCGGTGTTTTTATCCTGCCGCCCTATGTGAAGGACAAATCCGGAGAGTGGTATAAAGGAACAGCCAATGCCATTTACCAGAACATGCAGTTTATCGAGATTTATGAACCGGAGTACGTTTTGATTCTTTCCGGCGATCATATTTATAAAATGGATTACGGGCGCATGCTGAAGGCGCACAAGGAGAAGAAGGCCGATTGTACGATAGCCGTTCTTCGGGTGCCTATGGAGGAAGCAAGCCGTTTCGGGGTAATGAATGTGGAGGATGATCTGCGGATTTATGAATTTGAAGAAAAGCCGGAGCATCCTAAAAGCAATCTTGCCTCTATGGGCGTGTACATTTTCAACTGGAAAAAGCTGAAAGAGTATCTGATAAAAGATGAGTCGGATGAGACTTCCGACAAGGATTTCGGGAAGAATGTAATCCCGGCTATGCTGAAAGCACAGGAGCGTATGTACGCCTATGAACACGAAGGCTATTGGAAGGACGTAGGGACGATAGAATCCCTTTGGGAAGCCAATATGGACTTACTGGATCCGGAAGTGCCTTTGGAATTGTACGACCCTCATTGGCGGATTTATTCCAGGAATCTGACTCTTCCGGCGCAGTTTGTGGCCGATCACGCAAAGCTGCAGAACTGTACCGTTTCAGAGGGCTGTTATATTGACGGAAACGTTGCGGACAGCATTATTTTTCCGGGTGTCACCGTCGAAGAAGGGGCGCGGGTGTATAAATCCGTCATTATGCCGGAGTCAGTTGTAAAGAAGGGGGCAAGGGTGGAATACGCTATCGTTTCTCCCGAGTCCTTTATCGGAGAAGGGGCTGTTGTGGGAAGCTGGGACGGCGGGGAAACGGAAGATCTTCACCGGCCGATTACTGTTTTGGGACAGGGAGCGGAAGCAAAAGCCGGCGAGATTATTCCTGCGGGAACGGTTTTGGAAGAGCGAAAAAAGGGGGGCGAATAGATGAGCGTTTTGGGAATTATTTTTTCTTACAGCGAACGGGAAAATCTGCGGGAGCTGACGCAGAAGCGTACGCTGTCGGCGCTGCCTATAGCGGGAAAGTACCGCATTATTGATTTTGCCATTTCCAATTACGTCAATAACGGAATCTACGATATTTCGGTAATTACCAGAGACAATTACCATTCTCTTATGGATCATCTGGGGCAGGGCAAGGAATGGGATCTGGTGCGTAAACGGGGCGGCCTGCGGGTCTTAACGCCCTATGCCCGGTCGGAGGGCGCAGGCGGCGGCATCTACAAAGGAACCGTGGACGCTCTGGCCAGCCACTTGTCTTCCATTCGCCGTTCCATGGCGGATCTGGTAATCCTTACGGATGCCAGCGTTTTATATTCCATGGACTATCAGAAGCTGATTGAACGGCATCTGGAGACCGGGGCGGATATTACGGCCGTTTACAGCCGGCAGCTTAACGGATACCATACGGTTCCCGCCGGACTTCCTGTTTTTAAAATGGACGAAAATGAGAGGATCTTTGATCTTACTGTAAATACGGACGACACAATAGAGCAGGACGTTCCCTGGGGGCTTGGGTGTTATGTAATACAAAAAACCCTGCTGGAAACGGTGATTGCCGATTCCGTAGCCGCCAAACGGTACGATTTTAAAAAGGATATCATAAAGCGGCTGGCTCCCAGATTGAAGATTATGGGCTGCGAGCACAGAAATCTGCTGCTGGAAATCAGCAGTGTTTCCGGATATATGAAGGCGAATATGAACTTCTTAAAACCGGAATTCCGCATGGAATTTTTTAAAACTCCGGTCTATACTAAAATTAAGGACAGTGTGCCTACGCAGTACGGGCAGAACTGCAAGGTGATAAATTCCATTATTTCCGATGAGTGCCGGATCGAAGGAACCGTGGAAAACTCCGTGATTTCCAGAGGCGTCCGCATCGGGAAAAATACGGTGGTAAAGGACTGCATCATCATGCAGCATACGGAGATTCACGATAATTGCATGCTGCACAATGTTATTATAGACAAAGATGTAATCATACGGGATCATCAGCAGCTTTCGGGCCATGCGGCTTACCCGATTATCATTGAAAAAGCCAGTATTATATAATGCGGGACGGTATTCTGCCGCCTACGCAGTGTTACACAGGAGGAAAAAACGGTGAAAGTATTATTTGCAGCTTCAGAAGCGGTTCCTTTTGCGAAAAGTGGAGGATTGGGGGACGTGATCGGTTCCCTGCCAAAAGAATTATGCCGGCAGGGGCATGATGTGCGGGTGATATTGCCGCTGTATAAAGAAATTAAAAATACGCGGATGGAGCAGCTGGAATTTGTAGGGTGCCGCACGATTCCTCTTTCCTGGAGAAATCAGTATTGCGGACTGTTCCGCACGGAATACGAGGGTGTGATCTTTTATTTTATAGACAACGAACAGTATTTCATGCGGGATGGGTATTATGGATATTATGACGATGGGGAACGCTTTGCGTTTTTTTCCAAAGCGGTTCTGGAAAGCCTGGACTGGATGGAGTTTGAACCGGATATCATCCACTGTCACGATTGGCAGACCGCGTTGATCCCCATTTATTTGAAGACCTTATTCTTGAGAGAGGGCAGGAGAACCAATCTGAAGACTCTGTTTACCATACACAATATCGCCTATCAGGGGCGGTACGGTATGGAGATTTTAGAGGATCTGCTGGGGTTGGATCAATCCGACCGTTCTCTGGTGGAAATGGACGGGGATGTGAATCTGATGAAAGGCGCTATCGTGGCCTGTGACAGGTTGACTACGGTAAGCCCTACTTATGCAGAGGAACTGCATTACGGATATTATGCTTCCGGAATGGAAAGTGTAATTCAAAGATGCGGCGGAAAACTCATAGGCATTTTAAACGGCATCGATACGGAATTGTACGATCCCGGAAAAACGGCGGAAGGCGTACCTGCTGCTTATTCGGCGAAGTCACTGGAAAAGAAAGCGTTAAATAAAGAGGCTCTGCAGAAGAGCATGGGGCTGGAAGTACGGGAAGACCTGCCCGTTTTTTCTGTGGTCAGCCGGCTGGCGTCTCATAAGGGGCTTGCTCTTTTGACCCGGATTTTTTCCGAAATGATGAATCTGCCGCTGCAATTTGTACTTCTGGGAGCCGGCGAAGCGCAGTTTGAAGCTTTCTTCAGGGAGCAGGCAGCTCGCTATCCCGGAAAAGTGGCGGCGAAAACCGTATTTTCCGAATCACTGGCTCATAATATTTACGCAGGTGCCGACTTCCTGCTGATGCCTTCTATCAGCGAACCCTGCGGCCTTTCCCAGATGATATCCCTGCGTTACGGAACGGTTCCCGTGGTGAGGGAAACGGGCGGACTCCGGGATACGGTAAAACCTTATCTTTTCGATAAAAAAGAGGGAAACGGCATTACCTTCTCCAGTGTAAACGCCCACGATCTGCTTGGGGCTGTAGAACGGAGCCTGGATTTATTCCGGCAGAAAGAGGACTGGAACAAAGTGCGGGAAAACGGTATGAAACAGGATTTTTCCTGGAAAAAGTCCGCACTTCGGTACGGAGAACTGTATAAAGAGCTGTAAAAAACAACAACTGAGAATGGAGAGTTATGTGATGAACGAAGAATGCAGCAAGGCTGTTTTAAAGCAGAAGATAGAAGGAAAGCTGGAACGGTATTTCGGGCAGACCGCGGCAAAAGCGGTACCGCAGCAGTTTTACAAAGCTGCCTGTATGGTGGTTCGCGATCTGATGGCGGATCGCTGGATGGATACCTATGGAGATCCCAACCCGGATCGGCCCAAGCAGGTGTTTTATCTTTCCATGGAATTTCTGCCGGGGACTTCGCTGCATAACAATGCGTTTAATCTGGGAATTGAAGAGGAACTTCGGGCTGCCCTTTCGGAGATGGGCAGCGATCTGGATATTTTATACGGGATTGAGCCGGATGCAGGTCTGGGAAACGGCGGACTGGGCCGTTTGGCGTCCTGCTATCTGGACGCTATGACCACGCAGGAAATGCAGGCGCACGGCATGTCAATCTGTTATGAATACGGCATATTTAAACAGAAAATCGAAAACGGCCGCCAGGTAGAACTGCCGGATGAATGGAAGGCTTTAGGGGATGTTTGGCTCATTACCAAAGAAGATGAAGCTAAGGAAATTCATTTCGGCGGACAAATGGAAGAAGTCTGGGATGAGCACGGCCATATGAAGCTGATTCACAGCGGCTACAGAAGAGTTATAGCCGTACCCAAGGATATGTTAATTTCCGGTTATCACAGCCCTGTTGTGAACAATCTGCGGCTCTGGGAGGCCACCTCGCCTGTCAGCATCGATATGGAGCTTTTCTCTCAGGGCAAATATCTGAAATCCATGGAAGAAAAGTACATGGCAGAGGTGATCTCCAAAATTCTGTATCCGGAAGATGCCCATACGGAGGGAAAAACACTGCGTATGACTCAGCAGTATTTCTTTATTTCCGCTTCGCTGCAGAGCATCGTGGACAATCATTTAAAAGACTTTGGCACGCTGGACAATTTCAGCGATAAAGTCGCCATTCACATTAACGATACACACCCGGCCATGGCGATTCCCGAATTGATGCGCATCTTTATTGACGAATATGATTTCCAGTGGGATGTGGCCTGGGATATCGTCTGTAAAACTGTTTCCTATACGAATCATACGGTTATGCCGGAGGCATTGGAAAAATGGCCGGAGAACCTTTTTGCGGAGCTTCTGCCCCGGCTGCATTCCATCGTTATGGAGATCAGCCGGCGGCACAACAGGAATCTTTTGCGGGCATTTCCGGAGGATGTCTTCCTTCGGGAGCAGATGGCCATTCTTTTCGGGGGAAAGCTCCGCATGGCGAATCTCTGCGTGGCAGCGGCGCATAAGGTCAACGGCGTTTCCGCTCTGCACAGTGAAATTATACGGAACGATCTGTTTTCCGGGTTCGCCAAGCTGGAGCCGAATAAATTTACCAATGTTACAAATGGGATTGCTTATCGGAGATGGCTGTGTCAGGCGAATCCGGAGCTGTCCCTGTTGATTGAAGAGCTTTGCGGTCCGGGATTCCGAAAGGACGCCGGGGAGCTGGAAAAGCTGCTGGCGTATAAAGAAGACGCGGCTGTCGGAGAACGGCTGGAAGCCATCAAACGGAAAAATAAAATCCGTCTGGCAGAGCATATAAAGAACAGTAATAATGTTACGGTAAACATAGACTCTATCTTTGATGTACAGGTAAAGCGGCTGCATGAATACAAACGGCAGCTTTTGAACCTGTTCCATATCATGTATTTGTATAACCGCATCAAGGAGGATCCCGCTGCGGATTTTCCGCCCAGAACGTTCATCTTTGCGGCAAAAGCGGCAGCAGGCTATTATATGGCGAAACAGATTATCCGCCTGGCTTATTTTCTCTCTCGGATGATCGAGAAGGATCCGGCGGTGCGGGATCGCATCCGCATCGTGTTTTTGGAGAATTATTCCGTATCCTTGTCGGAATTGATTATGCCCGCGGCGGAACTTTCGGAACAGATTTCACTGGCAGGGAAAGAAGCCTCCGGAACGGGAAATATGAAGCTGATGATCAACGGCGCGGTTACTTTGGGAACCGAGGACGGGGCAAATGTGGAAATACACCGGGAAGTAGGAGACGACAACATCTTTATTTTCGGCATGTCGGCACAGGAAGCGGAAGAACTGGCTCGATCCGGCCGGTACAATCCTTGGAGCTATTGCCAGGACTATCCGGAAATCGGGAATGTAGTACGGCTGCTTTCTAACGGAATCGACGGAGAAAATTTCAGCGAAATTCTCAACTGCCTGACCACAGGTTTCAATGGCTGTGCGGATCCGTATTTTGTCTTAGCGGATTTTCAGTCTTACCGGGCGGCTCAGGAAGAAGCGGGCAGAGCGTATCTGGATCGAACCCGCTGGAACCGTATGTCTTTGGTGAACATCGCAAAAGCGGGTTTGTTTTCTGCGGATCGGGCGGTAAAAGAGTACGCGGACCGCATCTGGGGGTTATAGAGAGAAGCAGATGAAAGAAACGTTTGAATGTCCTGAGTGGTTAAAGCGGGGAGTCATGTATCAGATTTTCCCGGATCGTTTTTCCAGAAATGCCTCGGTTCCCCTGCCAAAGCAGAGCAAAGACTGGGTTTTCCGGCAGGATTGGGGCGGAGAGCCGGAAAAAGGACCGGATGAAACCGGGGAAGTGCGGTGCAGGGATTTTTTCGGAGGAAATTTAAAAGGAATTCAGGATCGGCTGCCGTATCTGGAAGAACTGGGCGTGACAGTAATCTACTTAAACCCCATATTTGAAGCGTATTCCAACCACCGGTACGATACGGCGGATTATGAGCAAATTGATCCTCTTCTGGGCAGCGAAGAGGATTTTTGCAGTTTATGCGCAGAGGCGGGAAAACGCGGTATCCGCATTATTTTGGATGGGGTGTTCAACCATACGGGAAGCGACAGCCGTTACTTCAATAAAGAAGGGCGCTACCCGGATTTGGGAGCGTATCAGAGCAAGGCTTCTCCCTATTATTCCTGGTACCGTTTTTCGGATTATCCGAGGGAATATGAGAGCTGGTGGGGAATCAAAACCCTTCCTCAGGTAGACGAAAACTGTGAAAGCTATCTGGATTATATGGTACGGGATCATGATTCCATCGTTCGGCGGTGGCTGCGGCTGGGAGCCTCCGGCTGGCGGCTGGACGTTGTGGATGAGCTGCCGGATCAATTTCTGGAAGAGCTGCGGCTGGCGGTTAAAGAGGAAAAACCGGATGCGGCTGTTATCGGCGAGGTCTGGGAGGACGCGGCTACAAAGGTGAGTTACGGACAGCAGCGGCATTATCTGGACGGTACCCAGTTGGACAGCGTAATGAATTACCCTCTAAAGGATGCCATTCTGCGTTATGTTGCGGGAAAAGGACCTTATGGGGAGTCGATTCCCGGTTTGGGGGACGGAGCGCTGCTGGTGCAGACTGTAAACCAGTTAAAAGAGCATTATCCGAAAACGGTTTTCAACGGTCTTATGAATCTTTTAGGTACCCACGATACTCCCCGTATTTATACGCTGCTTTCGGAAAACGGGAAGGAAACGGAGCAGGGAAGGCAGCGGCTGTTCCTGGCCATGCTGCCTTGGGCTCTGCTTCCGGGAATTCCGTGTATTTACTATGGCGATGAGCTGGGAATGCAGGGGGGCAGGGATCCGGAAAACCGCCGCTGCTTCTGCCCGGAACAGGGGCAGAGGGAAATTTTTCTGCACTATAAAAAACTGATGGCTTTTCGGAATCGAATTACCCGGCTGGAACAGATGGAGTTAAAGCGGGCGGAAGCGGACGGAGGATTTTGCCTGTTTGTGCGGGAATCCGGCGGGAAACAGCTGATTTTTGCATTGAATATGGAGGAAGCGCCGCGGCTGCTGCCGCTTGAAGGGAAAACGATTTCGGATTTTTTTATCAGCGGGAACGTGCGGTTTTCCGGTCTGGACGCTTTTGAAATCGGCAGTGGATCCGGAGTTGCCGCTGTTTTGGAAAAACAGGGCGGTTCTGGTGAAGCCGAAGCGGAGCAGTGAACGGAGAGGGCTCATTTCCGGGAAAACGTCTTGACAGATTTACTTTAGCGTAGTAATATAACGAAGTAATAAAGAAATAAATTGATAAAGCAAAGGGGAAGCTGTTATGACCATAAAACGATATGATCGGATTACGCCGGAAGGAACAAAGGATTTGCTGTTCGGGGAATGTGCTGCGAGAAGGGAAATCACAGAACGCATCCGAACCATTTTCGAAGAGGAATCCTACCATGAAGTAATTACGCCGGGGTTTGAATTTTACGATGTTTTTTCCGCCAGTGAAATGTATTTTCCCCAGGAAAGCATGTACAAGGCGGTGGATTCCAGAGGGCGGATTATGGCTGCCCGTCCGGATTCTACAATTCCCATCGCAAGAATTAAGGCTACCCGGTTAAAGGGAT
Organism: Bacillota bacterium; assembly: GCA_022769485.1. Classification (GTDB taxonomy): domain Bacteria; phylum Bacillota; class Clostridia; order Peptostreptococcales; family Anaerovoracaceae; genus JALEJU01. Next base: position 14,391 of record JALEJU010000036.1, read on the forward strand.
GCCCGCTGCCTGTCCGGCTGTATTATGCCCAGTGCGTGTACCGCCAGAACCCCGTTTTGCGGGGGCACAGCAACGAGATGATGCAGATGGGCGTGGAGCTCATCGGTGAATCGGGATTCCGGGCGGATATGGAGGCGCTGACTTTGGGCGTAAAAGTGCTGTCTGCCTGTCAGGGAGAAGGGTATCGCTTGGAGTTAGGTCATGTGGGAATTTTTAATCTGCTGATGGAACGGCTGGATGCGGATGAAGATAAAAAGAACCAGATTCACGAGATGATGATCTCGAAGAATTACGCGGGTCTCTCGGAAAAACTGGATTGTTTCCCCGAAAGCCAGACTGTGGAAATCCTAAAGGGTCTGCCTCGTTTGTTCGGCGGAGAAGAGGTATTCGCACAGGCTCGGGCATTATTCGACGGATATGACAGGCGGCTGGTGGAAATGTGCGCTTATCTGGAAGAAATATTCCGGGCTCTGCGGGATACCGGATTATCGGAGCATTTAATTGTTGACTTCGGGCTGGTAAACCAGGCGGATTATTACACATCTCTGGCTTTTCAGGGGTATATCCCCGCTATTGGAGAGCCGGTTCTTTCCGGCGGTCGCTACGACAATCTTCTGAAAAATTTCGGCGAAGATCTGCCGGCTACGGGTTTCGGCGTGAATGTGGATCTGCTGTCCGCGGACTGGATGCGCCGCAAGGAAGAGAAGCCCAGGGCGGAGCAGAAAAATTCCTGCCTGCGGATCGCGCTGACAAAGGGACGGCTGGAAACAAAAACTACGGAACTGTTTGAAAAAATGGGATTTGACTGCACCAATCTGCGGGAAAAGGGAAGAAAACTGCTGCTTCCCATTCCGGGGCAGAATATCGAGGTGGTCTTGGCAAAAGCGGCGGATGTAATTACTTATGTGGAGCATGGTGTCTGCGATATGGGTATCGTAGGTCTGGATACCATTATGGAATACGGCGGTACCTTCTATGAGGTTCTGGATTTGGGCTTCGGAAGATGCAGATTCGCGCTGGCGGCTCCCAAAGGCGCGGATATGTACAGCGGGTACGCGGAAAAGCGAATTGCAAGCAAATATCCGAAGGTTACGCGGGCGTTTTTCGAAGAAAAGCAGATGGATGTGCAGATTATAAAGATTGAAGGATCGGTGGAACTGGCGCCCCTCCTGTCTTTAGTAGACGGCATTGTGGATTTGGTGGAAACAGGCACTACATTAAAGGAAAACGGCTTGGAAGTTTTGGAAGAAATCCGCAGCGTATCGGCTCGCCTGATCGTCAACGAGGCAAGCATGAAGATGAAGAAAAAAGAAATTGACAGCCTAATCGAGGCTATGCAGAAGGAAGTGGAATAATGGCTTATATTTTGAATGAAAAATTAAAGAATCTGGTTCCGTATTCCGGTTCTGCCGGCGTTTACGATGTAAGGCTGGACGCCAACGAAAGCTTTTTGAATCCGGGAGAGCTTTTCAAAGAGGAGCTGCAGGCGGCTTTGCTGGAAATGCCTTTGAATCGTTATCCGGATCCTTCCTGCAGGAAGCTGCGGGAGGCGTTCGGAAAAGCTTACCGCATCGCTCCCGAACGGGTAGTGGCCGGGAACGGATCCGATGAGCTTTTATCTCTGCTTTTAGGGGCTTTTTTGCAGGATGATCAAAAGCTTTTAACTTTGGAGCCGGATTTTTCCATGTATGGAGTTTATGCGGAAATCTACGGAAAACAGATGGTTTCCATGGAAAAAGAGAATATGGAAATCCATGTGGATTCGGTTCTGGAAAAAATGGAGCGGGAGCAGGCGGATGTCCTGATTTTTTCCAATCCCTGCAATCCTGTTTCTTCCGTTTTGAAACGGGACGATGTGGTTCGTTTGATTCGCAGTACGGATAAGCTGGTGATTGTAGACGAGGCGTATATGGATTTTGATTCGGAAGATTCGGTTGTGGATCTGGCAGGCGTCTGCGATAATCTGATCGTTTTGAAAACCTGCTCCAAAGCCTGGGGCTGTGCGGGGATCCGCTTGGGTTTTGCGGTATCCTCCGAAGAAATCACCGGAGTTTTGAACGCTCTGCGGTCGCCTTACAACGTCAGCAGCTTTACCCAGGCGGCGGGCTGTGTGATTTTGAATCATGCGGAGTATCTGCAGAAAGCGGCGGAGGAAATGAAAGCTTCTGCTGCGAAGCTTTATGCGGGATTGCTCCCTCTTGAGAAATGTGGTAAAGTAAAGCGGATTCGAAGATCGAAAACGAATTTTGTGTTTATAGAAACGGAACGCGCGGACGAATTGCACAGCGCTTTGCGGGAACGCTCGATTTTAATTCGAAAGACGGCGGGGAATCTTCGGATTACTGCGGGTACAGAGGAAGAGAATCGGAGGGTAATCGAAGCGTTATTCGAGCTTTTCGGAGAAGAGAGGGAACAGAAATGAGAACTTGTGAGCGTACAAGAGAAACAAAGGAAACGAAAATTGATCTTTTCTTGAATCTGGACGGAACCGGCAAGGCGGAAATCCGTACCGGAATCGGCTTTTTCGATCACATGCTGACGGCTTTCGCGGTTCACAGCGGGTTTGATTTGTCGCTGTCCTGCCACGGAGACCTGCATGTGGATTGTCATCATACAATAGAAGATGTGGGCATCGTTCTGGGACAGGCCTTCGGGGAGCTGACTGCGGATAAAACAGGTCTGAGCCGCTACGGAAACTTTATGGTTCCCATGGACGAAGCTTTGGCTCTGTGCTGCGTGGATCTCAGCGGACGTTCGTATCTCGTATTTGACGCGGAATTTACAGCCGATCGGATCGGCGAAATGGACTGCCAGATGGTGGAGGAGTTTTTCCGGGCGTTTGCGTGTAACGCGGCAGCCACATTGCATTTAAAACTGCTTTACGGAAAAAATGACCACCACAAAGCCGAAGCTTTGTTTAAAGCATTTGCGCACAGTTTAAGGATGGCGGTAAAGCGGGAAAACGAAGGTGTTCTCCTTTCTTCAAAAGGGAATTTGTAGGAGCGGAAGTATGATAGGAGTAATTGATTACGGAGCGGGAAATTTGTTCAGCGTGACCAATGCGCTGCGTTTTTTGGGCTTGGAATATGATGTGGTCAGCGACGAAAGAGGCCTGCGGGAAGCGGATCGTTTAATTTTGCCCGGTGTGGGAGCGTTTCCCGACGCTATGGAGAGTCTGAAAAAAACAGGACTTGATAAGGTAATTAAAGAGGAAAGCGAAAAGAAGCCTCTTTTGGGTATCTGTCTGGGAATGCAGATGTTGTTTGAAAAGAGCGATGAATACGGCGAGACCAAGGGACTCGGCCTGATTCCGGGCAAAGTGGTAAAAATGCAGGAAACCGGCCTGAAAATTCCTCACATGGGCTGGAACGAAGTAACGCCGGAAAGACCCTGTGCTTTGAGCAAAGGGGTTCGGGACGGTGATCGTTTTTATTATGTACATTCGTATAAAGCCGTAACGGATCCGGAATATATTTCCCTTTCCAGTGAATACGGAACGAAGGTTCCGGGGCTTGTGTTCCGGGATAAGGTGTTCGGCGCTCAGTTTCATCCGGAAAAAAGCGGAAAATTGGGGCTTGCTATGCTGAAATGCTTCGGAGGTTTGAAATGATTATATTGCCGGCTATTGACATTCGGAACGGACAGTGTGTTCGTTTGACAAAAGGCGATTTTAATGTCCTGGAGAAAGTAGCGGAAGATCCGGTGCAGACGGCTCTTTCTTTTGAAGCGGACGGAGCGGAGTGGCTGCATATGGTTGATTTAGACGGCGCGTTAGAGGGCAGAAAGAAAAACAGTGAAATTTTTCTGGAAGTGGCGGCGGCCTGTGGGATGAATGTGGAGCTGGGCGGAGGAATCCGTACTATGGAGGATATTGCTTTCTATCTTGACGGCGGAATTTCCCGGGTTATTATCGGTTCCGCAGCAATCCGCAATCCGGAATTGGTTCGGGAAGCGGTAAAGCGTTACGGAGAGAAAATCGCGGTGGGAATCGACGCAAGAGACGGGTTTGTTTCCGGCTCCGGCTGGACGGAGACCAGCGATATTTTTTATCTTGATCTGGCAAAACGCATGGAAGCGGCAGGCGTTGCCACTATTATCTATACGGATATCGGCAGGGACGGCACCCTGCAGGGGGCAAATTTAGAGCAGCTGCAGGCCATAAATCAGGCGGTGGATTCGCAGATCATTGCCAGCGGAGGAATTCGCAGTATGGAAGATATCCGCGCGCTTGAGGCACAGGGGCTTTACGGCGCTATTTGCGGAAAGTCCGTTTATCACGGAACGTTATCCCTGCGGGAAGCGGTTTTATATTGTTCGAAAAAAGAAAGCGAGAAAACAGGATGTTAGCAAAGAGAATCGTGCCTTGTCTGGACGTACAGAACGGAAGGGTTGTAAAAGGCGTTCATTTTGAAGGCATTCATGAAGTAGGAGATCCGGTGGCCTGCGCGGCGGCTTACGAAGCGCAGGGCGCGGACGAGATCGTGTTTTTGGATATTACGGCTACAAACGAAAATCGGGGAACCATGCTGGACGTGGTTCGGAAAACGGCGGAGCGGGTATTTATTCCGTTAACGGTAGGCGGCGGGATTCGCAGCGTGGATGATTTTCGCCAGCTGCTGCTGGCAGGAGCGGATAAGGTTTCCGTGAACTCGGCTGCCGTAAAAAATCCGGAGCTGATTGCGGAAGCAGCTAAGCGGTTCGGCAACCAATGCGTGGTGCTGGCCATCGACGGAAAAGAAACGGAACCCGGAACGTACCATGTGTTCATCAACGGAGGACGAATCGATACCGGTCTGGATGTGGTGGAATGGGCGAAAAAGGGAGAAGCGCTGGGAGCCGGAGAAATTCTTTTAACATCGATGAACGCGGACGGAACAAAAGAAGGATTCCATATCGGGATGCTGAACGCCGTCTGCGAAGCGGTAAATATTCCCGTAATCGCTTCCGGCGGCTGCGGTTCCGTTGAACATTTTCAGGAGGTATTTTTAAAAACAGGCGCCGACGCGGCTCTGGCGGCTTCCGTATTTCATTACGGGGAACTGAGCGTGGAGGAAGTCAAGCTGGCTTTAAAGGAAAAAGGAATCCCTGTCCGGCTTTTGCGGAAAAGCGGGGACGAAGCAGAACGGGAGGATTTGGAACGCTATTTTAAAAAGAGCGATCTGACGCCGGCTATCGTGCAGGAAGCGGGAACGGGGCAGGTTTTAATGCTTGCCTATATGAATCGTGAAAGCCTGGAAAAAACCCTGGAAACCGGATATACCTGGTTTTACAGCCGTTCCAGAAAAGAACTTTGGAACAAAGGAGCGACCTCCGGTCATGTGCAGAAGGTTTTAAAGATTACGGCAGACTGCGATGAGGATACGTTCCTGATCGAAGTAGAGCAGACAGGTCCGGCCTGTCACACGGGAAATAAGAGCTGCTTCTATCGGCAGCCGCTTTGGGAAAGGGAGTGCAATAAAGAATGAATCAGATGGAACTGCTGCGGAGCGTAGTGGATCAGAGAAAGAAATGCCCGTCGGAAGGGTCGTACACCTGCTATTTGTTTGAGCAGGGATTGGATAAGATCCTGAAAAAATGCGGAGAAGAGTGCAGCGAGGTCATTATCGCCGCAAAGAACGGTGATAACGAGGAAACAAAGAATGAAATCTGCGATCTGCTCTACCATTTGACTGTCTTGATGGCGGAACAGGAGATTGCCTGGAGTGAGATTGAAGAGATTCTGCAAAAGCGCAGCGAAAAAATCGGCAATTTAAAAACCTTTCATAAAACGGATAAAAACAGCTGAATAAAGTAAAAAGATATGCGGCAAACCCGGGAAACATGATTTTTAAGTTTTTCGGGTTTTTCTGTTTTTCGGATGCTTTTCAGCGGTGTTTTAAATAAAAAAGAACATAGCGTTCCCAGTCGGCATATATTGTAACAAGACGGTCAGCGGCAGGTGATTTTTATGAGTCAAAGAAAGCGGCGGCGGCCAAGGCGGCAGGGAGCGGCCAGACGCAGAAACAAGCGGCGGCAGGGGAAAAAGCAGGATTTGGTTTTAAAAGCGGCCGGTGCGGTTCTTGTTTTAGGCGGTACGCTGTTCATTGTGCATACGGTTCCTCTCTGGGTCTGGTATGCGGCGTTAGGTCTGGTTCTTGCGGCTATGGTCTATATTCTGTTTTGTACTTGATAAAGCCGAAAGAAAGAAAAGAAACGGGGGCTTATAATGGGAGATAAAAGAAGATGGGGAGAAGAATGGGCTCGCTTTCGGGGAAAGCAGAGAAGCTGCTGCTGCAAAAGCGGAGAGTGCGAATACTACGGGCTGATTTTGGTCATTGTAGGGGTTGTCACCATCGGAGCATTTTTGATTCCCTCGAAAATTTGGCTGATTATTATTTCCGCCTTGATGATTTACGCAGGGTACCGTTTGTTTACGGCGTAAGAACAGCGGAAAACAAAAAAGGATGTCCAAACCGGACATCCTTTGATTATGCGAAAATTTCAGATCTTAGATTGCTCTTGTAATCTTGTTGGAACGGATGCATCTTGTGCAGACGTTCTTTCTTACGACTGTGCCGTTTTCTTCAACTCTTACAGTCTGGATGTTTGCATTCCATTTTCTTCTGGAGTGTCTGTTAGAGTGGCTCACATTGTTTCCCGAAACCTGACCTTTTCCGCAAATTTCACATTTTCTCGACATTCTTTTACACCTCCCTTGACTGTGTATTGAAGAATTGCTGCTGCAATTTGAATTTACATTTCCGCCCGAATCCCGTGTTTTTCGTATAACCCGAAGAGGTTTAAACGTTTTCGAGCCTTGAAACTTTGAATATTATACCACAAGCATTCTCCGCTGTAAAACATTTTTTTGCACTTTATTTAAATTTACAGAAAGATATTTTGAAATTCAGTGTCCTGTGATAAAATAAGCAAAACAGGTTTTCTAAAAAGTACAGGGCGTAACTGCAAAAAAGGAAATTATTTCCGCAAAAATTGAATTTTATAATTAAAATGGGAAAACCCGGCGAAAGGAAGAGGCGTGTCAGTGCAGATAACCGACAGGGTAACAGAATTAAAAGGCGTTGGGCCGAAAAAGGCGGAGGCGCTGGCGAGGTTGAAAATCCGGACAATAGAGGATTTTCTTTCTTTTTATCCACGGGATTACGAAGATCGGCGGAATCGGAAACGGATATCTGATCTCAGGGAAGGCGAGGCGGCGCTGATATGCGGCAAAATTTTATCGATGGCGAAGGGCAGAGGGTTTGGAAAAAAAAGGACTCTGCGGATATCAGCGGGAGACGGCAGCGGGACGCTGGAAATTATTTTTTTCGGGGCAGCCTATTTAGAGAAGACATTATCGAAGGAAGCGGAATATGAATTTTTCGGAAAGGTCACGTCCCGAGGCGGAAGGCTGCAGATGGTGCATCCGGATTTCCGGAGAAAAGCGGAGAACGAAAAAACGGGACAGGCAGCGGGCATTCTGCCGGTTTATCCTTTAACAGAGGGAATCTCCCAGAGCGAGATGAGAAAATGGATGGAGCAGGCTCGCTGCTATAAAGATCTTTTAAACGATTATGTGCCGGAGGAAATCCGGGAGAGAAACCGGCTGTGCGGGCTTTCTTATGCCGTTGGCCAGGTGCATTTTCCCGAAGACGGTCAAAAACTCAGGCAGGGCCGGTTTCGTTTGATTTTTGATGAATTTTTTCTTTTGCAGCTGGGACTGCTGAGCGCCCGGGAGGCTTCGGAAAAATGCAAAGACGGAATTGCGTTCGATCCCCGGGTTTCTATGGAAGAATTTTACCGATCTCTGCCGTTTCCTTTGACGGCTGCGCAGAAAAGGGTGACGGAGGAGATTGAAAAAGATATGGAATCCGGGAAGCCTATGAACCGGCTGGTGCAGGGAGACGTAGGGTCGGGGAAAACGGCGGTGGCCGCCGGAGCCATATATAAGGCTGTGTGCAGCGGATACCAGGCTGTTATGATGGCTCCTACCGAATTGCTGGCGCGGCAGCATTTCGAAAGTTTAAGCGTTCAGTTTGCGCCTTTTGCAATTCGGGTGGGCTTTTTGTCCGGCGGGCTGGGGCAAAAAGCCCGGCGGCTTTTACTGGAAGATCTGGCAGCCGGCAGAATCGACCTGTTGATCGGAACTCATGCGCTGATTCAAGAGGACGTAGCCTTTTCCCGCTTGGGTCTGGTTATTACCGACGAACAGCATCGGTTCGGTGTAAATCAGAGGGCGCTGCTTTCGCAAAAGGGGAAAGATTCTGTTTCGGGGGTGCCTCGGATGCCGGATGTGCTGGTTATGACCGCTACACCCATTCCCCGGACGCTGGCTTTTGTGCTTTATGGTGATTTGGATGTATCTGTAATTGATGAGCTGCCACCGGGGCGCAAGCCTATTTTAACAGAGGCTCTGGATGAAAACGGCCGGGATGCGGCGTATAAGCAGGTTCGAAGGGCGGTTTCGGAAGGCCGTCAGGTCTATGTGGTCGCTCCCTTGATTGAGGATTCCGATTCTTTGGAGTGCCGTTCCGCATCCGGAATTTACGAAGAAATACAGAAAAAGTTTCCCGATATTCGGTCTGCGCTTCTGCACGGCGCCATGAATCAAAAAGAGAAGGACGGAATTATGGAAGCGTTCTCTCGGGGAGAAATAGATGTTTTGGTTTCTACCGTGGTTATAGAAGTGGGAATCAATGTGCCTAATGCCGCTCTTATGGTAATTGAAAACGCGGAGCGTTTCGGATTGGCACAGCTCCATCAGCTGCGGGGAAGGGTAGGACGGGGCTCTGCCCAGTCCCGCTGTATTTTACTTACCCAAAGCAGCCAGGAACTGGCTGTACAGCGGGCGGAATTGATGGCATCTACCGGGGACGGTTTTTTGATTGCGGAAAAGGATTTGGAAATGCGGGGGCCGGGGGAGTTTTTCGGGGTTCGGCAGCATGGCCTGCCGGAATTGAAGCTGGCCGATATTTGCAGGCACAGAAAGGTGCTGGATTTAGCGCGGGAGGAAGCAAAACGAATTTTGGAAAAAGATCCGTGGCTGCAGGATTCCGATCATGCGCTTCTGTTGCTGAAAATCAAAAAAATGTTTGACAGCGCGGACGGAGTTTGCTTATAGTTTTTATTTCGATTTTCGAAATTTTCCATGGAAAAGGCGACCAGCGTAAGAAATTATTGCATGACATACTTTTACCTCCTCAGGTTAAATTAAGAACGTGATAGGAGGTGAGAAACATGACATCGAATACCAGCGTAGTTGCAGGTGCAAAATCCGCACTGAACAACATGAAGACTGAAATCGCTAACGAACTGGGTCTTGCAAATTATCAGACCATGGATAAGGGAAACCTGACCGCAAGACAGAACGGTTATGTAGGCGGTTATATGACAAAGAGACTGGTCGAGATGGCTGAACAGCAGCTGTCCGGCAAAATGAATGGCTAACGTAAAAAAATAACGGAGATTTCGATCTCGAAATGAGGAAGGGTTTGTTAAAGTTTCTTTGGCAGACCCTTTTTTCGTACGTTTTCGGTTGCTGTTTTTTTTTTTATCTGATAAGATAAGAAAGAAAATTGCCGTCAATGGGGAGGGAAACAATTGCGAATTATAACCGGAACATTAAAAGGCAGAAGATTGGAAGCTCTTCCCGGAGATCGGGTTCGTCCCACTTCCGATAAAGTGAAGGAAGCGATTTTCAGTATGGTGGAGGGTTACTATCAAAACGGCGTGGCGGTGGATTTGTTCTGCGGCACCGGAAATTTGGGGCTGGAAGCTCTCAGCCGGGGCGCGGAACGGGTTTATTTTGCAGATCGCGCGAAGGAAAGCCTGGATCTGACCAGAAGAAATATTGAGCATTGCGGTGTAAAGGAGCAGTGCGTCTGCCTGCAGGGGGAATGGCAGAGAACTCTCGCCCGAATCCCACGGGGGGTCGATTTGTTTTTACTGGATCCGCCGTACAAAGCCGGCATTCTGGAAGACTGCATCCGGGAAATCGACGCAAAGGAGCTTTTAACGGAAGACGGTCTTGTGGTAGCCGAACACGGAGCGGATGTGAAGCTGCCTGAAAGTATAGGAGGGCTGGAAGCTGTAAAGACGAGAACGTACGGAAAAATTGCCGTAACTATATACGCACGGGCGGAAGAACAGGACGGTGCAGCGGAAGCGGACGGAGGAGAGAACGAAACAGAATGAAACGTGCATTGTATGCCGGGAGCTTTGACCCGATTACAAACGGGCACCTGGATATTATAACGAGAGGCGCTAAACTGGCGGATGAGCTGGTGGTAGGCGTAATGAAAAATCTATCTAAAAAGCCTTTCTTTACTATGGACGAAAGAAGTGCTATGATAAAAGCGTGTACAAGCCATCTTCCAAATGTAAAAATCGATACGTTTGAAGGGCTGCTGGCACGCTATGTAAAAGAAAATCAAATTGATGTGGTGATTCGGGGCTTACGGGCTATCACGGATTTCGAAGCAGAGAGGCAGATGGCGCAGATGAACGCCCGCCTTTACGGCGACGGTGTTGAAACTATTTTTCTGGTCACGACGCCGGTTTATTCGTTTGTAAGCTCGGGTCTGGTAAGAGAGGTCTTTTCTTTGGACGGTGAAATCCGTGGACTGGTTCCGGATATTGTATATGAAGAATTGAAACGAAAGTTCGGGAAATAAGTGTGCTTGAAGCGTGTGGAGGAATAAAACATGAAGGTTTTGGAATTATTGGATGAAATTGAAGAAATTGTAGATACCGGCTCGACATTTCCGCTGACCGGCAAAGTGCTCGTAGATGCAGAAGAAATTTTGGAAGTGGTTCGGGAAATCAAAGTAGAGCTTCCGGATGAAATTCAGCAGGCAGCCTGGATTAAGGGCGAGAGGGATCGCATTTTAGACGAAGCCAAAAGAGAGTACGAGGCGATTCTCCAGGATGCCAGAGCTCAGGCGGAGGCGCTGGTCGAGCAGGATGACATTACGGTAAAGGCGAAAAACCGGGCTGATGAGATCATGCGGGTTGCGGAAGCCAACGTGAGAAATTTGAAAATGGGAACCTTTGATTATATTGACAGCATCCTTTACAATTTCCAGGATAAGATGGATCAGCTCAACGCGGTTTATTTCAACGATATGTTTGAAAACCTCCAGAAAACCTTTGACGCGGTCAACGGCACATTGACGGAAAACCGGAACGAGATTAAGGAAATGATTTACCGCGCGCAGATGGAAGAAGAAAGCAAATAAAAAACGGCATGACAGAGGGCCGGTGTTCGTAAAACAGTGTTAGCCAAATAACACGAAATGAGCATCTGTCAAACAGAATTGGACAACGAAAAAAACACGCCATATTTAGCTTTAAAGGCTAAGTATAGCGTGTTTTTCTGCTTATTTGCGTTTCCGTTTTCCTTTGTTAGCTTCGAATAAGGACTTTTTTCAAAAAGCGCGTACTTTTTCTATAACTCTCCTATGAATACCTTTCTGTATGCCTTGTATCTCTTCGGATACTCGTATATACTAAAAATAATGAAATGATATCTGAACGGAGGAACAACATGGACGGAATTAAGGGGTATATCTCTATACGGGAAGCATCCTGCCGATGGGGCATATCGGAGCGTCGGGTCAACCAATACTGTGCTGAAGAACGTATTCCCGGTGCATCCCGTTTCGGGAGGTCCTGGGCAATTCCGGAGGATGCGGAAAAGCCGTCCGCCCCGTGTAAAACAGATACAAATAAAATGAGCCGGGGGTGAAGGCCATGCCAAAACAGAAATGGAACCTGAACACCATTTACATATCCGAGCGCTTGCAGGAAAGTCTGCGGCCCATTGCCCGCAGCGCTCTGACTGCGGTGATCGCGCCCATGGGCTACGGTAAGACAACGGCGGTGAACTGGTATCTGGCAGAATACGCCAAGACGGAACCAATCAAAATCATTCGGATCAGCGTATATTCCGATAACCTCGCCATCTTCTGGAAAAGTGCGCAGGACGCCTTTGCCCGTGAGGGCTTTGATTTCCTG
>JALEJU010000025.1 GCA_022769485.1 Bacillota bacterium
TTTTATAGTTTTCGTTCGATAACAAATCCACCCGTTTTATCTTTTCTAACAAACAAGCCCCAGATGTTCTAAATATTTTGCATGCTCCTGACCTGTGGAAAGCAAATAAATCCGAGTGGTTTCCACACTGCTGTGCCCTAATACATCGGCCAGCTTTACAATATCCCGACACACCCTGTAATACGAGCGGGCAAACAGGTGTCTCAAATTATGAGGAAACACCTTGGATTCTGCAACGCCCGCCGCTTTGCAGAGCTTTTTCATTTCCGCCCAAATCTGCTTTCTTCCTATCCCTTTTCCATTCTTTGTAATAAAAATCTCGCCCGCGGCAATCCTATGTCTCTTGGCATATTTCAGCAGCTTGCGCGCTAATTTGTCCGGCACCAGAATCGTCCGGATCTTCCCCTTCAGCGAAATCTCCGTCCGGCCTTTTTGAAGATTTTCAATCGTAATATACCGTAATTCACTGACGCGGATTCCGGTTGCGCATATGGTTTCCATAAGAAGAGCTAAACGCTCCTTTTTAAGTTGTTTTGCCGTATTCAGCAAACGAATGTACTCCTCTCTTGTGAGTTCCTTTGCCTCGCCCCGGAATAGCTTCCGCTGTATTTTTAACGGTTTGATCTTATATTCCGCCCAGCCATTAAAATAGAAAAACTGATTGACCGAAGCGATCATAGAGTTGATGGTTACCGGAGCATACTGCGCATTGATTAGATATTCCTTCCATTGAAAAGCAACCTTCTTCGTTACAGGCCTTCTTTTCAGCCAGTCAAAGAAAGCCCTCACGTCCCGCGCATATTTTTCTACAGTTCCCGGGCTTTTTTCTTCTTCCCTAAGATACTCGCAAAAACTTGTCAGCTGAGATTCTTCTAATCGGTACTGTTCCATTTTGTTCCTCCGTTATAAGATTTTATTTTCTCCTATGAGATTATTGTATCCGGCTTTACCTATGAATACCCGCATAGCACTCCCTCTGCCTCTTTTTGCAAGCAATAAAAAAACCGGCGCTGATGCGTAATGCATCAGCGCCGGTATGATATATACTATTTTAATGTCACTTCTCAGCCTCTTTACTTGCACAAAACTGCTGAATTTTTTCAACAGTATAGTCTCATTTTCTCTCTCGTTTTTCTGATTTCAAAAGACAAATCCGAATAATTGGAAATCCACTTATAACGCTCGACAAGCTGCCCCCATATTGTCATGCCGCTTATCTCACGGAGTATTTGGCTTTGCCATCAAATCAGCAATGGTGATACCGTCAAAATATTCGTTAATTATGCTGTTGAATTTACTCCACATGGAAAGCGTCCGGCACTTACTTGCCCGCTGACATGGCTCAGCTCCGCATTCGAGACAGGCAACGGGTGCAAGATCGCCCTCGGTCAGGCGCAGGATTTCTCCCACCTTATAGTCCTTCGGCTCTCGGGTGAGTTTATAGCCTCCGCCTTTGCCGTGGACCCCTTGGATATAATTGTTCTTTGCAAGAACCGGCAGGATTTTTTCAAGGTATTTCAGAGAAATATCCTGCCTCTGTGCCACATCCTTCATAGGAATATAACCGTCACGTTGGTTCTCTGCCAGATCAATCATAACACGAAGGGCATAACGCCCCCTGGTTGAAATCATCATGATAGTTTTCTCCTTGTTGGTTTTTACCGATTTTATCACGGCATCGGAAGGGGTTTTCCATCGTTGTGCAAATACAAGATCCCCCTCCGCCGTCCGATAAAATTAAACGGCGGAGGTTAAAATCAGTCTGCAAACAACGGAGTGGACAAATATCTGTCTCCCGTATCGGGTAAAAGAACTACGATCGTCTTTCCCTCATTTTCCGGTCTCTTTGCCAATTCAACAGCTGCCCAGGCCGCTGCGCCTGATGAAATGCCCACAAGAACACCTTCACTTTTTCCGATCAGTTTTCCGGTTTCAAATGCATCCTCATTAGACACGGGAATAATTTCATCAATGATATCCGTATTTAATACATCGGGAACAAATCCTGCCCCGATTCCCTGAATCTTATGCGTCCCCGCAACACCGGTGGAAAGTACCGCAGAGGATTCCGGTTCAACGGCAACAATTTTGGTTTCCGGCTTCTTTTCCTTCAAGTACTCCCCAACACCGGTAATCGTACCGCCGGTTCCTACTCCGGCCACAAAAATATCAACTGCGCCGTCGGTGTCGGCAAAAATTTCCGGCCCGGTGGTCTCATAGTGTGCCTTCGGATTGGCAGGGTTGATAAACTGGCCGGGGACAAAACTGTCCGGAATTTCTGCAGCCAGTTCGTCAGCTTTTGCAATAGCGCCCTTCATCCCCTTCGCACCTTCCGTCAACACCAGTTCCGCACCGTAAGCCTTCATCAGCTGGCGCCGCTCCACCGACATGGTCTCCGGCATCACGATAATAATTCGGTATCCTCTGGCAGCGGCAACGGCAGCGAGTCCGATACCGGTATTGCCGGAAGTGGGTTCTATAATAACAGAACCGGGTTTCAGCTTGCCGCCGGCTTCCGCATCATCGACCATAGCCTTAGCGATACGGTCTTTCACAGAGCCGGCAGGATTCAAATATTCCAGCTTAGCGAAAATCTTGGCTTTCAAACCCAGCGAATTTTCAATATGGGTAAGCTCCAGAACCGGAGTTTTGCCGATCAGCTGATCAGCGGATTTATAAATATTAGACATAATCATAGTCTCCTTTCTATTCGTTATTTAAACGATCTCATTTCACAGCATCGAAACCTCGCCGCAAATCTTCGAGTATATCATCAATATGCTCCGTACCGATGGATAGACGAATGGTGTTGGGCTTGATACCCTGATCCGTCAATTCTTCTTCGGTAAGCTGGCTGTGTGTAGTAGTCGCCGGGTGAATGACCAGACTCTTAACATCCGCAACATTGGCAAGCAAAGAGAAAATTTGCAGGCTATCGATGAATTTATGCGCTTCCTTTTCACCGCCTTTGATTTCAAAGGTAAAGATGGACGCACCGCCATCCGGAAAATATGTTTCATACAGTGCATGATCCGGATGAGCCGCAAGAGAAGGATGATTGACATGTTCCACCTGGGGATGATTTGCCAGATACTCCACAACTTTTTTTGTGTTCTCCGCATGACGTTCAAGGCGGAGAGAAAGGGTCTCCACCCCCTGAAGAAGAAGAAATGCAGCAAACGGAGAAATGGACGCACCGGTATCGCGCAGTAAAATGGCGCGGATGTAAGTAACAAACGCGGCAGGACCGGCGGCGCTCACAAAGGACACGCCGTGGTAGCTGGGATTCGGCGCGGCAATGGCCGGATAATTGCCGGACGCAGTCCAGTCGAATTTACCGGAATCCACGATAATCCCTCCCAGCGTCGTACCATGTCCGCCGATAAACTTAGTGGCAGAGTGGACAACGATATCTGCGCCATGTTCGATAGGACGAATCAGGTAGGGTGTGCCGAAGGTGTTATCCACTACCAGCGGCAGACCGTACTTATGCGCCAGCTCCGCTAAAGCATCGATGTCAGGGATATCGCTGTTGGGGTTGCCCAGGGTTTCGATGTAGATAGCTCTCGTATTGTCTTTAATAGCAGCCTCAACCTCCGCCAAATCGTGAATGTTTACAAAGGATGTGGTAATACCGAAATTCGGAAGGGTGTTGGACAGCAAATTGTAACTTCCGCCGTAAATGGTTTTCTGCGCCACGATGTGACCGCCGTTCTGCGCCAGCGCTTCAATCGTATAGGAAATTGCCGCAGCGCCGGAAGCCAGAGCCAAAGCAGCAGCGCCGCCTTCCAGAGCAGCAATCCGCTTTTCCAGAACTTCCTGGGTAGAATTGGTCAGCCGGCCATAAATATTACCGGCATCCTGCAATCCAAAGCGTGCAGCTGCATGGGCGCAGTCATGGAACACATACGACGTCGTAGCGTATATGGGGACAGCGCGGGCATCCGTTGCGGGATCGGCATTTTCCTGACCAACGTGGAGCTGAAGTGTTTCAAATTTATAATTAGACATGTTCGTATCTTCCTTTCGATTATAAATGTGTTGGTTTAACAGACTTACCGACAACAGCACATTCGCCCGAAACGGAAGTTAGCACGGACAAGTTCTTCAAAATAGTTTCTCATATCATCACCGTCTTTCTACCTACCTAATAAGTTGGTAATATTATAACTTATACTACCTACCATGTCAATCGGTAAAATAAAAAAATTATCTTACCCCGTAAAATATTTGTTTAAGGTGTGGCAAAACGGAACACTTGCCTGTATCCATGTTATCCGGCCAGAGAATCATGCCTTTCAACAGATCGTCCGATGTCTCCGGATTTCGATTCAAAACACGATTGATCAAAGCCATGGCTTCGTTACGAACAATATTTCTGTCGGTTTTAAATGTGCCGTCCGTGTAACCGTTAATCCAGCCGTTTTCAGCTGCTTTGCTGATTTCCACAGCAGTCCAGTGATTGGAAATATCGCTGAAGTTCGCTGTACTGTCTGCTGTGCGCTTATCGAATCCGGCTGCAATCGCAGCAGACCCGTCGACGTAATTCCTGTAATCTCCTGTTCGAAGCCGGTATACGTCTTCGTCGCGCTTTCACCTTCGGCAGATATTCCTTCCATTGAAAAGCAATCTTCTTCGTTACAGACCTTCTTTTCAGCCAGTCAAAGAGAGCCCGCACATCCCGCGCATATTTTTCTACAGTTCCCGGGCTTTTTTCTTCTCCTCTAAGATACTCGCAAAAACTTATCAGCTGAGATTCTTCTAATTGATGAGGTTCATTTTGTCCCTCCGTTATAAAATCTTATTTTCTCCGATGAGATTATTGTATTCAGCCTTACCTATACTGAAAAGTGCCCCTCTGCTTCTTCTTTCAGGAAATAAAAAAACCGGCGCTGATCCGTTACGCATCAACTGCCGGTCTGATGTATACTATTCTAATATCACTTCTCATCCTCTTTATCTGCACAAAACTGCTGAAATTTTTTCAACAGTAAGGTATAGTCGGCTTCACTGTAATAAGAGTGTCCCGAATCCTCCAAAATTGTAATGTCTATTTTATTGCCCTGTTCCAAATACTTTACGGAAGAAAAAGCCACCTGCTCATCCAGTTTAGACTGAAAAACCTGACAGGGAACAGACAATAATCTCATTTTCTCTCTTGTTTTTCTGATTTCAAAAAACAAATCCAAATAATTGGAAATCCACTTACCATATTTCCAAAGACGCTTATCAGGTTTGAGGCTGTATTCTCTTTCTGTGGCAGCTGCGATTTTATCATCCGGCTTTACCCGGTTAAAAATCACTTTTAATAGCCCTTTAATTGCGGAAAGGCGCACAAAAGGTTTTAACGGCACCGCCAGTAAAAAAAGTCCTTTTACTTTCTCCGAATATTTAATGGAAGCGTCAATAGCAAACAAAGTACCCATAGAATGTCCCACGATAAAGATGGATTCATATTTTGCAGCCAGCATTTCCATCTGCCGGGAAACCTGACTCTTCCATTGCCTCATGGACGCCGCAGAGAAATCATCCACACCCTTTCCATGCCCTGCAAGCAGAATATTATAGACTGACCATCCTTCCGGAACTATATCTATGAATTTATTAAAATGATTCGGTGTCCCCAGGATTCCGTGAATAAACAAGATCGCAGTGGAACTTCCCCGTATTTCTTTGATGTACTCCGAATGTTCCATTTATATTGCTTTGGTGCGGGTAGTGGGATTTGAACCCACACGAATCGTTTCACAGGAACCTAAATCCTGCGCGTCTGCCAATTCCGCCATACCCGCATATTCAGTTTTCCCCTTACATCTGCTTGTAGATTAAACAACAAATGAGAAAAAGCCTAACCGAGAAATCCTCAGTCAGGCCTTTTTGTCGTTGGTGACTCCATCGGGAATCGAACCCGAGTTACCGCCGTGAAAGGGCGGTGTCTTAACCGCTTGACCATGGAGCCATCTTTGAAAGAAAGCGTTGCTGGGCAGCGCTTTCTTTCTCTTAACCAGCAATGTCCTATTCTCCCGGGCAGCTTCCCGCCAAGTACCGTCGGCGCTAAGGAGCTTAACTACTGTGTTCGAGATGGGAACAGGTGTAGCCTCCCCGCTATCTTCACTGGATTCTCGCTCGCCTTCTCCCCGTTATCCGAAAAAAAGACTTCGCTTCTCTTTGAGGGAATACCCTCAAAACCAAACAATGTATATCTTCCTTCCAAACCATTGGTCAAGCGTTCGACCTATTAGTATCGGTCAGCTGCACGCATTGCTGCGCTTACACCTCCGACCTATC
>JALEJU010000034.1 GCA_022769485.1 Bacillota bacterium
GCGATTAAGGTATCATCTTAAAATATCGTAATGCTTCCTCAATCAACTTTACCTTTTCAGGCGGGCATTGAGGTTGCTTTGTGTTATCTTTCTTAGAATTATTGTAGCAATCTCTTTCGATAATACCGTGTTTTTGCTTTATCTGAGCAATGTAAAGCGAAGATACTTTTACACAATGTTTATCGAATATGTAATCTTTTATTTCATCATAAGTTGACTTTGCTTCGGATGATGTTAAATCCAGCTCGTCCATATCAACGGTAATGTCGATATATGTATCGGGCTTTTTTCTAACCAACTGAACAACCGTCTCCACATGCGTCGTATGCGGAAACATATCCACGGGCTGAGCTTCCGCAAATACATACCCTAATTCGCCGAGCAGCTTCACGTCTCTGGCCAAAGTTGCCGGATCGCAGGAAACATATACGATGCGCTCCGCTCCGGTTTCGGCGGCCGCTTTCAGCAGCTCCGGCTCGCAGCCCCTGCGGGGAGGATCCAAAATGACAACATCTGCGCAGAGCCCCTCCGCTGCCAGCGGCGGCAGCACATCCTCTGCCTTCCCCAAAATATATTCCGCATTAACAATCCCGTTCAAAACGGCATTTCGATTGGCATCTAAAACCGCCGCCTTAACGGACTCGATTCCCAGCACTTTCCCTGCTCTATGAGCCATAGACAGCCCGATGGTGCCCACACCGCAGTACAAATCCAGCACCGTTTCCGTTCCGGTCAGTCCGGCATACTCCGCCGCCTTTTCATACAGACGTTCTGCCTGCATGGTATTTACCTGATAAAACGAAAGCGGAGAAATTTCCAATTCCAATCCAAAGGCAAAGTCCTTAATGGTGGGTTTCCCTGCTAAAGTAATGCAGTCTTCTCCGAATACCTGAGAGCCCTTCTGCTTGTTCACATTGAGAATAACGCTCTCCAAATAATAGCCATAATCCTCGTCTCCGTTTTCTCCCCCGTAAGCGGCGTTCAATTCTGCCGAAAGAACCTCTAACCTGGCGTTCATCGCTTCCACCAAAGCGTCCGTTTCCGGCAGCCGTTTCTCCGTTGCCACCAGAATAACCATAACTTCACCGCTGCCAAACGCGGTGCGCACTACAACGTTTCGAAAAACGCCGGTTCCGCTTTTCATATCATAGACCGGAACTTTATTGTCCCTAATCCAATTCCGTACAGACGATGCGATGCGCTCTGCGGGATCCGCCTGGAGTCCGCAGCTTTCACAGTCGACAACCTGGCGGCTCCCGGCGCTGTAATACCCGATTCGGCAGCCCCTCTGCTTCTTCTCTTCTCCCGTCGCCCGGCCTGCAGCCATTACGGCTTTATTTCGATACGCATATGGTTCTTCCATTCCCAAGGTCTCATGCACCAAAGGATTTTCCACTCCGCCGATCCGCACAAGCCGGTCATAAACCCATCGCTGTTTTAATTTTAGCTGTTCGCTGTATAAAAGATGCTGCAAAGAGCAGCCGCCGCAGCTTTTTTCGATAGGGCAAAAAGCCGCGCACCGTTTAGGCGAAGGCTCTGTATATTCTATAATTTTAGCCCTGGCGAAGCTTTTTTTACTCTGAACAATTTCCGCCAGAACCCGATCCCCTAAAACCGCGCCCGGGACAAAGACCGCCAGTCGGCCGATTCTTCCGATTCCTTCGCCTTCGCTTCCCATATCGATGATTTCAATTTCGTACCGCTCTCCGTTTTTCAGCATTTACTTTTCAGTGTTCCTTTCCGTTTTTCTATTCCTGTTCTTCTTTCCCGGCCTCCAGCGCCTGGTGTTCCAGTTCTTCGTCGCTGATAGTCCCCTCTCCGTCGAACCCATCGTCCAAAATAGGAATCGCTACGATGATATTTTTTGCATCTTCCAGAGTTTCCTCCGGCACATACAATTCAATAGCTCCGCCCACACTGCTGCCCATGATGATCTCCATAGCATTGCTGGTTCCTCTATACTTTTTCTGGCAGGGGATTCCCTCTGCCCGCAGCTTGGATTCCAGAATATCCGCTTGCAAAGAGGATTCACAGGTCGTTAAATATACGCCGTTTCTCCACTCCGTTTTCTCTTTTACTCCCCACATTGTCTTCTCCTTTTCCGCCCGTTCGGCATTATGAATTTGTATAAAAAATTTTTCTGTCTGTAAGATTTGCTTTTTTGATTCTACCACAAAAAAGCAGATGATGTTATAATTCTTATAGTTTATTCCCGGGAAAACAAACCCTTCCAATTCTCAAAGGAGCAGCAGATGAACCGATTGAATCCACTTCAAATCCGTATGGATATTATGAAATATCTCTATCGCCTGTCCGGTCAAACCGCCGGTAAAGAATTCACTATCTACAGCGGCCAGATCGAAGGGTATTATTACACCGAAATCAAGGATGAACTGAAAATCCTTTCGGAAAAAGGTTTGCTGCGTTTTTCCGGAAACTTTATAAGCCGTAAACTCAAAATCTCTCTCACCCAAACCGGCCTTGCTTTTATGGAAGAGGCTTATCAAGCTGTTAAACGGAACGATCCTGCAGAAAAGGAGCTGGCGCTGCAAAAAATTTTTGAATATCTTCGGGTATAAAAAAACAAATACCCATACCGCCTCTCTTTATCCGAGCACGAAACACTCAGGCGATTCCCTGCTCCGGCAATTTTTATAAAGCAAACAGGATATAGGAGCCGACAAAATCACGCCGAAAGAATCGTAAATACCTGTAATATGCCGGTTGACATACTCTATACTAAAGCGGCAAGCTTATAAATCCCGTGTCGAGATTCGTCTCAAACTATTGAAAAAATACAAAAAGTATAATTACTTACCGAAAATAAAAATTTAAGATTGCAGAAAATATATGAGCATTAAAGAACCAAACGGAATCGGGGATTTTTTAACAATAGTCGTACTGATTATTCTCGTCGGAATCGTTTTAAGTTTCCTGTAAAAACCGGCGTGGCCGAAGCCACGCCGCATTCCTCCGAAAACACGAGATTTTCAGAATTATTGAATTTTATTTAAGAGCACCGAATATTGCCTATACACTTTTACTTTAGCAAGCTTTCGTTTCAATTTCTTCTGTTAATTTTGCAATCAACGCATCCGGCGTCATCTCTCCCAATTCCCCTTCCTTGCTGGAACGAACAGTGATTGTACCGGCTTCCTTTTCTTTTTCACCTACAACTAAAATGTACGGATCTCTCTGATTTCTGGCTTCTCTGATCTTATACCCGATCTTCTCGTTTCTGCCGTCGGTTTCCACTCTCAGCCCTGCTTCTCTGAATTTCTGCTCCAGCTCCGCCGCATAATCATTAAACTGCTCGGTTACAGTCAAAATTTTAACCTGCGTGGGCGCCAGCCAAAGCGGGAATTTTCCTGCAAAATGTTCGGTCAAAATACCGATGAACCGTTCGATGGATCCAAAGATAACACGGTGAATCATAACCGGACGATGCTTTTCCCCGTCGCTGCCTATATAAGTGAGGTCAAAACGCTGCGGCATCTGGAAATCCAGCTGAATTGTACCGCACTGCCAGGTTCTTCCGATGCAGTCTTCCAGATGGAAGTCGATCTTCGGTCCGTAGAACGCACCGTCTCCTTCGTTGATTACATACTCGATTCCCTTTTCTTCCAGTGCTTCCTTCAGGCCGTTGGTTGCCAGTTCCCAATCTTCTTCCGACCCCATGGAATCTTCCGGACGGGTAGACAATTCTACATGATACGGGAACCCGAACAATTTATATACATAATCGATAAAATCGATTACGCCGATAATTTCATCCTTGATCTGTTCCTTCAGCATAAAAATGTGAGCATCATCCTGGGTAAATGTTCTTACCCGCATCAGGCCGTGAAGGGCGCCGGACAACTCATGCCTGTGTACCTGCCCCAGTTCGCCCATACGAATGGGAAAGTCTCTGTAGCTGTACAATTTCCGTTTATATACCAGCATAGAACCGGGACAGTTCATGGGTTTAATCGCATAATCCCCGTCGTCGATCTTTGTAAAATACATGTTGTTTTGATAATGATCCCAATGTCCGGATCTGTGCCACAGATCTTCATTCAGAATCAACGGCGTTTTAATTTCCTGATAACCCCGCTCAACATGAGCTTTCCGCCAGAACGCTTCCAGTTCGTTGCGGATTACCATGCCTCTGGGCATAAAGAAGGGGAATCCCGGCCCCTCATCATAAAGTGCGAACAGATCCATTTCCTTGCCGATCTTTCTGTGATCTCTCTTCTTTGCCTCTTCGATCATGTTTAAATAATCGTCCAGCATAGCCTGCTTCGGGAAAGAAGTTCCGTAAATTCTCTGAAGCATCTTGTTATTTACATCGCCTCTCCAATACGCGCCCGCAACGCTGGTAAGTTTAATCGCCTTGATCGCTCCGGTAGATCCTTTATGCGGCCCTGCGCAGAGATCTGTGAAATCGCCCTGCTTATAGAAAGAAATAACAGCGTCATCGGGAAGATCACGAATCAACTCCACCTTATAAGGCTCGTCCTTCTCTTCCATGAATTTAATCGCTTCTTCCCTGGGCAATTCAAAGCGTTCCAAAGGAATATTCTGCTTTGTAATCTTTTTCATTTCCTTTTCCAAAGCGGCCAAATCCTCATCGGTAAAACGGTGCTCCAGATCAAAATCATAATAAAATCCGTTATCAACCGCCGGGCCGATAGCCAGCTTAGCTTCGGGAAACAGATGTTTTACCGCTTGTGCCAGAATGTGCGAAGTCGTATGCCGATATACTCTGCTGTCCTCGCTTTCCTCAAATACCTTGAACTCCTGTACGGGCGCCTGTACTGCTGTGTTGCTCATCTTTCTTCCTCCATAAAAAAACCCAAGCATTGCAAATACAATGCTTGGGGCATATACTGCGGTTCCACCCAAACGAGTGCTTCATTGTAATAACGACGGGCTCTTTCCCGCCGGCTTCCCTCATCGGGAGCTGCTCCGAGGTGGTAATCTCTTCATCGCATTTAATTGTAATTCAACTATCCTTTTCTATTATATGAACATTTTACAATTTGTCAAGAGATTCCTCCCCTTCTTATCCCCAATCCGCCAATTCATATTTAGCGCTGCGAACCACCCGCGTCACTTTCAGAAAAGAAAGCCGAAACAAATCTTCCGTATCCAAAGTCAGCTTCACTTCAACCGACGGACCTCTGACTCCCTCTTCGCGTCCTGTCCGATCGTCATGAATCATGAGCTCCCAGGATAAATCACTGCCTGCCGGCAGTCCGGATTCTGAAAGGATGTTTTCACAGACGGAATCTATATAAGCCTCCGCATGCTTCTCCGAAATTACCATCTTTCCCTCTCCGTAAGCCTCTTCATCATAATACAGGCCGGCCCCGGCGGCGCATTCCTCCGCCGCAGCTTTCATTAAATTCTGTAGATGAAGATAATTTGACATGTCACCCTGAAACACGATAAAATTCACATTCACAATGCAGAGCGCAAGAAATACCAGAAATACTTTCATATCACCTCCGCGCAGACAGCAGATTTTCGGCAAAACGCCCCCACACTTCCGCTACGGAAGACATTCGCTGGCTGCGGTTCCTTTTATAGTATAAACTCCTGTATTCTCCTCTTTGTCAATTCCCAGAAGATTTGTACCCGCCATCAACCGTTTTATCGGTACGGAAACTTCATAGTGAATGATTCCCCGCTCTCCGGACTCATCAAAATAATTCAGACGGTATTTTCGTGTCTCAGTCGCTTCAATAATAATTTCTTCCTCCGGAATATCCAAACTTCGGCTGATGTTTTTCCTTAATTCCTGCCGTATCTCAGGCGTGAAATACCCCTCCTGCTTGGCCTGCTCCTTGGCCGTATATACCTGTTCCTGCAGTAAGCTGATAGCCGTACTGTTCTTCTGATCCAAGGTATACTGCATCATGAAAATCAACAGCAGAGGCAATACTCCCAGCAGCACGATAAGCTGTTTCATGTCTCTCTCCTCTACGGAGCCGGAGTCCTGGCTTCGATTTCCTGCTCCCATACCGATTTTACACTGTGAAAGATCGATCCCTCCTCCGGCCCCGCGATCAGCTGGTAGATCATGATGCCAAGCAGTATCATAGCAATTAGTACAATGAATTGCTTCACATCACCCACCTGCCTTTAGTTTTCAAAATCGTTTCCCAATGCTGTAGTGATGCGGGTGCTTCCGCTGGTAGACAACTGCTCAGCCGTATCACCTAACCCAACCACAAAACCTGCGATTACAATTCCCAAAATAATCATAGCTATCAATACGATCAATTGTTTCATCTCTTTTCCCCCTTTTTTCTCCATAAAATGCTTCTTTTTCATCCCAGAAGCGTCTCGAACAGATCCCGTTGACTGATAAAATAACCTACATAAATAAAATTGATAAAAATCAGAACCACATTTACCACTGCCGGAAGATAGATTAAATCGCTGATCATCTCGTCCCGCTTTTTCATTTCCGTTATTCGCCTCTCTTTGATGCTTTTTTGATGAGACAGCAAAGTTTCCAGCAAATTCCCCGGATCAAGCTCATCCCATTGGATTAAAAGACGCCCGAAATCCTTTCCGATTTCCGTATCGGTTTCCCTTGTAAAGCAGTCTACTGCCTCTCCTCTCTGATTTTGCCGCAAGAGCCGCAGCATCTTTCCATACACAGGCGACAGCATTCCCCTTCGATCCGCCAATTGTTCGATGACGCTGTCTGCGGAAAGCCGCCTTCCCTCTCCGATTACAGTTAAATTCCGAAGAAAAGAAATCCCCTCGCTGATTTCCGCATCGATCTTTGCCCTTCTCCTGTGTTCAAAAAAAGGGATCCTGCGCATCCATACCCTTATCCCGGCTTCCGCTTTTTTTCGCCTCGACCGGGTAAAAAGCTGCCTCTTCATAGCAGAGACCGCTCCTGCATATCCAAGTTTCCCGGTACACAGCAATTTCCACCCTGTTACAAGAAAGAAAAGCGCCGATATGTATACAAAAAACGTTATTTTCATCCCTTTTCCCTCAATAATCGAATTTCTGATTGGAAACCAGCGACAAGACGGTTTGATTCAAAATAAAGAGAAATATAATTAACAGTAAAAACAACAATCCCTCCGCTGTACAAATCTGATTATATAAAAAAGTTCCGATTCGAATATCCAGACAGGCCGAAGCCATGAATACAGTAAGCACATAAGTAATGGGAACCATAAAAGTTGTCATGCGGAACGATTCACTGTTCATTCGTTTTCTTTCTTCTTCCAGATTCCTGGCATCTCTTAATTGAATCAAAATATCCTCCGCTGCCACAGAAATGTCGCTTCCCTTCGCCGCTGCAAGGTAAATATTATATGACAGCATGCGCCCCCAGTTGGTACCCAACGCATAAGCGAATTCCTCCGCCGCCTTTCGCATTCGTTCCGGATTGCCTGTATCTCGCAGTTCCAGCAGCAGCCGAAACAAAAGCTTATTCGTCACTCTGGTCTTCTTTCCTTCCTCCACTAACCGTTCCAGCGTCTGATAAATATTCCGTTCCGAAATCCGATACTGCCGCAAAAATTCCGAAAGAAGCAGTTCACCTTCCCGGCTTCCCCTTTTTCTCAGCTTCTCCAATCTTAAGTAGAGAAAAAGGAACGGCACGGAAGCAATCAAAATTCCCAGAAAAACAGAAACTATAAGAGAAAAAGAACGAAGTCCGGTTATAAAAGAAACGAAGAAAAGGAATACGGAACCTCCCAGAAAAAGCTCCGAGGAAAAAGCTCCGGGCAAAACCACACAAAGTGAGCGATCCAATTTTTCCAACCAGGGAGGCCTGACCTTTTCCTTCCGCATTTCCCGAAGGCGGTGTTCCATTCGAATACGATAGGCGAAAGACTGCACATCTTTTCCGAACAGCAGGTGCCAGCCCAGCAAAGCGCAAATTCCTATAGGAATGATACCTAAAAGAAACAGCATATTACTTTTATCCACACGATTCTTCCTTTCCGCTCCCATGCAGCGCTTCCCCTGTAGACATGGGATATGTTTCCGACAAAATCCTCAACTTTGATTCAAATGCGCCGAATACTTCTCTGTCTTCTTCTTTTCCCGCCAGCATTTTTTCTTCGCTGAGATGAAAGTTCCATCCCCACCGGTCAGTTTCAAAATCATAAAGGCAAATAGGGACGATGCGGATTTGTCCGCTTTCTAAATCTCTTGAGATTTCGTAAATTCCCCGCAGCCGTTTTCGGCTCTTATCCTTCAGCTGAACAAAATGAAACAGATAATCAAAGCTTTCCGCAGCCTTTTCCGCCGTAGTTTCCAAATCCGCACTGCTGATTTTCGTAATTTCCCAAGCTACGTCCCAAGGAAATTTCAACGGGTTCTTACAATGAAATGTCATCTTCATCCGTCTTGTGCCTTTTGCAGCCATACGGAGCGCCAACTCCAAAGCAATGCCGTCTCTGGCTTCCGCCAGAATAATATAATCCGCATCGCTTCGCAGCAGATTTTTCGAAACTGCGGAAAGCCTTTCATGATCTGCTAAAATCTGTACAACAGGCGCCCCCGGCATAAGCCGTTCCATAGGGATCTCCGGATCGGTTTCTATCATAACTCCTTCCAGCGCCGGATTTTCATAGCTCTGCCAAGTAGAAAGAAACGTGGTTTTCGCACTTCGCACCGCTCCGGTAAAAACGATATTGTATCCGAGCTTTACCATAAGCGGAAATAATTCTGCCCCTTCCGCAGGGATGGTTCCCCGCTCCGCCTGCTCTTCAAAAGTATAGCGGGGAACTACATAACGCCGAAAAATAATCACTTCCTGATTCTGTTTTACCATTGAGCCTGTAAAGATCGTAATTCGTGTTCCGTCCAGCAGATACACCTCGTGAAAATCTTTATCCAGCCGTTCCTGCGGAGTTAAAAGCAGGAAAGCGCGGATGAGCTGCTCGCGGCGGTTTTTGGAAATCGTCTGCGGCATTAAAGTCATCGTCCCTTCTTTCAGAAAATAAATACGGTCGCCGATCAGTTTTGCGGAACTGCTGCCCCGGTACGCTTCGGAAAACCACTGCGCAACGCCGGCCAGGCCCCAATTTTCATGGTAAATAGCGTCCTCCAGACTTTCATACCAGGGCGGATACTCCGTATTTTCCGCTTCATATTCTTCTAAAAGCGCTTTAATCTTTTGTTTGAAATAGGACACTTCATTTTCATATCCGATAATAGCCCGCTTCTGCAGCTGCAAAATAGCGGATAAATCCCCTTTTTCATCCCATTCCCTTAAAAACGCGCTGCGCACACGAGCACACAAAGACGGATAGTCGGGACTGGCTCGGGCGTCAATTCTCCCGTTTTTTCTTAAATAATCTGCTAAATAGAACTCTTCCATAATCCTTTCCTCTGCTTATTCAATACGGGAAGTTCCGCTTCCTCTAAGATACGGTTTACGATAAATCGAATCTCTTCCGCATAATCGCTGCGCCCATAAGATAAAAACGTTCTTCTTTCCGCCTCCGCACGTCTGCCCAGTGCAATATTTTCCACAAGATACAATGGCTTTGCTTCCAGCGGCAGACGTTTTTCAATATAAGAAGGCGTGTACGGGTCGTCCTGCAAATACTTGTTCAACACATAACCGGAAACAGACAGGTTCATACGGTCATACAGTTTTTTCAGTTTTTCATAACGGCGCAGAACCGATTCCTGCTGCGTTAATATACAATATCGGTCATGGGCCTGCTCCATAGCGCCTGCCGCCAGAGCATTGTCCATTTCACTTCCGCAGTCAACGATCAATAAATCAATCCCGTCTTCTAAAAGCTCTGCCAAATAAGCCACCATTTCCGGCCGGTATCTTCGATCCTGCAAGATGCCGCCTACACCTCCCAGAAAATACAGATTGTCCGTCTGCCTGCAGTTTTCCAGCAATTCCAGTTTCGAAACCACCCTATTCTCCAGAGAAATCCTCACATTTTCAATCCATTCTCCAATAGTCTGAAAATATTCCGTCCCGCTTTTCCCGTTGCATGCGGCAAAAAACACTTTTAAATCTTTTCTGGACGAAGCGATGAGTTCCGCCACCGACTGGGAAACCATCGTAGTCCCCACCTTTGCATCAGCTCCCTGAAACGCGATCATTCTTTTCACGACATATCACCCCCTCTCTGAATCAAAAGCAATGTACCGTAAAGCTCCGTACAGTACTTCCGTATTTTTTCATACCGGCTTATGTCCGCAATTACTTCCACATTAGAAATCACCGAAGTTCCGTCTTCTCTCTTCAGCATATCTTTCCGAAACCTTCCGTCTGCATCCTTTACTTCTGTTTCCGCATCATCTTTTACATAAGCAACCTGATAACGTCCCAACGGCGTCATATCCTCCGCGCCGTAAATGTCAATCCAGTCTCCTTTGCGAAGAGAACTGCTTCGCATGGAAATCCACGCCTCCGGCAAAACAAAGATGGATTCATCCTTTCCCAGCGTCTCTCCTATTTTCCGAAAGCAGCCCGCATTGATCTGGCTGTTTGCGGCAATATTCTGACCTGCTGCCAGCCCTTCGACCCGACGTATATCCTTCGGTTTTAAAGCTCCCGCGATCAGGTTTTCTTTCGGAACGGCAGCAGGCTTAAAATCCTCTCTGCTTACTACCGTTCCGGCTTCGATGGTTTTTGCCGTTACTAATACCGTATCAGTCAAGATGACTTCTCTCCCCTGCACTTCCCAGAACAACAGTCCTCCGGCTGCCAATACGATCAGGCAAATTCCCAGCAAGGCTTTTCGTCTCCCCAAAATCCTTCACCCCCTTCCTTTATTTTCCATTTTATGTAAATTATAATACTTTCTCATTTTGTATTTGTCAACCATTTTTTCTATTTTTTGTAAATAATTAAGAGAAAGAAAAAGCAGGAGATAAAGTGGCACCCCATCTTCTCTCCGGCTTTCTATAGATTCTGTACCAAGCCGAAACAAAAATAACAGCCCCGAGCTGACACAGGGCTGTTATTTCTATCATATCATTTTAAACTCTTTTACTCTGGCAGCAGCGTCTTCCGCTCCGAATACTGCCGAACCGGCTACGGCAATCGTCACTCCCGCATCCACCGCTTCGGCAATATTTCCCGTGTTTATGCCTCCGTCTATTTCAATTTCCAGCGCCGGATTTCTCTCCTGCTTCCACATATTCAAGCGCCGTATTTTTTCCAAAGCCGAGGGAATGAATTTCTGCCCGCCGAAGCCCGGATTTACGGACATAATCAGAGCCAGATCCATATCCTCCAAAACCCACTCCAGCAGTTCCGGAGGAGTAGCCGGGTTCAGCGCAACCCCCGCCTTGATTCCAAAGGACTTAATCAGCTGAATCGTCCGGTGCAGATGCCTGCAAGCCTCCGCATGCACCGTAATAAAACGGGTATTTTCCGTTACAAAATCCGGAATGTACAAATCCGGGTTTTCAATCATCAAATGTACATCAAACGGCAGCCCGGTTTTCCCTAACAGGCATTTCATAACCGGCGCTCCGTAAGAAATGTTAGGGACAAAATGACCGTCCATCACATCTACATGAATCAAGTCTGCTCCGCCTGCCTCGATGGCGGCTACCTCTTCTCCCAGCCTTGCAAAATCCGCCGATAAAATGGAAGGTGCTAATTGATAAATCGACATCTGAACTCTCCTTGTTATCCGTACTTTTTCCTATTTCGAATTTCCTGCATTTGTTCCTTATACGCTTCGTAACGCCCCGGATGAATCCTCCCGGCTTCCACCGCTTCCCGAACCTTGCAGCCCGGCTCCGCCAGATGGCAGCAGTCGTCATAACGGCAGCTTCCGATATAAGCTTCCATCTCCGGGTAACAGGACGCCAATTCCTCCGCTTCGGCTTCCAGAATATCAAAAGAAGTAAATCCCGGTGTATCGAAAATCATACCGCCTCCGGGAAGCGGAAACAGCTCCACATGGCGGGTCGTATGCCTGCCCCTCTGGGATTTCGCACTGATTTCTCCGGTTTCCGCTACTACTTCTTCCTGCAGCTTGTTCAGCAAAGTAGACTTTCCTACGCCGGAAGAACCCGCAAGCGCGCTGCGCTTTCCTTTCAGCAGCGCCCTGAGATCCTCCAGCCCCTGCCCGGTCTCGCCGCTGACAGAAACCACCGGATAAATGCCGCCGTAAAGATCCTTAAGCTTCGCTGCCTCCTTCTCTCCGCCCTGATCGATTTTGGTCAGACAAATAACAATTTCCGTATTATGAAGCTCCCCCATAACTAAAAACTTATTCAGAACCGCATAATTGGGCTTAGGCTTCGTTACAGCAGCTACCAGCACTAAACAATCTACATTGGCTAAAGGCGGCCGGATAAAAACATTTTTCCGAGGCAGAATTCGCACGATATATCCCTCCGATTCACTCAAAGGATCCATCTCCACAAAATCGCCTACACAGGGAATGATTCCTTCCTTCCGGAACAACCCCCGGGCTTTGCACTCATAAAGCCGCTGCCCGGTATCCACATAATAAAATCCGCCGATTCCTTTTACGATCGTTCCCTGCATCAATTAACCGCTCCCGTGTTGAAGTTCACGCTGTATTGACGAATTAAAGTGTTGTTGAACAGTACTTTAACCGTTCCGGTTCCTTCTCCCGTTACAGATAAAACCTCCGATCCGTTGCTCTTAAGCCTCTGTTCGTAATCAATGGGCGTACCCACACCGGCGGAGTCCGAAACCACTACAGTCAAATAAAACACTTCGTCCGGCGCCGAATCGTAAGAGATACGAATATTTACAGTGGACGGTCCTGCCGCGGGATCGGGTCCCGTGCTGACAGTTAAAGTAACCGCGCTTCCCGCTTCCACTTTTGTCCCTTTGGCGGGGCTTTGCTTGATAACATGATTTTCATCATAAGCAGAACTGGATTCATAGCGAATATCGTTTAAAGTCAACCCGGCTTTCTGAATGGCGTTCTTTGCGCTGTCAATGCTCTTTCCCACTACACCGGGAACTTCCACTTCCTCCGCTTCGCCGCCTTTGCTGACTACCAGATCGATCCGCTCGCCTTCTTCGGCTTCGGAGTTTTCCTTCGGGGTCTGCTTAATTACTACGCCCTCCGGCATGGTGCTTTCCTCTTCTGTCACTTCACCCACACGATATCCCGCATCGGTGATCTCCATTTTCGCTTCATCCAGCGTCTTTCCTATAACATTAGGAATCACGCCCGCTTTGATTCCCTTACTGATGTTTACGGAAATCGTCTTTCCTTCCTTTACCATCATACCTTTCGGGGGATCCTGAGAAACGATTTCGCCCTCTTCCTGCGTTGCGCTGTATACTTCCTTGTCAATCTTCAGCTGCAAACCAAGCTTTTCCAATTCCTCCTCCGCCTGTTCTGCCGTCATCCCAATCAAATAAGGAACTTCCACTTCCTCTGCATTTCCGCCTCCTTCGATCAGATGCAAAATCAGCTGGCTGATGGGGATCGCGCATACCAGCGCCAGTATCACGGCCGCTACTTTCACTTTATTGATTTTCTTCTTCTTTTTCTCTTTTTCTTTCTTCCCCGGCATACCTGCTTCTTCCTCCGAATCACTGTCCTCCGCTTCCGCAGGTTTCTCCGAGACAAAACCGGATCGGTTCACCGCCTGCATTACCCGCGTGGCATCCAGATTTTTTTCATCATAGGAAATTCCGCTGTAAATTCCCATGGTGCTGAGATTTGCCTTTTCCAGCGCCAAACGCATTTCATCCGCGGATTTGTAACGGTTTACCTGATACTTATTCGTCGCCTTCATAACGATTTCTTCCACTTCCGGAGGAATCTCCGGAACCAGCTGCGAGGGCGGCACGATTTCATCGTTCATATGCATTACTGCAACCGCCACCGGATTTTCCGCGTCGAAGGGAACCTTCCCCGTCAGCATCTCATATAAAACAATTCCCAGGGAATAAATATCCGATTTTTCGTCTACATAACCGCCTCTGGCCTGCTCCGGCGAAAAGTAGTGTACGGATCCCATAACCGTACCCGTATTGCTGACAATCGTTCCCGCATTCATAGCTTTGGCAATACCGAAATCGGTAATTTTCGCAGTTCCGTCTTTAGTCAGCAAGATATTATGAGGCTTTACATCCCGATGAATAATCTGATTCTTATGCGCATGGCTCAATGCGGAAGCCACCTGACGGGCAATTCCCACCGCCTCCCTGGGAGGGAGAGGCGCCCTCTGCTTGATTACGTCCGAAAGGACTTCCCCTTCTACCAGTTCCATGACGATATAATTGATATTTCCTTCCCGCCCAACATCGTAAACATTTACTATATTGGGATGAGAAAGGCTGGCCGCCGCCTGAGATTCCCGCCTGAAATTCTCAATGAACTTAATATCCTTTGTAAATTCCGGCTTCAGAATTTTTATAGCCACATAACGGCTCAGCGCCCGATCTTTGGCTTTGTACACGACCGCCATGCCGCCGTCGCCGATTTTCTCTATCAATTCATATCTGCCGGCAAGTACTTTACTACCCATAATTTCCCCTCCGCTTAGTTCAAAATGGCGATACAAATCACCGTAATATTATCGCTGCCGCCGTATTCTCCGGCTCTGCGCACCAGCTCATCCGCCGCGTCTTCCACATCTTCGTAAGCCGCGATCACACCGCAGATCTCTTCCTCCGGCACTTCATTATAAAGTCCATCGGTACAGAGCAAAATCCGGTCGCCCGGATAGACCTCAAACTGAAAGAAATCCGGTTCTATACTCTCATCTGCGCCGATTGCCCGGGTGATTACATTCCTCTTGGGATGCACCAGCGCTTCTTCTTCCGTAATAGAACCTTCTTTTAAAAGCTGATTTACATAGCTGTGGTCTTCTGTAATCCGCATCAGGCATCCGTCTCTCAAAAGGTATGCCCTGCTGTCTCCTAAATTTACTACAAAAGCCTTCCCATTCCAGATGTAAGTTAAAAGCGCCGTCGTAGCCATGCCGACTTTTCCTTCCCGCTGCTGTGCAACGCGAGACACCGATTCGTTGGCTTCTGAAAGACAATCGAAGAAATAATCCTTTAATTCATCCTCCGTCCTTACATCCTCCACAGGCCTGTGCTTTACATAGCTGCCAACCAGTTCTGCCGCCAGGCTGCTGGCCAGTTCACCGGCGTTATGTCCGCCTACCCCGTCCGCAACCATATAGAAGGAACTTTCATTTCGGCAAAAAAGAGCGTCTTCATTTATGGATCTCTTTCTGCCCCGATCTGTTCGAAATGCTGCTTTCGTTCTGCTCAATCGCCTTTCCCCCTTCCTAAACCTCCTGCTGCCGCCTCATCCGGCATATAAAGAACCCGTCGTTTTCTCCTTCTCCCGGATAAAGCTGAATTCGTTTTTCCTGAACAAATTTCCCGTTTTCTTTCAGAAACGCATCGCAGACCTCGCCGTTTTCCCGGGGAGAAATGGTGCAGGTACTGTATACCAGCACACCTCCCGGCTTTACATAACGGGAAGCCGTCTCTAAAATTTTCAGCTGCTTTTCCGGCAGCGCCCGCAGCTCTTTATCCAATTTTTTATATTTAATTTCAGGTTTTCTTCTGACAACGCCCAATCCCGAACACGGCACGTCCGCCAGCACCCGGTCTGCCCGGTCAAACAGAAGCGGATCAGGCACCGCTGCATCCTGTACCCGGGTTTCTACAATATGGATCCCGCAGCGCCGGGCGTCTTCTTCAAGCCTCTTCAATTTCGTCCCGTAAATATCGCCAGCCAGGATTCGCCCCCGGTCGCCCATACGCTCCGCCATAAAAAGAGTCTTTCCTCCCGGCGCTGCGCAAAGATCTAAAATAAACTCTCCCGGCTGCGGATCTAAAACCGCCGCCGCCCGCATGGAAGCCTCGTCCTGCACGGAAAACCAGCCCCCGCCATACAGCTCGTCATTCAAAAGAGAGCTTCCTTTTACATAAAGCGCCTCCGGCACGGTTTCACAATCTGTTACCTGAAATCCTTTAGCCTCCAGCTTTTGTTTCAATAACTCCCGGCTGGTTTTCAGCCGGTTTGCCCGTATGGTGAGCACCGGTTTTCTGTTTCCCGCCTGCAGCAGTTCTTCCAGCCGTTCCGCGCCCGCTTCCTCCTGCCAAAGCTCTACAATCCAGGGTTCGTAGGAATATTTCACCGACAAATATTGAATTCTGTCTGCTTTTGAATCGGGAAGCAATCCCGTCTTGTCTGCCCGAAGATGATTCCGCAGAACACCGTTGATAAATCCATCCCTTCCTTTGCAGAATTTTTTTGCCAGGAGAACGCTTTCATTCAAAGCCGCATACGCAGGCACCGCATCCATAAAATCCAGCTGGTAAATCCCCATGCGCAGCAAGACCCGGTCTCTGGCTTTCAGCTGCTCCGGCTTATTTTTCAAATACCGGGACATCACATAATCCAGATATATTTTATTTTCTAAAACTCCGTATACCAGCTCTCGGATAAACGCCGGCGCATCCGCTTGCTGACTCTCGATTCGCGCATTCAAAGCCAGATTGGAATACGCCCCTTTTTCTTCAATATCTAAAAGAGTCTGATACGCGATCCGCCTGTTTTTGTCCATTTTTCTCCGCCGCCTACCTCAATATTTCAGAAACATCCAGCTGATTCCCTCTCAGAAATTCAGCCACATCCACGGGCCGCTTCCCCGGCATCTGAATCCGCGTAACCCTCAGAATTCTTCCCCCTGCCGATACATCAACGCCTTCCTTTTCCGCGGCAAGAATCGTACCCGGCGCCGCATCCGTCTTTTTATCAAGTGCCGAAGCGGCCAGCAGTTTCACAGCCTCGCCTTTGTACAAGGCAAACGCACCCGGCCAGGGCGCCATACCGCGAATATGCCGTTCGATTTCCTCCGGCGTCCGGGTGAAATCCACATGGCCGTCCTGTTTAAAAATCATAGGCGCATAGGTAGCCAAAGCCTCATCCTGCACCTCCCTGGGGGCGCTTCCGTCTTTCAGTGCGGGAAGTGTCTCTAAAAGCAGCTCCGCTCCCAAAACCGAAAGCTCATCGTGCAGATCGCCCGCAGTCTTTCCTGCTGTAATCGTGCTTCTCTTTGCGATCATATCCCCCGTATCCAGACCTTCCGCCATATACATTAAAGTAACTCCGGTCTGCGTGTCCCCTTCCAAAATCGCGTGCTGAATGGGTGCCGCTCCCCGAAACCGGGGAAGGAGCGAGGCGTGGATATTCACACACCCCAAACGGGGAATTTCCAGCAATTCCGGAGGCAGGATCTTTCCGTATGCCGCCACCACAATCAAATCCGGCGACAATTTCCGGATTTCATCCAGGAACTCCTGGTTATTTTTGATTTTTTCCGGCTGTACTACAGGAATCTTCAGTTCTTCCGCAGCAACCTTTACCGGCGTAGGCTGAACCTTTTTCCCCCGGTTTCTGGCCTTATCCGGCTGGGTTACTGCCAGCACTACAGTTTCCCCCGACTGAACCAAAGCCCTTAAAGCCGGCACCGCAAACTCCGGGGTACCCATATAAACGATTTTCATAATCCTTACTCCTCGACTCTCCGCAGGTTTTTCGCTTTCGTCCAATAAGGGATTCCGTCCAAATGGTCATTTTCGTGACAAAATGCTTTTGCCAGCATACCGGTTCCCTCGTAAATCACTTTTTCACCCTGCCGATTCAGACCCGCGATTTTAACATAAGCAGGCCGTTCCACTTCGCCGAAAAAACCGGGCAGAGAAAGGCATCCCTCATCCTCGCAGACGGAACCCGAAGTCTCCAGGATTTCCGGATTGATCAATTCATAAACCTTATCTTCCCATTCTACCACAAACATTCTCCGAAGAATTCCTACCTGAGGCGCCGCAAGACCCACGCCGTCATTTTCCCGCATGGTTTCCAGCATATCGTCTAAAATCATACAAATACGGCCATTGATCTCTGTAACTTCTCTTGCTTTTTTCTCAAGAATCGGATCGCCTTCCATTACGATCTTTCTCAATGCCATAATACATCTCTCCTTTTCCTATAAATAACTGTATGGGTTTACATCAATGGAGAGGCTCCATTCCTTCTCCTTTTCCGCAGTAACTTTCCTTTTTATATATTCGATTGCTTCACTGTCCGAAGCCAGACATTCCGGCGGGGTTTTAATCAGGAACTGATGCTTGTACCGCCCCCCTGCCCGAGGCATAGGTGACGGCCTGGGTCCGAGAATCCTGGCGGTATGCTCCGAACCCGCCTTTCTCAAAAAGGCACCTTTCACCTTCTCCGCAGCCAAAGCCGCTTCTTCGTCCGTGTCCGCAGAAAGACCCACGCAAATCAAATCGCTGTAAGGCGGATATCCAATCTGACGGCGAACGGTATTTTCCAACTCATAAAATTTTTCATAATCATGAGCCGCAGCGCAGGTCACCGCATAATGCTCCGGAGAATAGGTCTGAACTACCACTTTCCCAAATTCATCACCCCGCCCGGCTCTTCCCGCCGCCTGAGTGATCAACTGAAACGTCCGCTCCGCTGAACGAAAATCCGGAATATTTAAAGAAATATCCGCCGAAATCACGCCCACCAGCCCTACGTTTGCAAAGTCCAGTCCCTTTGCCACCAGCTGCGTTCCGATAAGGATCTGCGTCTTTCCTTTGGCAAACCGGTTCAAAATCTGGTTCAGGCTTCCTTTCTTTTTTACGGTGTCCATATCCAGCCGCTCCGCCGAAGCTTCGGGAAACAGCTCCCCAACGCTTTCCTCCACCTTTTCCGTTCCGATCCCGAAATATTTTATATACCTGCTTCCGCAATCCGGACAGATTTTAGGAACCGGCGCGCGCCTGCCGCAGAAATGACAGACCGCTTCATTTTCTTTTTTATGATAGGTCAAAGAAATGCCGCAATCCGGACACTGCATTACATAACCGCAGTTCCGGCAGGAAAGAAAAGCAGAATATCCTCTCCGATTCAAAAATAAAATGATCTGCTTTCCCGCCTCTAAACAGTTCCGCATCTCCTCATACAGTGCGTTGCTGAATATGGTTCGGTTTCCCATATGAAGCTCTTCACGCATATCCGCGATTTCCACCCCGGGAAGAGGCGTCTGATTGTACCGCTCCCGCAGAACTATCTTTTCAAATCTGCCCTGTTCCGCCGCCCGGTAAGACGCTACGGAAGGCGTGGCACTGCCCAGAAGCACCACCGCCCCATGCAGCTTTCCCAGCTGCTCCGCAACCTCCACGGTCTCATACTTCGGCGTCATATCCGACTTGTATGTAGTTTCATGCTCTTCATCCAGAACGATGATTCCCACATCCTGCAAAGGAGCAAAAATGGCTGATCTGGCACCGATGACAATCCGCACTTCTCCTCTGCGAATTCGCATCCATTCGTCGTGCCGTTCTCCCAAAGAAAGCTTGCTGTGAAGAACCGCAATGCTTTCCGCTCCGAAGCGCGCCAAAAAACGCTGTACGATCTGCGGTGTTAAAGCAATTTCCGGAACCAGCATAATCGCATTCCGCCCCGTCTCCAGACAGCGGGCAATGGCCTGCAGATACAATTCCGTTTTCCCGCTTCCCGTCACACCGTGAACTAAGAAGACCCGATGCTTCTTTTCATCTAAGAACGGGTAAATGCGTTCCGCCGCCAATGCTTGTTCCCGTGTCAATGTCTTAGGTCCTCCGTCCCGTTCAGGCTCCTCTGCAAAGGGGCGTCTCTGCTTCCCCCTTTTCGAAGGCGAACCGGAAGGAGTAAAGCAATGGATGGCCTCAATATAGCGGCAGAAGTAGCGCCGTTTCATCCATAAGCTCATCTGAATCGCAATATCACCCAGCCGAATTTCTTCGTCCCGATCCTTTACCCATTTCAGGTTTTTGATTCCTTCCGGAGGAACTTCGGAGATATTGCACACATAAGCGGGACGAGGCGCATTGTACGGGCCGAAGGGAACCCGTACCCGGTCTCCCGGCCGCACGTCTTCCAATTTGCAGCCATATGTAAATAACCGATCCGTATGATTCGTATTATTATCAATGACTACATCTACATAACTCATACCCCGTGTTTCCTTTTTTACAGAAGCGTAATGTTATGCTCTCTGCATGTCTCGATCATATCCTCCGGCCAAATGCTTACCTGCACTTCGCCGATATGCGCTCTCCGCAGGAAATACATGCAAAGCCGGGACTGGCCGATTCCTCCGCCTATGGTATAAGGAAGCTTTCCCTCCAAAATCATCTTATGGAACTGCAGTTCCTTTCTTTCTTCCGCGTTTGCCAGTTTCAGCTGCCGCGCCATCGCCTCTTCGTCCACACGAATGCCCATAGAAGAAATTTCAAAGGCTCGACCCAGAATATCGTTCCAAAGGATAATGTCACCGTTCAGTTCCCAGTCATCATAGTCAGGCGCCCTGCCGTCGTGCCGCTCTCCGGATTTCAGCTGCCCGCCTATCTTCATAATAAAAACAGCCCGTTTTTCCTTTGCAATGGCATCTTCTCTTTCTTTTGCCGTCATATCCGGGTATCGATCTTCCAGTTCCTGAGATGTAATGTAATAAATCTCATTGGGCAGCTCCGTCTTGATTTCTCTGTACAGCCGGTTCACATAATCGCCCAGGTTCTTGATCGCATTGTAGATCGTATCCACGGTTTTCTTCAGATATTCTTCCGTGCGTTCTTCCTTTCGGATGACTTTTTCCCAGTCCCACTGGTCAACGTAGACAGAATGGATGTTGTCCAGTTCTTCGTCCCGACGCAGGGCGTTCATATCCGTATAAAGTCCCCTGCCGGGCTCCACGCCGTATCTTCCCAGCGCCATTCTTTTCCACTTGGCAAGAGACTGCACAACTTCCGCGCGCAGCTCGTTCATATCTTTGATAGTAAAGGAAACCGTCCGTTCCACTCCGTTAAGATTATCGTTCAGGCCGCTGGCAGGATCTACGATCAACGGTGCGGTCACACGCCGCAGCTGCAGCCCATAAGCAAGCTCCTGCTGAAAAAAGTCTTTAATTTTCTTAATCGCCCTTTGAGTTTCCATCAGATCCAGCGCCGGCCGGTACCCTTCCGGAAGCAACAATTTACCGCTCATTTTTCTTCCTCCAATTTATCTAAATCTTTTCCTTCCCTTTCCCTGCGGGACAATTCCGCCTGCTTTTCCGAAAATTCGCAGCCGCAATAGTTCTGCCTGTAAAGTCCGTACTGTTTTGACAATTCAATGGAACGCTGAAATCCGGCTTTTTTCTTGAAATCATCCTTTAAAAACAAAACGCCGGTCTTTTCCTCCAGATCTTCTCCTATTTCACGGATCTGACCGTAATTCTTATGGGGGCTTACAGATAGAGTAGTCCCGAATAATTCAAAATTGTCCTGCTTCGCTTTCTGCGCCGTTTCTTCCAGGCGCATGCGAAAGCAGACCGGACAGCGTGCACCGCCCTCGGGCTCTTCTTCCAATCCTTCGCACAGCTTAAAAAAATGCTCCGGCTGATAACTGCCCTCGCAAAAAGTGATCTGCTCTTCCGGACCGTGCTGTTGATTAAAGGACTCCAGAAATTGCAGCTGCGTATTTTTTCGCTTTTCGTATTCTTCTTTATCTGTAATATTGGAATTGCTGAAAAACAGCGTAACCGCATATTCTTCCAACAGCCGCTCCAGTACCGCCGTACTGCAGGGTCCGCAGCAGCTGTGCAGTAAAATTCGCCTCTTCTGCTTCATAAAAGCTCTCCTTAATCTGCAAAAAGCTCTTTCCATTTTGAATAATAAATTATATCATACTCTTATATCCTTATGCAATTCAACCATAGGGAATTTTCGCACCGCAAAAGGAAAAGGACGAAAAAGATGGAAAATATTTTCGGCAGCAATCACTTCAATAACATCGGGGTCTGGCTTCGTCGGCATTTCGGATGTAAAGTGGGAAAACTCTCCTTTGACGGCGGGTTCACCTGTCCCAACCGTGACGGTTCCAAAGGAACAGGCGGCTGCTTTTTCTGTGCCGGAGACGGCGCCGGCCACTATTCCAGCCGACTTTCCGATCCGGAAGAGCAAATCCGCCTCCTTTCCGAAAAATGGACGCTGGGCAGTTATCTGGCATATTTCCAAAACTACACAGGTACCTATGCGCCCGTGGAAAAACTCCGGGCACTTTACGAAACCGCTCTATCCTACCCCAACGTAGCGGGACTGGCTATCGCCACAAGACCCGACTGTCTGGAAAAAGACGTTATGGAATTGCTGTCAGAGCTCAATAAAAGGACATTCCTGTGGGTGGAATTGGGCCTTCAGACCATGCACGACCGCACAGCGGAAGCTATGAACCGCTGCTATCCTACCTCCGTGTTCGAAGAAGCAATGGAAAAGCTGAACAGCGCCGGTATCCGCAGCGTTGTTCATCTGATTTTCGGCCTCCCCGGAGAAACGCGGCAGGACATGCTGAATTCCGTGGAATATTTAGGAAAACAGAACCCTTTCGGTGTAAAATTTCATCAGCTCTATGTAATGAAGGGCGCCCCCATCGCGTCGGTTTCTCCGGATCAGCTTTCCTTCATGACAAAAAAAGAGTACATCGACTTGATCGTCGATGCACTGGAAATTCTTCCTCAGCCCATTACCGTCCACCGCCTTACCGGAGATGCCCCGAAAGGGGAATTGATCGCCCCCCTCTGGACTCCCGACAAACGATCGGTTTTAAACGGCATCCAGCAGGAATTCAAGCGCAGAGGCAGCTATCAGGGTATTTATTCCGAATAGTCCTTTTTCTCATTTAACCGGCCGTCGTTATAATGCTTCCTGCAAAGGGAAACATACATGTCGTTGCCGCCTACTACAATCTGTTCCCCTTCCTTTACAAATTCCCCGTCTACCACACGGGCTACCATAGTGGCTTTCCGTCCGCACCAGCAGATGGTTTTAATTTCTTCGATTTTGTCCGCATAAACCAGCATGTAATAAGAGCCTTCAAACAGTTCGTTTTTAAAATCGTTCTTCAGCCCGTAAGCCATAACCGGCGTTTCGTAACTGTCCACGATCTCCACCAATTCCTGTACATGATGCTTTTTCAGAAACTGGCACTCGTCAATCAGTACACAATCGATCTTCCCTTTTGCATTTTCCTGCATGAACAACTGGAGAATGTTGGTATCTTCGTCTACACCGACGGCTTCTCTAACTGCGCCGACCCGGGAAACAACAACATTCTTTCCGTACCGATTGTCCACAGACGGCGTAAGTACAAGAACCCGCTTGCCCCGTTCCTCATAATTGTAAGCTACCTTGATCAGTTCCAGAGATTTTCCGGCATTCATCGTGCTGTATCTATAATATAACTGCGCCATAAGTCCCCCTTTTCCGCCCCCCTAAAAGAGGAGCCACACCAAAAACGGCGTCGTAATCACAGAAAATGTAGTTGTTAAAAACGTAGCCTTAGCTGCGAGCTCCACATTTCCTTTGTACTGCGTACAGAAAATCGTAGCAACAGCCGCTACAGGCATAGCGCCCACAACAACTACCACCCCTAAAATCGTTTGATTTTCAATAAAGAGCCGTAAAACCCCAAAGATGGCCAACGGAATAAGAAGCAGACGAAATACCGAAAAAATATACACCCGGACATCGCTAAATACCCTTCGCAGAGGGATCGCCCCCAACGACGCTCCGATAATCAGCATGGACAGCGGCGTTGTAATTTCGCCCACCAAATCCACCGTGCGGTAAATCAAATCCGGAAACGGAATGTTCGCCATATAGATTACAATTCCAATTACAGCCGCAAAAATACCGGGATTCAGAAACACCCGCAGATCAAAATACGAGCCCTCTTTTCCGCTGCTGATCAGCCAGACGCCGAAGGAATAGGCCAACACATTAAAAGGGATGTTCAGTACCGCCGCGAAGAAAACCGCCTCGTCGCCGAAAATGACTTTTACTATGGGATAACCCATGAATCCTACATTAGAGAATACTGTCATAAAAGTATAGAGTTTAGAATCCGCTTTGGGCACCCGCAGCAGCTTGGGAAGCAGAAATCCCCCGATAATCAGCGTACCGTATAAAAAAGCGGATAAGCCCAGCAGCAAAAAGACTTCGCCGTTGGAAAGCGTTTTTTCTCCGCTCATTACGGAGGCCAGCGTCATGGCAGGCAGAGTCACATACAGAAGCAACTTGGAAATTTTCGCGTTTCCCGCAGCGTCCATAATCTTTCCTTTTTGCGCCGCAAATCCAAGCCCCATAATAATGAGCAGAATCAGCATTTGTTGGATAATAGCCGCCATGTTCATTTCACGCTTTGCTCCTTCCTTGTTCAGGGTTTCCCGGCAAAAAAAATCTCAACCGCTTGCATATACAAACGGCTGAGGTTTCTGACATGGTGCCCAGGCTCGGAATCGAACCAAGGACACGAGGATTTTCAGTCCTCTGCTCTACCAACTGAGCTACCTGGGCATGTCTTTATTGAGTTTGGTGGGCCATCGGGGATTTGAACCCAGGACCTGCCGGTTATGAGCCGGATGCTCTTACCGCTGAGCTAATGGCCCGTATATCTGACCGCTACCGTCGCTTCATTTTCTGGTCGGGGTGACAGGATTTGAACCTGCGACCCACTGGTCCCAAACCAGTTGCGCTACCAAGCTGCGCTACACCCCGTGGCAACATCTGGCTTACAGAATCCGGTTGATGAACCAGCCGACTTGTTCATCATACTCGCTTTCCCCTATTTTGTCAAGATTATTTTACACATTTTCTCAAATTTTTATCTGCTACGAAGTTTTCCACGTTATATAATACCAGCACATCCGTTATTTCATGATTTCCCAGATATTGTTTCACACTGCCGTTAAAATAACGGAGATCCAGAAGAAAAACATCTTCAAACTGCTCTGCAGCAAAAGGAACGAAGCAGTTGGCATAAGAATCCTTGATTACCAGCAGGCGTCTGCCATTTTCCAAGTCGGTATGAATTTTGATCTCTGCGTCATTTCCGCCCAAGAAGACCTTATATTGATCTTTCTCATCCAGCCGGGAACGATCGAAAAAACTGTCACTTTCGTTTTTAATGCTGCTGTATTCTATAGAAACCGGCACTCCGTCCTTCTTTTTATAAAGCTCCACGGTATCCGCAGGCGCGTTTCTCCAAAGGGCTTTGGAATACAGGCTTCCCAGGAAATGATCGCTGACCTGCTCTTTTTTATATTGCTCATCTTTAGGTTCATCAAACCCCATTTCCCGGCACCAGATCTTATACGCTTCAAAAGAGCCTCGGCTGGTCCAGTGGTGATCTGTTTTATAATAATACGCATCTTTATCCTGCGCATTAGCAAACGCGTCCCGCAGATCCACTACCCGGCAGTTCATATCCGCCGCCTGAATTTTATCGATTACGACACTTTGATCAAAAACAGCAGCATGCTTCGGCAGCTTCTCCTCGAGAACCAGTCCGGCAGTAGGTACAATCAAAAATGAAAGGCGTTCTTTATCGATCTTCTCTCCGCAATTCCGAAACAGCTCTTTTACCGCCAGAATATTTTTCCGTATCAGTTCCTCATCCAGATCCTGGCTCAAAATTTTTTCAATCAAATATCCGTCTTCGCCGATGTATACGCCGCTCAGATCGCGATTCCCCGCCAAAAGCTTTAAATCCGTCCTTATCTCCACCCATTGATCCCTGCCGATCAACTGATCGCTCATGTAACGTTCCAATCCTTTTTCAAATTCTCCGGAAAGCAGGTCTTCCCGATTGAAATCCGGTTTCTGCGCCAGATATCGATTTTCATTTTGTGAAAAATCCCGATCCGGCACAAATAATGTAGCCGCCCCGATTCCAAACAACAGGCAAAGAAACAGGATAATCGTAATAAAATCTCTCGATGACCGCATTTCCGCGCCTCCTTAAAAACGAAAATACAAAAATGGATTATAAGAATCTCCTGCCAGAAATGCCGTAGAAACCAGAAAAACGGTTCCCAAAAACAGAACTTCCGCCAGGCAGACCAGCCACGGCTTGGATTCCAGTTTTTTCGCCGCCGCGCGCCAGATCCGTCCGGGCCATTCCGTACTGCCTACCGCCAGCACAAGGAAAAGCACCCAATGAGTTTGAAGCAAGTACCAAAAACTTTCTCCCGCCGCTTGGGAAGCTCCGAAATGGAACATAACTCCAAACCAGGCTCCGATTTGAGATAAATTGTCAAAAGCAAAAATAACCCAGCCGCAGAGGATCAGCAGCAGAGCATATATATGCGATATCACGGAAGGGCAGCGCTCCAGCCACTTTAAGAGAAACAGCTTTTCAAAAATCAAAATCACCGCAAAGTACAAGCCCCAAAGCAGAAAATTCCAACTGGCTCCATGCCAAAAACCGGTGCAGCCCCAAACAATTAAAAGGTTCAGAATTTGACGGCCTTTTCCCTTTCGATTACCTCCCAGGGGGATGTACAAATATTCCCGAAACCAGGTTCCCAGGGAAATATGCCACCGGCGCCAGAATTCCGTAATACTTTTTGAAATGTACGGATAATTAAAATTCTCCAGAAAAGTAAACCCGAACATTTTACCCAGCCCAATGGCCATATCGGAGTAACCGGAAAA
Organism: Bacillota bacterium; assembly: GCA_022769485.1. Classification (GTDB taxonomy): domain Bacteria; phylum Bacillota; class Clostridia; order Peptostreptococcales; family Anaerovoracaceae; genus JALEJU01. The sequence continues at coordinate 26,495 of JALEJU010000034.1, forward strand.
ATCGAAGTAAATTTGAAATCCGAAAGCAATGGCTCCCAGCCAGGCTACCCCCACAGAAACATCTCCGGCAGGCATTGCGGAAATCTGATCCCATATCAAACCCACATTATTGGCTAAAAGGACTTTTTTCCCCAAGCCTATAATAAACCGGCGAATACCGCAGGCAAACTGTTCCGTCGATTCATGACGATGCTCCAACTGTTCCGAAATCGTTTGATACCGCACGATAGGCCCCGCAACCAGCTGCGGAAACATAGTCACATAAGTGCCAAAAGAGATCAGATTATTTTGTACTCCTGCCTGCCCCCGATAGACGTCCACCACATAGGACAGACTTTGGAACGTATAAAAAGAAATCCCGATAGGCAATGCGACTTGCAGCAGTTCAATGTCCGTGCCAAACCAGCTGTTAATGTTTTCAAGAAAAAAATTATTGTACTTAAAAAATCCCAGAACACCTAAATTGAAAAGGACGGCTGCGAATACGGTAATCTTTTCTTGCCGCTTCTTTCCGTCCTTATGAAACCCCTGCAGAATTCGTCCCGCAGCATAATTAAACAAAATGGAAAGCAGCATGACTAAAATATACCGAGGTTCTCCCCAGGCATAAAATACCAGGCTGAACAGGAATAAAACCAGGTTTCGTCCGCCACGCGGGCATAAATAATACGCCGTCAAAACCAACGGTAAAAATAAAAACAAAAAGACAAAGCTGCTGAAAACCATAAAGCACTCCGTATATCAATTATCAGTCAAAATATTCCTCAATTTCTTTCCGCGCAGCTGCATCGTCATCGGTTACACAGATTATCACATATTTTCCCCTTTGTTCGACCACAGCTTTTTCCAACACAGGAACCTCTTCCGGTACATAATTTTCAAATGCGTCGATCTGATCCTGAATATAAATTTCCGCAGCTTCCAGTACCTCTTCAGCCGCGTCCTCATCCGGAGCTTCAAAAACGGCAACTTCCTCGGCGGTAGCGCCGCTTCCCGCATACAAAACAACTTCCACATTTTCCGGTGTATCATACCTCAAACCGGCAATCCCCGAATCCACCGCTTCCAGCATATCCCGGAATTCCAGCGTTCCTGCCAGTTCCGCGGCCAACGCTTCTTTATCGATTGTCTTCGTTTCTCCGCCCGCGTCTTCTCCGCACCCGCACAACGAAAAAAGAATCGCCAAAGCACACGCGATTCCCATCCAGCTTCTCAATCCCCTTTTTTTCACTTTCCTGCTCCTTTCATATCAAAACGGCTGCCGAGAATTACTCGGCGCCGTCAATTTCTTCCTTTGTTACTGTATGCGTTTTCAAATATGCCAGCCATTTTTCGCAATATGCCTTGTTTAAATGCACGCCGTCTGAAGAGGCTTCATCCGGCAGAATGCCGTTTTCATCGGACAATCCCGCACCTACATCTAAGTACAGCACCTTTTTATCTATGGCGATCTGGCGAATCATTTCATTATACATACGGATTCGCTCGTTGTTTACCGTTTCATTGGATGCGGATTTTGCGCTGGTTACCGGGATTAAAGACTCCGCATAAATCAGCGCGCCGGGATTGATTCCGCGAATCTCATCGATTACTTTCGTATATCCTTCCACGAATTTTTCCGGATAAACCCAGCCCAGCTCATTTGTTCCCAACATAATGTAAACTTTGCTGAAATTCGGATTTGCCCGCAACGCATCCATTACGGTAACCTTGCTGCCGTTTAGATGAATCACTGCGTCCGTAAAACAAGTATCCGCCCGCAGTCCTTTATGTGCATATCCCACGGCATTGCTCAAACCCGAATACAAAAGAAATCCTTCTGTACGGGAATCGCCTACAAAAATCGCGTCGCTGAAATAATCGTCTCCCACCTGCGCCGATTCCGCTACCGCTTTAGAATAATCATATTCCGGTTCCGGCTTTTTTTCGTTTTTCCCCTCTTCTGTTGTCACACTGCCGGACTTATCTTCCGGGTCAGAATCGTCCGTTGAAAGCAAGTTCCAAATTCCAAATATAATCAAAATTGCCGCCGCAATTATTACAGCCAAAAAAATAAGCCTGTTCCTTTGATTTAAAGCCTTTCTGTTCGCATTTCTCCTTGATCTCATTTTCTCCCCTCACCTCTACCTTATCATCATACACTACTCAGACGAAAATGTCGAAGAAAAAGTTCTGGAAACTTAAGTTTTTTTGTCGAAAAAAGTACAATCACCTGCCCCGAATATATCTGTTGGTAAAAATGAAGAAGCGGCATGAAAATCATACCGTTTTTCCGCAGGCTCCCGCCTTCCTATGCAGACGGTGCAGCCGTCTGTTCACACCGAAAACAAAGCATTTTATTTCCCATAACTGCATCATCTGTTTTTCTTCTTCCATTGGCTCAAATACCAATATTCTTTTTATTTTATCCGCTTTCCGTCCGTAGAAATTACCACCGTACCCACAGGTATTTTCTTTCCGCTCCTTTGAACCGCATCCGCAACCGCCCGTTGAATACCGCCGCAGCAAGGAACCTCCATGCGCACTGTAACTACGCTTCTGATCTCGTTGTTTCGGAAAATTTCCGTCAGCTTTTCCGTATAATCTACCGCATCCAATTTCGGGCATCCGATAAGAGTTACTTTTCCTTCCATAAACTCCCGATGAAAATCACCATAAGCATAAGCGGTGCAGTCCGCAGCAATCAACAGATTGCAGCCATTAAAATACGCTGCATTTACAGGCGCCAGCTTAATCTGAACCGGCCACTGAGTCAACCGTGATTCAACGGCAGAATCTCCGTCCTCACAGGTAAGCTTTCTGTGAATATTATGAGGGTTGCTTCCCGAGCAGCCGCGGAGCAAGGATTTCTCTTTGCCCTTTTCCTCTTTATTTTTCAAAACAGCCGCTTCATTATAGGCTTCCGCCTCCCTTTCCACAAAGGAAATCGCTCCGACAGGGCAAGCAGGCAGACAGTCTCCCAAGCCATCGCAATAATCATCCCGCAGCAATCTTGCCTTTCCGCCTACTATACCGATGGCGCCTTCATGACAAGCTTCTGCACACAATCCGCATCCATTGCATTTTTCTTCTTCAATATGAATAATCTTCCGAATCACAAGTCTAACCTCCTGTCATATCGATTTTCTGTATAAACTATATTACGATAATTAAAACAAGTACGTTGTTATTACAACCGAAATAAAGTACATAAAAAACAGCAGTCCCGATGGGCTGCTGTTTTTTATGGCAGGGGCAATAGGATTCGAACCCATGGCACGTGGTTTTGGAGACCACTGCTCTACCAACTGAGCTATACCCCTAAATTACCCTCGCCGAAAGCGAGGGTTAATTGTGGCGGAGAAGGTGGGATTCGAACCCACGCACCAGAAAAACCCAGCCTAACGGTTTAGCAAACCGTCCTCTTCAGCCTCTTGAGTACTTCTCCCGGCCTCTCATAAAATCGGCGTTGGCGGAGAGGGTGGGATTCGAACCCACGGCCCCTTTCGGAGTCACTGGTTTTCAAGACCAGCTCCTTAAACCGCTCGGACACCTCTCCATATATGAGTCGTCCTTATCTGCACACTTGCTTCCCGTTAAGGGTCACTTGCTGCATCTCAGCGAGACAGTTCTGTCTCTTATAAAAAAATGGTGACCCAACCGAGATTCGAACTCGGGACACCTTGATTAAAAGTCAAGTGCTCTGCCAACTGAGCTATTGGGTCAGACTGGCTGGGGTAGCAGGATTCGAACCTACGGATGACGGAGTCAAAGTCCGTTGCCTTAACCGACTTGGCTATACCCCACTACCTGTTTACCTGTTAAAAATAAAAATGGCGAGCCCACAGGGATTCGAACCCCGGACACACGGCTTAGAAGGCCGTTGCTCTATCCAGCTGAGCTATGAGCCCGCATTTTTATGGAGCGGATGATGAGAATCGAACTCACGCTATCAGCTTGGAAGGCTGAAGTTCTACCATTGAACTACATCCGCAGAAAAAATTGGAGCGGAAGACGAGATTCGAACTCGCGACCCTCGCCTTGGCAAGGCGATGCTCTACCCCTGAGCCACTTCCGCACATTGGTCGAGGGAGATGGATT
>JALEJU010000005.1 GCA_022769485.1 Bacillota bacterium
AAATCACAGCATTATACTGTCGCCTCTCTCGTGACGATGACCAACAGGGAGACAGCAATTCCATTGTCAATCAAAGAGCATTTTTGACGAAATTCGCAAAGGAAAAAGGCTTTCGGAACATCGAGTATTTCGTAGATGACGGGTACTCCGGTGCGAACTTCCAAAGACCTGATTGGCAGCGCATGATGGCACTCGTTGACGAGGGCAAAATAGGCATCGTCATAGCCAAAGACATGAGTCGGATCGGGCGTAACTATCTGGAAGTGGGAATGTACACCGAGATCACATTTCCGCAGAACAATGTCCGTTTCATTGCGGTCAACAGCGGTGTGGATAGTGCCAACCAAAGCGACAATGAGTTTGCTCCTTTTTTGAACATCATCAATGAGTTCTATGTTAAGGATGGTAGCAAAAAGGTGCGGGCATCCTTGAAGCTGAAAGGTGAGTCCGGCGGGCATCTGACCACCATACCACCCTACGGATATATGAAAGATGCGGATAATTCCGAGCAGTGGATCGTGGATGATGAAGCAGCTCAAGTGGTCAAACGCATATTTGCGCTTTGTATGGATGGCAACGGACCGACACAGATTGCCCGAATACTCAAAGAGGAACAAGTGCTGACACCTACTGTCTATCAAGACAGAAAGGGGCAAGCTGTTCGGTGTGCCTTGCCGGACAACCCTTACGGATGGAACGGCAGTACCGTATCGGGTATTCTGGAACGGATGGAGTATTGCGGACATACCGTAAACTTCAAAACACATCGTCAATCATACAAGATCAAAAAGACTATCGAGAATCCGCCGGAGCAATGGAAAATCTTTCGCAACACCCACGAAGCCATTGTAGACGAGGAAACTTTTGAACGGGTACAGGAACTTCGCCGCAACAAGCGAAGACCGGCTAAAACGGGCAAGAGCAATTTGTTTTCCGGAGTTGCCTACTGCGCCGATTGTGGAGAAAAGCTGTACTACTGCACCACTCAAAACTTTGAGGAACGGCAAGATCATTTTGTCTGTTCTACCTCTCGGAAGAAAGGCAAGGATGTGTGTGGAACACACTTTATCCGCGCAATGATTTTGGAAAAGGGTGTACTGAAATTCCTACAAATCCTTCTTTGGTACATATCCGATTGCGAGGACTTGTTCCGTGAAAAACTCGGTGCCAAGCGCAAGGAAGAATTCAAAAAAGAGCTGTCCGCAAAACGCAGACAGCTTACACAGGCACAGCGTAGGATTGAAGAACTTGACCGACTGTTCAAGCGGATTTATGAGGACAATATTTCGGGCAAGATCAATGACAGCCGTTTTCAAAAGTTGTCTGCTGACTACGAGAAGGAGCAAGAAGAACTGACACCGGCAGTCCTATATGATCTTGTGAACAAGGTATATGTCTGTGCTCCCGACAAAAGCAGCGGACACAGAGTGCAGGATGTACGGATCAGCCTTGCCTGTATCGGATTCCTTCCCGAAAGCATTATCTCGGAAATGGTCAATCACGCAGCAGAAAGAAGAATAGCGTGACTTCACGCCACGCTGTTCCAACTAAACACTATAAACCTGTCTTATTACGCGCTACCCGCCCAGGAGCTTTTGGTTTTCTTACACATATTTTATAAAAACTACAAAGATTCGATCCTTCCGGCTCTTTCCGCCCACTTCTTCTAAGCAAACCTTCCCTTTCCCTCTCCAGGAAATCCGATCCCCCTCCTGCAAAACCGCGTCCGCTTTTAAAGCCTCCATGTGGTTGACAAACACCTGACCGCTTCGGATCGCCTCCGCCGCCTTACTTCTGGATACGGAAAATGCCGAAGCCATCAGATTATCCAGCCGCAGAGACGAAACCGTATCAGACCGCCTCTGTATCCGCAGCGCCGGCGGCTGACATTCTTCCGGTCTGCATCGGGTCACGCTCAGGCTTGTCCGTCCGGCTTTTGTGTAATTGTATTCCACAAACTCGCCTATGTCCTTTAAAATCATAATATCTGCGCTCTGCTCCCGAACCAGAATATCTCCCGTGGTTTCCCGCTTTAATCCCAGTCCCAGGAGAGAACCGAGATAGTCCCGGTGAGAAAGCGTTCTGCTGCCCTTCGGCACGCTGATTTTTATCAGCTCCAGAGGGTCATCCTCCGGATTTTGCCGAAAATATCCGCAGATTTGCTGCTCCTGCTCCGCAGCTTTCGTTTTGGGTTCTGTAAAATCCTCTGCCCCCGCAGTCTGACTGCCGTCCGTCTCTTCCAAATCCACATAGTCCGGGAAAAAAACTGCGATTACCCGCTCCGCTCCCGGAAATCCCCCGTAAAGCCCCCAGCGAAGCCCCGGTATGCTTCTGCAGATTTCCTCCGTCAGCGTGCGCTGATGCAGATCCAGGAATGCGGTATTCGTAATTCGATATTGGTTTTCACATTGTTGAATACGGTCTTCTATTACAGACCGCAGCAATGCATCTGCTTCCATAGCCCTGCCCCCTTCTGTTCTCTGTTTTTATTTTGACACGTTTTTTGCGGCCGGGCAATGCGCTTTTTAAAAATCTGCACGCCGACAGCAGATTTTACCTATTTCAGAATTGACAAAAGCTGAGAATATTTTAAAATAAAAGAAGAACAAATTGCGAGCGGCAGCGTCTGCCCGTACAAACCGTATGAAATGTGCCGAAGGCTGTAACGACCTCTGCGGTCAGGCTTTTGGCAATGCGGAAAATCTTATGCGATTTTCTGCATGAGGAAGAGGGTGCAAATCCCCGCATAGAATCGGTACTGTAAGCGTGAGATCGTTCCGAAGCGGCGAAAGCCGTCTGGATGAAAATCCGCCACTGCGATAACCCGTGGGAAGGCAGGAAACGAACGCAGAAGCGCAGCATGCGCCTCCTAACGCAAGCCAGGATATTCGCATTTCAGGAAAAGCCCCGGCATTCCCGGGCGTGCTGCGTGCAAAAATACGATTGCGCCGTATTTCTCATTCGGGAAATGCGGCGTTTATTTTTTACGAGAGGAGAAAACAAAAGTGAAAAAGAAAGTATTATCCCTGCTTTTAGTTCTCGCGCTGGTGTTGGGGCTTATGCCCGCTGCAGCTTTGGCCGACGAACCGGAAAGCAGCCTTACCGTCTTCGTTTCCATCGCGGATCTGAGCAGTGAATCCAATCCGGGTTTTCAATTAGATAAAAATTGCCAACAGGCCATAATACGCGTACCGGTAACGCTGGACGCCTCCGCTTCACCCACCGCGGCAGACGCTCTGAAAAAGGTTCATGAGCTCTACCACGAGGACGGCACAGACTCTTACACATTTAACAATGGTTATTTTTCTAAATTCTGGGGGATCCCCACCTATAACATAGGATATTTTCAGAATGGAAAAATGGTTATGACGCCCTCTGTGCTGACCGGCGGCGAAGATATTGAAGGCTTTATCTACAACGATTGGAGTAAAGATATCTACACCAGGTTCGACCGGCAGACAGCTTCTGTGGAAGAAAACCAGGAGCTGGAGCTGACATTGTACGGGGAAAGCATTTCTTCCCTTATGTACCGGCCAACTCCTGCAGAACCCTCTTCTCCGGTCAGCGACGCGGTAATCCTTACAGGCGATGAAGCTTCTCTCGGTCTTCCCTACGACGATTCCGCCCAGTGGAAAACAGACACGAACGGCAAGGTAACCGTAAGCTTTTCATCCGCCGGGACATATGTTCTTTCTGCGCAAAAAGACGGGGAAGCACTTCTTCCTGCCTCCTGCACCGTTACGGTTACGGAATCCCTATCGGAGGAGCAGCGGGAACAGGCAGATGCAGAAAATGTTCTGCACAACATTGCCGCAAAATATGCGAAAAAAGGGATTGCTTCCGATGAGAACGCGCCCTGGCTTGCAGCGGATTTAGCCGCCTACGCTGCGGCATTCCCGGATACAAAAAATCTTCTCTCTTCGGAGCAGAAGCAGGACTGCCTGAATAAAATCATTCAGCTGGCAGACAGCTCCGATAAGCCCGGAGACATGGCTAAATGCATAATTGCACTTCGGGCACTGGGGTATGATGCCCGCCGTGCAGTCACCGCAAATACGAAGGAAATCGATGTTGTAAAGAAACTCACCGATTTGATCGATGCAAAAGCGCAGACAGTTACCAATATCTACACCCTTCCCTATGTATTGATCGCATTGCAGCAGGGAGATAATTATGCTTCGGAAATACAGCTCGATTATTTAATCTCCGCTGCGTTGGCATCCAAGGACAGCTGGATGAATATCCAGTACGGAATCGACGCCGCCGCGCCTATGATTTTAGCATTAGCTCCGTACTATAACAGCCGCAGCGAAGTTAAAACCGCTCTGGACGCCGCTGCGGAGCTTATAAAAAGCACCCAGGATGACGACGGCCTGATCGGTAAAAACGATTACTGGGACGGCAGCGCCGCCTCTTCAGGTCTGGCGATGTCCGCTTTCTCCGCTCTGGGAATCGATTCCGAAGAATTGTCAAAAGAAAACGGAGGAAACAGTCTGGTAGACGGGCTGATGACCAAAGTAGCAGACACCGGGGACGGTTTTCTCCCTATAGATAACACTTTTGCTGCCGAACAGGGTTTCCGCGGTTTGGTTTCCCTTTTTCTTCTGAAAAAATCCGAAGGAAAAGCAGTCTGCGTCTTCGATTTTAAGGCAAATCCTATGGAAAAAGCGGAGGCGTCTCCCGAAAGCAATCCCCAGACGCCCTCGGAGAAACCCTCCGACGGCTCTTCCTCCGAAAAAATTAAGGTAACGGTAAAGGTCTTGACTCACGATGCAAGCCTCTGCCGCGGCACATATACCTATAAAAAAAATCAATCTGCCTACACTACGGTTTTAGCGGAAGAAACCATAAGCCTTAACAGAGGTCAAACGGTACTTACCGCTTTGGAAACGGTCCTTAAAAACGCAAAGATACCGTTTACGGAATCCTCCGGTTATATCAGCCAAATCGGAGACGATAAAGAAGGAGGTCACGGCAGCGCCAATTCCGGCTGGCTGTTCCTGGTCAACGGAAAACCGTCTTCGTCAGGTGCGCAAAGCACGAAGCTGGCCAAGGATTCTACCATCATCTGGTTTTATACCGACGACTACACCGGAGAATCCGGTTCTCAACAATGGAACGGAACAGACGGGAACCCGGATACTTCCGAAACAAATCCCGGAGCAGCCGCCTCTTTTACAGATATAAAAAATCACTGGGCTGCGGAATCAATCCTGTACGTCAACGAAAAGGGCCTTATGAAAGGCACCGGCGATACGACCTTTTCACCGGACGCCTCGGTTACCCGGGCTATGCTGACCACCATCCTGTACCGCCTGGCCGGTGAACCGAAGTCTGCTTCCTCCGCTTCCTTTTCCGATGTGTCTTCCGGCTCATGGTATGCTGCTGCCGTGACATGGGCAGCCGAAAACGGCATTGTAAAAGGTTACTCCAACGGAACATTCGGCCCCATGGATAAAATTACCCGGGAGCAGATAGCCGCTTTGCTTCTTCGTTACTCCGTTTACCAAAAATACGATACTTCTATGACAAACGATCTGGAGAAATACACCGACAAAGACGACGCCAGCGAGTACGCCGTCAGCGCCCTTAAATGGGCCAACGCCGCCGGCCTGATTAACGGCCGAACCGATACGACAATCGTTCCTAAAGGAACTGCTACCCGGGCGGAAATCGCCGCTATTTTAAAACGATTCTGCGAAACAACGACAAAATAAAAGCAGTCGAAAAATGTCAAAAGCAGTTGGAACCCGTTTCAAAATATAATATAATAAGCAATATTATATTTCCGAAAGGGGCAATAAAATGAAGTTTTTTATGGACAAATTGCTGCCGGGCATTACGGCAGGCCTGCTGATCGGATTTGCAGGGGCGATTTATGAACGTGTGGATAATCATTACATCGGAGCGGTACTGTTCGCCATCGGTTTAATCGCTGTATTGGAATACAAATGCGAACTGTTCACCGGTCAGGTAGGCTACCTGACAAAGTGGAAGCCGCATCTGACCACAATTCTGGCCGCAAATGTTTTCGGAGCCTGGATTATGGGAATGATTTTTCCCATGGCCGGAGAATTAGCCAGACTGGATAAAACGCTGCCCGAAGCATTTGTTGCTGCTTTCGGCTGCGGTATCTTAATGTTCCTCGCCGTGAACGGGGCCGGGCGGGTTTGGCCGCTGCTGTGCGTTCCCGCCTTTATTTTAGCGGGATTTGAACATTCCATCGCAGACGCTTTTTACCTGTCCTCCCACAGAGCCTGGAGTACAGAGTCTTTCGTGTGGCTTCTTGCTGTAGCCGCAGGGAACGCTGCCGGCGCTCTTACCATCGGCACATTGATTTTACAGCATAAAAAGAACAGGGAAAAATCCGCGGCAAATCAATAAACAGAAAGGAAAATTTTTCTATGCAGCTTAAGAAAATAGGCGGGGAATTTTCGGTGTGCAGAATCGAAACCGCTGCGGATATCAATTTCAACACTGAATTTTGTTTCGCGGGAAAAACGGATGAGGAATTTTCCTTAGTCTGCTTGACGGAGGACGTTCCTGAAGGCGCCATCCTGCGGGATGACGGCTGGAAAGCGTTTCGGATTCAAAGCGTGCTGGATTTTTCCCTGATCGGAATCCTGTCGAAAATTTCCGCTATTTTAGCAGAAAATCAAATCGGCATTTTTGCTGTTTCCACATACAACACAGACTACATTCTGACAAAAGCCGAGCACTTCCCCAAAGCACTGGAAGTGCTGGCAGAAGAAGGATACGAAATTATTTAACCCGGCTTTTTATTTTAGATGTTTCTCTTTCTTTTCCGGTATTCTTACTCGTTTCGTCTATCCCTTGACTACAGTCACTTCCAACTTAATTTTGGCATAAAGATGTGGACATTTTCTTCGAGGAGCAGAACATCCACACACAGAGCTCCGACGGCGAACTGATGATGACCATCATGTCCTCTCTGGCACAGGAAGAAAGCCGCAGCATTTCCGAAAACATCACCTGGGGACAGCGCAAGAGCTTCTCCGATGGCAAAGTGCATCTGCCGTACAAACGCTTTCTTGACTACGAAAAGGGCGAGAACGGACGGCCTGCGGTTGTCGAAAGCGAAGCAAGGGTCGTGCAACTGATTTACGGACTGTTCCTTGAGGGAAAGACCCAGGCGGGCATTTGCAAGTACCTGGAGGAGTTGGGCATCCCATCACCGGGCGGCAAGCCGACATGGAGCAAGACCACGATCACCAGTATCCTTCAGAATGAGAAATACAAGGGTAATGCACTGCTCCAGAAGAAGTTCACGGTGGATTTCCTGGAAAAGAAAATGAAACCCAACGAGGGCGAAGTTCCGCAGTATTATGTGACGGGCAGTCATCCCGCCATCATTGAGCCGGACGAATGGGAGCAAGTGCAGGCAGAGTTCGCCAGACGGAAGACCCTGGGCAAAGCCTACAGCGACTTTTCATCAAAGCCTACAATCTGATGATGCAGGATCGGGTGCAGATCATTAAGCAATGCGAAGCGTGGCGTGCGCGGCTGATGGATTTCAGTACACTGGACGCTGATATTGAACGGCAGCTTGAAGAAACCCAGGTTGTTGCCGAACTGGTCAAGGCGGCAGTCAAGGAAAACGCGTCCACGGCACAGTCCCAAGAAGCCTATCTCAAAAAGTACGAAGCCCTCACCGAACGATACGAGAAGGCGGCTGCGGAACTGGAGCGGTTACAGAGCCTACGCACTGCCCGAAGTCAACAGGACAAGAAAATGGCGCTTTATATCCGCACCCTCAAGAAACAGCCGGAAGTAATGCACGACTGGAATGACACCATCTGGACGGTGATGATTAAAAAGGCTATCGTTCACAAGGATGGACAAATCACATTTGTTTTCCAGAACGGCACGGAAATCAAAACTGCGCTCTGAATCAGTGAATGCCAAATATAGCAAGGCGGTGGAAGAATTTGATTTCTTCCACCGCCTTGTTGGTGTGTTGCTTATTTATTGCCCTTGATTACTCAG
>JALEJU010000008.1 GCA_022769485.1 Bacillota bacterium
GGGAGCCGAACGGCGGCCTGCCTTCTTATTCTTTATTCTTTTCTTAGCCTCGGTGTTCGAACCACACCAGACCACAAATCTGGCAGGGCGCATCTTCAAAATGTCGCCTCTCGCTGGGCAAAACTGAAATTTTGAAAAATCGAGTTTTTGCAACTTTTTCATTCTAAAAGTGGCGTATTATATGCGAAAACGCCGCACTTTCGTGCGGCGTTTTCGGCGTTGCATCTTTCATCAACACATTTTGGTACGCCCGACAGGATTCGAACCTGCGGCCTTGTGAGTCGGAGTCACACGCGCTATCCAGCTGCGCCACGGGCGCAAAATGTGTGGTGGGCAGTATTGGACTCGAACCAACGGCCTCTTGCTTGTCGAGCAAGCGCTCTAACCAGCTGAGCTAACCGCCCGTGACCACTGCACAATATTATAATTTATAGGGATGTAAAAAGCAAGGGAATTTTCTTTTTACAATTCAATTACAAAGGCATTAAAAAAACCCCTTTTTTCACAAAAAAAAGATAAAATCATATTATAATGTTAATATGTGTAAGATATAAGAGAAAATGCGGGAAAAAGGGGTAACGAGATGAGGAGACGATGGAACTTAATTTGTGTTTTTTTGCTGCTGCTTCTGCTGGGAACTGCGGGAACAGCGTTTGCCGCAGGCAGCGTGAACGTTGAAATCGCCGGAAAAGCAGTGATGTTCAGCAGCAGTACGGGGTATCCGTTTATCGATGGAAACCAGCGGACGCAGGTTCCCCTGCGGGCTGCGATGGAAGCCTATGGCTGCGATGTGGACTGGGATCAGGCAAATCAGACCGCGATCGTGGAAAAAAGCGGGACAACAGTAGAAGTTCCTATAGGGAAATCGTATGTTTTGGTAAACGGAAAGACTGTACAAAACGATACTACTGCGGTTATAAAGAACAGCCGTACATATCTGCCCATCCGTGCGGTGCTGGAGGCATTCGGCGCAAAGGTGGAATGGAATGCGGATACGAAAACGGTAGAAGTGGATGCGCCTTTGGATTTAATATCGGTTACCTCGATTACCAGTAAAGATACAAATGATGGATACCGCATTACCGTAAACAGCTCGGAAGCCGTTAAGAACTATAAAAGCTTCTCTTTGGATAACCCCAGCCGTTTTGTGCTGGATATTGCAGAGGCGAAGCTGACCGCGAGCGGAAGTTCTGTCTCGGAGGGGAACAGCGTATTTTCTTCGGTTCGCTATTCCCAATTTGACTCTGCGACCGTGCGCATCGTAGTAGATTTGAAAAAGTCTGTTTCCGGGAATATCAGTCTGGCTGCGGACAAAAAGTCTCTTTATATTGATTTCAAAGCTTCTCCGGGAGAGGGGACAGGGAAGGATCCCTCCGATAAACCCGACGTGGGGAATGTGACGAATCCCTCCAATGTACCGAAGCTGGACGCTTCTATGAGGGACAAGCTGATTGTTATTGATCCGGGTCATGGGGGAAGTGATGTAGGTTCCGTGGGGAAATCCAACGGCCAGACAGTGCTTTACGAAAAGGATGTTAACCTGAAGATAGGGCTGCGTCTGTATGAGATTTTGAAAAATGCAGGGGCTAATGTGGAAATGACCCGAAAGTCCGATACCACTGTAGGGCTTTATGACCGTCCGGTTATCGCAAACGACCTGGGAGCGGATCTGTATATCAGCTGCCATAACAATTCGTCGACCAGTTCTGTGCCCACGGGTACGGAAACCCACTATAACAGCGAAAAAGCCGGCGAGAACAGCTATGCGGTCAGCAGTAAAGCGGTGGCGGAGTCCGTGCAGGCAGAATTGGTCAAGGCGCTGGGACTGAAGGACAGAGGGGTGCACAACAGCCCCCGGTATGTGGTTTTGAATCGAACCGTCATGCCTGCCATTATTATCGAGGGCGCTTTTATGTCCAATGCGTCTGATTTGGCATATTTGCAGACCGATAAATTTGTGGAAGCGTACGCCACCGGCACTGCCATCGGGATTATCAAAGCGATGAATGCGGCGGCCAAATAGAACAGTCAAAAAATAATATCCTCTTTCATCTGCAAATCTTTCATGCAAGCCATGCGCACGCTGCGGAACAGATGACGAAACTCACAGAATAATAATAAACGGGATACAGCAAAAGCCGTATCCCGTTTTATGTTCATAAAAGCTTTCGATAAGCTCGAAACGCGGAGGGGAGAGAATAGGCCGATTTCAGATCATCGGAACGAATGAGAGCATACTCCTGCGGCAACCCTGCAGCTTCGTACGCTTCTGTGCTTTCGTATAAAAGAGGCGGTTCTTCTGCGCAGATTTCAAAACCCTTCATATGCCATTCCACATGGCTGAAGATGTGGGTGCTTTCCGGCAGCGGTTCTAAACTGCAGCTTTGCAGCTGCGCTTTTGAAAGTGCCGGAAGGTCAGCGGCGTGTTCGCAAAGCCAGTTCCGCGCTTCCGTTGAGGAAAGGTGACCTTCCGCATTGGGAAGCTCCCATAAACCTGCCAGCAGCCCTTTCTTATCGCGTTTGTGCAGCACGAAACGGCTTCCCGTACGAATCAGGAATACAGTCTTTTTTTCAATGCGGCGTTCTTTTTTTGCCGCTTTTACCGGGATGCATCCTGTCAGCCCTTGCAGATATGCGCGGCAGAAGGAGGCGGCAGGGCATTGCCCGCATTTAGGAGCACCGTTGGGGATACAGACCAAAGCGCCTAACTCCATAAGCGCCTGATTAAAATCCCCCGGATAAAATTCTTCCGTACCCGCATTTTCCTCCAAAAGCGTTCGCAGTTCCGTTTCCGCCGCTTTCTTTACGGAAGAGGAAGAAATATCGGATTTATCTGCCCGAAGCCGCGCTAAAACCCGAAGCACATTCCCGTCTACGGCGGGAACGGGAAGCCCGAAAGCGATAGAACCGATGGCTCCCGCTGTATAAGAGCCGATCCCCGGCAAAGACAGCAGATCGTTATAATCGCCCGGGAGGTCTCCTCCGAATCGGTCTACTATAATTTCCGCGGCTTTCTTTAAGTTTCGCGCCCGGTTGTAATATCCAAGCCCTTCCCATAATTTCATAAGCCGCTCATCGGATACCTCTGCTAAAGAGGCAGCGTCCGGCAGCTCTTTCATCCAGCGGAGAAAATAGCCTTTCCCCGCTTCAATCCGTGTTTGCTGAAGCATGATCTCCGAGATCCAGACCCTGTAGGGGGTGGGTTCGCTTCGCCAGGGAAGGGTTCGGGCATTTTTGAAATACCAGTCTAAGAGAGGAAGCGGCAGCATTTGAAGTTCATTCATTTTTTCTTTCGACGCTCCGTCAGCACGCGAACCATAAATACCGGCAGTGCGGCCATTCGTTTATAGCGGCTCGGCTGCTTGACAAGACGATAAAGCCATTCCAGCCCGTGATTTCGATAGAAATCGGGGGCTAATTTTACCGTTCCCGCCCACACATCCAAGCTGCCGCCCACTCCGATGGCGGCTTTTACCTTCAATTCTTTTTGGTGGTTTGCGATGAATTTTTCCTGTTTCGGGGCGCCCATGGCTACGCAGAGAAAATCCGCTCCGGAAGAGTTGATTTTTTCCACGATGGCGGCTTCGTCTTCCGAGTTAAAGTAGCCGTGATGGGTGCCCGCAATACGCAGATTGGGAAATTGTTTCTTCATCTTGTAACCTGCGTATTCTGCTACGCCCGGGTTTTCTTCATCCTCGGGCTTACTGCCTAAGAGAAAAATGGATTGCCCTCTTTCATCCAGCAGTTTCAGGATTTCCGTTAAAAAGTCAAAACCGGTGACCCTTTCTTCCAGAGGGCAGTTTACAATTCGGCTGGCATAGACCAAGCCGATGCCGTCGGGAATGATAAGATCCGCGGATTCTATAATTTTTTTCAGTTCAGGGTCCTTTGTAGCGTTGACGATGATTTCTGAATTGGGCGTAACAATCAGGCTGCATTCCGGAGTTTCCATCAAATCCAGGAAACGCCGGGAGGCTTGCTTCATATTCACCATATCTACAGGAACATCGAGGATTTTAATTCGTTCTTGCTTTGACATAAAGATCTCCGTAAAATACCTGGAACGCAGGAAAATGTGCTTTACAGGTGAAAGATTTTCGACTTGCTTACCGGTTATATCTGCGGATTTTCCGGAACGGTAAGCCGCAGGTAAACCTGCATGACTATACTATAACGCATTCGCCGGAAAATAGCAAAACAGAGTTAAAATCTGAAATGGCTTAAAGAAGCTTAATTTCCCGGAAGACGCAGCCTAATAAAAATGCAGCCGAAACCGGACGTTTGACTGCATTTTATATCGGTAAGTTTTCGCTGCAATTTTTAGCCGAAGAACCG
This sequence comes from Bacillota bacterium, assembly GCA_022769485.1. GTDB lineage: Bacteria > Bacillota > Clostridia > Peptostreptococcales > Anaerovoracaceae > JALEJU01. The sequence goes on from JALEJU010000008.1 coordinate 4,336, forward strand.
CTTGATTTCGATTTCCGCGTTTTCAATAGAGTCGGAACCGTGAATTATATTTTCGGATGTGCAGAACGCATAGTCGCCGCGGATTGTGCCGGCAGCCGCTTCTTCGAATTTGGTTGCGCCCATCAGAATGCGCATGCCTTTTACAGCATTTTCGCCTTCTACGATCATAGCGAAAACGGGGCCGCTGGTCATGTAAGTCAGAATTTCGGGGAAGAAAGGCTTGTCCGCGATATGCGCGTAGTGCTCTCTCAGAATGGCTTCATTCAGGGTCATCATTTTTGCGTCAACAATGCGGTAACCTTTCTTTTCAATGCGTGCGATAACTTCGCCCATCAGACCTCTTTTAATTGCGTCGGGCTTCAGCATAATATAAGTTTGTTCGATCATGGTAAAAACTCCTTTTTGAAATTCGTTTATTTTCACCATGATACTAAAAAAAGCGAACATTGTAAAGGCTTGTTCCTTTGGGAAACAGCAGGGCGCCGCTGCAAAAACCGAAAAGCGAATCCCGGAGGATTCGCTTTTCGGCTCTACTACTATTGCTATACAGGAACACATTTCATTTATTAAACAGACTGACTAAAGATTGTCATGAAAGAAAAAATTCAGGATGTTAATAAAATTAAAATGTCCCCAAAACAAATATAACACTCATTTAAATGTTTGTAAATATGCAAAATAAAGTTCATATTATATTTTTATGTATTAAATAAAATACAAGTTAGGTTTGCATCGAATAGGGTTTTATTTGCGTGAATTTTTCAGGGGGTGTATAATAAAAAACAGGAAAGGAGGGGCATATGGTTGAATTGGGAAATGATTGGGATGTTCTTTTAGACGGAGAGTTTGAGAAAGAATATTACCGGGAACTGCGTAGGTTTTTGATTTCGGAATACAGGACAAAGGTAATCTATCCGTCTATGTATGATATTTTCAACGCTTTAAAGTTCACCGCATATAAGGACGTGAAAGCGGTGATCCTGGGGCAGGATCCCTATCATGGTCCGGGGCAGGCTCACGGACTCTGTTTTTCTGTAAAAAAGGGAGTGCCTGCGCCGCCTTCTTTGGTAAATATTTTCAAAGAATTGCAGAACGACATCGGGCAGGAACCGCCGGGGCACGGAAATCTGGAAAGCTGGGCGAAAAACGGTGTGCTGCTGCTGAATACGGTGCTTACTGTCCGCGCGGGAGCGGCGAATTCCCATAGAGGAATGGGATGGGAAATTTTCACGGATCGTGTGATCGAACTCTTAAATCAACGGCAAGATCCTATAGTATTCCTTCTTTGGGGCGCAAATGCCAAAGCGAAAAAGGCATTGATTACGAATCCCAACCATTATGTTTTAACTGCGGCGCATCCCAGCCCGCTGTCTGCTTACAATGGGTTTTTCGGCTGCCGGCATTTTTCCGAGACGAACCGGCTGCTGCTGCCTTTCGGAAAACAGGTGGACTGGAGTATTCCGGAGTAAAAATGGGGATATATACATATTATCTATTGATTTGTCCGTTAAAGAGGGACGAGAAGTCTTGAATTTTTAACCGGGGCGGATGCTTCCGCCGTGCGGGGGAAATGATAAGCAAGAAGGGAGAAAGGAACATGTTATTAGGAATAATTCTGATTTCGATTGCCGTTATCCTTGTAATTTGGGGGATCGGCATGTATAACGGATTTATCCGTATGAAGAACCGGATCGAGGAGGCATTTGCCACGATGGATGTCTATTTGAAAAAGCGGTACGATTTAATTCCGAATTTAGTGGAAACCGTGAAAGGCTATGCGGCTCATGAATCCGGCACTTTAAGCGCAGTTATTCAGGCAAGGAACATCGCTTCCGGGGCGAACACCATCGAAGGCAGAATCGAAGGGGAAACCATGCTGAACGGAGCGCTGAAAAACCTGTTTGCCGTTGCGGAAGCGTATCCGGATTTAAAGGCAAATGCCAACTTCCTGGATTTACAAGCGCAGCTTCGCAGCATGGAGGACGAGATTGCTCAGTCCAGAAAATATTACAATGCCGTCGTAAAAGAATTCAATACGAAAACGGAGGCGTTCCCCAGCAATCTAATTGCGGGAATTTTCCATTTTGAGCGCAGGAAGCTGTTTGAAGTGAACGAAGAGGCTGAAAGAGAAGCGGTTCCCGTTCATTTTTAGGTGTTTGTTATGAGAAAGAAAATAGTTGCTTTTTTGGTATTTTTTACGCTTTTGGCAGCAGCTCCGTATACAGCGGCGGCGTCTTCATTTACTACCGATTCCTTTCATGCGGATATAAAGGTGTCCGAGGATAATTCCTGGATAGTGAAGGAAACCATACAGATGAACTTTGACGGCGGCCACGGCATTTACCGCTATATTCCCTATACCGGAAAGATATATTATTCAGTGAATGGGGAAGAGACGGAACAGCCTTACTGCCTCAAGATTAAAGATGTATCGATTCCGGGATATGATTACAGTGAAAGTTATGAAAACAACTGCATTGTTTTTCGGGTCGGACGTGAAGATACTGTGCTGTACGGACCGCAGACGTATGAGATCAATTATCGGGCAGTGGGGCATGAGGACGGAACCGACGCGCTGGATCAGGTGTATTTGAATATTTCTCCCGGCGAGTGGAACACGGAAATTTCCAATGTGAGTTTTGATATCCAGATGCCCGGAGATTTCGATTCGGAGCAGGTAGAGTTTATTACCGGATATTACGGAACTGTGGATACGGAGCGGGTATCCTGGACCCGGGAGGGGAACACCATTCACGGGGTTTTAAATGGATCTCTGGCGGCAGGGGAAACGGTAACTCTGCGCATTGTTTTGCCGGAAGGCTATTTTGTGGGAGAACGAACTAACGGCTGGATGATTGGTTTGCTGTGGGCTCTCATTGCCGGGGCGGCTTTGGTCAGTGCTCTGCTCTGGTTTTTCTTCGGCCGTGACCCTCATGTGGTTAAGACAGTGGAATTTTATCCTCCCGACGGCATCAATTCGGCAGAGTTGGGATATATCATCGACGGTACCGTGGATGACAAGGATTTGATTTCCATGATCCTTTGCTTTGCAAACCGGGGATATTTAACCATCGAAGAGGCAGGGAAGAAGGATTTTGTGTTTCATAAAGTCAAACCCTTGCCTGCGGGCGCAAAGCCTTATGAAATTATAATGTTCAACGGTTTGTTTCAGCACGGCGACCATGTAAATCTGAAATCCCTGGAGGGGGAATTTTTCCCGCATTTTACGGATGCGAAGAATGCTCTGCGGAAACATTTTACAAAAATAAAAGAAAACCGGATTTTTACAGAAAGTTCTATGCGGTCGAGAGGATTTTCCTGTCTGCTTCTGCTGATTCCTTTCGGCGCATTTGCGTTTTTAGGGCCTGCGTCGCAGTTTCGCTCCCTCTTTGAAAGCATCTTTCTGCTGCCGTCCTTGGTTTTGGCTTTGCTTGGCTTTTCCGTGGGGATTTTGACCTTTGACAAAAAAGACAGCCTGAAAAAGAGACAGAAAGTGCCAAGATACATTACAGCGCTGATTTTAGGGGGAGTCGGGGCTTTGACCGTCTTAGGATACGGCGCTTTGGAACTGCACCTTTTGGGGCCGTCCATAGGAGTAGTGACGGCGGCTGCAGTGATTTGGATTTTTGCCATATTAATGAAGCAGCGAACGAAGAAAAGCGCGGAGCTTTTGGGCAGGATTCTGGGATTTAAAGAATTTATCCGCACTGCGGAACTTGATCGAATTAAGACATTGGCGGAAGAAAATCCGGAATATTTTTACGATGTTCTGCCTTATGCCTATGCTATGGGGCTGTCTAATGTCTGGGCTAAGAAATTTGAAAGCCTGGCAGTGGAGCCGCCGGGCTGGTATTACGGAGCAGGAGGCGACTTCTTTAATACGTGGATTCTGATGAGTGCATTGAACCGATGCACAACAACGATGCAGAACACAGCCATCGGTCCCCCCGAGACGGGAAGCGCCGGCTTTGGCGGCGGCGGTTTCACCGGCGGGGGAGGGTTTTCCGGCGGCGGCTTCGGCGGAGGCGGAGGCGGCGGATGGTAGGTTCGACGCGGGGGCTTCGCAGAGCTTGCTTGCGGTGAAACCAACCGCGCAAAAAGGAACCTGATTTCTCATGTAAAATACCGCAGTTTGTTGGAAATATGACTTGCCGGGTAAGGCGTTACGGTATAAAATGGAAAAGAGGACAGGCTTAAGCATTGAAATAAAAGATATTTGAAACAAATATGAGAAATGCCTGTGGAAGCCGCCGCTTTTATCAAATCCGGCGGAATGCAGAATAAAAAGTTATTGTGCAGGCGGGCGAAAGCTTTGTTCCTGCTGAAATGCGCAATGAAGAATTGTGCGATATGCGAAAGGAGTAGATTAAAATGGCAAAGTTAAGAATTGCTCAGTATGGCTGCGGAAAGATGTCTGCATGGACAATGAGATATGTGTATGAACACGGTGCGGAAATTGTAGCGGCATTTGATATCAACCCCGAACGGATCGGTAAGGACATTTCCTTCGTTATGGGCGGAGAAAACAAAGGCGTTATTATTCAGGCTGCGGACAAGGCAGAAGAAGTTCTGAAGGAAGTAAAACCCGATGCTTGTATCGTAACAACTATGTCTCTGATGTCTGACCTGGAACCCACATTCATGATGCTGGCAGGCTTGGGAATCAATACGGTTTCCACTTGTGAAGAAGCGTTCTTCCCCTGGAATTCTGCTCCGGCTATTACAAAGAAGATCGATGAGCTGGCGAAAAAGAATAACTGCACCATCTGCGGTTCCGGCTATCAGGATATGTCCTGGGGCAGCTTGATCGACACTTTGGCAGGTTCCTGCCACAAGATCAAGAAGATCAAAGGCTCTTCTTCCTATAATGTAGAAGATTACGGCATCGCTTTGGCTCAGGTTCACGGCGCAGGCATGGATCCCGAAACCTTTGCGAAAGAAATTGCGGCTGCCGACGAAGTATCCGATGAAGTACGGGCAGCTATGATCGAAAAAGGCGAATTCCTGCCTTCTTACATGTGGAGCAATAACGGCTGGATCTGTGACAAGATGGGTCTGCATGTAACCAGACAGACTCAGAAGTGCATCCCGCAGTTCTGGGATAAGGAATTGAAATCCGAAACTCTGGGAATGACCATCCCCGTAGGAAACGCTACCGGTATGGCAGCTGTAGTAACTACAGAAACAGAAGAGGGAATCACATTTGAAACCGAATGCATCGGTAAGGTTTATGCACCGGAAGAAGTGGATACCAATACATGGACTCTGGAAGGCGAACCGGATCTGACGATTACCATCAAGCAGCCGGCTACCATCGAAATGACATGCGCTTCGATTGTAGGCAGAATTCCCGATGTAATCAACGCAAGACCCGGCTTTGTAACCAGCAGCCAGATGCCTACTCTGACATACAGAGTTCTGCCTTTGGACGCTTATGTAAAATAACTCGAAGGTATTTTTGCTTGACTGGATCGCAGAGGTAAAGAATTTTTTCTGAATCAGAAAAAGTTTCTGCTGATGTGCTGCAGGACAGAAAAACAGCGAATGAAGGAGCCGGGAAAAATCCCGGCTCCTTTTGTACAAGAAAAATCCCGTATCAGACGCGGGACTCAGCGATTATAAGCGCCGATGGTTTACGAAGCCGCAGCATCTTAAAGAATATGGCTTGTCTGGCTTTTTTTGCTGTGATAAGATAAAAAGAAAAGTGCGAAGGGGTGCGTCGTTATGTCCAAGAAAAAGAACCGAAATATCAAAGGGAAAATCATTGTCGCAGCTTGGAAGCTTTTTTATGAACAAGGGTATGACGATACTACGGTAGAAGAAATTATTGAAGCCGCAGAAACTTCCAAGGGCTCTTTTTATCATTATTTCGAGGGAAAGGACGCGCTTTTAAGCTCTTTGTCTTATCTTTTTGATGAAAAATACGAAGAACTGATAAAAACGGTAGATCCCGATATGGATTGTTTCAGCAAATTGATGTATTTTAATCAGGAATTGTTCGGCATGATTGAAAACAGCGTCTCTTTGGATTTGTTGGCCAGATTGTATTCCTCGCAGCTGATTACAAAAGGAGAAAAACACCTTTTGGACAGAAACCGCATGTACTATAAGCTGCTGCGGCAATTGGTGGCAGAGGGTCAGGAACGGGGGCAGCTTCGCAAAGATGTTTCTGTAAATGAAATCGTTAAGGCTTACGCATTGTGCGAGCGAGCGCTGCTGTACGATTGGTGTATCTGCAACGGAGAGTATTCGCTTAAGCAGTACGCGAAAACCATGATGCCTATGTTTTTAAGCGACTTTAAATCAGAATAATGGGAATATCCGGGCGAAGAACGTTTCGGATATTTTTTTATTATTTTTTAGTATTTAAAATAGTAAAGAATACAGTCTAATTAAAATAATTGAAATTTAAATAATTTATATAATAATATTATAATTAGTTTTAAATATAGTCTATACTTAATTCTGTATTACGGTCTAAAAATCGTTATGCTATAATGAGAAAGCTATTGTAAAAAAACAGGAACTAATTGTAAAAGGAGATCTTGAAATGACTTCACATCAGATTGTTATGCTGATTGCGATTGCAATCTATTTGCTTTTCATGATCGGCGTGGGTATTATGTTCGCGAAAAGAAATAATACCAGTGACGATTTTTATTTGGGCGGAAGAAGATTAGGCCCCCTGGTTACGGCTATGAGTGCGGAGGCTTCCGACATGTCCAGCTATCTTCTCATGGGCGTGCCCGGCTTGGCTTATCTCTGTGGGATCGCGGAAGCCGGCTGGACGGCTATCGGACTGGCTGTGGGCACCTATCTTAATTGGCTGATCGTAGCGAAACGAATTCGCCGGTATTCTCTGGTTGCGGATAACTCCATTACGATTCCGGAGTTTTTCTCTAAGAGATTTCACGACAAACGGAACATCCTCACATGCGTTGCCGCTATCGTGATCATTACATTTTTTGTTCCGTATACCGCTTCCGGGTTTGCGGCTTGCGGTAAGCTGTTCAACAGTTTGTTCGGCGTGGACTATATGACGGCGGTTGTTTTCAGCGCTATCGTTATCGTTGGATATACGGTACTGGGCGGCTTCTTGGCAGCCAGCACTACGGACTTAGTTCAGTCCTGTCTTATGACCGCCGCTTTGATTGTAGTATTGTGTTTCGGTGTTTCTGCAGCCGGCGGATTGGATGTTGTTGTAGAAAATGCGAAAGCGTTGCCCGGTTATCTGGATATGACGGCCGGATACGACGCGGTTTCTCAATCTGCGGGAACTTACGGATTTATCGCTGTTGTCTCTACGCTTGCATGGGGACTGGGCTACTTCGGAATGCCTCATATTCTGCTCCGCTTTATGGCGATTAAAGATGAGAAAAAGCTGACCTTGTCCCGGAGAATCGCATCGATTTGGGTTGTAATTTCTTTGTTCATAGCAATTTTTATCGGGGTAGTCGGTCTGGCTATGTCTGCGGAAAATGTACTTCCTGTTCTGGAAGGCTCCTCTTCGGAAACGGTAATTGTTCAAATCGCAAGCCTCATTGCGCAGCACGGCTGGTTTGCGGCTGTGGTCGGCGGATTGATTATCGCAGGTATTCTGGCAGCTACTATGTCCACTGCGGATTCTCAGCTTCTGGCGGCTTCCTCCAGCTTGTCCCAGAACCTGCTGCGGGATTTCTTCGGGATTAAAATGAGCGGCAAGACCATGATGCTGCTGGCAAGGCTGACGGTTGTAGGTATTGCTGTCCTGGCTCTGTTCCTGGCGAAAAATCCGGACAGCTCTGTTTTCCGGATTGTATCGTTTGCATGGGCCGGCTTCGGCGCCGCGTTTGGACCGGTGGTTCTGTTCTCGCTGTTCTGGCGGCGGATGAATATGAGCGGCGCTCTGGCGGGTATGCTGGTAGGCGGAATTGCTATTTTTGTTTGGAAATTCCAGATTCGTCCTTTGGGCGGCGCGTGGGATATTTACGAATTGCTGCCGGCATTTATTCTGGCCAGTTTGGCAATTGTAATCGTAAGCTTGGTTACGAAGGCGCCTTCAAAAGAAATCACGGATGATTTCGACCGCGTGGCGGCAATGAAGTAAGGCATTGAAAGAATTGAGAAAAAGGCGGTGCAGTCGAAAGGCTGTGCCGCTGTTCTGCGTTTAGGCAAATTGTTTCTTGCCCGTTCTTTTTCCTGCTTTCCTTCAAAATGCAGTCATCAAATGAAATCGTCGATGAAGGGATGAAATTTATAAATGAATCGCAGACAGCGCGTTTGATAATGCAATTGCCTGCAATGCCGATTCCGAAATGACAATTGGAATGTTGAGGAAGATGAAATGACGGTTGATATTTTAAGCGTGTTCGCAATCGTATGCATTGCGGTTACTATGGGGAAAATCACGGCAAAAGTCAAGTTGCCGGCCATTCTCGGGTGGCTGATAACGGGGGTCGTTTTCGGCCCGTACCTTGTAGGCGTTGTGACTTTCCACACAATGAACGCGGACCGGTACAAAATTACAATCAAGGTGTTTGAATGTTTCGCCGGCGTTATGATCGGAAGGAAAATTATTTTTAAAAAAATTATAGATACAAACTTTAAAATCAGCGGCAGGGGAAAACCTGCCGCTTTTTCTGCGTGCTGAAAGGGCAGGGGCGTTTTACTGGCCTATTGGCGCGTAAGGGTCTACAAAGGGAATGCCGAAATATTCGGTCAGGGAAAGCACCAGATTTCGGCCGATGGCGTTGATATTATCCGCGATCCACTGCGCATCTTCGTAGTTGTCATGGTAAGCGACCTCCAGCAGGACGGCGGGCGCTGTTGTGCGGCGCAGCTCTGCCAGTGTGACAGAGGGAATAACCGTTACCAGATCCGGATTGGGATAGATGGATTCCAAATTCGCGGCGATGATGTCGGCGGCAGCTCGGCTGGGCTGGCTGTACTCGTAGTAATATACATCCGGACCCTGCAGCGTGCCGGCCAGGTATTCCGGAGAAGAGTTGGAATGCAGTGCCAGATGGAGGTCGTAATTCCCTGCATTGGAACGTTCGATGGCCTGGGACAGCGTTTCGTTGGGGTTATTCCGGCTGTACGAGATGCCGGAAGCTTCTAAGTAAGGAATCATGGCATCTGCGATGAGGTTCATGTAGTATTCTTCGTTTCCCCCGATGATGACCGGGTTAAACTCCTGCAGTGAGGGACTTAAATAAACAGAAGGCAAAGAAGACACTCCTTTCAAATAATATGCTTCAGTATATGATGCCGGGGAGAAATTTGCGCATTTTGTTTGTCACAGAGCCGACGGTGTGATAAAATAAACTTTGTTTTATATTTGGAAATTTAGAGAAACCGGAAGAACGGGAAGAGGGAAAAACAAAAGTGAAAGAAAAAGAGAAAATTATCAATATAGCGGTAATTGCTCATGTTGACGCGGGAAAATCTACTTTGGTAGACGCTTTTTTGAATCAAAGCGGTGTATTTCGAGCCAATGAAGAAGTGGCGGACTGCGTTATGGACAGCGATGATATCGAGCGGGAACGGGGCATTACCATTTATTCGAAAAACTGCTCCGTGATGCACGGAGACGTAAAGATCAACATCGTAGACACGCCGGGTCACGCCGATTTTTCTTCGGAGGTAGAACGGATTATGAAAACCGTGGACACGGTGATTCTGCTGGTGGATTCCAGCGAGGGACCTATGCCGCAGACGCGGTTCGTATTGCAGAAATCTCTGCAGCAGGGGTTAAACCCGATTCTGCTGATCAATAAAATCGATAAAAAAGACGCGCGGATCGAAGAAGTCGTAGACGAAGTATATGAGCTTTTTATGGATCTGGAAGCCAACGACGAACAGCTGGATTTTCCCATTTTATACGGGATTGCCCGCCAGGGAATCGTTGTGCGGGATCCTGCCGATGCTGCCGGCGTTGAAATTGTTTCCGGCGGACATAAGGTACGCAAAAATCCGGGCGGGAACGATCACGGACTGGATATTAAACCCTTGTTTGACACGATTATCGAACATTGCAGCGCTTATCCCGATCTTCGGGAAGAACCGCTGCAGTTCCAGGTCAGTTCTCTGGGATACGATGATTACATCGGCCGCTTAGGTATCGGACGTATCAGTAAGGGTGTAATTCGAGCCGGACAGACCGTAGCGGTAGCCCAGGGCGACGGCACCATCGTGCAGAGGAAGGTCAATCAGGTGTTTGTGTACCGGGGGCTGAAAAGAGTCGCCGTGGAAGAAGCGGAATGCGGCGATATTGTAGTGGTTTCCGGTATCGCGGATATTTCCATCGGGGATACTATTTGCGACCCGGCAGACCCGCAGCCCATGGATACGATTTACATCGAAGAGCCCACTCTTTCCATGAATTTTATGGTCAATAAATCGCCGTTTGCGGGGAAATCCGGGAAATATGTAACATCCAGACATATTCGGGAGCGGCTGGAAAAAGAACTGGAAGTAAACGTAGGACTTTTAGTAGAGGAAACCGAGTCTACGGATAGCTTTAAGGTTTCCGGCCGGGGCGAGCTGCACCTTTCCATTCTGATTGAAAACATGCGTCGGGAAGGCTATGAACTGGCAGTTTCCAAGCCGGAGGTCATTTTGCGCAGAGATGACGAAGGACGCCGCATGGAACCTGTTGAAGAAGTGGTTATCAGTGTGCCAGATGAATATGCGGGCACTGTAATTTCCAAACTCAATCTGCGGAAGGGGCTGATGGTTTCCATGACCGGAAAAGACGGCTATTCCAGGCTGGAATATAAGGTTCCCACGAGGGGGCTGATGGGCTATCGCAGTGAGTTTATTAACGATACCAGAGGCGAGGGCACTATGGTGCGCCGTTTCGACTGTTTTGAATACTATAAGGGCGAGATTCCTCAGAGAATCAATGGAGTGGCCATTGCACAGGAAGAAGGGGTGGCGACGCCTTACGCTCTGTTCAACATCGGCGAGAGAGTGCAGATGTTCATCGAGCCGGGCACGAAGGTGTACGAAGGCATGATCGTAGGTATGAACAGCCGGCCTATGGATATGGTTGTAAATCCCTGCAAGGCAAAGCACGCTACCAATATGCGGGCGGCAGGCAGCGACGAGGCAATTCGGCTGTCTCCTGCCAGAACCTTTACTTTGGAGGAGGCGCTTGAGTTTATCAATGACGATGAGTTGGTAGAAGTTGTGCCGGATGATATTCGCCTGCGGAAAAAATTCCTGAAGGAATTGGAACGGAGACGCAGCGGAAGATAAGAGCGGGGGTCTGAACATGGGTTTTTTGGAAGACGGAAAGCTGATTGACATTGCGTGGAAGATAGGGCAGATGCTTCTTATCCTTTTAATAGGCTACGTTGCAATACGGATTGTAATGCGGATTACCAAAAGGGTTTTGATGCGCAGCAATTTGGACGAAGCACTGCATACGTTTATTTGTAATACCGCCAGGATCGCTCTTTGGATTCTTTTAATTGTAACTATATTAGGTTATTTAAACGTTTCCATTGCAGCATTTGTTACGGTGCTGGGGGCGGCGGGCGCAGCTATCGCCCTGGCTTTGAAAGACAGCCTGTCTAATTTTGCCGGCGGTCTGCTGATCCTTTTCCATAAGCCTTTCGGAAAAGGCGATTACATCACCTGCGGCTCGGATGAGGGAACGGTTGAAAATATCGACCTGCTGTATACCACGATGAAAACTCTGGATAATAAGGTTGTGACGATTCCAAACGGCATCCTGGCCAATTCTGCGGTTACCAATTACTCGAAAGAGCCTGCGCGGCGGGTTTCCTGCCGGTTCGGCATCGGGTATGAATGTGATGTGGATCAGGCTATGGACATTTTGGCGGCAGTGGCAGAGTCGGATGAACGGATTTATAGGGATCCGGCGCCTGTGATAGGCGTTGCGGCGCAGGAAGACAGCTGCGTTGCCATCGATTTATTGGTCTGGTGCGACAATGACGACATCATTCCCGTAAAATATTATTTGCAGCGGCAGGTGAAGATCGCTTTTGATGAGCAGGGGATCTCCATTCCTTATCCGCAGCTTGATGTACATAACGTAAAATAGAATGAAATAAAAAAGAGTAAGGTGCGGCGGACCGGCTGTTTCTTACTCTTTCACGTTATATGGAAAAAAGAGGGGCGACCCCTCTTTTTTTCAGGTATTTAAACTGCGGGTTATTTTTCCGTACAGTCTATGGATTTTCTTTTTTGCAGGCGACGCAGCTTGCGGGAAATCCGAAAGCGGGGACGGCAGGCTGTTTCCACGGGCTCTTTTGAAGCTTCGCAGGACGCTGTGGAAGCGGCCTTTTCTTTTGCTTTTTTCGGTTTCGTTTCGGCGTCGCTGTCATTATCGGTGTTGATTTGAACAGCGCCCACGGTAATCGTGCTGATAGCTATGATTTTGCCCAATGTTTTGGCGCCGTTTAAAATGCGGCGGCCATCCCGGTCTTTTATGCCTAAAAGAATCTCCCCGCTGTTGTCTAAGATTAAGTGCATGTTGGTTTTGAAATTCTTGAGCAGACCCCGGCCAACGTCAGCAAAATCTTCTTTTGCGGAAGAAAGGTGCTGCGGATCGCGTTTTGCGGCTCCGGCGGCCAGGTGTGCGGTTCCGCTGAGGGCATTGCCTGTAATGGATGCGGTTAAGATCGTAGAGTCTACGATATCTTCTCCCAAACGGTCTAAAAATTTGTTGTGAGCAAGGGTGCCGACCAAAGAAACCGCTCCGCCGATCACGCCTCCCACCACCGCGCCGGTAACGATGCTGGCCTTTTTAATTTTATCCATACCAAAAGCCTCCTGTCTGTCCGCCGGCGAAAGGATTTTATGCGCTCTCCGGCGATGCTGTATTAAGTATAGCATTTACAGATTTATTTGTCACCGAAGAAAAACTTTTTATACGGGCGCAATTTATCCTTTACAAAATTGCCGGATTTAGGTATAATAGCACTTGTGATATCGCTCACGAGCGCCCATAGCTCAATTGGATAGAGTGCCTGACTACGAATCAGTAGGTTGAGGGTTCGAGTCCCCCTGGGCGTACCATAACTGGAATTTCAACGTTTTGTTGAGTTCCGCCTAATGAAAAAACACTCTTATTTTTCATCGAATCAGGTGGTCAAAATGGGGGTGTTTTTCGTTATGAAAAAACAAGTAATACAGATGAACAATACATCTACAATCATGGAAAATTTTATTTTTTTTATTAAAAACCGTGAAAGTAAAAATTGTGCAAAAGCGACGATACGTTTTTACAAAGAATTACCTTCTATATTAAGTGGTTTTTGTTCTCTTGACGAACCGGTAGAAAAAATAAACAAAGAATTTGTTGCGGATTTCATAAGGTTTTTAAAAAGCGGGACTCTGGCAGAACAAACGGTAAATTCATATTTAAGGCGGTTTCGTGCTTTTGCTTATTTTCTCATGGAAGAAGAAATAATAGATTCTTTTAAAATACGTATGCCTCATGCAGACAAACCACTGAAAGAAGCTTATACAGAAGAAGAACTTTCAAAGCTGCTGAAGAAACCCAATTTAAGAAAATGTTCTTTTACAGAATATAGAAGTTGGGTAAT
>JALEJU010000026.1 GCA_022769485.1 Bacillota bacterium
GCGCTGTCCATTCCGCTCTCGTTCACTTCGCCGCTGAGCGAATCCACAACCTCGGTAGGATCGGCTTCCGGCGCCGGCTGAAACGCTAAAGCCGCCCCGGTTATAACGAAAGCCGCGCAAAGTACCGCGGCAATCCGCAGCCCCCATACCCTGCGTTTTCTTTGCTCTGCCTTGCGTATAATCTCCTCTGCCCGGAAATGGTGCAGAGAATCCTCAATTTTCCATAAATCCGGCCGGCCGCCGTCTTCGTCTACGGCCCGCTTGAATGCGTTCCCTAAAATCCGGTCAAACTCACTCCTCGTCTGCTTCTCCGTATTCTTCCCATTCTCCGGTCGTTCCAAATTTTTCGAATTCGCCATATTCTCCTTTTCCCCGTTCTTCCTCTTCTTGAATCAATACAGCCAAAGCTTTCTTTGCGCGATAATGCCAGCTGATAACCGTATTGTATTTCAAATTCAAAACCGACGCGATTTCCTGAAATGAATAATCATAGTAATAATATAAAATCAGAATCTGCGCATACTCTTTCCTCAAATTTCCCATCATCAGAAGCAGTTCTCTTCGCGCGTCTTTTTCCAGTACGTCCTTTACTACATTATTCGGAGCAAAGTTGCGTACGCCCGGGTTCTCCTGAACCTCTTCATCGAAGTGGCGCTTCTTTGTTCTGTAATAGTTTCGCAGCGTATTTTTTGCAATCGAACAAAGATAATGCGCCCTGTTTCCTTCGATATGCGCAATCATATCCAATTTTCTCCAAGCTGTCACCAGTACTTCCTGCATAATATCATTCGCTAACTCCGGGTCGTTGCAAATCGTAATTATAAACCGTTCTAAATAGGTCCGATGCACTAAAACCACGTCTTCGAACAATTGCTTCCTCTCTTCATTTTCCATAAATATCCTCTTTTTAAAACAAAGTCAGCTGATCGGTTTCCGGCAGTCCCTCTAAGACGCCTGCCTTGCTGAACGCTTCTACAGCCGTTCGGTTCAAGCCTGCCCGCGTCTTCATCTGGTCGACAGAAAAGAAAGGTCCTTTTTCCCTTTCCTCTGCCAGCCCCCGCGCCGCCGTTTCTCCTACGCCATTCAAAGCAAGGAACGGCGGAAGAATCTTTCCGTCCTGAAGTTCAAAACGAACCCCATCGGATTTTTCCAAAGAAACCGGCGCGAATTCATAGCCTCTGGCATACATTTCACAGGCTACTTCCAGAACCGTCATCTCGTCATTTTCTTTTTGTGTGGCATTTTTTCCCTTCGCCTCGATTTCCGCCATCCTCGCTTTTACCGCATGTGCTCCTGTTAAAACCACATCCGAATTAAAATCGATGACTTTGATCGTATAGAAGGCTGCGTAAAATGCCTGCGGATAATAAACTTTAAAATACGCGATCCGGTAAGACATCATAACATATGCTACCGCATGCGCTTTAGGAAACATATAACTGATACGCCTGCAGGATTCGATATACCATTCCGGTACATTGTTATCGGTCATCAGCTGTGCTTCTTCTTCTGTAACCCCCTTTCCTTTTCGAACATTTTCCATGATCTTAAACGCGTTTTGAGACGGAACCCCTTTGCCGATGAGATAGTTCATAATATCATCACGGGTAGAGATTGCGTCTTTCATGGTCGCCAGACCTTCTTTTATGAATTTCTGCGCGTTATTCAGCCAAACATTTGTACCATGAGAAAAGCCGGAAATTCGAACCAGGTCTGCAAAATTGGAAGGCTTTGTATCGTCCAACATCTGGCGGACAAAGCTGGTTCCAAACTCCGGAATTCCATAAGTGCCATGTTTAAACGGATATTCGGGATCTTTGACTTCCAAACAGTCGATCCCGTTGAAAATGCTGTTTACTTTTGGATCGCTCAAGGGAAGAGTCAAAGGATCTACACCCGTCATATCCTGCAGATGACGGATCATAGAAGGGACGTCGTGCCCGAGAATATCCAGTTTCAGCAAATTCTGATCGATGGAATGATATTCGTAATGCGTTGTAACGATATCGGTATTTGTATCGTTTGCCGGATGCTGTATAGGGCAGAATTCATAGATTTCGTGACCTCTGGGGACAATAATAATGCCTCCGGGATGCTGCCCCGTGGTGCGGCGGACTCCTGTGCAGCCTTCGGTCAGACGTTCTACCTCCCATTTGCTCACATCTTTCTGCCGCTCATCAAAATATTTCCGCACATAACCGTAGGCCGTTTTGGAGGCCACTGTGCTTATGGTTCCGGCCCGGTATACATTCTCCCGGCCGAAAATTTCTTCTACGAATTTATGCGCTACCGGTTGGTATTCGCCCGCGAAGTTCAAGTCAATATCAGGCTCTTTATCGCCTTTAAAGCCCAGAAAAACTTCAAAGGGAATGCTGAACCCGTCTTTTTTATAAGGCCGGCCGCAGACCGGACAATTCTTATCCGGCATGTCCACACCGCAGCTGTATTCGCCGATTTCCACAAATTCAGAATGCTTGCAGTCGGGATTTTCGCAGATGTAATGGGGCTGTAGAGGATTTACTTCCGTAATTCCCGCCATGGTGGCCGCAAAGGACGATCCTACCGAACCTCGGGAGCCTACCAGATAACCGTCGCTCATGGATTTATGCACCAGCATCTGCGCGGAAACATACATAACTGCATATCCGTTTCCGATAATCGACTGCAATTCCTTTTCCAGACGCTTTTCCACGATTTCCGGCAAGGGTGTGCCGTAAATGGCCTCCGCTCTTTCCATGCAGTCCTTTCTCAAGGTTTCTTCTGCATGGTCGATTTTCGGCGGAAATTTGCCGGAAGGGACGGGCTGGATTTCTTCTATGCTGTCTGCAATCCGGTTTGGATTTTCGATTACAACCTCCAGGGCTGTTTCCCGGCCTAAATAAGAAAACTCTTCCAGCATCTCATCCGTGGTGCGCAGATAAAGGCCTTCGCCGTTTTCCGCATCTTTGTATCCCTGTCCGGCCATCAATATGCGGCGGAATATGCTTTCTTCGGGTTCTCCGTAATGGGCGTCCGTAGTGGCTGCCACCGGCTTGCCGTACTTCTTCCCCAATTGGACAATCTGCCGGTTTAAATCCCGAAGTCCCTCCTGATCCGCAACACGCCCCTGCTGTACGAGAAACCGGTTATTGACAATAGGCTGTATTTCCAGATAATCATAAAAGGAGATCAACTCTTCCATGCGTTCTTCCGAAATTCCATTTAAAACCCCCTGGAAAATCTCGCCTGCTTCGCATGCAGAGCCGATAATCAGCCCCTCTCTATGCGCCTGCAAAACAGAACGAGGAATACGGGGTTTTCGATAGAAATACTGCAGATGTGAAATCGAAACCAGTTTATAAATATTTTTCAGACCTTCCTGTGTCCGTGCAAGCAGAATAATATGGTTCGTCCCCTTAGATTTATAGTCAATCGTTTCCGCTCCGGCCTGATCGTCGTCATCCAGCAAATATCCTTCCAGACCGTAAATCAATTTTAAATCCAGCTTTTTTTTCTTCTTATACTTTGCGGCTTCCGGGAAAGCCTGAACCACGCCGTGATCTGTAATCGCCACCGCAGGCTGCCCCCATTCCGCTGCGGTCTCTAAAAGAGCAGATACTTCGTTAATACCGTCCATGTTGCTCATTTTTGTATGCGCATGAAGTTCCACTCTCTTTTTTTCACAGGTATCCTCCCTGTGAACCGATTCCGTTTTTTCAATATCCTTCCCCATTAAAACAGGAACCATTTCAAAACGGTCCATTTCCATCGTTCCCCGCACTTTTGCCCAGGTGCCCGTAGGAAGATGCTCCCGCAGGTCTTCTGCTTTTTCCGCGCCGGTGAACACTTTTACACAAACGGATTCCGTACCGTCTGTCAGCAGGAGCGAAACCAGAATTTTCCCGCCGGAAAGAGATCGCTCCTCCATGCGGAACACACGACCGTGAACGGCAACCGTCCCGCTGTCCGCCGTTAAGCTTTTCATTTCTGCTGCTTCTTCGTCGATATGCTTTCCTAAAATCAGATTCCCTTTGACCGGTACATATTTCGATGCCCGGCTTCCGGACTTCCAATTTCCCGAAGGATACCCGCCTCTGTCCTGTTGGGAAGCAGCTCCTCCGACGGCAGAGCCCCCGGGGCTTCTGATCTGCTGAGCCTCTTTAAGCTCTTCCCTATCCTTGACCGCCTGCTTCGCCAGCTGTTCTTCGTAGAGCTCCGTCTCGTTGGAAAAATGGATTTCTGCCGATATTCCGAAATTCTGCCGCAGAAGCTGCCGGAACAGAGGCGCCGCCTGCCGGTTCAGCTCTCTTGCCGCAGAATCCCCCAGCACGTTTAATTCCAATATTCCGTCTCGCCATATGTAAGAATCCGGGAAAATAGTCTGCGCTCCATGCTTTGCTTGCTCCCGCGCCGCACGGATCAAATACGGAATATAAAGGCGAATGATTTCCTCCTCTTCCAATATTACATCCTCATACCGAAATTCAAGACGCGCTCCGGAAAGTTCCGGGAATCGTTCCCTTAAGATAGCTTCTATCGCCTCCGCATCCTCCAGCGGAATGATAAAATTTAAACAAATTTCTACGGAAAGGCTTCTGTCTTTTTTCTTTACAAACGCCCGTTCCACGGAAAAGCGGTAGCTGTCCCGTGGATGAACGCCTAACTGTTCCCAGTTTACAGTTGTTTCTATAATCTGTCTCATCTGTTCGCACACTCTTTTTGATAAGATGCCGCTTTGGCCTTTAATCCCATTGCTCCAGAATTTTTAATAAGGAGGGCACGATTTCCCCTGCAGGTACGGTTCGTTCCGGCTTCCCCCCGCGAAACAGCAGCCCGCAGTCCTTTCCGCAGGCGACCCCAAAATCCGCTTCTCCCGCCTCTCCCGGCCCGTTGACTTCACAGCCCATAACCGCCAGGGTAAGCGGTTTTTTCCCCTGTGCCGCCCGCCGCCGCTCCAGGGGCTTTATCCTTTCCTCTATTTCCGAAACGATAGCTGTCAAATCCACTCTTGTGCGCCCGCAGGTAGGACAGGAGATTAGTTGAATTGCCTTTCGACGGAGTCCCGCCGCTTCCAAAATCTCCTTTGCATACAAGACCTCCTCCACGGGATCTCCTGTCAAAGAAACCCGAAGAGTATCGCCGATACCGTTTAAAAGAAGAGCGCCGATGCCCACAGCGGATTTTACTTTTCCGGAATTCAGCGTCCCGGCTTCGGTTACGCCGATATGCAGAGGATAATTCAGCTGCTGCGACGCCGATTTGCAGGCTTCAAAGCCTAAAACCACGTCGGAAGCCTTCAGAGAAACTACAATTTGATCGAAATTCATAGCCTCCACCCTGCGGACGGTACGCACAGCGCTCTCCGCCAGAGCCTCTGCCGTTACCCCTCCGTATTTGCTTAGGATTTCCTTTTCCAAAGAACCGGAATTCACTCCTACCCGAACAGGAAGCCCCCGCACAGCGGCAGCCCGGAGAACAGCGCGCAGCTTCTCCTCTCCGCCGATGTTGCCCGGATTGATCCGAATTTTATCCGCACCGTTCTCCATGGCGGACAAAGCCAGACGGTAATCGAAATGAATGTCCGCCACCAGGGGCAGCCGGACAGCCTTTTTAATCTGCCCCAGGGCTGCCGCAGCTTCCTCATCCGGAACCGCGCAGCGGACAATTTCGCACCCCGCATCCGCCAGACGTGAAATCTGCTCTACTGTAGCTTTCACATCTCTGGTATCCGTATTCGTCATAGACTGTATGCTCACAGGAGCGCCCCCGCCGATGGGAACATCTCCGCACATAACCCGCTTTGTCTCTTTGCTCATTTTCCCGTCCCTAATGAATGATAAATCGTCCCACATCCTGCACGATTAAGTAAATCATCAGCAGGAAAAATAAAATCAGCCCGGCAAAATGGATCTTTGCTTCCGTTTCGTCTGAAATGGCTTTCCCTGTAAAACAGCGGATAATCAAGAACAGCACTCTTCCGCCGTCCAGCGCCGGAAGGGGAAGCATATTGATAATGGCTAAATTCAAACTGATCAAAGCCATGAAATTTGCCACATAGAGGAATCCGTTCTTGGCCTGATCGTTAATCAAACTGACAATCCCCACCGGACCTACCAGATCCTCCATAGAGCCTTTGCCTGTAAACAGCTGCCCCAGGTAACTGACCATCTGTTTCGTCCAGTCGGCAATACACAGTACGCCGGACTGCACAGCAGGCCAAACCGCATGGCGGGGCTCGGTCATAATGCCGATTACCTTCCTGCCGTCCTCCGAAACCGCAACTCCGCTTTCTAAGGACAGTTCCTTGCCGTCACGCTCTACTGCAATCTGTACTGTTTCCCCCTGAGCTTCTCCCACAAGCCGGTTTACATCCGTCCATTCTTCTACCGGAGCTCCGTCGATGGTTAAAATGCGATCCCCTGCCTGAATTCCGGCGGCCTCCGCAGGCATTCCCCGGCTCACTTGACCCACCGTAGTGGTGGCGGTACCCACCACCAAAACCATAATCGTGATAATAAGAACCGCGGACAAGAGATTCATAAACGAGCCGGCAATTAAAACCAGCGCTCTTGCCCAGGCCGGCCTGTTGTTAAACGCCCGCTCATCCTCCGAGTCCTCGTCTTCGCCCTCCATTTTCACATAACCGCCGATAGGAAATGCCCGCAATGAATATTCGGTTTCCCCTCTTTGGAAATGGCACAGCTGCGGTCCCATGCCGATGGAAAATTCATTGACCCGAATTCCCACCAACTTTGCCGTTGTAAAATGCCCTAATTCATGCACAAATATCAGCAGGCAAAAAATCAGTATCGCATAGATTACTGTTAAAATCATACTCCCATTCTCCCCCTGGTCTCTCTGTCAATCTCCAGTATATCCCAAACACTCAAGTCAAACTGCGGTGTATGAGCCTCTAAAACCCTTTCTATAGTATTCGGAATATCGGTAAACTTAATCCTTTTTTCCAGGAATTTCTGCACCAGAACTTCATTGGCCGCGTTGAGAACCGCCGCATAGCTTCCCCCTGCTTCCAGCACCTGATACGCAAGATCCAGACAGCGGAAGGTATTCCGGTCGGCCCGTTGGAAATGCAGCGTGCCCAGATCGAAAAAATCCACCGAAGGACAGTCGTTTGCAATCCGATCAGGATAACTGAGAGCATAACCGATGGGAACCCGCATATCGGGAACCCCCAGCTGAGCCAGAATCGCGTGATCCTCGTATTCCACCATAGAATGTATAATGCTTTCCGGATGGACCACCACCTGAATATCCTGCGGCGCCGTATCGAAAAGCCAGTGCGCCTCGATGACCTCCAGCCCCTTGTTCATCATGGTAGCGGAATCCACCGTGATCTTGCTGCCCATGCTCCAGTTGGGATGGTTCAAAGCCTGCTCTAAAGTAACATCCTCCAGCTGCTTTGCCGTATACCCCCGAAAAGGGCCGCCGGAAGCCGTCAGCAGAATCCGTTTTACAGGCTGACCCGGATTTCCCTGCAGACACTGAAAAATAGCGCTGTGCTCGCTGTCCACCGGCAGAAAGCACACACCCCGTTCCTTGACTTCCCGCATAATCACCCGGCCGCCGGCTACCAGCGTTTCCTTATTTGCCAGAGCCACATTCCGGCCGGCCTGCACCGCCGCGTAAGTGGGCACCATGCCCCGAATTCCCACGACTGCATTTAAGACCATATCGCAGCCGCCGTAAACCGCGGCTTCCCGCAGTCCCTCTTCGCCGAAAGCCACATCCAGTTTGGGATAATCCTTCTTCAACTGCAGGGCGTCTTCTTCCCGTTCCACAGAAACCATAACCGGATGAAAAGCTTCAATCTGCTGCCGGAGCAGTTCTATATTGCGTCCGCAGGCCAAAACCCGTGCTTCAAATTCTTCCGGATGTTTTTGTATCAAATCCAGAGCCTGAGTTCCAATAGAACCCGTAGATCCTAAGATAGAAATTCGCTTCATTACATATTCCTCGCCGTAAACAAGAACTGCCCCTTTCTCTCAGGCTACCAGCCAAAAGGACAAATCAGATTCCAAATCCAAAGCACATAAAATACCATAGGCGCCGTAAACAAAACGCTGTCGAACCGATCTAAAATACCTCCGTGGCCGGGAATCAAATTTCCGTAATCTTTAATGCCCATATGCCGCTTGAAAATCGAAGCGGTCAAATCGCCGAACTGAGAAATGATTCCCCCCAGCAGTCCGATTACCAGCCCCATCAGCATGGCTTTGTCGCTGAAATCCGCCAGGAAGAAATGTGCAAACAGCAGGCACAGCACCATACTTCCCAGGATGCCGCCTACAGAACCTTCTATGGTTTTCTTCGGGCTGATCTTCGGACAGAGTTTATGTTTGCCGAAGGCCATACCGGAAAAATACGCCATAATATCCGTACCGAACGCAGTCAATACGATAAGCCATACCGCTATGCCGAAAAATGAATCCACGAGAACTACATGGAACGAGAAAAACACCACATAGAACACGCCTGTCAGCGTCGCCATGCCGTCGCTGAGCGTGCGTTTTTCGATTTTAAATAAAACCAGCAGAGAAGCCACTGTTACGCCGAAAAACCAAAGCATATACAACGGATATATGTATTCTGTTCCGGTAGGACTGCTTAAGAGAAACAACCCCAGCGTATACAGGCAAAATGCCGCCGCATAACCGATGGGTGCGCAGGGCGATACGCCCATTTTCCGAAACCCGTTATAGAATTCCCGTACACCCATCAAAGCCACGGCGAAGCAGGCCAAAAGCAGCCATTTTCCCCCAAGCCATAAAAAGACTAAAAGAGGAAGCATAATCAATCCGGATAAAATTCTCGTCTTCATCTATTTTATTCCTCCAAAACGCCGGCTGCGCCCCTGATATTCCCGAATGGCGTCCTCCAGACAATCCGGTGTAAAATCCGGCCACAGCACATCTGTAAAAACGAATTCACTGTACGCACTTTGCCACAGCAGATAATTGCTCAGCCGCATTTCACCGCTGGTTCGAACGATTAAATCGGGATCGGGAAGCCCTGCTGTAAAAAGCTCTGCCTGAAAAACTTCCTCCGTTACTGCCTCCGGATCCAGCGTTCCTGCCTTGGCTTTTCTGCATAATGCTCTGGCTGCCCGTAAAATCTCCGGACGGCCGCCGTAATTCAGCGCAATATGAAATTCCAATCCCGTATTGTTTTCGGTCTTCCCCATAGCCTGCCGCAGCTTAGCCACCACATTCTCCGGAAATTTTTCATATTCCCCCAGAATCGTAACCCGCACATTGTTCGCATGAATCTCTTCCAGCTCTTTATTGACATACGCGACCAAAATGCGGAAAATCCCCGAAATTTCTTCTTCCGGCCGCTTCCAATTTTCCGTAGAAAACGCATAAACCGTCAGATGTTTTATACCCAGAGCGGAAGATCGCTTTACAATTTCCTTCAAGGCCTGCATTCCCGCATTATGCCCCGCCAGCCGCGGCAAATTTCTCTGCTTTGCCCAGCGCCCGTTGCCATCCATAACAATCGCAATGTGTACCGGCATTCTGCTTCGATCTAAATCTGTCTGCATCATCGTTCCTTCCTGCTTCGTCATCCCGTGTACATCAAAAAATCAATAACACAAGGGGCGACTAATCCCGCCCCTTTGTGTATCTTTTATCCTTTTCTCAACCGGTATCCTTTTCCGCCCGCAATTCAGGAAAAGCTCTCTCCCCTGCCCTTTAGGACAGGCAAAAAGCAGAAATTTTCTGCCTTCAAAATTTCCGCCGATGCGTTATAAAAACGGATCCGGTATTTTACAAACCGTCAGCAGCAGCAAATTTCCTTCTTCCTTTTGGCGAATCACACGAAGCTCACCTTCCGTTTCCTTTCTGCCGGAAGGCTCCGCCAATCGAATTTCATAAGGAATGTTTCTCTGTTTTAAAACTTCTTCCGCCGCATCCAGCTTCATGCCCAGCAATTCTGCCATTAAACTTCCATAATTTCCTTATCTTTTTGTTCGATAATAACGTCAATTTCTTTAATGCAGTTATCGATCTGCTTCTGAACAGCATCCAGCTCTTTCTTCAGATCGTCTTCTGTCAGTTCGCCGTTCTTTTCCTGTTTTTTCAAATGCTCGTTGGCATCTCTTCTCTCATTCCGAATCGCGACTTTTGCGTCTTCGCCGATCTTCTTTACCAGCTTAGTCAGTTCTTTTCTCCGTTCTTCCGTAACCTGGGGAATTACCAGGCGAACGATTTTGCCGTCATTGGAAGGATTGATTCCAATATTGGCCGCGCCGATTGCCTTTTCTACATCGGGAATGCACTTGGGGTCAAAAGGAGTAATCGCCAGAGTTCTGGGATCGGGAGTTGAAACGTTTGCCAGGTTCTTCAAGGGAGTCGGCACACCGTAATACTCAACCATAACCTTGTCCAGCAAAGCGGGATTTGCCCGGCCTGCGCGAACAGTATTCAGCTCTTCTTTCAGAACTGCCTTTGTTTTTTCCATTTTTGCTTTCAGCTTATCTTGAATCTCGCTCATCATATTTCTCCTTTATTTTTATTCGGCAAACACAGCCGCCTCTATTCGATAATCGTTCCGATTGGTTCGCCGTAAACGGCTTTGATCACATTCTGCGTGTCCGCCAATCCGAATACATGGATAGGAATGCGATTGTCCCTGCACAGCGCCGCTGCGGAGGCATCCATAACCCCCAGCCCCATTTCCAGCACTTCCTGGTGGGTCAAACGCCGGAACTTTTTTGCATTTGGGTTTTGCTCCGGATCGCTGTCGTAAACCGCGTCTACTTTCTTAGCCAAAAGAATCACTTCTGCGTCGATCTCGGCTGCCCGAAGAGCCGCTGTAGTATCCGTAGAGAAGAACGGATTCCCGGTTCCCGCGGAAAAGATTACAACATCCCCTTTTTCCAGTTCATGAATTGCGCGCCTGCGGATATAGGGTTCCGCAACCTGCCGCATCTCGATAGCGGTCTGTACTCTCGTAGGAATTCCCTTGGCTTCAAATGCATCCTGCAACGCCAAACCGTTAATGCAGGTAGCCAACATACCCATATAATCCGCCGTAGCCCGATCCATGCTTTTGCTGCTGCGCCCCCGCCAGAAATTTCCTCCGCCTACTACGATAGCGGTCTCAATTCCTAAGTCATGAAGCTCCTTTACCTGCAAGGCTACTTTTTCCAGCATTTCGTCGTTCAGCCCGGTCTTATCTTCTCCGGCTAAAGCCTCGCCGCTGATTTTCAATAACACACGTTTATATTTCGGCTCCATTTCCTTCCTCATTTCCGTTCAAAATTTCTAACTTAAGAAGCCTCCGATAAATTGAAACAATGCTCCCATTCTGTTTATGCTATTATACCATACCGCCCATAAGCTTCTCCACTCTTTTTTCAGAAAACGCAAATTTTCACAAAAAATCTCTCTTAAATCAAAAAACTCGGCTTTTTCCGGTTATACGGTTATACAAGCCGGCTTATCTTTCCTGTTCTTTATTCTTTTCCTGTGCATATCCGTCTGCATCTTTAAAAAATCTGCCATGCAAAAAGCGCTGCGCAAATGGATGAACCATTGGCACAGCGCTTTTGTTTTCCCGTTTATGCGGCGTAAGCACTACCTTTTGTAATCTTTTCCGGATGCACACTGCCCATTCGTCAAAGATTTGCAGTTTTCCTTAAATTGCTTCGTATTCCAGCTTGACGTTTTTCTGCTTCATATGAATTGCGATCAAAAATGCTTCCGCTGTATCCATGCAGGTGAAAACCGGAAGTCCCTTTTCGATGGCCGCTCTGCGCAGGGGGAACATATCCGCATGTACATTATGAATGGCGTTGGGGACACTGATCAACATGTTGATTTTTGTACCCAGAAGCGGCTTTACATCGTCGAAATCCACCAGTTCGCAGGCAACTCCGTTCTCTTCCAGAAATTCCTTTGTGCCTTTGGAAGCCATTACCGAGAACCCCGCCTCCGTATACTTTTTCATAACAGCCGCCGAAGCCTTCGTTTTATCGTGATCCCGTAAAGAGATATAAATGCCGCCTTCTTCCAGAATCCGCACCCCTGCAGCCAGGAATCCTTTATAAACAGCGGTATCCAGATCTTTGGCAAGCCCCAGGACTTCGCCGGTGGACTTCATCTGCGGACCTACTGCCACATCCAGCCCGGACAGCTTCGCGTCGGAAAATACAGGCACCTTTACCGCATATTCCTTTTTCGGAGCCAGCAAGCCCGTCCCCCATTCGAACTCCCCAAGTTTATGTCCCAACATAGCCGCAACCGCCAGCTTTACCATGGGAACTCCCGTGACTTTACTGAGAATAGGCACCGTACGGGATGCCCGCGGATTTACCTCTATTACATAAATGTCTTTGCCGTCATACGCGTATTGGATATTGACCAGTCCCACAATGTGCAGCGCTTTTGAAATGCGTTTCGTGTAATCCACCAACCGGTCAATCACATCCTGCGTCAGCGTATACGGAGGATATACTGCCGTGCTGTCGCCGGAATGCACGCCGGTTCGCTCGATATGCTCCATAATACCGGGCATCAGGATGTCTTCCCCGTCGCCGATGGCGTCTACTTCAATTTCTTTTCCTTCGATGTATTTATCGATCAAAACCGGATGTTCCTCGGAAAGCGCTACAGCCTCCTTCAGATACAGCTTCAGTTCTGCGTCTGAATATACAATCTGCATGGCCTGTCCGCCGATTACATAGGAAGGCCTTACTACCAGCGGATATCCCAATTCTTCTACGGCTTTAAAGGCTGCCTTTTCATCGGTTACAGCAACCCCCGGAGGCGTTGCGATTCCCAACTCGTGCAGAAGGTCATTGAATTTTTCCCGATCCTCCGCCAAATCGATGTATTTATTTGCCGTGCCTAAAATGCGAATGCTTCTGGAGTGAAGTTTTTCCACCAAATTCAGGGAGGTCTGACCGCCGAACTGCAGAATCACACCCATAGGCCGTTCCTTTTTAATGACGTTCATTACATCGTCAATATGCAATGCTTCGAAATACAGCTTATCCGAAGTATCAAAGTCGGTGCTGACGGTTTCCGGGTTGTTGTTTATAATCACGGACTCGTAGCCCATTTCCTTAATTGCGTTTACACCCTGTACACAGCAGTAATCGAATTCGATTCCCTGTCCGATTCGGATGGGGCCCGCGCCTACCATTAAAATCTTTTCTGCGTCGGAAACCTCGCTCTCATCGGAGCCTCCGTAAGTAGAATAGTAGTAAGGTCTGTTTTCATCGAATTCACCCAGATAGGCATTGACTTTCTTGTACACCGGGAAAATATCGTGGTATATGCGAATATCCTGTAATGCCTCCCTGGAAATTCCGGAAAGTTCTAAGATTTCATTGTCCGCAAAGCCCATCTTTTCCGCCGCTTCTACCAGTTCTGCCGTAATTTCTTCCCCGGCAAGCGTCTTTTCCATATCGACAATATTCATAATCTTCTGCAGGAACCAGGGGTTAATCTTGGTCAATCGGTAGATCTCATCGATAGTGGCAATTCCCCGGCGAAAACTTTCCGCAATGCAGAAAATCCGTTCGTCATCACAGACATTCATCTTCGCCATAAGCTGCTCGTCGGTGCGGTTTGTCACATAAGGAACCCGCAGGCCGTCGCATTTTACCTCCAAAGAGGTAATCGCTTTCAGCAATGCGCTTTCAAACGTCTTGCAGATGGCCATAACCTCTCCGGTGGCCTTCATCTGCGTCCCCAGTTTTCTGGAGGCGGTGCGGAATTTATCGAAAGGCCACTTGGGGAACTTCACTACGCAGTAATCCAACGGCGGATCGGAAAGAGATTCCGCTTTTTCCTTATTATAATTGCTGATTTCGTCCAAAGAAAACCCGAGAGCAAGCTTCGCCGCTACTCTGGCAATAGGATAACCGGTAGCTTTCGAAGCCAAAGCCGAAGAACGGCTTGCCCGCGGGTTTACTTCTATTACAATATATTTCCCGGTGTCCGGGTCAAGTGCGAACTGAATGTTACAACCGCCCTCGATTCCCAGGTTCCGAATGATCTTTAAAGCCGAACCGCGAAGCATCCGGCATTCCGCGTCGGAAAGCGTCATCGTAGGAGCCACAACAATGCTGTCGCCGGTATGCACTCCTACCGGGTCTACGTTTTCCATGCTGCAGATAATAATGCAGTTGTCTTTTCCGTCCCGGATTACCTCATATTCAATTTCCTTCCAGCCCGCTACGGATTCTTCCAAAAGAATCTGCCCGATAGCGCTGTTTTCCATACCGACTCTGCAATGCTCTTCCAGTTCTTCTTTATTGTTAGCAAAACCGCCGCCGGTTCCGCCCAATGTATAAGCCGGCCGGATAATCAGCGGATACCCGACCTTTTCGGCAAAATCGTAACATTCCTGCATGTCTACGGCAATCGTGCTCTGGGGGATGGGTTCTCCGATTTCAACCATCAAATTTTTAAAAGCTTCTCTATCCTCCGCTTTTTTAATGCTCTCCCGGTTAACGCCCAGCAATTCGATGCCCAGTTCCTTTAAAACGCCCTTTTCTTCTAAATCCATAGCCAGATTCAAACCGGTCTGTCCGCCGAATCCTGCCAAAATACCATCGGGCCGTTCTTTTTTCAGAATTTCAACCAAACTTTCTTCCGTCAGCGGTTCCACATAAACCTTATCCGCAACATCCCGATCCGTCATAATCGTAGCCGGATTGCTGTTTACCAGGATCGTTTTTACGCCCTCTTCCCGAATTGCCTTGCAAGCCTGTGTTCCCGCATAGTCAAACTCCGCAGCCTGCCCGATCACAATCGGTCCCGATCCAATAATCAATACCGTTTCCAGATTCGATTTTTTCGGCATACTTTTCGCCCCCTATTCTTTCTTTATTCATTTCTTATTCATTTTTTATCTGCTTTTCAACTCAACAGGTTTTATTATACATTGTTTAGAATTATTATTCAAGCTATTTTTTTGTTATTTTTTATTTCCTTTTTTATTATTACTCGATTTTTCTGAATTTTTCAACCCATTTTTTTTAATAAATTTCTTTTTTCCTATTGATTTTTTATGCACGGTAATGTATATTATTTGCATCGACTTTAATTTTTTTGTATATATATTCAATTCGGAGGTCAAGAAAATGGCAAAAGAAAAAGTAGTTCTGGCGTATTCGGGAGGATTGGATACCTCTATTATTCTCACATGGTTAAAGGAACATTACGATTTTGACGTAATTGCGGTCTGCTGCAACGCAGGGCAGAAGGAAGATTTCGACGCAATTGAAAAGAAAGCTTATGCTACCGGCGCATCCAAAGCTTATGTTTTGGATATACAGGAAGAATTCATTACCGATTATATCTGGCCCACGTTAAAGGCTGACGCCGTTTATGAAAACGACTATCTGCTGGGTACCTCTATGGCTCGCCCCCTGATGGCACAGAAGCTGGTTGAAATCGCGGAAAAAGAAGGCGCTTTCTACATTGCCCACGGCTGTACGGGCAAAGGAAACGATCAGGTTCGGTTCGAAACGGCAATCAAAGCGCTGAATCCCTCCATTAAAATCATTGCTCCCTGGAGAACCTGGGATATGTCCTCCAGAGAAGAACTGATCGCGTATGCGGCAGCTCATAACATTCCCATCGAACAGACCACGGAAAAAATCTATTCCCGTGATGAAAATATCTGGCATATCAGCCACGAAGGCGGCAATCTGGAGAGTCCCTGGAACGAACACAAAGACGACATTCACGTCCTCAGTGTTCCCCCCGAAAAAGCTCCCGACACACCGACCTACATCGAAATTGCCTTTGAAAAGGGAGTTCCCGTTGCCCTGAACGGCGAAGCGCTTGGCGCAGTAGATATGCTCAACGCAGTAAACAAGTTGGGCAGCGAGAACGGCATCGGCACCATCGACATCGTAGAAAACCGTCTGGTAGGCATGAAATCCAGAGGTGTTTACGAAACCCCGGGCGGAACGATTCTCTACGCGGCACATAAAGCGCTGGAAAAGCTCATTCTCGACCGTGACACCATGCAGTACAAAAACATCGTATCTCAGAAATTCGCACAGCTGGTTTACGACGGCCTCTGGTTTACCCCGCTGACAAAGGCGATCTGCGCATTTGTAGATTCTACCCAGGAATTCGTCACCGGTGTCGTAAGATTAAAGCTGTACAAGGGCGTTGCTTATCCCGTAGGAACAAAATCGGATTATTCCCTGTACAACGAAGAATTCGCAACCTTCAGCAAGGACGAAGTTTATAACCAGAGCGACGCGGAAGGATTTATCAATCTGTTCTCCCTGCCCTTAAAGATCCGGGCAATTCAAAAACAGGCAAATGAAGGAGGAGCCACACCCCATGAAACTTTGGAACGGAAGATTCTCAAAGGCGGCGACTTCGTCTGCTAACGAATTCAACGCGTCGATCGAATTCGACCAGCGCATGTACCGGCAGGATATCCAGGGCAGCCTGGCGCACGCAAAGATGCTGGAAAAGCAGGGTATCCTCTCAAAAGAAGACTACACTGCCATTAAAGACGGTTTAACGCAGATTCTTCAGGATATCGAAGACGGAAAAGTCACATTTACCATCGAGCAGGAAGACATTCACATGAATATCGAAAGTCTTCTTACAGAACGGATCGGCGCTGCCGGCAAGCGGCTGCATACCGCCAGAAGCCGAAACGACCAGGTAGCCGTAGACATCCGGCTCTATCTGAAAGAAGAAATCAAGGAAATACTGGAATACATCCGGCAGCTGAAATGCGCTTTGGCAGAAACAGCCAAGGCGCATCAGGAAACCATCATGCCGGGATATACGCATCTGCAAAGAGCGCAGCCCGTCACTCTGGCATACCATCTGCTCGCCTATTACAATATGTTCAAACGGGACGGGCAGAGATTTGAGGACTGCCTGGAACGCATGGATTATCTGCCTCTGGGCAGCGGCGCTCTGGCGGGAACTACCTATCATACGGATCGTGATTTCCTCGCGGAGGAGCTGGGTTTTTCCCACATCTGCCCTAACGCTATGGACGCAGTCAGTGACCGGGATTTCTCACTGGAATTTCTCGGAGACGCTTCCATCTGCATGATGCACCTGTCCCGTTTCTGCGAAGAGCTGATTTTATGGAGCTCCGCGGAATTTTCCTTCGTGGAAATGGACGACGCCTACAGCACGGGAAGCAGCATCATGCCCCAGAAGAAAAATCCGGATATGGCCGAACTCATCCGGGGCAAAACAGGCCGGGTATACGGAGACCTGATCACTTTGCTTACCGTTATGAAAGGGCTGCCTTTGGCATACAATAAGGATATGCAGGAGGATAAACTTCCGGTTTTCGATGCGGCGGATACTCTGAAAGCATCCCTGAATATTTTCAGAGAAATGCTGGAAACAGCTGTATTTAAGACCGAAAATATGAGAAACGCCGCGAAAACCGGCTTTATGAACGCAACAGACGCAGCGGATTATCTGGTTTCCAAGGGAATTCCCTTCCGGGACTGCCACGAAATCATCGGAAAGCTTGTGCTGCACTGTATCGGTCAAGGAAAAGCCATCGAAGACTTAAGCCTTGAAGAATTAAAGACGTTTTCCGACAAGTTCGAAGAGGACGTTTACGAGAAAATCGATATCCGAGCCTGTATCGAAGCGAAAAAATCCAAAGGCTCAACCTCTTTTGCCAGCGTAAAAGAACAGTTGGAAAACCTGTAGAAAACCTTTTCATTTTATAGTCCAAAAGAAAAGCGACCGAAACTGTTTCGGCCGCTTTTCTCATGTTCTCCTCATCCTACCGCATCATTATAAAGAAACACCGGTTCAAATTCATTGTAATACCGGGAATAAATACTGTCCCCGTTATTCATTTGCACCATCTGCAATACGCCCGATCCGTCAGAATATGCAGGCGGAATAAACAGGAAGTCACCGATGGAAGATGCGCCTTCAAAGTTCTTGTCATCCGTGCTTTCCAACGCAAAAAAAACAGCGTATTCGTATCCTTCTTTTTCACCTGCGCACCGCTCCACAGACCAATTTCCTCTGTAGACAAAATTTTCGCCTTTCTCCGTATTCATGCTGGCCACATATGTTCCGTCGCCGATTATATCCAGAAATGTCATGGCAGACTCTCCATCGTCATACACATGCGTAAAACACCAGGTTCCCAAAATGGAATAGCGGGCATTATCCAGAGCATACTGTTCTCTGCCGGCATCGCCTTCTCTTCTCTGCTCTTCCGTCCACTGGAGGACATCCTCGCCCGGTGCGTTTTCTATCCCGGCATATTCGTAAGAATACACCGTAACAGAAGCTTCTCCCCTCTCGTCACGACCGTAATCCGTCACAACTTTCTTTAC
Source organism: Bacillota bacterium (assembly GCA_022769485.1). Taxonomy (GTDB): domain Bacteria; phylum Bacillota; class Clostridia; order Peptostreptococcales; family Anaerovoracaceae; genus JALEJU01. Next base: position 18,317 of record JALEJU010000026.1, read on the forward strand.
AAGCCGTCCATCCTTGTCATATGTATTTTCATACTCATAGAGCAGAATTTCTTCGCCCATGCCGCAGGAATAGTAAGCTGTTTGGTTCCCCCGTCCGTCATAAACGGCAATCCAGTCGGCCTCACCGTTGGAGCTGTGCGTTTCCGTATAAGAGCCGTCTTCCCTCACTTTCGTTACAGTAGAAGCGGACAGCACATAGCCATTCTCATAGACAGTCTTTTCCCTTACCGTATCGGCTTCCTCATCGTATTCATACGTTGTCGTATACCCCCAGCTGCCGTCTGCACTGCCGTATTCATAAGAAACAAGCCTTCCCTGACCGTCGTATTCACTTTTTTCTCTCTCACTGTATTGATTTTCGCAGGAAGTAATCTCTTTCAAAATGCAGTTTCCGTTCTTATCGTAAGACATGGCCGTCTCACTCTCGGTCGCCTCCGATCCGTAATCATAGCGCAGAAGTTCTGTCATCCTGCCTCCTTCATCGTAGGAATACAGCTCCCGATATCCGAATTTCTCGCCCTCTGCAAAGCTGGTAGTGCTGATTTTCCCGGCAAGAAGTCCTTTTCCATTATATCCGTACCGCACCTCTGTCGTCTCCAGAGCCGATTCCGCCCGTTCGTAAATCAGAACGGAACTTTCTGCGTTCCCCGACTCCGGGGAGGGTTCCTTTTCCGCGCCGTTCTGGCACCCGCTAAGCAAAAGTGCACAAACCGCCGCCATTATAATCACCTTTTTCATCGTTTTACATTCCGTTTCTTTGATTTGATTTGCTTCATTCTACTGCATTTTATCAGAAACAACAAGCAATTATTCTCCGCCTTCCCACGCCTCAAAAACCGGCGGACGAACAGAGGAATACCCTCTTTTCTCATTATTTTTAAAATCTACCGGATTTCCCATAAAATCTTCGCCCTCGGCATTAAATCGATTAACATAATACCATTCGTACGTTGCCGTATGCCCCTGGCCGTTCCCGTCATCCACGAGCTCATATAAATGCAGCACTATCTCATCGCCCTCCCTGCTGTCTATTTCTATAACGGAAGGTGCCCGGCCTGCCTCGTTGGTCATCAGATAATAATCACGAGCCATGGATATCAATTCTTCATCCGTATATCCGTTTCCCGGCTCATAATGACTCACACTCGGAGTATTATCCGGTGCGCCGCAGCCTGTCATAGTTAAAACCAATGCCGGTATGATACCGATACTTATTCCCACTCTATAAAGCCTGTAAAATACTGCCTGTGATCTAAATTTCCCTGCCGTCTTTGTGATTGAAAACATCGTCCTACAACTTCCCGTAATAATCCATGAAAGTGATGTTCTGAATTTTCCAATAGCATTCGAAAACTTAGAGCACCACAGTTTAATAACTTCATATTCATTATATCACACATAAAATACATCGCTGCAAACAAAAAACCTCTGTTTCAGCCATAATCGGTTGAAACAGAAGTTTTGCATTCATCACCTAATCCAGGCACTTCAGAGAACATTCTTCATTTCCCAAACGACAACTTCTGCACGTCTATCCATGTTGACTGCTGATATCTTGCCCCACAGAAATTGTATTCCTCGGCTTGTTTAATCGCTGCATACCCGGCCGCTGTATTGTAATTATAAGATCCACCATTAAGGCCTCTCACTTCATACCAATATACCAATGCTTTTCCATTGCTGATTTTCTGTACTTTTCCCATAAAAGTATCCAATGTCATACTAACGCACTGCACAGTTTGACCTACTTGTAAATTCTTAATTTTATTTTGTCGCTCTGCCTCTGCCTGAGCTCTGCGAGCCGCCTCAGCTTCTTTCCTCTCTTTTTCTTTTTGCTCAGTTTGATACTGGTAAATCTCTTGCTGTATCTTAGAATCTCCCCTTTCTTTTAAATCGGCAACCCATTTGGCATCATACCCCGATTTTAACTCACCGTTATCCGCGGTACAATAAATAGCATAAAAATTATTGGGAAGATACTCCTCTTCACTGTCATATTCACTTTCATAGTATTCTGCTTCCAGATTTTCATTTACATCGGGAATATGCGCATAGATCATTTTATTCTGATCTTCAGAGATATTCACAAGGACGAAGCTATTTGTGCCTGGGGAAGATGATACGTTGGACTGATAGAGATAAAACGTACCTTCTACAAATTTGTCATAATAGGGTATCTCAATTGGAACCTCATCGAAAACATAGCAATCTTCCGTTCTTGTATCCGTGACCGCATAATACTCCGGATACAATATATCCACCTTGGTTTCCTTATATTTTTCTGTAAAAATCAGCCCTACCGCATTATCACGTATCTCTGTTTGACTCACAAACTGACCCCCAGGGAAAACAGATTTGCTTCTGTCAATTTTAAAAAACAATTGCTGGCTAATGCTGTCAATATCAATCGTTCTGATCTCATTATGCCATTGGACATTACACTCTAACACCTCTGCAATTGCTCTAACCGGAACCATTGTCCTTCCATTTACAATTTTGGCCGGGACTTCCAGAGGGCAGCTTATAAAGGCATTAGAATTATATACATATCTCCCATTATCCTCTCGTGTAATGATTTCATAACCGTTGATTACGTTACCTCCGATTTTCATTGTATATATGCACCAGTCATCGGAAAACCACACTGTTTTTTCAGCAGCATCATACCATACTTCGCAGTCTAACGCTTCGCCGATTGCGCGGAACGGAACCAATGTTCTCCCCTTCTCAATAATAGGTTTCTGGTCAAACGCAACCCACGATCCGTCTACAAACACCCGAATATCATTTAAGCTGCTGACAGCAAATGCCTGAACCGCCGAAAATGTACATAACAAACTTACACAAATACACAACAGCAACGTGTTCTTCAAATATTTCTTTTTTCTCATTTCAACCTCCTTACAACCGTATGGAGCTATTCTCTTATTGTTATAGATACGAGCCGCTCCCGGTTGACCGTATACAACGTTCTTTTCGTGGCAATGCTTTCATAGTTTTCGTCCAATCATCGAAGATTTACACCCGTTTCGTCAACCATCTAAATACACTGATATTCCTGCCATAGCTCTGCCCTCCTCAAGTTGAATGTGGAAAGTGACATTATTTATTTTATTGAAATATCAATTAGCGATAAGCTTGTCCCGTCATCTACATATACGGCGGTAACAAAATAGGTTTGCGTTTCCGTCCCGAAAAGGTCAAATATATTCGTCGTATATTTCCCTGTTAAAGTACAGGTATACATCTGCATATCGCTGTCAAAAAATACATTTGCATCCGAATAAGTTGCTGTGTGATATATTTTTTCTGCGCCGCTGTAATAGCTTTTTATTTTGTTTCTAAAGTTATTAAACGTCTTCTCAATTACTTCATCATCGCTGTACGCAGGTTCCTTTATTTTTCTTATTTCTTCATTTTCTGCAGAAAGCTCTTCATATTGCTGCGGAGTAATAGACCGATACATCGTTTCCGGCGCCCCTCCGCCATTTCCGGAATCACCGCTGAATATTTTAATAAATTTCACTTCGGTATCAACGTACTCAAGATACTCATTCAATTGTAAAATAGAATGATTAAGAGTAGGTTTATCGAAGAAATAGTATTTTACGCTTAAATTTCCATCTAAATATGCTGCGCCGGAAACTCCATACTCTTTCCCCTGAATCGAATACGAATCAATCGTTATTTTTTCTCCGGTTTCACTCTCATACCAATCCCCATAAAAATACTCCATTTCCTTTTCAACAGACTCCGGCGAGGTAATGGATTCAATGGTCGTATAATAGTCATCGACTTCTTTATATTCACTCAGGGTCTGATACTTACGTTCTTTTTTCGCTTTATCCAGATAAGTTTTAGAGTCCTTGTAATCTTTTAAATCGGTCAGTGCCGCAATGGCTTTTTCATAATTCCTGTTTTTAATATCTTTAATGGCAGTATTATAGCTGTATTCTTTGAATGCAAAAACAGTCCCTCCCACCGCAGCAGCCAACACGCTAAAAACAATAATAATGATTGCTATTCTCTTGCCTTTTCCTCGATTGGGCTTCTTTAAAAAAGCAGGATTCCCTTCAATTGTATATGCAGGGCTTGAATTTTGATCAACATGATTGCTTTTTACATTTGCCTGAATTGCATTATCAGAATCGGTTTCGTTAGCCGGAGAATTAATTAAAGATTGCTCTGCATCTTGCGAAGAGATCTGCAAACCACAGTTTGGGCAAAAATGGCTTCCTTCAGTAATTTCTTTCTTACAGTTCGTACATTGCATTGTTCATTCCTCTTTGACTTTCATTATTTTGAATAGAGTAATTTCCACAGCTCTAAACAGCTGTACTCGGGACTTTTTCTTTATAAACTGTGTCCGCTAGTTTGATTGTAGTCCATATCCTTCAATATTGCCGCCGAAGTACAATTTCCATCATACGTTATTCTGTATGCCCATTCATATCCCATCAGAGTTATCTTCTCCTCCGGCAAACAATCCTGTTAGGAATAACGCTTTTATCAAATAATCTTGAGTTTCCCCATTAAACACATTGAACGTGAACACCGTAAGCCTTCCGTTGATGTTCTGTTTCACATGTTTTCGCTTCGTCTGCTCATTCCCCTTTTTCGCTGTTTTGCATTCATAGTATAAAAATCGAAAGTGACAGAACATGTCATTCTGGCACAAAACCTTAACATGCCACGAAAAATTACTTTGCCTGCCGACAGCGTCTTGTCGTTTCATCAGGCTAATGTCCAATCTTTTGTGTTGCTATAACATTTTCATTTTCGCTGTCAAAATTCAATTTCAAATTAATCCTGTCAAAGCGGGATTAATTTTTCCCACGCAAAAAGAGCGCCGGAATCGTTAAATTCCAGCGCTCTATGACTATTTTTATCAAAAGATATAAGCTTTTAATTGGGAGCTTAATTTCCCATCTGCTTTGCCACTTCTTCTGCGAAGTTTTCTTCTTTCTTTTCGATGCCTTCGCCTACTTCGTAGCGAACCATTTCAACGACCTTAATGTCTTTGCCGATTGCTTTTGCTGTTTCTGCAATGTACTGAGCAACGCTGAGTTCGCCGTTCTTAACAAACTTCTGCTCTACCAGGCAGGTTTCCTTCAGTTCTTTCTTCAGACGACCGATTACCATCTTTTCTACGATATCTGCCGGCTTGCCTTCGTTCAGAGCCTGCTGAACCAAAATCTTCTTTTCGCTTTCCAGATATTCGGGGTCTACCGCAGACTCGTCGATGAATTTCGGGCTCATAGAAGCGACCTGCATCGCAACATCCTTACCCATGGTTTCAATCTCATCATAGCTTGCTTCGGTTTCAAAGCCTACGATAACGCCGATCCGTCCGCCGCCGTGAACATAGCCTACATGGACTACGCCGGGCTTGTCGCATCTTACGAATCTTCTTACGTTCATATTTTCGCCGATTGTCGCGATTTTATTGTTCAGAACCTCAGTTACGGTGCCTTCGCCGCCATAAGGCAAAGCCATAAAGTCATTCAGTTCCGTTGCTTCCGTGTTCAGAGCCATATTAGCCAAAGTGTCTACAAAATCGATAAATTCCTGATTTTTAGCCACAAAATCGGTTTCGGAGTTCACTTCTACTGCCGCCGCTTTCTTTCCGCCGTCCGCAAACGCCAGCTTAATCAAACCTTCCGCAGCAACTCTTCCCGCTTTCTTCGCTGCCTTTGCCAGACCTTTTTCACGAAGCAGTTCGATTGCCTTATCCATATCTCCATCGGTCTCTACGAGAACCTTCTTGCAGTCCATCATACCTGCGCCCGTACGTTCGCGCAGTTCTTTTACCATTGCTGCTGTTACAGCCATTTCCTCTTCCTCCTTTTTCTCTCTTCGTACCGACAGCAGGAACGCATATATGCGTTCCTGTTGCTTAACGTCTATTCGTCAGCCTTTTGGCTTATTCTTCCGCTGTTTCTTCTGCAGCCTCTTCAACTGCTTCTTCCGCCGGAGTTCCTTCGTCGAAGGATTCGCCCTGGTTTGCTTCGATCACCGCATCAGCCATCTTGCCTGTGATCAGTTTTACCGCTCTGATCGCATCATCATTTGCGGGGATTACATAATCAACGTCGTCCGGATCACAGTTGGTGTCCACGATTCCGATGATAGGAATGCCCAGAATCCGAGCTTCCTTTGCCGCGATTTTTTCTTTCTTGGGGTCAACAATAAATACTGCTCCGGGCATGCCCTTCATGTCCTTGATGCCGCCCAGATATTTTTCCAGCTTTTCAGCTTCCGCTCTCAGTTTAACAACTTCCTTCTTTGTCAAAGCGTCGAAGGTGCCGTTGGTTTCCATTTCTCTGATGTCGTTCAAACGCTTGATCCGCATGGAAATGGTTTTATAGTTGGTGAGCATACCGCCCAGCCATCTTTCATTTACATAGAAGTTTCCGCATCTTCTTGCTTCGTCTGCGATAGCAGCCTGAGCCTGCTTCTTCGTGCCTACGAACAGAATCGGTTTGCCGGTTGCAGCAACTTCCTTCATAAATGTATAAGCTTCGTCGATCTTCTTTACCGTCTTCTGCAGGTCGATGATATAGATGCCGTTTCTTTCCGTAAAGATATACGGAGCCATTTTAGGATTCCATCTTCTTGTCTGATGTCCGAAATGTACGCCTGCTTCCAGTAACTGTTTCATCGAAATAACTGCCATAATAATTTACCTCCTGGTTTTCTGCCTCCACTCTGTGTTCCGGGAAAACAGCCCGTAGGCACCGGCTTCCCCGCAGCAGGGTGTGCGTGTTTGATAGTTCGGTCGAGTTTAAACCATAACCTTTGACAGCATACTATATTTTTCTTAGAAAAGCAAGTATAAACCATGGGTTTTAAATATTTTAGAAAAATTTTTTCAACGCATACAGCTGCTGTCAAACGAAAGGCCTCCTTGCACAACGAAAAAACCGATGCGATGCATCGGTTTTTTTGGAGGCGACACCCGGATTTGAACCGGGGAATAAAGGTTTTGCAGACCTCTGCCT
>JALEJU010000030.1 GCA_022769485.1 Bacillota bacterium
GGGCGTCATTTTTCTTTCTTCCTACGATTCTTTTTCGTTTTCATTGATGTAATATGCCAAAGAATGCAGACTGTCGCTGAGATGAACGTTTTCCAGCGCCACGTTTTCGGGAACCGTTAAATCCATCGGCGCAAAATTCCAAATCCCTTTCACACCTCCGGCACACAGCTTATCCGCTGCTTCCTGGGCGCTGCTTTTGGATGTGCAGATAATCCCGATATCCACCGCATTGGCAGCCAGATACTCGCCCAAAGTCTCCGCATCCCGTACTTCGATCTCGTTGATCGTACTGCCGATGAGCGTTTCATCCACGTCGAACAGGCTCACTACCCGAAATCCCTGCTCATAATAATAAGAGTAATTGGCAATGGCCTGGCCGACGTTGCCGCAGCCTATGATCGTCATTTTATATTCACGGTTCAGTCCCATAATACCGCCGATGGCTTCATACAAACTCTTTACATTATATCCGTACCCCTGCTGTCCGAACCCGCCGAAGTTATTGAAATCCTGGCGGATTTGGGAGGCTGTATACCCGATATGCCGGCTCAGTTCGCCGGAAGAAATTCGTTCGACATCTTTTTTCAGCAAATCTTCCAGGTACCTGCGGTAACGAGGAAGCCGGCGAATCACCGCACTTGATATTTTCCCTTTTTCTTTCATTTAACCCCCTGCTTTCCCTTATAACGGGCACAACTGCAGCCGCCCCCGACTTTTCGGCGAATCCGATTCCATCTTTTTTGCCCGTGTGTCAAAACTTTTTTCCTGATTTTTTATTATACCAACAGAGGGCTGGATATACAACAAAAAAGGTGTTAAAATAGTCACAATGTCGCCGCGCGCCGCGGCACGGAAATTGTTTCTGCTTACAAGGAGACGGATTTTTATGATTTTACTTTCTGCTTCCGGCATTACAAAAGCATACGGAATTGAGCCTGTATTAACGGATGTTTCTTTTTATATTAACAAAGGAGACCGCATAGGACTGATCGGAAACAACGGAGCAGGGAAAACAACCCTCATGTCCATTCTCACAAAAGAACTTTCCGCGGATTCCGGCGACTTATTTTTATCCGCAGATACCACCATCGGTTATCTCCGGCAAAAAGACCATTTCGCTTCGGAAAAAACCGTGCACGAAGAAATGCTGTCCATCTTTTCGGATTTGATCGAAATGGAGCATACTTTAAGCGAAATGTCAGCCGAAATCTCCCACCGTTCCGCAAAAGGCGAAAATGTAGAAGCCCTTCTGCACCGCTACGATGATCTTTCCACGGAATTCCGCAACCGCAACGGTTACGGTTTCCGCAGCGAAATCCGAGGCATCCTGAACAGCATGGCATTTCCGGAGGATACCCTGCATAAACCGGTGGCGCTGCTTTCCGGAGGAGAACGAACTCGCTTGGCGCTGGCTGCCCTTCTGCTGAAGAAACCGGATCTTCTTCTGCTGGACGAGCCCACCAACCATTTGGATATCGGCACGTTAAAATGGCTGGAACAGTATTTGAAATCTTATTCCGGTACCTTGCTGCTGATTTCCCACGACCGATACTTTCTCGATCAAACGGTAACCCGAATTTTTGAAATAGAAAATCACAAACTGAACTGCTACGAAGGCAATTACAGCGCCTTCGCTGAAAAAAAACGTCAGCTCCGGGAAGATGCGGAAAGACATTATCAACGCCAGCAGGAAGAAATTCACCGCCAGGAAGAAATAATCCGCAAAATGAAAGAACGAGGAACCGAAAAGCTGGCGAAACGGGCACAGTCCAGAGAAAAACGGCTGGAGCATGTGGAACGGTTAGAACGTCCGGAGGCCTTACGGGCTAAGATGAAAGTGACCTTCCACCAGGATATTCAGAGCGGAAATGATGTGCTGTACGGAGAAGACCTTTCCATGAGCTTCCCTGCGGTTCCGGACGGTTCGGATACCCTGCTTCCACCGGAAGCTTCCGGCGAAAAACGCCGCCGTCTGTTCCGAAACGCCTCTTTTGATATCAAGCGGGGTGAACGCATCTGCATCGTAGGCCCCAACGGCATCGGAAAAACCACACTGCTGAAAATTATCTTAGGGCAGATTCCCGCAGACACCGGACATTTAAAATTCGGCACCAACGTAGAAATCGGCTACTACGACCAGCAGCAGGAACTCTTAACCGGAAGCAATACCGTATTGGAGGAACTGCACGATACCTACCGACGTTATACCGAAACCCAGCTCCGCTCTCTTTTGGGGAGGTTCCTGTTCTGCCAGGATGACGTATTTAAATCGGTTTCCTCCCTCTCCGGCGGAGAAAAAGCCAGACTGGCACTGCTGAAGCTCATGCTGGCGGGCTCCAATTTTCTCATCATGGACGAACCCACCAACCACCTTGATATCGCCTCAAAAGAAATTTTTGAAGATGCGCTTCTGGAATATCCGGGCACCCTCCTGGTCGTTTCCCATGACCGTTACTTTTTAAATAAGGTTCCTACCCGCATTTTCGAACTGACCGAAAACGGCATTGAAAGCTTTTTAGGCGGCTACGATTATTACATGGAAAAAAAGCTTTCCCTGGCTTCCGGAAAAAGCTACCTGAACAGCCTTGCCAGAATGACCGGCGGGGACGAAGGTTCCGGCAATGATGCCTCCGGCACTCTCAGTGAAAAAGAACGCCGTCAGGAAGAACGACGGAAAGTCAAAGAGCTGCAAGCACAAAAACGCCGGGAAGAACGAAGAATCGCAGCGTTAGAAGAAACGATTGCCAAACTGGAAGAACAAATTTCTGCGCTGGAAACGGAGATGTGCAGTCCCGAATTGATGACGGATTATCTGAAACTGGATGAAAAAGCGAAGACGCTGGCGGAAGCGAAAACCGCCCTGGAAGCTGCTTACGAGGAATGGATGGAGCTGCAATAAATTTTCTGATTCTACTTGCAGGATTTTCAGCTATCACTTATAATGGGCGTAAGCTTGTTGTTTTAAAAACAAGAGCACGGACTGATTTGGAGGTATACGAATGGTTTTTGATAAAATCAAGGAAATTATTGCGGAACAGTTAAGTATTGACGAGGACAGCATCACCGCAGATACACACCTGATGAAGGACTTGGAAGCGGACTCTTTAGATGCGGTAGAAATCATCATGGCCATTGAAGACGAATACGGAATCGAAATCCCGGACGAAGAAGCGGAAGCATTTCAAAGCATCAGCGACATCGTAAAGTATGTGGAAGACAACGCGTAATTTTAAGTTTACGCAGTTTGGTTTTTATGCGGGCAACGATTCCGCAGACTGAAAGCTTGTATCGAAAAGAGCGGCGGTTGGAGAAAATCTCCTTCCGCCGCTTTTTCTGCTGTTGTTAAACCTTATTTCGGAAACAGAGATAGGCTTTAGATTTCAATGGGAAGCGACGGATCTGCGTCCAGATAAAGATCGTCCGCAATACCCGCCTGAAAACGCCGGTAAGCCGCCGCAGCGATCATTCCCCCGTTGTCCGTACACAGAATGGGAGAAGGACAATATAACGCAATCCCTGCTTTGCTGCAAGCTCTTCCCAGCTGTTCCCGAAGACAGCTGTTAGCCGCCACGCCGCCGGCCAGGGCCAGCTGCTTCCGTCCAGTCCGTTCCGCTGCCATTACGGCTTTTTTCACAATAACTTCTACAACCGCAGCCTGGAAACCGGCTGCTACATCCGCCGCGCAAACCTCTTCACCTTTCAGCTTTTTCTGGTTCAGATAATTCAATACGCCGGTTTTCGTTCCGCTGAAGCTGAAATCCAGACTGTCTTTTTCCAGATACACCCGCTTAAAATCCACGGCCTCCGGATTTCCTTCTTTCGCCAGCTTATCAATCAACGGTCCGCCGGGGTATCCCAAGCCTAAAACCCGGGCGACCTTGTCAAAGGCTTCTCCCGCCGCATCGTCCCGGGTTCTTCCCAGTACCTCATACTCCGTATACCCTTTTACATCTATAATATGGGTATGCCCGCCGGACACTACCAAAGCCAGGAAAGGCGGCTTCAAATCAGGATATTCCAAATAGTTTGCGCTGATATGCCCCTGTATATGATGCACACCAACCAGAGGCTTCTTCCCCGCAAAGGCCAAAGCCTTAGCCGAAGCCAACCCCATCAGCAGCGCACCTACCAGGCCGGGTCCGCAGGTCACACCGATTAAATCCACATCATCTAAAGTTATGCCTGCTCCGTCCAGCGCTTCCTGATACACCCTGTTAAAGTTGGTCAAATGGTGGCGGGATGCGATTTCCGGTACCACGCCGCCGTATACGCGATGCACTGCGATCTGTGAAGCGATTACGTTGGACAAAAGCTCCCTCTCATCCGCTAAAATTGCCACAGAAGTTTCATCGCAGCTGCTTTCGATTCCCATTGTTATGAATTTTCCGTCTTTCATGCTCTGCTCCGCCGCTCCCCAAGCGGTTTTTTATCTGGCGTCCGTAAAGCGATCCTCCATCCGCAGCGCGCATTGATTTCCCGCGGTCATATGGCTGCAATTCTCGCAAGAACGATAATCCGTCATATTAAAGGAAGTCACGCCGCTCCTGCGGTCAAAACGGCTGCACCGCGACGCCACAGTCATCAGCTCTTCGCCGGGGTCGTAATCCCGGTCATCGTAAAAATCATTTCTCATGGGTTCTGCCTCCTGCTTTTTTTCTTAGCATTCACACAAAAACCCATTTTATTCATTTATTAAAGTCATTTCGAACGCCAAAGAATCAGCGCATCTTCTCCGTTATCTTCGTAATATCCTTTTCTCCGTCCCTCTTCCCGAAATCCGAATTTCCGATAAAGAGCCAGAGCCGCAGTGTTGGAAGGCCGTACCTCCAGCGTATGGCGCACCACCCCGCCGGCTTCCGAAACCGCAATCAGTCTGCTCAGAAGCAAAGTTCCCAGGCCTCTGTCCCTGTAATCCGGATGAACGGCAATGTTGGTAATATGCCCCTCGTCAACAACCGCCCAGAGCCCGGCATAACCGATTAAGCCTTCGTCTTCATCTTCCGCCGCAATGTACAGAGCCAGCTTATTCCCGTTCAGTTCCTGCTCAAAAGATGCCAAACTCCAGGGAGATGCAAAACAGAGCTTATCCAGAGCTGCCATATCCGCAGCGTCCCGGGGTTCGGCACGCCGAATAACCACGCTCATGCCTTCGCCCCTCCGTCATTTTGCATTTTCTGTTCCTTTAAACCGCCGGCTGCACCGGCTTCTTCTCCCGTATTCCTGCCTGACGTCTGCAATTCCGCTTCCCGGGCAAGCCGTTCCTGAAGCTTTCGTTCCGCCTCTGCCTGGCGCAGATACACCGGCCGGAGTTCTTCAAAGCCCAGAGTTTTCCCGGACTTCCAGAGATCCAGAGCCAGAGCGGAAACCGCCGCCGCCGACTGTTCTCCTTCTTCCAGGATCCTCACCTTTTTCCCCAGCTGCCGCGCTTCCGCCTCTGCCAGCGCAGTAAATTCCTCCGGGTCGTAAGCCTTATCCGAAACGGCCTGCACACAGATGCCGTTCTCCCAGTAATATGCCCCTGCAAACACCTGATTCCGCCGGGCATCCAGCACAGGGCACAGCAGATCTTCGGAATTTTTATAATTATACGCAAAGGATCGCAGGGTAGGCACCGAAATGCAGGGAAGTCCTAAAGCCTGACTGAGCGCCCGAACGGTAGCCACGCCGATGCGAATCCCCGTAAAGGAACCCGGCCCTTCCGACACCGCAATGGCAGTCAGTTCCTCCGGCTTTAAATTACAGTCTTCCAGCAGCTCGCCGATCATAGGAATCAGGTTCTGCAAATGAGACAGAGTCCTCTCTGAGCGTCTGCTGAACACCTGCCCGTCTTCCTTTATAATCGCTGCGGAAGCCGCAGTTCCCGTAGTCTCAACAGCGAGAATATTCATTCCTCCAAGTCCTTTCCCCGAACGCGGTAAATCCGTTCTTCTTCCTGCTTCCCGTAAGAAATATCAATCCAGATCGTGTATTCGGGCATCAATTCTTCGATTTGGTTCGCCCATTCCACTACACAGACTCCATCGCCGAAAAAATAATCTTCGTATCCGATTTCAAACAGTTCGTCGGGATCGCTGACGCGGTACACATCAAAATGGTAAAGAGGCAGCCTACCGCCCCGGTACTCCTGCACGATGGTAAATGTCGGGCTGTTGACCATTTCTTCAATTCCGAGGCCCGCGGCAATGGATTTTGTCAGCGTAGTCTTACCGGCTCCCAAATTTCCCGTCATAGCGATAATATCTCCGGCCTTCAGCCTTTTCGCCAGAGCCAGCCCAAACGCCTCCGTTTCTTCGGCATTCTGCATTACGATTTCCTTCATACGTTTTCCGGCAGCAGCTCCGAGCCGCCCTTCCTTTCACTCTTATCAATGATTCTAGTTTTTTATTGTACCACAAGCTTCGATTTTTTCATAGTGCTTCTGAATTTCGCGGGAAAAATTAAAAAAAACTTTACATTACCGCTGTTATGTGCTAAAGTATACGAAGAAATATTGTTTTAAATCAACGATTGGCTTTGAAACGAAAAACCGAAAGGTAACGCGAAATGAAATACGGCTTTTCATCTGCAAGATCCTATTACCGCTGCCTGTACTGCGCATATTGCTATAGCGCAGATTTTATGGTTGGCTGAAACGTGCAGCAAAAGCATTCCAATGCAGTGTACCGCAGCTGACCGCTGCGGCTTTTTTATTTTACAAACGGCGTTTACGCCCGGAATCCGGAGGAAACAACCATGCCTATTACAGAAATTTTGGAACAAAACAGCAAGCTCTACGGAGACGAAGTCTGCCTGGTCGAAATCAACCCCGCAAGAAAAGGAAAAAGACAGGTTTCCTGGAGGGAATTCGAATTGATCGAACCGGAACCTTCCGCTACCTACCGTCAGGAAATTACCTGGAACGTTTTTAACGAAAAAGCAAATCGCTTTGCCAATCTTCTGATCAGCAGAGGAATTCAAAAAGGAAATAAGGTTGCCATCCTGCTGATGAATTGCCTGGAGTGGCTTCCCATCTACTTCGGTGTATTAAAAACCGGCGCCACCGTAGTTCCTATGAACTTTCGGTATACCGCATCCGAAATCGAATACTGCCTTGATCTGGCGGAAGTCGACGTTTTGGTCTTCGGGCCGGAATTCATCGACCGTCTGGAAGAAATCGCTGAGACCGCAGGTCTCCGCCGGATGCTGATCTTCCAGGGACATACCGACTGCCCCGCCTTTGCGGAGGATTATGTAGAATTGACTTCCAACTGTTCCAGCCGTAACCCCGGTATCGAGATCCACGACGAGGACGACGCCGCCATCTACTTCTCCTCCGGCACTACCGGTTTCCCGAAAGCGATTCTTCATAACCACACCAGCCTCATGCACGCCTGCAAAACAGAGCAGGCTCACCACGGCCAAACTCACGATGATGTGTTCCTCTGCATTCCGCCCCTTTACCATACCGGTGCGAAAATGCACTGGTTCGGCAGTTTCCTGGTAGGCGGAAAAGCCGTGCTTTTGAAAGGAACCAGTCCCGAATATATTTTAAACGCAGTTTCCTCGGAAAAATGCACCATCGTATGGCTGCTGGTTCCCTGGACACAGGATATTCTGAATGCGTTCGACAGCGGGGAATTAAATCCTGCGGATTACCAGCTTGACCAGTGGCGGCTCATGCACATCGGTGCGCAGCCCGTACCCCAAAGCCTGATCCACCGCTGGAAGCAGTACTTCCCCCACCACCAATATGATACAAATTACGGTCTCAGCGAATCCATCGGCCCCGGCTGCGTACATTTAGGCGTAGAAAATATCCACAAGGTAGGCGCCATCGGCATTCCCGGTTACGGCTGGCAGGTACAGATCGCAGACGAAACCGGAAAGCCCGTAAAGCAGGGGGATGTGGGCGAACTCTGCGTAAAAGGCCCCGGTGTGATGACATGCTACTACAACAACCCCGAAGCCACCGCCGAGGTGCTGAAAGACGGCTGGCTCTTTACGGGAGATATGGCTCGTCAGGATGAAGACGGCTTTATCTTTCTGGTAGACCGTAAAAAAGACGTTATCATCAGCGGCGGCGAAAATCTGTATCCGGTGCAGATCGAGGACTTTCTCAGCGCCCATCCGGATGTCAAAGACGTGGCGGTCATCGGCCTTCCGGATCAGAGATTGGGCGAAATCGCGGCGGCCATTATCGAGGTAAAGAAAAATCATATCTGCTCCGAAGAAAGCATTATGGATTTCTGCCAGGGGCTGCCCCGTTACAAGCGTCCCCGCAAAATCATTTTTGCGGACGTGCCCCGGAATCCCACCGGAAAAATCGAGAAGCCAAAGCTTCGTGAAATTTACGGCGGCGCAAGCCTGGTAGCTGCTCAAAACGAAGGATAACGCAGCCGACACTTTCGCCCGGTTGGTTTCGATCTTTTATTCAGACAAAAACCGTGAATTCCGGTATGGAATTCACGGTTTTTTATTTTCTTTCCATATTTTGTTTCAGCAATTCCGATAACTCCGGTAAAATCTTATCCCGATTGGCTAACGTAACCTGCTTTACCTTAACTTTCGGATGATTTCGCACCCAATCCAGGAAAGGATTCGGTTTGTTTCGCACGACTCCTAAGATAGGAATATCCCCTTCAATACATTTCCGAACAGCCTCTTGAAATGCCGGAGATTTAGCCTCCATAATCCCGATTTCATCCATCAGAAGCAAAGCCGCCCCCTCCGTATGCTTCAATAGATCACATCCGTATCCGTCAAACGCCTCCGGAAATACTGCAGGCCCCGTTTGTCCGATATAATCCCGGTGTATAATCCGGTTTCCCGGCCCGCAGTCCTCAGGACCTCCTTCCGGCGGCAGAATATAAATATCAGACTCACTCTCTTTTTCCCCCGGAACGGAAACGGTCTTAAAGCCTTTTACAGATCCGTCCACCTGCTCCAGCAATTTTCCAATCAGCGTGGATTTTCCGATTCGTATATCCCCTGTAAGAAATAAGTGCATGCCGATCCCCTTTTTCACGTTTTTCTCTATAATACCACAATCAGAGTCGCCGCGATACAGGGATATGCCAGTAAAAAGCACCGGTCTCTGATGTCCATGCTTAAATGCCGCATATATGTACGCTTAGGATGAGCCCTCAGCCCACGCAGTTCCATAGCTAAGGCCATAGATCTGCTTTTCCGCAGCGCATTTGTCAAAACAGGAAGACAAATGCGGCGATAGACCTGTATTTTGCCCCTCAGGCTGATTTTTTGCAGTTCCGTTCCCCGAAGCTGCACCGCGTAATACACATTCATCGCCTCGTCCCGCAAAATAGGAAGAAAGTGAATTCCCGCCATTACCATAAACGCTATCTCGTAAGGAAGCCTGCACTGCACCATAGCCAAAAGATAATCCCGCGGTTCTCCCGTCAATAAAATCAACGCGGCCAAAAGAATAACCATAAATCGAAAAGACAGCACGCAGGCCAGATGGAAGCCCGCTTCCGTAACCAATACAAAATCGCCTATACGCAGCAGCGCGCCGCCGCCCCGGGTAAATACGCACTGTACAAAAAACAAAAAGACGATCAAGGCCAGAATTCCTTTCAGCTGGCCAAGTACGGCTCCCGCTTTCACTCCCCCCAAAAAAAGCGTCAACAAGGTCAAAAATAAAACCGCCGCTTGTCCCCATAAATTTTCCGTAAACATAACGGCTGTGGACAA
>JALEJU010000040.1 GCA_022769485.1 Bacillota bacterium
GACGATCAAGGCCAGAATTCCTTTCAGCTGGCCAAGTACGGCTCCCGCTTTCACTCCCCCCAAAAAAAGCGTCAACAAGGTCAAAAATAAAACCGCCGCTTGTCCCCATAAATTTTCCGTAAACATAACGGCTGTGGACAATGTGCAGGATTCTGCATCACATACCCCATACGGCGGCCGATCTGTGCCAGGCTCAATTGCGAAAGATCTTCCCCGTCCAGCATTACCCTCCCGCCGCAAGGTTTTAATAATCCCATAAGAATCTTCGTAAGCGTAGTCTTACCGCAGCCGCTAGGTCCCACCAGAGCCGTAATCTGCTCCGAAGAAAATTCTGCGGAAAAATCCGTTAATACTGCCTTGTCCTCCTTCGGATAGGTAAAATCGATGCGCTCAGCCTTGAGTTTCATTCTTTCGTTCCCTCCCCGAAATTCAGATGCGCTTCCCGCAGTATATCCCGCCTGCCAGAGCACCTCTGGGAATCATCAAAGGCCCTGCAATCAGATGCGCCACAGGAACCACAACAGGCTTTACCGCAATGCCCAAAGCCGCCATAACCGCAATCAGTACCAGCTCGTATATACTGAATTTCCGCAATACCTTATTCAAGAAAAAGCCCTCTCATTTACCGTAACATATACGACATTAAAATTTCGGTTCAGTATACCACGTTCCTTTCTTTTATAAATGTTGCTTCGACGACAATCAAAAGGTAAAGTGTTGCTTTATCAACAAATTTTATTTTTCTGCCCGATGTGCTTCATTTCTCTTTTTTCGTTTCTCCCGTACTGTGAGCACACCCATAATGACGACCAGGGCCACTCCGACCGCTGTCAGCGCCGTTCCGGGGAAAACGGCAGCAGGTGGTTGACCCATCCGGTCTTTTTCCCAGACATCCAGTGGTGTATGGGTCTCATCGTATACAGTCAGCCGCAAAGTCTTCTCGTCTCCATACAAAATTCCATATACACTATGTTCCTCATTCACCTTTTCCACATAAGAGGGAACGCGTTCGGCATTGTAATACTGGCTTCGTTTTTGCCCGGAATTTCCCATAATATAGGTCACGCCGTTAATGGTCTCGCTGCGCATATACACATGCTGATGCCCGCAGAGAACCAGATCTACACCGGCATCCTCAAAAATCGGCACCCAACGCTTACGGATTTCTTCGGAAAGCCTGCTGTTTTCGTCTACTCCATAAGCCGGGTGGTGCAGAAAAACTACGTTCCATTTCTTTCGATTTTTCTGCAAATCTTCTTTCAGCCACACGTCGATCCCGTCTATCAAATCGTCCCAGGCCGATTCTCCCATAAATTTTTCCCGCTCCCGCATCAATACACAGCTATTTAAAGAAACGAAATGACACCCGGCATAGTCAAAGGAATAGAATTCTTCCGCAGCGCCTGCCGGTCCGTTTTCCGGCAAAGCGAAAAGCTTTAAATATGTGAAAGGAAGATATTGGGTTTCGTGATTCCCGGGCGCTGTCATTACCGGAATGCAAGAGAAAACCGCCGCCTGGTTCAAATAGCAGTTCCAATCTCTCCACAGATTTGCCGTGTTGACATAATCCCCCGTCATCAATGCAAACTGTGTTTCCGGATGCTCTTTATAGGCATCCCGAAGAAACTTCCCCCAGACAGCATAATCCTCTTCCCGAACATTAAATTGCACATCACCCAATACAAAAGCAGAAAAAGAAGCCTGCTCTTCCTCCTCCGTCTTAAAGGAAGAAATCCCGCCCCACTGTCCCGGAGCACCCACCCTGTATTCGTAAGAAGTTCCCGGCACCAAATTATCCAACACCACCTCATACCGAAACGTTTCTTGCTCGCCGATTTCTGTTTCCCGCGCCTCTATGGGTTTAGAAAAGGATTCCGTTCCCGCTTTCCGATACTGCAAAAATTTCCCGCTCCGCCCCATGTCTCCCCAGGTAACGGTCTGGGTCGTTTTCGGATCACCGCTCCAGGAAAGAAAAATCTGTCCTGCCCCACCCCGCTCCGCTTCCTCCCCCTCTGCAAAAACAGAACTGCCTACAACTCCGTTTAAGAAAAAAACCACCGCCATCAGAACGCCGACTCGTTTCATACTGCCTCCTCTTTTCTTTCCCATGAACAAATTCTTATAATGAGAAAAGCTGCAGTATAAAACTGCAGCTTCTTTTGTTTTTACATGTTACTGACACTGAATTTCTACAAGGAACTGTGTGCTTCGGTTTCCGTAGGTATCGCCGATTACCATAATCCGCATAGGGCCGGCGCCTCCGTCGTCGAAATGCTTTAATGCCTCGCCGTCCTTTTCATAAACCACCAGAACATTTTCACTTTCCTTCACGTCCTCCTGCGACAGGACGGAAGAAAACGCATCCCCGGCCTTAGCGATAAACCGTGTACATTCCTGTATCAAAGCTTCATCCGTTTGATTCAGAATATATAAAAGCGGAACGCCGGTGTAAACACCGTCTTCATCCTGCCCCTTACCGGAAGACAGATGGGCTTCCATGCTTTTGGAAGGCATTTCCCGAATCTGCTCCAGTGTATATTCGGCCAAAATCGCTCCGTCCCTGCTGATGGTCAGCAGTTCCCCGTTATTTTCTTCCGGCCTATCCTTTGAGTTCAGAAAAGCCGCGGTTCCCGCTACCGCTAACAGAAGAATTGCCGCAATCACAATATATCTCATCTTAATGCTGCGCTTTTTCAATGTGTATGTCTCCTCCCCGGCTCTTATTCCATTTCCATTATTCTAATTTTGCAAAAACACGTCAGGCAGTTCCGCATACTGCGGCTGTTATGCCCGCAATTTCCGGAAAAATGCCGCCGCGCCCGGCAATACCAAACCGGTGCCGTTTTTTTATCCGCATTTCGCAATTGAAAATAAACGCTTCCCGCTTTTCCTTATTTTAACGAAATTTCTCTAAAAATCCGTTGTTCGGACAACAAAATATTGCCCGGATCGAGCGTACGGTTTCCTTGCACAAAAAGCAAAAACTGTCGCCCCGGCAACAGTTTTTGCTTTCCCGTTTCTCTGAGTCTGCAGGAATTGGAAACGAAAAGAAAGAGCAGGATTTGCCTGCTATGTCAAACCCTGCTTTCAATATACCTCTTTTCTTCCGCCGTATACGTCGGCAAAACAACAAAACGCTAAATTTTATCTGTGAAGAAATTTCGATATGCGCTTATATAAAAAGAATGTAAGCAGCGAATTCACCCCTGCCTTACCCAAATTAAAGCCTATAATTAAAGGCAGCAGCGGATATACAGCCTCCCTGGGCATTCCGAAAAACAAAGGGGTAATCAGAATGTTAGCCGGGATCATAATCAGCGTCATAGACAGCGTCCCCGCAATTAGTGCGATAATCGCGCCTTTCATCGTCTTATTCTTCTTATAGATCAATCCCGCAACGATTACGAACGTACCGGTTGCGATAATATGCATCAAAGGTCCGTAAGGTCCCGCCGTAGCGGCTACCGTAAATCCCTGCACCACGGATACGATTACCGTCAGCACAAACCCTCCCAGAGGACCGAATGCAAACGTTCCGATGAAAATGGGGATATCCGCCGGATCGTACTCCAAGAAACCGCCGAAGGTAAAAATCTGCCCTAATCCCGGTATCAGTTTAAACGCAAAGAGAAATACCAGAGATATGGCTGCCAGCATGGCCATTTTCGCTAATCTTGCCGTTTTTGTTTTTTCATTCATTTCAGATTCCCTCTCTTTCGAAAATCCGATCAGGTCTTTGCAGAAAAAAAGAACCTCAAACAAAAAGTCCAAGGCTCCCGAAAACACTGCATTGTTTCTTTCATCCGGACTTTCTTTTCCGCTTTTCTGCGAAAAAACCGTCGGTACCGGGATCGCACCGGTTCTGCCCTTCCTTCGGATTTTCCGTCGGGTCGGCTCGCGGACTCGCAGCGCAAAGGCTGATTACCGCCGGTGAGGAATTTCACCTCGCCCTGAAACAGATTTATTTTCTTCTATTATAGACACGCCGCACAGTATTTGTCAAGGAGACGGTTTCTTTTTGTCACCCCGTAAAAAGAACCGTTCCCATGCTACTTTGTCAGCTCGTAGATGGCCTCTGCATAAATTTTCGCAGCCGCCATGAGCTTATCAATTTCCACATGTTCATCCCGTTGATGCATGGTTTCCTTCGTCCCCGGGAAAAGCGCCCCGAACGCCACCGCGTTGGGAACCGCTCTTGCGTAAGTACCGCCTCCGATAACCTGCGGCCTGCTCTCCTCATCGCCGGTATGCTTCCGATATACCCGAAGCAGCGTCTGTACCAGCGGGCTGTCCTCCGGAGTAAAAATGGGATCCTTTTGCCCCTGCTTGACTACACCGATGTCGCTGCGGTTCAGCTCCGGCATCATAGCTTCATATACATCTTCACAAGTCAAAGAAATGGGATAGCGGATGTTTACCGTAACCCGGACAGCCTCTTCATCCATCTGTATCATGCCTACATTGAATACCAGGCCGCCGGAACATTCATCCTCCGCTTTGCACCCTATAGACGCGCCATCCAGCTCAAACCCGATCTTATCGTTATAGAACCGAATAAAATCCCGAACGTCCTCGTTGACTATATTCAACTCCCCTAAGAAGGCCATTAAAACGGAAATCGCGTTCAGTCCCTCCCAGGGAGTTGCGCCGTGAGCCGCTGCGCCTTCCGCAGTGATTTCCAGACTCTTGCCTCTGCCTTTACAGGAAACGGTATATCCGGTTCGTTCCCGGAATGCGGCCAGCTTCGCCTTGACATCGTCATAATCCGGCCCGTTCAGCAGAGCCTTTGCCCGATCCGCCACCGAGTTGGGCGCCGTGCCGCCGGAAATACTTCGGAGCACTAAACCCTTTTCCCTACCGGCTCCGAACTTTCTTGCCAATTCAAAGACCATAATTCCCTTTTCTCCGTGAATAACGGGAAAATCCGCATCCGGCGTAAAACTGAAATCCGGCGCTTTCACCTTGGATAAATAGTGCTTCATGCCTACCCAGTCCACCTCTTCATCCAGCCCCAGGATCAGACGAATCTTCTTTTTCGGCCGGAACCCCGCATCTTTCAACGCTTTCAGCGCAAAAAACACCGCCATGGCAGGACCCTTATCATCCTCCATCCCTCTGCCGTACAATTTGCCGTCCACAACGCAGGGTTCATAAGGAGGATATGTCCAGCCGTCTCCCTCCGGCACTACATCCAAATGCACCAGAATACCCAGGGTCTCTTCATTCCTTCCCGTCAGATTCCCTTCCTCATCGTAAATCCATCCGCCGAAATCCAAATGTCCGCCGTAATTATCAATATTGCAGACTTCAAACCCTTCTTCTGCGCCCAATTTCAAAAAATATTCGAAAGCCTCCTGTACGCCCCTGCCGAAGGGCATATCTCCTTCGGACGCTTCCACTACGCTTCGAATTGCCGCCAGTTCCGACAGTCTCCGGATCAATTCATCCTTTGAATCATCCAACCGTTTTAAATAATCCATACACTCTCCTTCTCCCCTCTTCTGCCCGTAAAAGGGGAATCGCTTTTCAGGTACAAACAGGGCGATTTTCCGAAGAAAACCGCCCACCCTTTGCCTTTTATCTGTTCAATTCTTTCACCGCTTCGTCCCCGTAAACGTAAACGGCATCAAAACCCTCGTTTTCCAGAGCGGCAATCTGCTTGCCCAGCTTCTTGCCCCGGCGAATGGTAGTTACATCGTATCCCTCCGCCCGGAATTCATCCGCTTTGCGAATAACATCGTTCATAACATCTCCGTCGCTGTAAAACAGTCCCATTCGTTTCTGTCCCGCGTCAAAGCTCAGGCTTTCGCTGTTCAGAAGAATTTCACAGATCCGTTCAAATCCAATGGAAAATCCTACTGCAGGATAATCCTCACCGATCCATTTGCCGATCATCTTGTCGTAACGGCCGCCGCCGGCAATTGAACTTTTAAACTTCGGACTGACAATTTCAAAAATCGTCCCCGTATAGTAGCCCATGCCCCGGACAAGGGACTTATCATACTCAATGCCATACGCGCCGCCGGCCAGCTCTTTGGCGCTTTCCAAAAGAGCCTCCAGCTCTCTTGCCGCCCGGCCGTCTCCGCAATACTCCGCGATTTCCTTTAACGTAATGGATTCGTTTCCTACAATCTGCATAAATGCGTCGATAGCCGCCCGGTCAAAGCCTTTTTCCGTCAATTCTTTCCGGACGCCTTCCGCACCGATTTTATCCAGCTTGTCAAACGTAATGCAGACGCTGAGCACCTCCTCTTTCGGAAATCCCGCAGTCTCGATCATATCGAACAAAATCCGCCGGTCATTAAGCCGCACGGTAAATTCATCAAAGCCTAATGCCTGCAGGGCTTTTGCGGTAGTGTGAATCAGTTCCTGCTCCGCCGCCGCAGTCTCCTCGCCGATGATATCGATATCGCACTGATAGAATTCCCGCAGCCGTCCCTTTTGCGGACGCTCCGCCCGAAATACTTCACCGATCTGAATTACTTTAAACGGAAGCCGCAGCTCTGCCTTATTATTTGCAAAATATCGGGAAAGAGGCAACGTCAAATCGAAGCGAAGTCCCATATCCGCCAAATCCTTTTCCGTCAGGTTTTCCTTCTGCAGATCCAGCTTCTGCCCTCTCTTCAGAATGCGGAAAATCATATTCAGATTTTCGCCGCCGTCGCTTTTATCCAGCCGCTCAATGTCTTCCATAATCGGCGTTTGAATCCGCTGAAATCCGTTATTTTCATAGGTTCGCAGGATAATTGCCTGCATAGCGTCCCGAATCCGCATCTCCCGGGGAAGATAATCCCTGGTTCCCCTTACGGGGCTTACGCTCATAGCCATAATATTCCCTTTCTATTTTATTATATCCGCGCCGATTAATTCGGTCACATCCGTTAAAGCCTGTTTTGCCCGGTTCAGATGACCGGAAGCAGTCAAGGCGCCGTTCTGCTCCATAGAACCGTCCAAGGGCACAACAGCGTATACATTTTTCCCGCCGGAAAAATACTTATCTACCCAAGTAGGAAGCACATCGTAATCAACCAATTCCACTCCGTTCTCCGGATCATATTTCAATGTAACGCCTGCCAGCATACCCTGCTCGGTATATCGATTCTGCAGGGTTTCTTCTCTCTGATTGGATATGAAATTGCCCATGGAATAGAATACGGGAATCTGTCTTCCCGCAGCCTCATCTTCAATCAACTCTGCTCCCTGCAGCACATGGGGATGGGAAGCGAAAATAATATCGGCCCCCATGGTTACCGCGCTCTCCTTCGCAATCAGCTGCTGCCATTCATTAGGGGACCGCTGGTATTCCTCCCCCCAGTGGTAGTAACAGATAACGATTTCCGCACCGGCATCCCGAGCCGCCTGTACGGTTTCCGCCACTTCGGCAAGATCACCTTCCAAATTCTCATAACCAAAGCTGTTGATCATGGCTTCGCTCTCCGCGCTGAGCGCCTGGGAATTGATCGTCCGGCATCCGTTTATTCTGGGCGTTTCGTAGGTATAAGCCACAATGCCTACTTTCACGCCTTTTACTTCCGCAATCGTATAAGCAGGCTCCTCCGCTCCGTGAGATCCGGCCGTTTCCAAACCGGCTGTACGCAGAACCTCTAAAGTCCGCTGCATGCCGGCTCTGCCCTTGTCCATCATATGGTTATTGGAAGTAATGCCTACGTCAAACCCCGCCCAAGCCAAAGCGTCCGCCAGCTCATCCGGCGCGTTAAAGCAGGGATAACCGGTAGGCTGTCCTCCGGCGAAAGTAGTTTCCACATTGCAAAGCGCCAAATCCGCCGCTTCGATGTAAGGCTTTACATACTGAAAATTATCGGTATAATCGTAAGTTCCCGAAGCGGAGTCGTATTGAGACGCGATCTGCGATTTATGTACCATAACATCGCCTGCGCAGACAAAACGCAGTTCCACAGGCTCCGAAGGCTTTTTCGATCCCGAAGTTCCTCCCGCCTCGCTGTCTTGTCCGCATCCACCCAAGGCCAACAACCAAAGAAAAACCGCCGCAAGCACAAGAACGGCGGTTTTCCACCGCCGGTTCTTTGCTGCGCAATTTAAATTCCGCAGGTTCATTCTCTGTTTCACGACCTTTTTAGACTGCTTCAACAGCTTTGATTTCCGGATACTGTTCTTTCAGAATCTTTTCAATTACACCCTTGATTGTAGCCTGAGCATGGGGACAGCCGTGGCAGGAGCCCTTCAGCTTTACCAATACAACCTTATCCTCTGTGTATTCCACAAACTCGATGTCTCCGCCGTCTCTCTGCAGAAATGCTCTCAAATTTTCAATTGCTGCCTTGATGTTTTCTTCCATTTTCCTTCTCCTCACTTGTTTTTTGATGCATAACCGTTCCGAAGCAAATTCAGTTCCACTTCGGTTCTTCCGTGTATTTATGTATAAATTCCCCATTTTCCACGGTTTTAAACATAACAGATTTAATCGGATCGCCTTCCTTGTCAAAACGGATGGTTCCGGTAACGCCTCTAAACTCCTGCGTCTTCGAAAGCGCATCCCGAAGCGCCCGGGGGCTGTTGTCTTCTGCCCGTGCAAACGCATCCAGCGCCAGCAAATACGCGTCAAACGCCAGCGCTTCGGACTGATCGGGAATCGCATTTTTTCCATGCTCTTTTCCATATGCCTGTAAAAAATCTCTTGCCTGTTCTGTAGCCTCGCTCCCGGAATCATAATAACAGGTAAAACAGGCGCCTTCTGCGGCGCTGCCGCCGATTTCAATAAACGCTTTGTCTTCCCAGACATCAGAGCCGATAAAAATCTGCGTCATTCCCCGCTCCCGAGCCTGTTTGATCAAAGCTGCGCTGTCTTTCGCGCTTCCCGACAGATATACCGCATTTTTTCCGGATTTCACGATAGAGTCCAGCGCCGCGCTGAAATCTTTCTCTCCGGATTCATATTCAATAAAGACGTCTCCCGCTTCCGCCTCTCCGGTAAGCTGCGCCGTTTTATCCGCAAAAGCCTGCGCCAATGCTGCGCCCCGGTCATCGTCTCTGCATTTTACAATAGCCGCACCTTTTTGCTGCAGTTCTTCGCACACATACTTTGCCGCCATAGTACCCTGAAACGATTCCGTAATACACACTCGAAACACGTAATCATTTCCCTGGGTTACCAGAGGATTCGTACAACTGATATTGATTAAGGGGATTTCAGCCTCTTTAAAAATATCCGACCCGGCGAGGGTAAGGGTGCTTCCGTAGCTGCCCAATACCAAATCCACATCTTTTTGAACCAGCAGATCCGCAGCTTCCTTTGCGGCATCCAGGTCGGAACGATTGTCCGCGTAAACCAGTTCAACCCGCTTCCCGTTCACCTCCGGGTACAGCTTATGCGCCAGTTCGATGCCCGCCGCCTCCTGCTCTCCTTTTTCTTTGTCGGCTCCCGATAAAGGTTGGAATATGCCTATCTTAACAGTATCTGCGTTTTCTTCCCGATCCAGGCCGTTTTTAAAATCTTCCAAAGCGGTACAGCCGCTTAATAACAAGACAATAAGAAGCATGGCCGCTATTCTGCAGTTTATTCTTTTCATCATTTCACCGTTGTTTTTTAACCCGTTTTGCAGCAGCTCACGTCTGCTATTATATTAAATTTCGACGTGAAAGTAAACGAAAAAAAAGTGTGGATTTTTTCTGAAAATCAGAGTAAGGGCATTGTTTGAGTTTATCAATTTATGGTATAAAATAGATGGAAGTTATTACTTGGATGCTCCCGGCAAGTTTTTGAAAATGATATTCTGCCTCGAGCGGTTAACTGAAGGAGGAAATAAAAATGAAAAAATGGGTATGCCCCGTATGCGGTTACGTTTATGAAGGAGAAAATCCCCCGGCTGAATGTCCCCAGTGCCATGTGCCCGGCGAAAAATTCGAAGAAATGAAAACCGAAGGCGGAATCGAATGGGTTGATGAACATATTGTAGGTATTGCAAAGGGCGTTGATCCGGAGATTATTCAGGGGCTGAGAGATAACTTCAACGGAGAATGCTCCGAAGTAGGTATGTATCTGGCCATGTCCAGAGTTGCCCACAGAGAAGGCTATCCCGAAATCGGCCTTTATTGGGAAAAAGCTGCTTTTGAAGAAGCAGAACACGCTGCAAAATTTGCGGAACTGCTGGGCGAAGTTGTAACTGACTCCACAAAGAAGAACCTAGAAATGAGAGTAGAAGCGGAGGCAGGCGCCTGCAAAGGCAAAAAAGCTCTGGCTACTATGGCTAAACAGCAGAACCTGGACGCTATCCACGACACCGTTCACGAAATGGCAAAGGATGAAGCAAGACACGGCAGAGCTTTCGCCGGTCTGCTGAAGCGCTACTTCGGCTAATAATAAAACAGACGACATTCAACTTCGGTTGGGTGTCGTCTGTTTTTGTGCGGTTAAGGGTCGAAAATTGCTTGTTTTCTAATCTCTAATGCGTTGTTCAAAGACAGGGATATCAGACTTCACCTATCCGTGTGAATTGATGCAGAAAAGTAATAACAACCTATTTGTAAATTTCTATTTACCATTTTTGAAAATCTATTTAAAATGGTAAGGATTTGTGGCATAATACGTACTGTGAGGTGGTGTGCCATGAAACTTATTACTCGAAATCAATATTTAGAAAAACTTATCAATGTAATCGGGACTCCGGATATTAAAGTCATCACGGGTGTTCGTCGCAGTGGAAAATCCAAGTTACTTGAAGCATTTAAGAACCATATGAGACTTTTCTTCACAGCCTCAGGTCTGTTCTCAGGACATACTTCGGATAGTTGTCTTTGATTTGCAACAAGCGCTCATACTTCCGTTTTTTCGTTATCAACTCTTTAACCATTATTTCTAAAAAGCAATATCCATTCGAAATAAATTTTTTATCAACGACAACTCCTCAGAATCAACCTCGCAATTTGTTACGTCTCCTAAAAGAA
>JALEJU010000019.1 GCA_022769485.1 Bacillota bacterium
GTTAAGTACAGCATCGGTGACAGCCAGACTGTATACAAGATGGTTCTGGACGATGATGATGCGTTTGATACTTATGCAATCGGCAGCTTCTCCAACGTAACTACCGGTGCATATGTAATCGGCTTCGATACAGAAGATGACGATGAAGATATGATTGATACCTTCGTAGTAATCACGAGAGCTGATTACAATAAGCTGGTAAACGCAAGACCGTAAACGATTAACTGACAATCTTAGGTTCAATTATTTACAAAGGGCGGAAAATTCCGCCCTTTGTTTTTATGCGGAAAAGTGCATAGACAGGCGTTTTTTAAAGGGGAAGCTGCCTGCATAGAACAAGAGGTCGGCATAGCATATCCCGGCCTCTTGTTCTATGCAGAATTCGTAAGGCTTAGAGAATTGTTTGTATGTTACAAATACATGAAAGTTAAGCGGCTTTGCTTGCGCAGATTTTGGAAGTAAGATATGATAAAAATAACTCCGAAGGAAGTTTAACAGGGGGAATGGATATGAAAAATGGGAAAAGAAAAGCAGGTTTATTTTTAAAGCGGATTACGGTTTTCGCATTCGCGTTTTGCCTTGTTTTGGCTGCCGCGCCGCTGGATGCGTCTGCCGCCACCGTGCGGGTTTTAGGCGCAGATAAATTAAATGCGGCGATTCAAAGGGCGCAGCCCGGAGATACCATACTGCTTACGGGAAATATTAACAACGTAACGGAGACAATCGTAATCCCCGGCGGGAAAAATCTGACGATTGATTTAAACGGATACACGATCTCGGATCGTCAGCTGCCGGGAGCCGGAGGCTATATATATAAGGATATGGAAGCGCTTCCCATGATTTCCGTCAACAACGGCGCGACTTTGACTTTAAAAACGACTCCCAGTAAGGGAACGATCGTAAACCAATCGAAAAAAGGAATCGGCATTACGAATAACGGTACGCTGATTTTGCAGAGCGGAAAAATTCAAATAAAAAATCAGGATGGGATTGCGCTTGAAAATAACGGAACTCTGCGCATGACCGGGGGGACGCTTCAGACAGATGCGAAAAATGACATTGCTCTTAAAAACAGCGGAACTGCCGCCATGCAGGGAGGTCAGATTGTCGTACAGACCGGTGATTACAGCAGGGGTGTACAGAACAGCGGAACCTTTACTATGACCGGAGGTTCTGTTTCCGGTAAAACCAGAGAATGTATCGGTATTGAAAACAAAGGCGGTACGTTGTATTTCACCGGCGGAAACCTGACCGTAATGGGATCCGGGGTATGCGGTATTTACAACGATAACGGAAAGCTCGCTGCTATGACAGGGGTAATCGTCTGCAGCGGTATGAACAGTCAGAGCGTGATCGGCGGAAACGCGGGAACTTCCGGGGGAAGCGGAACTACGGCGCCTTCCAACGATGGATCTATTTTGGTAAAGCCTACTGCCTCCGCAGTCTATGTGAACGGCACGCCTGTTACTTTCGACGCGTATTACATTAAAGGAAACAATTACTTTAAGCTGCGGGATTTGGCGCATGTGCTGAACGGAACCTCTAAACAATTTGAAGTGGATTGGGATCAACAAAACCGGAGCGTTATTCTTACATCGGGGCGCGCTTACACTCCCGTAGGCGGCGAGATGGCCGGATGCGGAACTGCCGCTGCAAAAGCGTATTCCTCGAAACATGATGTTTATTTGAATCGGGTACAGCAAAACTTTACGGCTTATACGATTAACTCCAACAATTATTTTAAGCTGCGGGATGTAGGTCGGGCTATGAATTTTGATGTAACTTGGAATGCGGCAGCCAACGCGGTCTATATCGATACAAATAAAAGCTACACTGCGGATTAGCGAGAATAAAAAAGGAAAACGAGGGGGGATTAGAGATGAAGAAATTATTGGCCATTGTACTTTGTTTGATTATGGTTCTTATGAGCATATCTTTTGCTTTTGCGGACGAAACGGCAGCAGATGCAGACGGGGGATCGCAGCCGCCCTTAAAAGATGTGGCCGGGACGCAGTATGAAGAAGCGGTCGCAAAATTGATTGCGGAAAACGTAGTCAACGGGTATCCGGACGGTACATTTCGGCCGCACAATAAGGTGACCCGGGCAGAAGTAGCTAAAATGATCGTTTTGGCAACCGGAGAAAAGCAGACGGCTGCCGGAGAGACGCCTGTTTTTACGGATATAAAAGGGCACTGGGCTGAATCTTATGTCCAGACTGCTGCAAATGCAGGTATTTTAAACGGTTATCCGGATAAGACCTTCCGCCCGGAGCAAACAGTTACTTATTATGAGATGGCAAAGATTCTTGTGGCTGCGAAAGGGTATACGGAAGA
Source organism: Bacillota bacterium (assembly GCA_022769485.1). Taxonomy (GTDB): domain Bacteria; phylum Bacillota; class Clostridia; order Peptostreptococcales; family Anaerovoracaceae; genus JALEJU01. The sequence continues at coordinate 2,335 of JALEJU010000019.1, forward strand.
TCAGCTGGGAGGAACCTGGCCGGACAACTACATGAACAAAGCGGCGGAGTTAAAAATTACGGCAGATTTACCCGAGACGGAAGATCCTGCGGGATCGGCTCTTCGGGGAGAAACTGCGCGTATGATTTACAATGCGCTGTATAAGGCTCAGCAGCCTGAAGAACCGGAAAAACCGATTACGCCGGACGAAAAACTTAATTTAGAGAACTATGGATGTTTATACGGTGTAATCAACGAGTTTTGCGGTGTGAGCAATAAGGATGAAAACTCGGTAAACGGCGTTGATTTTCTTTTGGGGAAAAACTATTATACCATCCCTGCATACGATAACGCGGGAAACAGCGCTTTAGAAGCCTTAAAAGGAACCGCGGAACCGGACGGAACCCTGTATGCGCTTCGCCTGCGCAAAGGAGAGATCAGCAATGTTGCTACCGCGGAGCAGGTTGCGGCAGATCCGGATGCTTACTCTTGGGTAAAAACTTTCGTGGAATTGACGCCGGCAAACATGACCGACGTAAACGGCTTTGTAAAAGTGTATGAGGCAGACGCCGCCGGATTTTTGTTTAAATCCGAAGCGGGTGTTTCCGCTTCTGTTGATTTGGCCGAAAAAGCGGTGGTATACAAACTGGTGGAGAATGACGGCGAATTTGAGTACGAGCCGGCAAAGCTGTCCGATGTAAGAAAGAATACCAAGGTTCGGCTTTATGATGTTACCAAGGATAAAAACGAAGAAGCTAACGTTATTATTATCGATGACAGAGACTGAAAACCGGTGTTGATTTGTGGGGGCGGCTTGTAAAAAAGCCGCCCCTATTTTGTTGCGAACATAGCTTGCGCAGTAGGTAAAAATGGGATATTATATTAGGATGGGAAGTGGTCAGATAGTATATGATTACATATTGGGATCAAGAAGGAAAAGAGAGGGGAAAACCATGAGAAAAGCAGTTGCTTTCGCAGTGAGTTCTGCGTTAATCTTCGGCAGCTTATCCACTGCTTTTGCGGGAAATGAACCGGCAGATGCGCTTGCGGCCGAGAAGACATCGGCTGTGGCAGTATGTTCGGATATTGCGGGGACAAAATATGAAGAAGCAGTTACAAAGCTGATTGCGGAAAACGTAGTCAGCGGGTATCCGGACGGCACGTTTCGGCCGCAGAATAAAGTGACCAGAGCGGAAGCGGCAAAGATGTTCGCCGCCGCAAAGCATATTGTTTTGGAAGAAAATCAAAAAAATACGTTTACTGATATGGAAGCGCATTGGGCATATGAACCGGTTGCCGCAGTAGCCGCAGAAGGCGTTTTGAATGGATATGAGGACGGCACGTTCCGCCCGGATCGGGAAATCAGTTATAATGAAGCCGCAAAGATTCTCGTGGCTTCTTTAGGCTATACTGCCGACCAATTGACAGGAACCTGGCCTGATAATTATCGGAACAAAGCAGACGCTTTGGGGATTACCCGGGGACTTCCCGGAAAAAACGCCGGTTCTCAGTCTGCGTCCAGGGGAGATTTTGCTTTGATGCTCTATCGTGCAGTTTATACGGAGTTGAAGGAAGATCCAAATCGGAACGATCCGAAAGATTCCGGGACGGAACCCATCGAATTATCTTTGGAAGAAGCAGTTCAGGCCATTACTTCCGGCGGCTCCGGTTATGAAACCGCAGTTTTGAATAAAAAGAATAATGAAGCGGCAGCTAAATTGCAGACGGAAACCCTAAAGGCGCTGAAAGAATATAACGGCGGAAGTGTTCCGAAAACATATGACGCTAAGGCGCTGCAGCGGTACCGGGAGTATTTGACCGGTATTGCGCCGATTCAATATGAAGCGGAAATAAATAAATTGGAATACGACGCGGTTAGTGCCTACTTCAGCGTAGTTAAAATGGAGAATACTCTGCGCATTGCCAGGGAAAACCTTCAGGCAAAGCAGACCATTTTAGAAAATGCGCAGAAGAAATATAAGGCCGGTACAGCGGCAAAGGCAGATGTTACTACGGCGGAAGGCAATGTCAAGACTGCTGCTGTAGGCGTAGAGCAGGCGGAAAGCGGTCTGGCGGCGCTGCGTATGGCCTTTAATATCACTATGGGTTACGATGTTATGCGGGACGTAACTTTGACCGATAAGCTGGAAAAAATCGACGCGCCCCAGATGAATTTGCTGCAGGACATCGAAGCCGGAAAAACCAATCAGCTGATGGCATATCAGCTTCGTTACGCATTGCAGGAAGCGGAATGGGAGTTGAAGTCCAAAGCGTCTACTTATCCGAAGGATTCCGCCACCTATCGCATTGCGGAAATCGGGCTGCTGGAAGCGGAGAAAAATTTAAAAGACGGTATGAAGGGAATTGAGATGACCATTCGATCCAATTACCGGTCGATCACAAACGGAGAAACCAGCATAGCTTCCGCGGAAAATGCTTTGAATTTGGCAAAAGAAACGTATCGGATTTCTTTAGTAAGTTATAATGCGGGAACCGGCACCATGTCCGACTTGCAGCAGGCGCAGCTCTATGTAAACCAGTGTGAGACAGAGCTGGAGGCAGCCGTTGCGGACTATAATTTGGCAGTTTATAATTATAAGTATGCGGTAGGAGCGGGAACATTCAGCACTTCTTCCGCAAGATAAGAGGCTCGGTTTATGGAAAGAGTGGCACGAACGGCTTTGTTTATGGCCGTTCTGACATTGTTGTCAAAGGTTTTAGGATTTGTCAGGGAAATGGTGCTGGCCGGCTATTTCGGCGTGGGCGATATAACGGACGCTTATTTTATGGCGACGAATATTCCCACTATGATTTTCGGCGGCGTATTCAGCGCCGTTGCTTTGGCATACATGCCTACCTTTTCGAAAAAGATAGAACTGGAAGGTGAGGAATCTGCCCGCAGGTTTACCCGGGAAGTGCTTTCCCTGATGTTGATTATTTCGGGCTGTTCGATGCTTATCGGTTTCTTTTTATCGAAACCGATCGTGTCGCTCTGCGCCCCCGGATACAGTGGATTTGTAAAAGATCTGACCGTTTTTTATGTGAAAGTTACTTTTACATATATTTTATTTATCTCGCTTTCCGCATTGATGGAAGCCTTTCTGCAGTATAAAAAAGTATTTCTTCCGCAAATTATAATCGGATATCTGCAGAGCGCCGGTGTAATTATCTTTATTATCTTAGCGGCGAAATACAGCTATTATCTGCTGGCGTTCGGACTTTTGGCGGGATACGGCATGAAGGCTATGGCAACGGCGGTTTTGGCGAAACATAAGGGATTTCCTTTTAAACCGGCGGCGCACCCCGGAAACAGCGCAAAGGAAATTATGGTTTTGGCTTTGCCTGTATTTATCGGAAGCTGTGCCAACCAGATTAATTTATTTGTGGACAAAAATTTGGCTTCCGGACTTTCGGAAGGCTGTGTAACCGCTTTAAGTTACGGGAATACTATCGTCAATACCATTATCGGGTTAACAACGGCTATCGTAGTAACTATGATTTATCCCCGCTTGACACAGGCAAATTCTCTTCTGGAATACGATCATTTCAGCGATATGGTCAGTAAGGGTTTGAACGTTACGCTGCTCATTGCGCTGCCCTGCAGTTTGGGAGCGCTTTTGTACAGCGAACCGATTATCCGGATTATCTATGAGCGAGGGGCATTTAACGAAGCGGCAACTTCTTTAACGGCTCCTGCCTTCTTCTATTATTCATTAGGCTTAGTATTCATTGCGTTAACCAATTATTTGACGCGGGCGTATTATGCCATGCACGACATGAAAACGCCGGTGGTATATGCCATCTTAGGCGTTATAGTAAATATCGGATGCAATCTGCTGTTCATAGGATGGCTGGGGCATCGCGGGCTGGCTTTGGCTACCAGTATTGCTGCTTTGGTAAATACTCTTTTGCTGTGGGGAAATTTTCACAGAAAATATCCTCAGATTTCTCTGGTGCGTTCAAAGATGAAGATCGTTTGGATCGTAATTTCGGCGGCTGTCGCTGTGGGCATATCGTGGCCTGTGTATTGTTTGACCTCGGGGCTTCCTCTGATTTTGAATTTGGGGGCTGCCGTGGCAGCTGCCGGCGCGGCGTATCTTATTGTATTAAAATTATTTAAAATAGACGAAGTTGAGTTAGTAATTGGGATTGTAAGAAGAAAAGGAGATAAATAGGGTTAAATAGAAAATGGGGAGAGAGAAACGAAACGAAGCAAAGAAAAAGAAATTGTTTGGCAAGATGTTTGTCTTTTGGTTTGTCCTGTTTCTGATTATAATGGTTCCGGCGGGGTATGCGCTGGATAAGATCGGAAATATGCGTTTGTTCAGCGGAGAAGAAGATTTGATGGAACAGATGGATACGCTGGTGGATCCCAACAGCCCGTTCTTTGAAGCGTTCCAGGATTCGCAGCGGGTTAATGTCCTTCTGCTGGGCGTTAATACCGGAATGACGGATACCATTATGCTGGGCAGCTATGATATGAAGCATCAGCATGTGGATGTGATTTCCGTTCCCAGGGATACGTATTATGAACGGCCGGGGGTCAGCGGTCTGGGGGCAAAAAAAATCAACTCCATCTATCACAGCTCAAAGGGCGGGGGCGCCGTGGGCACCGCGGAAGCAGTCAGTACGGTTCTTCAGGGCATGCCCATCCATTACTACGTTGTTGTAGATTACGATGGAGTAAAAAATATCGTGGATACCATCGGCGGAGTACCGGTAACGATACCTTTCCACATGTATTATCACGATCCTACGGACAAGCCTCCTTTGAGCATCGATATTCCGGAAGGAGATACGCTTATCACAAGCGAAAATGTAGTGCAGTTTCTGCGGTTCCGCAAGGGAGACCCGGGTCATCCGGGGTATCCCGAAGGGGATATCGGACGTGTCAAAGCGCAGCAGGAATTTATGAAATCGGCATTTCGGGAATCTTTAGGACTTGGTTTTCCGAAAGTTGTAAAGACCGTATTAAAAGAGGTCGATTCCGACTTAAATTTGTCCATGGCGTTAAAAATTGCGGCGAAAGCGGCAGGCTTGGAACAGGCGGATATCGAAACTTACATTATTCCGGGGGAAGCCCGGACAGAGGGACTTTCCTTCTATTTTCCGGATGAAGAAAAGATTAAAGACATGCTGACGGAAATCTATATGATCGGAGCAGACGACGAAACAGAATAAGGAGAATAAATGATGAAAAAAGGGAAGGAAAGCAAGGGAAAAAGCTTTGCTGTTTACTTCGGTATTTCCTTTGTTATTTTCTTGGCAGCTTCTATGGGCATTGGCACATTGGTGCACAAGACGGGGGAAATCCAGCTGTTTGGGGAAACGGAAGAAAATCTGATGGATGATCTGGAATTTCTGGTGGATGCGGACAGCGAATTCTACGAGGCGTTTCAGGATAAAAACCGAATCAATATTCTGCTTTTAGGTGTCAACGATGGATTGACAGATACTATTATGGTAGGCAGTTTTGACACGGACGCGAGACACCTGGATTTGATTTCCGTACCCAGGGATACCTATTATCACAGGGACGGGTATGAAGGAGCTGCGGAGCGCAAGATCAACGCAGCGTACAGAGGGCATGCTATTAATACGGCCAGAGCCGTAAGTGAGATTTTGCTGGGAATGCCCCTGCATTACTATGTTATTGTAGATTACGAGGGAATTGAAAAAATTGTAGATTCTATGGGCGGTGTTCCCATGTACATTGAATTTCCCATGAAATACAGCGACCCTACGGATAAACCGCCGCTGTATATCAATATTCCTGCGGGAGAACAGGTGTTGGACGGTGAACATGCAGTTCAATTCCTGCGCTATCGAAAAGGATACAGCGAAGGCGATATCGGAAGAGTAAAAGCGCAGCAGGAATTTATGAAGTCCGCTTTCCGGCAGATGCTGGGTTTTGAACTTCCCAAGGTAGCCAAAACCATCTTTAAAAATGTAGAATCGGATATTACTTTGGATATGACTCTTAAAATGGCGGCGAAAGCGGCAGGCATGGACGCTGATTCCATGGAAACCTATTTAATGCCGGCCACTTATGAAAATGAAGCGCCTTGGTATGTTTATCCGGATAATGCCGGCATTGAAGAAATGATTCGAACCATTTACTCCATCGAAGCTCCGGCTGAAGAAGGAACGGACGCAAAAGAATAGATACTAAACAGCAACGCAGATGTCATAGATATAGGAGGAGCAGGGAATGAACCGGATAGGAAGAGATCTTGGGCTGAATTTGGCAAGAGTAACGGAAGTAGCGGCAATTGAAAGCGCAAAATGGCTGGGCCGGGGGAATAAGAACGCGGCGGATCAGGCGGCGGTAAACGGCATGCGCCGTATGTTCGATACGGTGGATATCGACGGTACTGTGGTAATCGGCGAAGGTGAAAAGGACGAGGCGCCCATGCTTTATATCGGCGAACAGATCGGCCAGGCTTCCGAAGACGCGGTTGCGGTGGACATTGCAGTGGATCCTTTGGACGGAACAACTTCTACCGCTAAAGGGCTTGCCAATGCGATTTCCGTTATGGCGGTTGCTCCCAAAGGCGCACTGTTCCATACAGATGTATTTTACATGGAGAAAATCGCGGTTGGTCCGAAGGCCAAGGATGTAATTGACTTATCCAAGCCGCTGAAAGAAAACTTACTGGGGGTGGCGGAAGCCCTGCAGAAGCCTATCGAGGAGCTGACGGTTACAATTCAGGAAAGAGAACGGCACGACGGTTACGTGCGCCAGTGCCGTGAATTGGGCTGCCGCATTAAACTGTTCCGGGATGGGGACGTTGGCGCAGCTATTTCTACCTGTATGGAGGATAGCGGTATCGATATTATGATCGGCATCGGAGGAGCTCCGGAGGGAGTTTTGGCAGCTGCGGCATTAAAATGCCTGGATGGCGGAATGCAGGCGAGATTGTCCCGTTATAAAATGACTCCGGAATCCAAAGGGTTCCATGAAGATTTTGACAAAATCTTGACGCTGGATGATTTAGTGCGGGGCGATTCTGTTTTCTTTGTGGCAACCGGCGTCAGTGACGGCGATATGGTTCGGGGGGTTCGTTTCCTGTCCAATCGGATCGTGAAAACGCATACAGTGGTAATGCGGGGAGAGACCGGTACCATCCGGTTTATCGAAGCAATTCATAATATGAATAAAAAGCCTGATTATGCGCAGGTGTAAATTTAACGTGAGGTAGGTCGTTTTATGGCAATAAGTGCGGAAGAGAGCGTACTGAAAGGAAAAAAGATTGCGGAGCTGCGGGAAATTGCAGCAGCTTTAAGGATTCCGGATTATCAAGCGCTTCGAAAAGCAGAACTGCGTGAAGCAATTTTAAAGTTTGCGCAGACGAATTCTTCGCAAGAGGAACCTTCGGCTGAAACGGAGCAAATTTCGGAGACAGAATCGAAAGGAGAATCGATTGAGCCGACTGAGCCGGAGGTTTTGTCGGAGCAGAAGGCGGCGGAGCCCCTCTTCGGAGAGGGAAAGCTTGCAGCTGCCGAAAAGAGAGAAACGGATTCGGAAGAAGAAAAAAAAGCGGCGGTTCCTGCGAAAAAAGAATATATGCCCACGGAAGAGCGGCCGGAGGTAGTGGGCATTTTGGAATTGATGGAAGAAGGGTTCGGATTCCTTCGGTTTGATAATTTCCTGCCCAGCGAACAGGATGTCTACGTTTCTCCCCCCCAGATCCGGCGTTTTAATTTAAAAACGGGAGACCGGGTTCGGGGAATTGCCAGGCAGCCGGGAGCGGGAAATAAATACGGCGCTCTTTTGTATGTGAAGGATGTAAACGGGGATGAACCGGGCGCGGCGCGGAGAAGGAAGGACTTTGAGGATTTGACGCCTGTGTTTCCCAATGAACGGCTGCGGCTGGAAGGAAGCTCTTCGGATCTTTCTATGCGGCTGATCGATATTGTGGCGCCCATCGGGAAAGGGCAGCGGGGTCTGATCGTAGCGCCTCCCAAAGCGGGGAAAACCGTGCTTTTAAAAAAGATCGCCGCAGCGATCGAACGGTCGTATCCGGAGGTGGAATTGATCGTACTTCTGGTAGACGAACGGCCGGAGGAAGTTACGGATATGCAGCGTTCCATCAAAGGCGAAGTAATCTATTCTACCTTTGACGAACAGCCTGCACACCATATAAAAGTAGCGGAAATGGTGCTGGCCAGAGCGCAGCGGCTGGCTGAGCACGGAAAAGATACGGTGATCCTGCTGGACAGCATTACCCGTCTTGCCAGGGCTTATAATCTGGTAGAGCCTCCCTCGGGGCGCACTCTTTCCGGCGGCCTGGATCCCGGAGCGCTCTATAAACCGAAAAAATTCTTCGGAGCGGCTCGTAAGCTGGAGGAAGGCGGAAGCATTACCATTCTTGCTACAGCTTTAGTAGAAACGGGAAGCCGTATGGATGACGTAATATTTGAGGAATTTAAGGGTACGGGGAATATGGAACTCCACTTAGACCGAAAGCTTTCGGAAAAGCGTATTTTCCCCGCCATGAATTTGAATAAATCGGGAACGCGGCGGGAAGACCTGCTGATGAACCAGGAGGAGCTGGAGGCGGTTTGGCTGCTGCGCAGGGCACTGGCCAATGGCAGTGTACAGGAGGTTACAGAAACGGTAATCGATAATCTGGCGCACACCCGCAGCAACCAGGATTTTATTCAGGTAATTAAGAAAACGAGATTGGAATAATGGATTTAAACAAGATATTTATTAAAGGGGCCTGCCCTACGAAGGTGGGCGGTCAAGCCGTTTTAGAGGGGATTATGATGAAGGGTGCGGATCGAACCGCAGTGGCTATTCGTAAACCCAACGGCAGGATTCATATTCGGATCAAGCCCCTTCCGACCCCTTCTAAAATAAGAAAAATTCCGTTTCTTCGAGGCGTATTTGTTTTTATAGACGCACTGGTGGAGGGGACAAAGACCTTGCTCTATTCGGCGGAAGTATTGGAAGACGCGGAGGATGAGGAAGGCAATAAAGTATACGAGGATGATAAGCTTACCCTTTGGTTAAACGATAAATTCGGGGAAAAGGCAGCCTTTAACCTGATGATTTATTTTTCTGTTTTTATTTCGCTGCTGTTTACGGTAGGTATTTTTATTATCGGGCCTACTTTCGCGGTGGATTTACTGGGCGGCTTGATTTCCAACGAAGTGGTATTGAATTTAGTGGAAGGTGTCTTTCGCATTCTGTTGTTTGTCATCTATGTGTGGCTGATTTCCAAAATGAAGGACATTCAAACGGTATTCCGTTATCACGGGGCAGAGCATAAAACCATTCACTGTTTTGAGAACGGGTTGGAATTAACTCCGGCTAACTGTCGGGACTTTCCTACTCTGCACCCCCGGTGCGGAACCAGTTTTCTGATGTTTGTATTTATTATCAGTCTGCTTTTATTTTCCCTTTTAGGCTGGCCGAACTTAGTGGCTCGCGTGGTTTCCCGGCTGCTGCTGATTCCGGTTATTGCGGGAGTTTCGTTTGAACTGCTGCGCTGGGCGGGGAGCAGTGAATCCTGGATTGTGAAAATTTTAAGCCTTCCCGGACTGGCCATGCAGAAGCTGTCCACCATGCAGCCGGATGACAGTCAGCTTGAGGTGGCGATTGCGGCGATGAAGGCGGTGCTGAATACGGATGGCCCCAGGGAATTTACCGGTGAAACGGACATGAGCGGAGAATTGTATGAGCTTGCTGATTAGAGATTTGCTGCAGATGGCGGAACAGCGCTTTGAATTGGAAGGCTGCTCTGACCCGAAATTGGACGCGGAGCTGCTGCTGTGCTACTATCTGCAAAAAGACCGAAGTTACTTATTCCTGCATTACGGGGATGAAATGGAAGACCGGCACTGCCAGGGATTTTTAGAATTGTGCGATCGGCGTGCTTCCGGCGTTCCCCTTCAATATATTACGGGCGTGCAGGAATTTATGGGACTGGAATTTAAGGTGAATGAAAGCGTATTGATTCCGCGGCAGGACACAGAGCTTCTGGTGGAGTCGGCGCTGGAAGAACTGGTAAACCGAAAAGCGCCTTTGGGCGGGTTTGAGATACTGGATTTGTGCACCGGCAGCGGGGCAGTGGGTATCAGCTTGTATAAACAGGCGGAGCGGTTCCGTATAAAAACGAAAATAACCGCCTCGGATATCAGCAAGGAAGCGCTTTCCGTTGCCCGGGAAAACGCCGGGCGAAACGGCGCGGAGAAGCTGTGTTTTGTACAGGGCGACCTGTTTGAGCCATTCCCCAAGGACAGAAAGGGGCGGGGGAAAAAGCGTTTTGATTTGATCGTCAGCAATCCCCCCTACATACCCAGTGCCGTAATTCCTACATTACAAAGGGAAGTAAAGGATCATGAGCCTGTTTTGGCGCTGGACGGAGGCACGCAGGGGCTGGACTTTTACAGCCGCATTCTTCCCGAATCCCGGGCGTATTTGAAACCGGGAGGAGCTTTGCTTTTGGAAATCGGGCACAATCAGGGAGAGGCGCTTATCTCCATGGCAGGAGAAGATGAATTCTGGCAGCCGGCGGAGATTCGCAGGGACTTGAACGGAAAAGACCGGGTGTGTATTCTGCGTCCCGTCCAAGAGAAGTTTTAAAAAAGTGCTTGCATCAAAATAGCAGTTGTGCTAACATATAATAGCTGTCGATTTAGATAGATATGATTTATAGCTCGTTGTTTCAGCGAGATAAATATAGGAACTTACCGGCGCAAGTCGGATATGAGTTCTTCAATCAGATAGATTCTATATGGAAGAGGTGAAACAAATGAAGGAAGGAATCCATCCCAATTATGTGGATTGCAAAGTGACTTGCGCTTGCGGAAACGAATTCATGACAAAATCTGTAAAAGAAGAAATGAGACTGGACGTTTGCTCGGCCTGTCATCCGTTCTTTACCGGACAGCAGAAGTTCATCAACCGCGGTGGACGTGTTGAAAAGTTCAAGAAAAAGTTCAACTTGGAATAGGAAAGAAAGCGAAAGCCGGAAATGTAATATTTCCGGCTTTTTTTCGTGCAAAAAACCAAAAAGAAGTTCGCTTCATATAGAAATTGTGTTAAAATAAAATGATTATGAGCTTATTGCGGTCGGCGGTTTTGTGGAAACGGCCGTTGGCCATTATTTGTAAAGTTTAATAAATTTTAATATAAAACGGAGAGTATGAGAAATGTACGACAAATTGGATTTTATCGAGGGAAAATATGAGGAGCTGAGTCTGAAAGTTTCGGACCCGGAAATCATCGCCAATCAACCTGTCTGGCAGAAATATGCCAAGGACATGGGGGAGATGGAACCCATCGTACACAAGTATAAAGAATACAAGAAGGTTAAGGACAGCTTAGCAGATACGAAAGAGATGCTGGGGGAGAGCGGCCTGGATGAAGAATTGCGGGAAATCGCAAAAATGGAATTATCCGAATTGGAAAGCAAAATGGAAGAGCTGACTCAGGAACTGCGCATCTTATTGCTGCCCAAAGATCCTAACGATGACAAGAATGTTATCCTGGAAATCAGAGCGGGAACCGGCGGCGACGAAGCGGCTCTGTTCGGCGGCGATCTGCTCCGTATGTATATGCGCTATGCGGAACGCCGGGGCTGGAAAGTCGACATGATGGACATGAACGAAACCGGCATCGGCGGCGTGAAAGAAGCGGTAATTCTAATCAAGGGGCGCGGAGCTTATTCCCGTTTAAAATATGAGAGCGGCGTGCACAGAGTACAGCGGGTTCCGGAAACGGAATCCAGCGGCCGAATCCACACTTCGGCTGCTACGGTAGCGGTGCTGCCGGAAATCGACGACGTAGAAGTGGATTTGAATCCTAATGATGTGCGGGTGGACGTATACCGGGCGTCCGGAAACGGCGGACAGTGCGTAAATACTACCGATTCCGCGGTTCGTTTGACTCACGAGCCTACGGGGCTGGTGGTAACATGTCAGGATGAAAAATCCCAGCTGAAAAACAAGGAAAAAGCATTTAAGGTGCTGCGCGCCCGCTTGTACGATTTAAAATTGCAGGAGCAGAATAAGGAAATTTCCGAGCAGAGAAAGAATCAGGTAGGGAGCGGCGATCGAAGCGAGCGGATTCGGACGTACAATTTCCCTCAGGGACGAATTTCCGACCACCGCATCGGGCTGACTTTGTACAAGTTAGACGCGTTCCTGGACGGGGATCTGGATGAAGTGATTGACGGACTGATTACCAGCGACCAGGCAGAAAAAATGAAGAATTTCTAGAGATGAGAACTCAGGTATATGATGTTGCGGAACTGAATGAAGAAGCGCTGCGGAATATCGATGTGGCGGGAAAGATTCTGGCGGAGGGCGGCCTTGTGGCGTTTCCTACCGAAACGGTATACGGTTTGGGTGCCAACGCCATGAATCCGGCGGCGGCGGCGGATATTTATCTGGCAAAGGGGAGGCCTTCGGATAATCCGCTGATCGTACACATTGCGGATATTTCCCAGCTGGAAAAGCTGGCCTCGGGGCAGATGGAAGTTGCTCTGGCTCTTGCAGAGGCTTTTTGGCCGGGACCTTTGACTATGATTTTACCGAAGCAGAAATGCGTACCGGATGTTACCACCGGCGGCCTGAACACCGTGGCTGTACGGATGCCGCAGGATGCCGCGGCTTTGGAATTGATCCGGAGAGCCGGCGTACCGGTTGCTGCGCCCAGCGCCAATTTATCCGGAAGGCCCAGCCCTACTGCGGGCGCTCATGTGATTCAAGATTTATTCGGCCGGGTGGATGTTATTTTAACGGGAAACGATTGCCGCATCGGGATCGAGTCCACCATACTGGATTTGACCGGAGAAAAGGCTGTGGTTTTAAGACCGGGACTCTTAACGCCGGAAGAACTGGGAACTGTTTTGGGCTACATTCCGGAAATTGATCCCGGGATTTTAAAAAAGCCGGGTTCCGAAGAAGGACAGAATCCGGCGCCTCGTGCTCCCGGTATGAAATATAAGCATTATGCGCCTAAGGCGCCCATGGAGATATTCTCCGGAGATCCCCGACGGGTTCGTCAGGCGATCGCGGATAAAAAGGCGGCGGCGGAAGCCGAAGGGAAAGCGGTCGGTGTGATTCTTTTCGAAGAAAATGCATTTGAACGGGCTGCCCATGACCTTTTCGCGCGCCTGCGGGATATGGACGACCGGGGTGTGGATTTGATTTTGGCGGGAGCGGTGAACGACCGTGATTCCAGGGGATTTGCTTTGATGAACCGCATGCTGAAATCTGCGGGCTACCGTATTACACATGTTTGAGCCGTTACAGCTGATATAAAAAAAGACAGGAGAGCAATATGAAATTAGCGTTAGCCAGCGATCACGGCGGTTTTAAGCTGAAGGAAGCAGTGAAAGCGCATTTGATCGAAAAGGGATATGAGATTTTGGATCTGGGGACGAATTCGGAGGACTCTGTGGATTATCCGAAGTTCGGACAGGCCTGCGGACAAGCGGTAGCAGGCGGACAGGCGGAACGGGGAATCGTATGCTGCGGAACCGGCATCGGCATTTCTATCGCCGCCAACAAAGTACCCGGCATCCGCTGCGCGGTAATAACGAACCCGTTTATGGCCGAGATGTGCAGAAAGCATAACGATGCGAATATTATCGCCTTAGGGGGGCGGGTTCTGTCGGAAGAAGAAGCTCTTGGGCTGGTGGACATCTGGCTGGAGAATGAATTTGAAGGCGGAAGACATCAGCGCAGAGTGGATATGTTAAATGAAATGGGCAAATAAAAGCGCCCGATTGTGGTTAAGGTTAATGAAAAAGCAATCTAATTGAAAGTGGAGGCAAAAGATGGGAAACGTATATATTTTTGATCATCCGTTGATTCAGCACAAACTGGCAATTTTAAGAGATAAAGAGACCGGGACAAAGGATTTCCGCGAGCTGGTAAAGGAAATTTCCATGCTGATGGCTTACGAAGCCACAAGAAATCTGCCTCTTGAAGAAGTGGAGATTGAGACGCCGCTGCAGAAAACCACCGTTCGTATGCTGAAGGGCGAAGATATTGCCATCGTTCCTATTCTTCGGGCCGGTCTGGGTATGGTAGACGGGATTCTTTCCCTGATTCCCAATGCGAAGGTGGGGCACATCGGACTTTACCGTGATCCCGAAACGAAGAAACCGGTGGAATACTACTGCAAACTGCCGGAAGATATTGATAAGCGCCAGATGTTTGTTTTAGATCCTATGCTGGCTACCGGCGGTTCTTCCAGCGCTGCTATTCAGATGCTGAAAGACAAAGGGGCGCGGAACATTATCTTTATGTGTATGATCGCTTCTCCCGAAGGAATCGAGGTTGTACACCGGGATCATCCGGACATCGATATTTTTATTGCAGCGAAGGACGAATGCCTGGATGAAAACTGCTATATCCTTCCCGGGCTGGGCGACGCAGGCGACCGCCTCTACGGAACAAAATAGACAGGGGAAACAAAATGTTTAAAATCAGCGATAATGTAAGTCAATATACAAATGTGTTTGACGTTTTAAAAGAACGGGGATTCGTCGAACAGACCACAAACGAAGAAGAGATTCGGGAGCTGTTGGGCAAGGAGAAAATCCGGTTTTATATCGGATTCGACCCCACGGCGGACTGCCTGCATGTGGGTCATTTCATGCAGGTCATCATCATGATGTGGATGCAGAAGTACGGTCATACGCCTATTGTTCTCATCGGCGGCGGTACAGGTATGGTAGGGGACCCCTCCGGTCGGACGGATATGCGGCAGATGATGACGCCGGAAACCATTCAGCATAACTGTGACCAGTTTAAAAAGCTTTTTGACAAGTTCCTGGACTTTGATGAGAATTTCCATTACGACGGCACGGGAAAGACCACTCTTCCGCAGGATGGAAAAGCGGCTTGTGTAAATAACGCCACATGGATTCTTCCCTTAAATTATGTGGAATTTATTCGTGATATCGGCAGACATTTTTCCGTGAACACCATGCTGCGGGCGGAATGCTTTAAGCAGCGTCTGGAAAAGGGCTTATCCTTCCTGGAATTCAACTATATGCTCATGCAGTCATACGACTTTATGGTTATGGCTCGCGACCTGGGCTGCAAAATGGAGTTCGGCGGCGACGACCAGTGGTCCAACATTTTGGGCGGCATTCAGCTGACGAAAAAAGAATTGCAGAAACAGGTTTACGGTATGACGTTCTCGCTGCTGACCAACAGCGAAGGAAAGAAAATGGGAAAGACCCAGAAGGGCGCGCTTTGGCTCAGCCCGGAAAAAACTTCTCCCTACGATTTCTATCAATATTGGCGGAATGTAGAGGACGCTGATGTAAATAAGTGCTTGAGAATGCTTACATTCCTGCCCATGGAGGAGGTCAACCGCCTATCGTCGTTAAAAGATGCGGAGATCAACAAGGCAAAAGAAGTTTTGGCTTACGAAGTGACGAAATTGGTTCACGGGGAAGAAGAAGCGGAAAAAGCACAGGCGGCGGCTCGGGCATTGTTTGCGGGCGGCGGCGATATGAATAACGTGCCTACCACACAGATGCCGGTTTCCGAATTTGAGGGCGAAGGCATGGGCATTGTTACTTTGATGCGGACGGTAGGCTTAGTAAAAAGCAACGGCGACGGCTTCCGTACCATTGAGCAGGGAGGCTTGTCCGTTAACGGAGAAAAGGTTACGGATAAGAAGCTGATGGTAACCCTGGATCTGTTTCAGGACGGAGCGCTTCTTTTAAAGAAGGGAAAGAAAAATTTCCATCGAGTAGAACTTATCTAAGCCGAAAAAAGCTTGAAATTCCGCGAAATTGATTGACATCTATCCGTCCAGCAATTATAATTGTTGGGTATTATGTCCTAATTTTGATGCAAAGGCGGCCTGCCGCTTTTTCATAAGGGTACAGGATGGGGATCCGTCCGCGGCCCGAAGCTATTATAGTTATGCCGAAACAGATTCCGCTGCGAAAGCAGAGGTATCCCAGTAGACAAGGAGGAAAGACGAAGAATGAAATCATTTATCGCAAAGCCTCAGGAAGTAGAAAGAAAATGGTATGTAATCGACGCAGAGGGCAAAACCCTGGGCAGACTGGCTACCGAAGCTGCTTCCATTCTCAGAGGCAAGAGAAAGCCGATCTTTACACCCCACGTTGATACCGGTGATTATGTAATCATCATCAACGCGGAAAAGGTAGAAGTAACCGGCAAGAAGAGACAGGAAAAGATCTATAAGCACCATACCGGATATCCGGGCGGACTGAGAGAGGTCACTTTTGAAAAACTGCAGGCTAAGAAGCCCGAAGAAATTATCCGCCATGCGGTTAAGGGCATGATGCCTAAGGGCAAGCTTGGCAGACAGATGTATAAGAAGCTGAAGGTCTATGCGGGACCGGAGCACAAACATGCGGCACAGAAGCCCGAAGTTTGGGAATTTTAGGAGAAGGGAGGAAATCTAAATGGCAAAAATTCAGTATTATGGAACAGGAAGAAGAAAGTCTTCCGTTGCTCGTGTAAGATTGATTCCCGGCAGCGGTACAATCACCGTAAATAAAAAGCCTCTTGAAGATTATTTCGGAATGGAAATCGTAAAGAGAGAAGTTAAGAGACCGTTTGAGGTTGCAGGTGTTGAAGGAAAATTCGACGTAATCGCAACTGTAAACGGCGGCGGATTTACCGGTCAGGCCGGCGCTCTGCGCCACGGTATTTCCAGAGCTCTGTGTGTTGCGGATGCAGAGCTGAGACCCGCACTGAAAGCTGCAGGGTTCCTGACAAGAGACCCCAGAATGAAGGAAAGAAAGAAGTACGGCCTCAAAAAAGCGAGAAGAGCAAGCCAGTTCTCCAAGCGTTAATAAAAGTTCTCCAAGAGATAGTCTTTCGACTTTCACAAAGATTCAAAACCCTTGCGATTGCAAGGGTTTTTCTTTTGTGGAAATTAAAGAAAAACGCTGGAATTTGATTTACTTGCAATGTACTTGCAACAAACTTGCAACAAATTGATAAAATGTATGAGATGCATCACACAGGATAGCATCTCTTTTTTTGTTTGCAATCTTTGGATATATAATCGAACTTCATTGCGTGTTTGTACAGCTTGGAGATAAGTATTTTCATTTTTCTCATTGTCGCATAGTTTTTGTGTGTAGTATCAAAAAAATACTGCAGATCCCGGTTTTAAGGTCAAGTCATTTGTAAAAGAAGTGACGCAGATGTATGCCGAGAAAATGAATGAGCAGTTAAAAGATTGCAGCTACAGTATGCAGGTTTTCAAGAAAGAAAGCCCGTATCTTCCAACTAAGAAGATTGGCAAGAACAACCCAAAAGCAAAAGAGATAAGAGAAAGCAATAAACAAAGAATGAACTGGAATAAGACAGTCAGTGCAGCAATTCAAAGAGGAATACCGATCCCGGTACTGGCAGAAGTGAAACGTGTTGAGGTGACAGAGCCAATAAAAGCTGCTGTAAAGGATCACGGAACAGCAACTGACTTACTGATGAGAATAATACAGAGAGCCGCAATGACATTAGCCAGATTTGTTTCTCAGCTAATAATGTATAACGCAGTTGATAAAGCAAAACCGGGCGAAGATAAGTTCTATGAGGCACTTGATTTTGCAAGAATGAGGATGCCGGGCAGTGGGAGCAGGGAGTGGGAAAGATAATTTGTTTGGAAAAATAGAATGCAAATAGAATATGGAAAATAAAAAATTGAACAAGTGTTCTCCATGTGGTATAATATAAGGAATCTCACGATATCGTTAGATTTGAAATGTGTTATTTTGGAGGAAATAAAGTGGCTGTATGTTATGAGAAACTATGGGATATTCTTGATAAAAAGAATATGAAGCGAACAGACCTGAAGGAGGCATCAGGAATTAGCTTTAATGTTTTAGCTCGCTTAGGAAAAGAAGAAACTGTATCTTTGGAAAGTATTGAAAAAATCTGTACAGCCCTTAATTGCAATATTGGTGATATGATGGATGTTGTTGCAGAAAAACGCAATAAAAAATTAACCACAATAGAATTATTTGCTGGTGCAGGGGGATTAGCATTAGGTGTAGAAAAAGCAGGATTTGAAACTCTTGGATTAATCGAGTTTGATAAAGATGCAGCAGATACATTGAGACAGAATAGACCTAATTGGCGTGTTATACATGACGATATAGCGAATATTTCCAAATTAGACTTAGAAGAATATTTTTCGTTAAAAAAAGGAGAACTGGATTTATTGTCGGGCGGAGCTCCTTGCCAGTCTTTTTCATATGCAGGAAATCGCCTGGGACTTGAAGATGCAAGGGGAACACTATTTTATCATTATGCTAAGTTTTTGAATAAGCTTCAACCCAAGATATTTCTTTTTGAAAATGTAAAAGGTTTAAGAAGCCATGATAAAGGAAGAACTTATAGAACTATCTTAGATATTTTTGAGCAAGAAGGCTATACAATTACAGAAAATCAAATTAAAGTTTTGAATGCTTGGGATTATGGAGTGCCTCAAAAGAGAGAGAGATTGATTACTATTGGAATCAGAAATGATTTGGTGAATAAAATTCATTTTGAATTTCCAGAGCCTCATGATTATAAACCAGTATTAAGAGATGTTTTACTTGACTGTCCAGAAAGTGCGGGCGTTAGCTATTCTGAATACAAGAAATCAATCTTTGAATTAGTTCCTCCGGGAGGATATTGGAGAGATATACCGGAGGATAAAGCTAAAGAGTATATGAAGAGCTGCTGGGATATGGAAGGTGGAAGAACGGGAATATTGAGAAGATTAAGTTTGGATGAGCCTTCTTTAACTGTTCTTACATCGCCAAGCCAGAAGCAGACGGACAGATGTCATCCGTTGGAGGCAAGACCATTTACAGTTAGAGAAAATGCAAGATGTCAGACGTTCCCTGATGAATGGGAGTTTTGTGGAAGTATTAGTCAACAGTATAAGCAAGTCGGCAATGCGGTTCCTGTGAATTTGGCTTATGAAATTGCATTGAAAATCAAAGAAGGATTGGAGTGTTTGAAATGTGGCCATTAGACTTTATAACAGAGAAAGACTTTGAAACTCATGTTAAGGCGACCATCGAAAAGTATGGCGAAAAGCTGGATTCTTTTGACTTAAAGCGTTTCAATAAAAATCTGATTGATCCAATTAAACTGATTTTTGATAAGACAGTATATCGTTCTACTTGGGAAGAGATAGTCAGTAATGAAATCTTTCGTCAAAGGGATAAGTCTAACAATAATGACATTGGATATTTTCATCAGAGAATCTTTCAGTACATTGATAATTGCGAAGTTCCGCCAAACGGCGAGAGCGGAGGCTGGGATGTAATCTACAGAAATACTAATGGAATAGAGATTCCCGACGCAGGAAGAGTTAGTACTGTGTATGTTGAAATGAAGAATAAACATAATACAATGAATTCCGCTTCTGCGGGGAAAACATTTATAAAGATGCAAAATCAGTTGCTCAATGATGATGACTGTGCATGTTTTCTTGTAGAAGCAATTGCTCAGAGATCTCAAAATATTAAGTGGGAAACTACTGTAGATAAGAAAAAAGTTGGGCATAAGCTTATCAGACGTGTGAGCATGGATCAGTTCTATGAATTAGTAACAGGAGAAGAGGACGCATTTTATAAAATGTGCATGGTGTTACCAGAAGTTATCGAAAAGGTTGTTAATACCATGGATGATGTTAGAGTTCCTGAAGATACAGTTACGTCTGAGTTAAGAGAATGGGCACAACATCTCGATGGAGCAACAGAGGACTTGTCCATTGCTATGGCAGTATATATGCTTGGATTTAGTGGATACAACGGGTTTTATTAACGTTTGATTAGGGAAAATGATTTACAAAAGTGCAAAAGAGAATGATGTAATAATCTGTTTGGATAACGACGGATTTTTAGATGAAAGAGATTATCAATCTATGATAGGGACTCTTTACTCTCCGGATTTTGAAGTTGCCCGTGCTATCAATCAATATATGTATGAAATATATGGTTCAATTACTGTTTATAAAGAAGATATAATCAACAGATTCATAATTAGCTCATTCAATAAAGTTCATAAGTCTTTTCAAGCGGCCGTTTTGTGCTGCTCGAGAGGATTAGAAGAGCAGGCAAAGGTTCTAGCTAGGACAATATTAGATAAAATTATGATAGCGACTGCTGTAATAAAAAATCCTGATAATTACAATAAGTGGATAGAAATGCAATTATGGGAAAGAAATAGACTAATCAAAGCCATAAATAACAAGGAGCCAGGCTTAGATCATTTGAACCTAGGTGAAAACATACAAACTGACGCAAGGGGTAAGCGTATAACACAAAAGGATTGGGCTGATATGGCAGAAATGACAGCAGACTATAATTTTATCTACAGGTTGTTTTCTGGAGAGGTTCATTTATCGGTTAGTTCGATAGATTGGGATTACGGATTAGATGGCGATGAAAGTTATATGAATATAGCTCCGAGAACAGAAGAAACAAACATTATCATACTGACATTAGCTGACTATATGATGCATTTTATTCAGCAAATAATAGATTATTTCAATATAGAAAATATGCGTTATTTGGAAATAGATAAAAAACTTGAGGAGTGTCAGAAAAAGTGTCTAGATAAGACAATGTATGTAAGCAAGTAATCGAACGGCAAGCGTCAGATGTAGTGAGAGGATACAAATTCAATGGGAATTCCTATGATGTATCAAATCCAGAAAGAAAAGTGTTTTCCTCTGCCATCATACGACTTAGAAGATATAAATCGTGTGAAAGTTACATTATACGGAAAGATTTTAGATAGAAATTATACACAGTTACTTCATGCAAATGGAGATCTTGACCTCAATACTGTGTTCCTGCTAGATAAAGTGCAGAAAAAAGAAACTATATCAAAGGATGACTTTCGCAGATTGAAAAAGTTAGAACTTGTTGAAGGCAGATATCCGAATATCTATGTTTCACATAAGATTGCTAATGTTGTTGGAAAAGAAACTGAATATGTGAAAAACAAAGGGCTTGCAAACGACGTATATAAACAGCTCATATTAAATGCTATAGAGAAGATGGATGGATGTGGAGTTTCTCAATTCAAGGAAGTCCTGAAAGGTGCACTACCAGAAAGCCTTGATCAAAAGCAACAGGCAAAAAAGATCACAAATTTACTGCAGGCAATGAAGAAGGATGGTCTAATTGTTTTAGAGGGTAAAGGCCACTCAGCAAAATGGTATCTTGCTAATCGTAAATAGTCTTAGTTTAAAGTCAATCTAATTATTATCGTTTTAGACTAAGTTTAGAACGTTTTAGATTAAGATGAATGTAAAAACGGCAGGAAATAGCCATTTTTATGTAAACTTCTTAGAACTTTTTAGACCAAGGGTTTAGACTAGAAGCAGATTTGATTAGGCCGTTAGCTCCAAATGCGGCTCCAAGGTATATGAAATACATCCCATATTGGGCATAAATTTAACTTGCATTAACTTGCAGTAAGTTACAATAATCCTAAAAAATCATTGAGCGAATGCATTGAAAGACGAAAAACCTCTTGAAATCGCATAATTTTAGAGTAGCGGATAACTATCTAATGGCAGCTATGCATAGAAGTTTAAGTTGCAGTAAGTTGCAACTGTGGTGCTATTTTCTACTTTTATAATTACTAGCATAAAGTTTGATACTTAAGACTTGACTTGCCCACTTGTTGATGCAAGTGAGCAAGTCATAAGAAGTATTCCATTGGATCACAATAGATATATCGGTTATTGCAGTAAACGCGAATTGCTTACTAATTGCTTGCAATTAAGCAAGCGACAAGCAATTATGAAAAAAGTCTTGGAGAAAGGCAGATAAACGACACTAGGAACGGATATGAAAGGTCTCAGGCTTGCAACATACTTGCAACAATGTCTTTGAAAACCCCTTTTTTTAAGGGTTTCAACTATCAAAGCGTTAATCTCGATTACCAAAGAGATAGCAGCACTTGTCCTTGCGATTGCTCCGAAGGAGCAGAGCGATGGAATGTGCGCCGCCAGAAGTGCAGGGCTTCAGCCTGTGGCGCTTTACGGCGTAGCAAAAGCCTATCCCGGCTCAATCACATTCGTGTGGACATCCCCCGAATTCCAACCCTTGGAATCGGGGGTTATTTTTATGGAAATATCTTTTTGGTACCACCGTGTAATAAGATAAGAACTTCAAAGATTGATACATTGACAACTATCTATGAGTTATGTATAATGAGACTATGGCGGGAGGAAACAGCATGAGTTATAAAGATGAAGTAAGGCTGATAAAAGCCCTTGCTGATGAAAATCGACTGGCAATTCTTGAAATGCTGCATGGGGAAGAAAAATGTGCATGTGTTTTACTGGATGAATTGAACATTTCTCAGCCGACTTTATCTCATCACATGAAGCTGCTTTGTGACAGCGGGCTCGTGGATGGGCGTAAAGAAGGAAAATGGATGTATTATTCTCTTTCTATTGAAGGCGGTAAACAGCTGCGGGCGTTGGCAGAGAAATATACAATCGGTGAAGACGAAAGCAGAACTTATAAGAAATGTGCACGCTGCAGAGAATAAAAAACCGAGGGGCAACTATAAAGCTGCCTTTAAAAAAACTAAATATAACAATATAGAGGAGCGGCGACATGGCTTGGGGTTTATACAGGGTCAGTTTCCGGGTATGAAATGGTTTAATGATCTGATTGGAAGCATGCCGGCTGCTTTTGGACTGGATTTGTCAAATAAATGGGCAGGAAGCCTGCAGTTTTTTTATTTACGATGTTATTGAGATAACGGTTTTGCTGTGTGTACTGATACGTATTATCAGTTAGAAGAAGTAATCAAGTTATTTGAAAATGCTGGGAGGTAATTGTTATGAGAATGTTAGCAGAGTTTTTTCCGGAATTTGCAGAGAAGTTGGATGAGATCGATGCACTGTATGAAGAAAAAAGAACGATAGATGAGAAAACATATCTGCGTACACCGCTCCTCGAGATCACCTCGACCGGCGGAATTGAGCGGTCGTTCCGCTGAAATTGAGCAATGGCATCGCCCGGATTGAGCAGTGCCACCGCTCGGATTGAATATTGACAGACTATGCTGTACTTGGTATCATGAATGTACTTTTAGCCATATCGGAGGATAGCGCAACGCTGAGGAGCGACATGAGCGCCGTATATGGGGTTTGGCAGGAGAGTGATGTCGTCAGCATCGCTCTCTTTTTTGTTGCACCATCCCAATCACGTAAGCGTCAAATCTACCCACGTAAAGGAACTGCCGGACACCAATCAAGGTAAGCGTCAAACCTAGCAGCACATAGTAAAAGCCGTCCCGGAGTTTTGTGCTCTGGGATGGCTCAGGGTTATTCACTTAGAAAGAGAAATGTATTTCTTAGGAACAATATCCTTGGAATTATATTTGGTTCAAGGACTACCGATAATGATGTTCCGAAACAAGGTAATCTATATCCAAAATGAACTGTTGTGGTGTTCAATCGTTTTACTGTCATCTATAGCTCTGGCAGTGGTATTTCACGCATTATTCAGCAAAATGCTTACTTATTACAGGAAAGTACTCACAAAACAGGGTGTCACATGAGAAACGCAGAAAAACACGGTATGGTCGCAGCCCTGGTCGACCGGCTGACATACCGATCCCACGTTCTGGATATGAGTGGACCATCTTACCGTCTGCTGAC
>JALEJU010000039.1 GCA_022769485.1 Bacillota bacterium
GTTAAAATGGTGAAAATTGTAATAAACAGAGAAGAAAAAGGTTGATTCTATGCAGTCTTATTATGATCATGCGATAAAAGTTGACCCCAAGGATGGATATTGGAAGTGTTCCGATGGGAAATGGGAAATCATGCTTCATCATGAATTGAATGGAGTGACAGTTCCAATGATTGATTGGTGGTTCGATAGCATCGACACTACGGAGAAATACAAATTATGGGATCCTGAAAATCATCACAAAATTACATTTTGATGCATTTCTGTTATCAATCAAAAATTCTTGTAATATCCTGATATCGATTGATCACACAATAGATTTCTACATACTCGTTTCCTACCTTGTAGATAATCACGTAATCTTCCCATATGGCATATTTATAGTCTGTCCGAAAGCTGACTCGCTTTGAAAGATCTGAACCCATTCCCGGAAACATCTGAAGATTCTCAAATTTTCCATAAATTTCTTTTATAGTCCTTGCAGCATACTCTTCGCTGTCTTCAGCAATGTAATCCCGGATATTCTTCAGATCTTTTGCAACAATCGGATTAATCCGCAATTTTAACATTTTATTCCCCCACAAGTGCTTTCAGTTCATCCAAATTCAGCCAGCCTTCGCCGTCTTTCACTGCTTCTTCAGCTTCCTGCAACTTCATCAGAAGCTTTTTCTCTGCACGATCACGCTCATAATCTTCTATGTCAAGCACAACAAACCGTCCCCTGCCATTCTTAGTAAGATATACAGGTTCACCTTTGCGACAGTTTTTCAGGACTTCGTTATAATTTCTCAAATCAGATACTGGTAAAATACTTGCCATATTCTTTCAGCTCCTTCCGTGATTTCATATTGTTCCTACTATCTATAGTATATACAAAAAGCTGTAAAATTCAACGTAAATTTTTACAGCTTTTATTCAAATACCATTTTTATTTTCTATTATCACTTGTTGCTTTTCTTGTCAATTGTCATTGAAGGGATGACTGACTTACGATGACAAAATATTTCCCATCTGCTTTGATTTTTTGATGTAAAAGTCGCTGGTAAATGGTATTATCTCTGCATTGTAATGGATCTATTTTCACGCAAAATTATTTCCTGGCATATTTCTGGGAAACCTGATGTGAACCTTGTGATAACGGCATTCAAAAAAGAAGAAATCAACCGAAGAACCTATCATTCTTTACAAGATTTACAACTTTCTGTATTTGAATATATTGAAGGGCTCTACAACTCCAAGGGACCACATGGCTCTCTTGGACTGATGACCCCTAACGAAAAGAAGAACTATTCCGGAATCAGGCTTAGCTGTCTGATTTCAGAATAGTATCTTTAAAAATTGTGTCTGCTTACTTGACTATGGAGCACCTTTGCCTCCGGCAGAAAAACATGATATATCTGAATCTGTGGATTTCCTGCGGGCCTTACTTCGCTTCGGGCAAGTCATTCGCAGACAGCTGCCACGGAGCATAGCTCCTGCACCTGGTTGCGTTTGATCTGCGCGCCTCGCTTCGCTTCGGGCAGATCATAAAAAAACAGAGCAGTGACCACATTATATGATGTATCTGTCACTGCTCATATTGAACTGAATTTTTAGAATCATTTTAGAATCACTGAGAATCTTACGTCTATATAAAAAACTGTCACAACGAAGTTGATAGCAGCTTAAACGTTTCATTTCTTACAACCATTTTTCGACCACATTATGCCTATAACGCAAGAGAGCCGGATTTCTCCGACTCTCTCAAGTATGCATCCGCAAACGCATACCCCAATTAGTATCTGTATTATACAACAATCACTAAAAAATTCAAGAAAATTCAAGTTTTTATATAAAATTTTTCAAAATGTTCATTCTGTATTTATTACAAAACCAACCGCTAGCTTACAAAAATGAAAAAGTCGAGATAGCACGGATGCCCCCTCGACTAAAACGCAACGGTTTTTATATTACCCTATTAGTATACGTTTTCTCATACAAAAAATCAACTATTTTTTTGATGAAATTATAGGTGCTGCAGATTGCACTCTCCTTTTTATAGTAATCAGCATGCTTAACCATCCGTCCATGAACCAGGTCATGAATTTCTTTGATAGCCTTCTCCTTTACCCCTATACTTTCTGTTATTTCATCCACAAGATAAAGCATCGTCACAAAATCATAAACTACCTGATTGGACATGTTGCTGCTTCGGCTCTTTTTATCAATACTGCTTATTTTCTTCACAAACGCATCAACCTTGCTGTTATAGCGTACTTGTCCGAAATAAGGTCTTTTTAAAGTATTTATCAGACAGTTGCTGTGAGCAGCAGCATTTCTCAGCTTTCGTACGCCCTGCATAGGATAGTATAAATCATGACCGGTTCGTGCTTTCGGATATTCCTCATTGAATCTCCGATATAACATGAGAAAATCCTTCAGCGACAATAACTCGATTATATTCCAAATTGCAAATCCATCCGTAAGCAGTTTATTCGAAAGATCCTTTGTATATGAGTTCTCCTTTTTTCTCTTTATATCATCTAGGATGTGTGGATTCTCATCTAGAAACATCTGAACCAGATGATACCCATCATCTTCTGAATTATTAAAATCCCTCAGGAATCTTGTTTTCATTGTATGTTCCAGATCCACAGAAGTCTTCAGGATATAGTGCCTTAATAGCATATCGATAATTGCCAAATCCTTTAAGTATGCAAACTCAAGATTAACATATTGCCCTGCTTTTTCAGTAGTTCTATACTTGTCGTAGTTCTTAGCATACGCTTTTATCTTGAAATAGTATGTATTGTTTGTAAGATACGAAATCGCTTCTTCTTCAGAAACAATATTAAACTGAACACCCTTTGATTTCATGTGTTGAATTTGTTGCTCTACCGTAAGTTTTTCTTTCAATTCAGGCTCCTTCTTTTATGTCGAGGTTAAAAATAATACACACTATCAGGCATTGTTTCAACCATTTATAATTAAAGACTATTATACCAACTGGTCCCCGACAAAGCAATTCCATCTATATGTAATTCTGCCTATATTTTGCCCATGGTATAATAAAGCTCTTGAAAATTCAATAATTACACATCAAAAGACACATACCGCTAAATAAAAAAATAGCAGTGACCACATTATATGATGTATCTGTCACTGCTCATATTGAACTGAATTTTTAGAATCATTTTAGAATCACCGCAATCCGGTGAATCGCTGAAGCCCAGTCATTTCAAGGCTTTAAAAGGGTATAAAAACCCCCTGGTGTTATTCAAACTCAATCGTCCCCGGCGGTTTGGACGTACAGTCATAGAAGACCCGGTTTACGCCTTTAACTTCGTTTACGATTCGGTTTGTAACTTTATTCAATACGTCCCAGGGAATCTGCGCCGCTTCCGCGGTCATAAAGTCGCTGGTGGTCACAGCCCGCAGCGCAACAGCGTAATCGTAAGTTCTGAAATCCCCCATAACGCCTACGGAACGCATATTTGTCAGCGCCGCAAAGTACTGGTTAATATCCCTGTCCAGCCCGGCTTTTGCGATCTCTTCTCTGTAAATAAAGTCCGCATCCTGAACGATTTTAACCTTTTCTTCCGTTACCTCGCCGATAATCCGAATTCCCAGTCCGGGGCCGGGGAAAGGCTGCCGGAATACCAGATAATCCGGAATTCCAAGCTCAAGACCGGCTTTTCGCACCTCATCTTTAAACAGCATCCGCAAAGGCTCGATAATTTCTTTAAAATCAACACAGTCAGGCAAGCCGCCTACGTTGTGGTGGCTCTTGATCACAGCGCTCTTACCCAAACCGGACTCAATCACATCCGGATAAATGGTGCCCTGCACCAAAAAGTCCACCGCGCCGATTTTTTTCGCTTTCTCCTCAAAGACCCGGATAAATTCTTCGCCTATGATTTTTCTTTTCCTTTCAGGCTCCGTTACGCCTGCCAGTTTATCGTAAAATCTCTGCTGCGCGTTTACCCGAATAAAGTTCAAGTCGTAGTGCCCTTCCGGACCGAATACCGCCTCTACTTCGTCGCCTTCGTTCTTTCGCAGAAGTCCGTGATCTACAAATACGCAGGTCAGATTCTTCCCCACTGCCTTGGATAAAAGAACCGCCGCCACGGAAGAATCCACACCGCCGGAAAGGGCGCACAAAACTTTGCCGTTCCCCACTCTCTCACGAATTGCCCTTACGGTCTCTTCTACAAAAGAATCCATTTTCCAATTACCCTGACAGCCGCACACATCCTTTACGAAGGCTTCCAGCATTTTTGTGCCTTCCTGGGTATGCAGAACCTCGGGGTGAAACTGTACCGCATAATAGCCCCTGTCCGCATCCTCCATCGCGGCTACCGGACAGACAGGAGTGGAAGCCGTAACTTTAAATCCCTCCGGCGGCTGCGCAATATAATCGGTGTGGCTCATCCAGCAGATTATGTTCTCCTGCACATTGCCGAATAATTTCCCATTTTTATCAACAGTCACTTCGGTTTTCCCGTATTCGCTGACCGGAGCTGTTTCCACTTTTCCGCCCAGCTGATAAGCCATAAGCTGCGCTCCGTAACAGATGCCCAGCACCGGCACACCCATAGAATACACCTCCATGGGGCACTGGGGAGAATCTTCTCCATAAACGCTGTTGGGGCCGCCGGTAAAGATAATCCCCTTCGGATTCATCGCTCTCAGTTTTTCAATATCTATAGTATAAGGATGCACCTCACAGTATACGCTGCACTCCCGCACGCGCCGGGCAATCAGCTGATTGTACTGCCCTCCGAAGTCCAAAACCACAACAAGATCACGTTTCATAAAAGATATCCCCCTGTTTGTCTGACGATAAAATATCTGCTTGTTAAGAAATTATTTTAGCATAAAGTCACGTCTGAAACAAGACCGCATCCCGGGTTACAAATCAATCACATCGTATTCCTGCTCCAGAAGATCGATAGTCAAAAGCTTCTTCCGCAGTACGCCCTCCCTGCCGAGAAGCGTTTTCACCGCTTCCGCTGTTTGAATGGAAGCGATTACGGCAGGTGTAAAGGAAGGATTTCCTAATTCCGTCTCCGCCCCTTTATCGGTAAGCGGCTCCCCTGTCTTTTCATCCAGAGGATACAGCTGATGCAGCGTCCGGTCTCCCGGAAAGACAGAAGTTACCTGCCCGTACCAACCGCCGATCGCCCCGTGAATCAGCGGAATCCCCTGCTTTTCGCAGCAATCCTCCAGCAAAAGCCGAACGGAAATACGATCCAGTGCGTCCACTACTAAATCATGGCCTGCGATCAGTTCTTCGCAATTCTCTTCCGTAATAAAAATCGTTTTCGGTATTACTTCAACCTCCGAATTGACTGCCTGCATGCGAATCCCCGCAGCCTCCGCTTTCGGCGTTCCCAACAGAGCCTCTGTAGACAAAAGCTGCCGGTTCAAATTGCTTTCCTCAAAAACATCCCCGTCAACAGCCGTAATATGACCGATTCCCAAACGTCCCAGCTCTTCGATTATAAAACCGCCCAGTCCGCCGCTGCCGGCCACAAGCACGCGAAAATCCTTCAGCCGGTCATTTTCTTCCTGCGATATCGTATTGTGATTCCTTGCATATCGATCCTTATACTGTTTTTTCATGGAGCTTGTCCTCTGTACTTTCTCCTGTTCTTCTACAGGTTTCGGAAATAATATTTCCGAATAAAGTAATCGACGACCACCTGATACGCTTCCAATGCTTCCGCCGGCTTTCCGGGCAGACAGGCTACAAAAGCGGGCATACGGCCTGCGCAATGGCAGAATTCATCCTTAATAGCGCCTAAAATCACACCGCCGCCTTCCGTCAAAACCGGAGCATGTTCGATCACGCCGGGTTCCCCCATTCCGCGAATGATTTCAGACATCTCCGCTTCCGCACCCATACGGGTACCCATGGTCAACACCACAAAATCGCTGTGATCTACTGCACTTCGAACCGCTTCTTCTACTGCCGCCTTCTTTCCCCGAATCAGATTCATGCCCACGATCTGTACGCCGCTTTCATTCAGCAAAGCAGACATAATAAAACTGTTGGCATCCCTCATCTGATCCGGTCCCGGCTTATCCAGCACACTGACCCATTCTTCCCCTGTTGTAAGAACAGTTACATAGGGCTTAGCCCAGACAGAAACCATAAACTTTCCCATGGAAGCCAGAATGCCGATATCCCGCACAGTTAAACGATGGCCGGTTTTATAACAGACCTGCGCCGCTGTCAGATCAAATCCCGGAAGATCCTCCGTTCCGGAAATATCTTCTGCCAGATAGCGCCCTGCCGCCTTGGAGATAGGAATGTCTTCATCCTTCCAGGCACAGCCGTCAAAATACTCATCCAATGTTTTTTTTAATTCGTCTATTGTATCCATTCTCAGCGAACTCATTTTGCTTCCTCCTTTGAATGCCTGTGTTACGCATTTTAACTACTTCATTTTACTATTTTTGCATCGGGAGGAAAAGTATCGAAGCGAAAAAGTTCGCTTTCAATAACCGAAAAAGACGCAAAAGACCCCTGAAAAGGGGCCTTTTGCTATGATGATTAGGAATGATTCTATTCAACCGCCTGAAACTTTGGAAAACGCCTTTAACTGGTCTCCATCCTGTAAGGGAGAGTCTATCAGGACTTTCATCCCGTTGACTGACACAAATCCGAAGCTCGGGCATGTTTCCCAGTCTAAACCCGCGCATCGTAGCGCTTCTGCGCAAGTACAGCCATCAGGGACTTCGATCTCAAATTTTTCTTTTTGGCCGAAGTAACGCCAAACCGAGCCTCTTGGTATAATGGTAATAACCACGATAAAATTCCTTTCCTCTATACAAGCGATATAAATAGCTTATAATGTATCGATCAGGCTCTGGGGCAATCTGCCTTCAGAATCCCAACCCATAATAGCATAATACTGCTGCTTCATATCTTCAAACGCTTCTTCCGGAATCTTCTGTCCTGCAGCAGGGCCGTTTTCCAGAGCTTCGTCGAAGAGTCTTCTGGGAACCTTATCGTCTTTAGCAGAGAATCCTTCTCTCTGGTTAAACGCTCTTGCGATATTCAATACTCTCGTACCGGTTTCCGCAATGCGCTCTACTGTCCATTCTTTTCCTGTTACCAGCGTCATGATTTCCGCCATCGTTTCCATGGACAGAGTTGCCCAGAAGTCGCAGACACACATGGAGAATTTAACAGCGTTCCACTGACCCAGGTTAAATACGATTTCGCCTTTGCCCTCTGCTGTGTAGGGAGGAACCGCAGCCGCAAAGACCTCTTCGTTAGCGGCATACGCTCTCATATGGCATGCGCCTCTGTCTGCTACTGCATAAGCCAAGGACATGCCCCAGGACCCACGAGGTTCATACTGCGGGAATTCCAGCCCCTTTACATGCATTGCGAATTCCTTGCCGCCATACTTTTCAGACAGCTTCTTAACGCCCATAGCCAGTTCAGCGCCAACGCCTTCTGCTCTGCCCATCAGCTTCAGATATTCGATATATTTATCAATTTCGCCGAAACGGATACCGAAGTCATGGATGCCCTTTTCGGTCATTTCCATAGCCCAGATGATTGTGTCGCCTGCGGAAATAGTATCCAGACCCATATCGTCCGCTACCTGGTTTGCTTCTACAATCTTAACGGGGTCAGTGTTGCCTGCGTTGGGGCCGGCTACTGCGATGGATTCATATTCGGGACCTTCGCATACAACATCGCCCATCTTCAGGAAGTTACCGCAGCCTAAACCGCAGCTTCCGCAACCTCTCTTACCCTTTCTGTACTCCAGCAGAACGTTGCCGTCATACAGAGAGATGTTATCCGTAGTATCGGAGAAATTCTTCTTGGGCAGGATACCGCCTTCGTTACAAGCGTCCAGGAATGCAGTTGTACCGCCGTCAAATACGTAGTTGTTGTCATCTGTAGAAGTATCGGTCCGTTCCATCTCCACAAATCTCTTAGTTGCTTCCTTGATGTTGGGGATTTCCACGGAGCCGGTGCCCTTGATTGCAAGACCTTTAACCTTCTTGCTTCCCATAACAGCACCCATGCCGCCTCTGCCTGCCTGTCTGTAGTAGTCAGAGTTGATACAAGCCATGCAGCTCAGTGTTTCGCCGCCGGGGCCGATGGTGATAAAGCTGTGATCGTGGCCGTACATATCAGCCAGAATCGCTTCTGTTTCGTGAGAACCTTTGCCCCACAATTCAGCAGCGTCTTTGATTTCTACTTTATCATCTTCGATCAGGATGTAGCAGGGCTTATCTGCTGCACCTTCCAGGATGATTGCGTCATAACCGGCATACTTGATAGCCAGGGAAGAATGCCCGCCCATAGAGCAGTCACAAATCGTGCCTGTAGCGGGAGACTTACCGGCTACCGCCAGCTTACCGGAGCAGGGAACGCAGGTACCGGTAATGGGGCCGGTCATGAAGATCAATTTATTTTCAGGACCCAGAGGATCGATTCCGGGCTTCAATTCTTCATACAGATACTTGATAGAAAGACCCTTCTGGCCGATGTACATTTCGGCCCAATCCATGTTCAGGGGCTCCTTTTTGACTTCTTTCGTCGTCATGTTAATTCTGAGAACACAATTTTTATAACCGTACATGTAAGTCGCCTCCTTTTTCCTACTCAAACGTTAATGCGCCCTGAGGACAAATCTGTACACACATGGGGTTTCCGTCGCAAGTGTCGCAGATAACGGCTTTTTCATCGCGGATTTTGATGACATGCTTCGGGCACTTTTCTGCGCAGACTTCACAGCCTACACACAGATCCGCATCCACTGTAATTTTGTCCGTCATCTTAATTGCTTCGGTCGGACAATTCTTAGCGCAGATACCGCAGAGGATACAGAAAGAATCAACATACTTCAAAGCGCCGCCTTTGTCATAATACGCTTCGATTCCGATTCTTGCCTTGGAAGGAGCATAGACGCCTTCATGCATTGCAGAGCAAACCTGTGCGCAAAGTTCACATCCGATACATTTTTCTTTGTTGAATTTCAGTCTTTTCATGATGTTCAACTCTCCCTTTCTAAATTGTGTCAATAAATAAAAAATGCAAAGTTAAGATTTACTAACAACGGAATCCCGCTAATAAACCTCTCCTTTGCACACCGGCAGGCCAGAAAATCACTCCCCTGACCCTAACGTTTCTGCTGGCAGTTAACTGTCAATCAGAAATCGGAGAATATATAGTTTTCGTTCGTTTAAAAACTTTGCAGTTTTTGAAATTTTACTATAAGAAGCTTAAATTGTCAATGTTTTAACCATAATTTTTTATTTAACTCTTTTTTATTTCTAAATTTCGAAACCTTGTACGTCGTATCCGCCTCCGGTTCAATTTTCTGAATCTTTTGCTTTCTTTTGAAAGTCTGTTGCAAACCTTTTTCGTAACATTTATAATGATAGGATAATATTGCAATCAAAATCATTTGGAAACAGAAAGGCCGAAAATATGGAAGATCAAGCGTTACGAGCGGCATGGGCGGAAATCAACCTCTCCAATCTGGAATTTAATTTAAATACGATTAAAGAAAAGGTAGGCGAGACAGAGATCACCGGCGTCGTCAAAGCGGACGCATACGGTCACGGCGCAGTGCAGACCGCGCGAGTCCTTCTGAAAAACGGTGTACAGAGGCTAGCGGTAGCAACGCTGACGGAAGCAATCGAGCTCCGCAAGGCAGGTATTTATGCGCCGATTATTATTTTAGGATTAACGCCTTATACTTACCACGACCAGATCATCGCTTACGACCTGACCCCGGTAATCAGTTCTTACCCAAATGCCCGTGTGCTTTCCAAACGGGCTGTAGAAGCCGGAAAACATGTGGATGTCCTCATCGCCTTGGAAACCGGCATGGGGCGGATCGGATTTGTACGAAACAAGGACAGTATGACGGAAATCGAAGGAATAAACCAACTTCCTAACGTAAATATCGCGGGCGCTTTTTCTCAGCTTGCCACCGCGGATAATACAGATAAAACCTATGCTTTGGAACAGCTGAAACAATTCAATGATTTCTGCGCGGAAATCGAAGCGGAAGGAACAAAGCTGAACTTCCGAAGTCTGGCCAACAGCGCGGCCATTATGGATTTTCCCCAGGCTTATTTCAGTTCTGTGCGTCCGGGAATTATTCTGTATGGCTATTACCCTTCGCAAGAGATGGCATGTCCCTCTTTTCCGCTGAAACCGGTAATGAGCATAAAGACCAACATCGTCTACATTAAAAAACTCCCCGCAGGCTGCTCCGTTAGCTACGGCGCGCATTTCAAAACGCAGAGGGACAGCGTAATCGGAACGCTCCCCCTGGGATATGCGGACGGCCTTCCCCGGGCGCTGTCAGGCGCGGGAAGAGTTTTGATTCACGGTCAATATGCTCCCATCGTAGGAAACATCTGCATGGATCAATGCATGGTGGATTTAACCGATATTCCCGGCGTAAAGCAGTACGACGAAGCGATCGTCATGGGCTCTCAAGGGGAAAATTCCATCTGGGCAGATGAAATTGCAGAAAAAACCGGCACAATTACCTACGAGGTTATTTGCGGTTTTGGACAGCGCCTTCCAAAAGTATATGTAACAGAAGAAGCGCTTTAATAATTTTTATATTCAAAAAAGACTTAAATCCATCCGGAAAGGAAGATCATTATGGAAACACGCGTAGCCGTTATGGGCATTATCGTTCAAAATACCGCTTCCGTGGAAACGCTCAACAGCCTGCTCCACGAATACGGGCAATATATAATAGGGAGAATGGGCATCCCTTACCGGGAAAAAGATATCTATGTTATGTCTATCGCCATTGACGCTCCGCAGGATATCATCTCCGCCCTCTCCGGAAAAGTGGGCAGCCTGGCCGGCGTCAGCGTAAAAACGGCGTACTCTAATATAACTTCATAGACTGTAAAAGGGCGGTGGTTTCCCACCGCCCTTTATCTTTATCTACTTCTTTTCGTTAAATCTGGAAGCGCATTCACCGCCGCCGTTTATCATTTCTACAGCGTGTCCCAAAGCGTCAATCACTGCATTTAAACATTCCCTGGCTGCTTTTACGCTGCCGGGAAGGTTGATAATCAGCGTTCTTCCCCGAATACCGGATGTGGCTCTGGACAGCATGCCCCGAGGAGTTATTTTCATACTCTCCGCCCGCATAGCTTCTCCGAATCCCGGCGTCAGTTTCTCTACTACCGCCATAGTGGCCTCCGGGGTATTATCCCTGGGCGTAAAACCTGTCCCGCCGGTAGTAAGAATCAGATCACAGCCCACATGATCGGAAAAATCAATTAAAGCTTCTTTAAGCATATCAATATCGTCAGAACAGATCTTCGCAGCGATGACCTCATACCCCTTTTCTTCTACGATTCTCTTAATCTCGGGGCCGCTTTCATCCTTGCGTTCTCCCGCATATCCTTTATCAGACGCAGTTATAATTCCGACTTTAATGTTCATAATTCCACCTCATTCCGACTTTCTATTCTACACAGATAATCTCACCGGTACGTTCAAAGCTGTACCCGCCCATTTCCGTAAGCGTTTTCTTAAATTCCGGATCGGTTATAATCTCCAAAAAGGCCTTTACCTGCGGCAGCTGCAAATCCTTCTGCCGGATTACGAAATCATATTCCTCCGAACCGATCTCGATAAAATCAAGCCCCATAGCCTTGGCTGCGGAAAAGATTCCCATAGCCGCATCGGCA
The DNA here is from genome assembly GCA_022769485.1 of Bacillota bacterium. Lineage (GTDB taxonomy): Bacteria > Bacillota > Clostridia > Peptostreptococcales > Anaerovoracaceae > JALEJU01. Next base: position 11,683 of record JALEJU010000039.1, read on the forward strand.
CTGTCTCCCTTTACGAGAGCCGCTGCTGCCATATGCGTTGCCGCCTCCCGGTCGTAACCGTCGATGTTTTTTGGATCAATGCCGGCAGATTTGAGCTTATAATCGAAAAGCACCCGGGTTCCCGCTCCTCTCTGCCGGTTTACATATTTACAGCGGGTCAGATCTTCCACACCTTGAATATTTAAAGGATTTCCTTTTTTAACCATGATCCCCTGAATTCTTCCTACGCCTTTAATAACCGCCATAGGTTCGCGGAAAAGCTTTTTCACATACGATACATTGTATTCTCCCGTGTCTTCATCCAAAAGATGACAGGGCGAGATGTGGGTTTCCCCTCTGGCAAGAGCCATCAACCCGGCCATGCTGCCCACATGTGTGCTGGATACAAACATATCGCGGTATCGGTTGGGCATCATATCGCTTGCCACATCCAGTATCATATCGTGGCTTCCGATAACTACCAGGGTATTTTCGATCTCCCGCTTGCTGCGGTAAAGCTGTACTTTGACCTGCTCACCGGCCTCCACGCCTTCCTGATTCTGTTCTATAATGCAAAATCCGTCTGCCCGCACTAAACTCATAGCCGCTCCGGCTCCCCTGGCAAGAGGCGCAGCAACAAACCGGCCGTCTACTTTCCCTACTTTTACCCGCACATATTCCCTGTGTTTTAAGCTGGATACCAGCCGCCGGGAAATCACTGCGTCCACATATTCCGTTTGATCTGTCTCGAATTTAGTCATGCCCGCTAAAACAGGAGCCACAAAATTTTCAAAAGCGATGTATGCCGATACCGGATAGCCGGGCAAGCCGATTACGGGTTTTCCCTCTACAACAGCAAGGATAACAGGCTTTCCCGGTTTAACCGCCACACCGTGTACGATGACTTCTCCCAGTTCCCGCAAAACATGCACGGTAAAATCTTCCGTTCCCGCGCTGGAGCCCGCGTTTACGATGACCATATCGTGCGTTTTTACAGCCTCGGCTATCTTCTCCCTAATAAGTTCATAATCGTCAACAATATGGGGATACCGTTTACCGATTCCGCCGTGCTCCTGCACCATCCCCTGAAACATTCTGGAATTGCTTTCGATAATATCGCCCTCTTTCGGTTCCTCCTCCGGCTCTATGATCTCCGTCCCCGTGGGGAAAATCGCCACTACAGGCTGTTTTACCACTTCTAATTCCAGGATGCCTGCGGAAAGAAGCACGCCCAGATCAATAGGGCGAATCCTGTGTGCCGAAGGCAAAATCATTTCTCCCGCTACGATATCCTCCCCTACGGGCCGCACATGCTGCCAGGGAGAAGCGGAAGCGTAGATCGTTACATCGCCGTTTTCCAGGGGCGTCAGATCCTCCGCCATAATAACGCAGTCAAAAGGAGGCCGAACAGGATCTCCCGTATCTACAATGATAAAATCTTCGTCCTTCTTTAAAATAACCGGATCGGTTTCTCTCGCTCCCTCCGTGCGTTTTGAAACCGCCGCAATGCCGTCCATAGCCGCCGCGTTAAACAGGGGCGAAGAATACTTCGCATACACCGCATTGCGGGTAATTCTTCCCAGAGCCTCGGTTACCGGAATGGTTTCGTATTTAACCAAAGCGCCGAAGTCCAGAGCGTTCATATACTTTTCTCTGGCTTCGTCGATAGGCGTATTGGACAAGTATAAATTTCTTTTTGCCATAGCTGTTCTCTCCTATCTAAACAAGCGCACCTTTACCGTTTCGCCTGCTTTTATTCCCTCCAGGTTGTGTTCTGTCACGATATAACCGTCCGCCTCCGTCAAAACGGAGATCAATCCGGATTTCCCCAGAATCGGCCGTGCCGTATACCCCCCTTTCTCAGGAAGAAGCTTCACCATAATGCAGTTGGTTTTCCCCGCGTCGCATCCCAGGTTCATTTCCATATCCGCATATACATATATGGGTTCCCGGCGCCCTTGCAGCTGCGCCAGCGCATCCATAACGATTAATTCAAAAACCATAACGGCCGCTGCGGGATGACCGGGAAGTCCGCACAATAAAGTGCTGCTGCTTTCATCATATCCCAAAATAGTAGGTTTCCCCGGCTTTAAAGCCAAACCGTGGGTAAATACACCGGGGCTGGCCAATTGGTCAATCAGGCGGCCTGTCATATCTTTTTTCCCCTGGGAACTGCCGCCGGAAATGCAGACCAGATCGCTTTCTGCCATAGCCTTTTGAAACGTCTGAAAAAGAAGATCCTCCTGATCCGGCACTACAGCTTTTTCGATGACTTTATGGCCGTAGGTTTCCGCCATCGCCGCGATGGAATAGGTATTGATATCGTAGATTTTTCCCGGCTGAATATCTTCTCTCGGAGAAAGAATTTCATCACCGGTAGAAATAACGGTAACCCTCAGCGGTTTAAATACACACACTTCATTTACGCCGCAGGAGGCCATCGCTCCTATATGCTGCGCTTTCATCACGGTTCCCTTTTCTATAATAACCGCCCCGCATCTGGTGTCCTCGCCCTGCTCTATGGTATTTCTCCCCGCGCTGACCGCATTGTATACAGCCACATCGCCTGCTCCGAAAGGCTCGCAGTATTCCACCATAACCATAGCGTCCGCTCCCGGCGGAAGCATACCGCCTGTAGGAACGTAAATACACTCGCCGGAAGAAATGGGACGATCCGCCTGCTGCCCCATAAGAACCTCTCCCGCAACTTTTAAGAAAGCAGGAATTCCTTCTCCCGCGCCCTGCGTATCTTTTGCTATAACCGCATATCCGTCTACCGTGGAGCGCAGAAATCCGGGCACATCGATCCGGGATCGAATTTCCTCCGCACACACCATCCCCAGCGCGGAATCCACCGGTATTATTTCCGTTTTTAAAAAATCTGTTCCAATAAAATCCACAAGCTTTTTCTTTGCCTGTGCAACAGTGTCTACATCAAATAATTTCATGTTTCCCTACACTCCGTAAAATTCAATAAACCGCCTGGTCTCCTCTTTCTGCGGACGGCGAATTACATCTTCGCTTTTCCCGAATTCGCAGAGTTTCCCTTCGCACAAAAACAAGGTATTGTCCGAAATTCGCAGAGCCTGCGCCAGAGAATGAGTAACCAGAACCACACACGCCCCCGTTCTGTCCCGATACTCTTTTATCAGTGCCTCCGCGGTTAAAGTAGATTTGATATCCATAGCCGCCGTAGGCTCGTCCAGGATCAGCATACGGCAGTTTTCCATCATAACCCTGGCAATGGCCATCCGAGCCGTTTCTCCTCCCGAGAGCCGGTGGGCTTTTTCATTTGCCAGTCCTTCCAGCTCCAGCTCTTTTATATAATGTGCAGCCTTTTCCCGATTTTCATTCGTATCTCCGCAGGCTACCAGCAGGTTTTTTATAACGCTCATCTGAAACGGAAAGCTCTTCTGCGGCATATACCCGATCTCCGCTCCCGCTTCCGTCACCATGCATTTTTGATCCGGCCTAATGGTTCCCGCCAAGATGCGAGCCATTGTGGATTTCCCGCTTCCATTGGCTCCGATTACCGCGTATATTTTTCCGCATTCCAGTTCCATATCCGGCAGTTCCAAAACACAGCGCCCCTCATAGGTCTTTGTAAATGCGCATATTTTCATCGGCCCACCCTCGCCTGTATGAAATAGACTCCGGCATTGAGAATCAGGCTCATGCCCAGCAGGATGATACCCAGGGCGACGCCCAGAGTAAAGTTTCCCATATTCGTGTAATTCATAATCGCCGTAGTCATAACGTTGGTTTTATAAGCAATCGCGCCGCCTACCATGGAAACGGCTCCCACCTCGGCAATAGCCCTGGAAAAACCAAACAGATAAGTAGATACAATTTGGTACTTACATTCATTCATCGTCAAAAAAAAGGTTTTCATAACCCCCAGCCGCAGGCCTTTGGCTGTTTCCCTGATTTCCCCCGTAAGGCCCGCCAGAAACGTCTCCACATTAGCGGCGATAATAGGCGTTATGAGAATAATCTGCGCAATAATCATACCCTTTACCGTGTAGAGCAGCGACAGCATTCGAAGAGGTCCTACACCGCAAAAGAGCATGTAACACAAAAGTCCGCATACTACGGGCGGAAGACCCGTCAGCGTGCGGTTCAAAACGATAAGGATTTTCTTGCCCCGAAAGGAAGCCATAGCAAGAAAAGCGCCAAATGGCACTCCGAAAAGGAGTGCCATCAGTGAACTGGCCAGACTCATCTGCAAAGTCACATTTATAATTCCCGCCAGCTGTTCATTGCCGGAAAGAATAAGTTGTATCGCCTGAGTCAAAGCTGTTTTCATAATCTGTAGTCCTTGATTTCTATTCCATTACGCCTTTGTTTGCCTGGAATGTCAGGAAAGTAGCCTTATCGGAGAGAATATAAGCTCCCTTTTCTTCAGCCATGGTCAAGCATGCGCCCATTCCTGCATTCGAATACTGATACCATTCATAATTTGCTACGGATTCAGCGTCCACGGTAATGCCCAGATCCTCATTCCACAGAGAGATTTCCTTTGTGTGTGTACCGGAATTGTCTCCGCGGGATACAAAGGTATATTCGCCGTCGGCGATCAGCTGAAATGCCTCTTTAACGTTTGCAGCATCTTTACAGCCGGCCGGGTCATCCTTCGGACCTACCAGTACAAAGTAATTATACATAAACGTCAGTCTTTCCGTATCAAACCCATCCAGTTTCAAACCGAAACCTTCGTTGATAAACGCTTCTTCCTGGTCTTTTGCGTGAACAAGAATCAGATCTGCGTTGCCGTCCTTGGCAGCGGCGATCGCTTTGCCGGTGCCTGCGGAAGCAACTTCTACGGTATAGCCGTACTTCTCTTCAAATGCGGGCAGCAGATAAGCCAGAAGGCCGCTGTCATTTACGGAAGTCGTAGTGGACATACGGATGGTCTTTGTTTCTTCTGTGGCCCGGGGAATCTCAGCATCGGAGGACGGGCCGTCTTCGATCAGATAAAACAGATATTCGTTATATTCCTCATATCCGTACTCACTGATCAGGTCTTTCCCTTCTTCGGACAGCATCCAGTTTATCAGAGCTTCCGCACCCACGGTATTGATCACAACATCGGAAACCGGATTACCGTCAGCGTCCGCAAACGGTGCGTCGGGATTTACAGCAATCAAAGAATAGTTGTTGATCATACTGTCATCCTGCTCATACAGGATAGCAAGATTGATACCTTCGTCTGCAGCTTTGTCAGAACCTTCGTCGCTGCTGCCGCATGCCGCAAACGAGAACACCATGGCTAAAGCCAGAAGCAGAACTAATAATTTACTTGCTTTCTTCATTTTTCTTTCTCCTTATCATCGTGTGTAAAATTTTATTGTTGCAGATACGGTTTTCGTATCGAACAATCTTCATAAAATCTACTCTTCTATGATTTCGAAATCGTCTCCCTCGGAAATCGTGCCTCCGTGAAGCACTTTTGTAAATACGCCTTCTCGGGGCATAATGCAGTCCCCCATAGCCTGGAAAATGGCGCAGCCGTGATGACACTCTTTTCCGATCTGTGTCAATTCCAGAACTACATCGTTGCATTTAAATTTTGTACCGATAGGCAGAGATTTAAAATCGTATCCGGATATGATCAGATTTTCTCCGAACGCTCCGTCATCTACCTTCGCCCCCCGGTCTTTAAATTCCTGGATTTTTTCCCAGCTCAGCAGGCTGACCTGTCTGTGCCATTTCCCTGCGTGCGCATCGTTCTCGATTCCGAAATCGTCAATAATGTGTACACTGTGTACGTTGGTTTTCTGCGTACCCTTTTCCTCGCTGGTGCACACGGCCATAACTTTTCCCATAGATCTCAACCTCCGATCTGACTCATGATCTTTGTTTCGCTGTCCCCGTCTCCTTCGTCTCCGAAGTGGTGAGACAGCGGTTTTTCATTTATCGCATTTGCAATTAACTCTTTCAGTTCCGCATCCGTACCTCCTGCCCGCAGACAGGCTTTTAAATTTACACCGCTGTCGTATTGCAGACAGGTTTTCAGATACCCCTCCGCCGTCATGCGAACCCGGTTGCAGGTTTGACAGAATTTATGGCTGACCGCGCTGATAAAGCCGATCTTCCCTTTAAAGCCCGGTATGCTGTAATACTCCGCCGGGCCGTTTCCCAGCGAAACATCCGCTGCCGTCAGCGGCCCGAACCGTTCTTCCAACAGCTCTATAATCGCGTCACGGCTGATAAAGGAAAATTCCTTCCCGAACCCGATGGGCATCATCTCGATAAAGCGGACATGGATATTGTAATTCCTTGCAAACTCGGCCACATCATATAATTTCTGCTCTGCCGTCATAGGAACGCAGTTGATTTTCAAAGGAATTTTTCCAAACTCCGCCGCCATCTTAATATTGGCCATGACTTCATCGAACTTATCCCGCCGTGTAAGCCTCTTGTAAAGCGCCGGATCCGCAGTATCAATGCTGATATTTATGGCATCCAACCCCGCTTCGTATAAGGGAAGCAGATGCTCGTCCAATTCCACCGCGTTGGTAGTTAATGTAACCTGTTCCACTCCCTGCACGGCTTTTAAGTCCCTCACCAGATCATCCACGCCTATCCTGCACAGAGGTTCTCCGCCGGTAAGCTTGATTTTTTTTATTCCTAAAGATGCAAAGATACCGCACAGCCGAATGATTTCGTCAAACGTCAAAATTTCTTTATGGGATGTCATCTGCACGCCCGTCTCCGGCATGCAGTACACACAGCGAAGGTTGCAGCGATCTGTAATGGATATTCTGATGTAATCTATATTTCTTCCGGTTCCGTCAATCATTCGCTCGCGTTCTCCCCGAATTTAAAATCACCGCTTTTTCCGCCGGTTTTGCTGACAAGATGCACATCGGTTAAAACCATCTCCTTACTGACTGCTTTGCACATATCGTATATAGTCAGCAGCGTAACCGTTGCCCCCGTTAAGGCTTCCATTTCCACACCGGTTTTCCCGTCGCACTTTACCGTGCAGTATGTGCGGATCAAGCAGTTTTCGCTTTCAATCTCAAAATCCACCGTACATTTGTTGATCAGAAGCGTATGGCACATGGGTATCAAAGACGCGGTCTGTTTTACCGCCATAATTCCCGCCACTCTGGCAACGCCTAAAACATCGCCTTTTTTCATAGTATTACCGCGGATTGCCGAAATAATATCTTCATTGACGATAATAGCGCCTGTAGCCACTGCGGTTCTGGAGGTCTCGTCTTTTCCGGAAACATCCACCATAATGGCGTTCCCCCGTTCATCAAAATGAGTAAATTCTTTTTCCATATATTCCCTCTTCAATAAAAGGATCGCTTTTTTCTGCAAAAAAGCCTTTCTCGTATTTTTCAATACAAGAAAGGCCTTCCAACTACACCTGCTATGACATCCTTTCCAAAATGGGAGGCGCATCCGTTTCCGAACGCACCCATCGGCCGCGTTTCATAGTCAAAACCTTGGAATACACGGCTCGGATTATCTCTTTGCCTACACTTATAGTAACATATTTCCCGAGAAAAGCAAAGTTTATTTCTGCGCTTGCCCGGCGGTTTTATTCGTATGCGAGAATGCAAGTTCCGTTATCATTCCGATCAAAATTCCGGTAACCGTGCCCGCCGCAATCAAAACCGGCAGATAGCCTAACAAGCTGACCGTTTCCACGACCAGCACGGCTGCAATAAGCTGCCCGATGTTATGAAATACGCCCCCTGCCGCACTGACGCCGATTGTGCTGAACAAGCCGGTTCGCTGAAGTGCGCCCATAACCGCCAGGCTCAAAAGAGCTCCCGCCAAACTGTAAAGCGCCATGGTCATATTGGCAAACAACGCTGACACCAACAAGATGCGGAGGCAGCTGATCAGCAAAGCAAAACGAAACCCCAAAGAATACAGCGCAAATACAATCACCACATTAGCCAGCCCCAGCTTTATTCCCGGAATCCCGAAAGAAAAGGGAATCAGCGCCTCCACATAGGAAAAAACAGCAGCCAACGCAGTGAGAACCGCGCATAAAACGATTTTCTCAGTTCGCAACATCATCCAGCTCCCAGGCTTCCCCGCCTTCAATCGTAATGACCAGCTGATTAGGCAGGCAGACAATGGATTCCTTCGACTTGCCGATAGGCTTATGCTCTACGCAGTATTGGTCGGGGCAGTCCGCATAAGAGATAAAAGCCTGTCCGTCTTTTATACGCAGCACATTTTCTCCGTTGGCGCTTTGAATCCGAATTTCCCGGTCTTCTCTTAAGGGATACCGCTCCGCCGGCTCGTCTTCACTGCAGACCCGAACGTAAGCGCCCAAAGCGGAATCGCCGAAATAGGCAATCGTCCAAAACAAAGATCCGGCAAACAGCAGTATAATCCCCGCAAAAATCAGAACATCAAATTTTGTCAGCTTCCATCTGCTCCTTTGTTTACTCATATGCCGTCCATTTTTCCTTTAATCCGTCGGTCATGGTAATAGTTCCGTCCGCATCTACCAGCAGGGCCTCCGCCCCCTCTATTGATTTTACAAGCTCCAGCCCTTTTTCTGCGCCTAAAAGAAAAACAGAAGTAGAAAGGGCGTCCCCGTCAATTCCCTTCTCCGTTAAAACAGTCACCGCCGAAAGACCCGCTTCCGCCGGTGCGCCGCTGTCCGGATCCAGAATGTGGTGATAGCGGACACCGTCCTGCTCAAAATACCGTTCGTAATTTCCGGAAGAAATTAAGCTTACGTCCTCCAGTTCTATCATTCCTATGATTTCGCCGGTTTCTCCGAAAGGATCCTGAACGCCTATTTTAAAAGGTGTTCCATCCGGTTTGCCCCCGATGACGGCCACATTGCCGCCCAGATTAATAACCGCATGCTCTACGCCCTCGCGCTTGAGCAGATCCTTTACCCGATCCGAAACATAGCCCTTCGCAATGGCTCCCAGATTCAGCGCCATCCCGTCACGCCGTAAAAAAACCCGATTCCCGCTGATGGTTAAGTCCTCATATCCCACCAGAGCTTTTGCCGCTTCCCGCTCCTCAGCCTTCGGTACATAACCGGTGCCGTCGTGAATGTTCCAGAGAGAAATCAAGGGTCCTATAGTGATATCGAACTTTCCTCCGCTCTTTTCCGCATACGCCTGTGCGGTTTTCACTACCTCAAGCGTCTCTTCCGATACCGCGGCAGGCTGCTTTCCCGCACCTGCTGAAATTGCCGCCGCTTCGCTGTCTTCCAGTTCCACACTTAAAAGCTGCTCCAGGCGCTGAATTTCCGCAAAGGCTTTTTGGATCGTCTCCTCCTCACTCCAATCGTAAAGAGTGATGGTGACCGCAGTATCCAGAAAAAAACCGGTATCGCTTACACTGCTCCCGTTCTGCTCTGCTTTTACATTCTCATCTGTTTTTCCGCAGCCGCTGCATGTCAGAATGCAGAGAACCGCAAGAAAAAAACAAAATACACCTATTTTCTTTCCTAAAAAAAGTTTGCTTTCATTCATTTTTAAATACCCAAACCATAGCAAGCAAAAACCGCCGCCGTGCCCATCACAGTCAGAGCCATAACCGCATAGTCGCCGCCCCTCAGTTTCAGCGTTAAATAGCTTGTCCGCTGATCATAAGCCCGAAATCCGCGCATTTCCATAATCACAGCCATATCCTTCGCCTTTGCTATCATACCTGTAACAGCCGGCATCAACAAGGAAACGTACATATGGATGCGCTTCCCTCTGGGCACTCGTTTCAAATCCACGCCCCGAAGCTGGATGCTGATTACACTGCTGCGCAGCTCCTGTCCAAACAAAGGAATAAACCGAACGGCCAAAGCGCACATAAATGCGATCTCGTAAGGCAGCCGCCATTGGATCAACGCCTGTATGGTATTTCGGCTGTCCTCCGTAGCAATCAATACCGCTGCGATCATAACCGCTGAAATTCGCAGCAGAAACAGCGCCCCTAAAAGTATGCCCTCTAAGCTGATAAGCTTTACAGATCCAATCTGCACAAGCGCATGCTCTCCTGCTGTGAAAATGCTTTGAATTACCGCAATAGAAAAGAATAACAGAAAAATTCCTTTCATTTTTTTCAAAGCATTCCGCAGATAATCTGCACCGCAGAGAAGCATCACCAGTAAAACCGAAACCAGCAGAGCCGCTGATAAATACCGCAAATCATTACAGAACAAAGCAATAAGGGAAATGGCCAGAATCATAACCAGTTTCGTGCGGGGATCAAATTTTCTCAATCAGCTTCCCCTCCTCCACTAAAATCGTCTCATCGGCCAGCTCCTGTTCAAACGCTTCGTCATGGCTTACTATAAGCATACCGATTTGTTTTTCATTCCGCAAGTTTTTCAGGAGTTCCACGAGATTTTTCCTTGCTTTTTCATCTAAATTTTTAGAGGGTTCGTCCAGCATAAGATACTCCGCTCCCTGGGATAAAATAACAGCCAGCGCCAGGCGCTGTTTTTCTCCGCCGCTCAGGCGATATACGGAGGCCTTTTTCAGATGGCTTAATCCAAAGCATTCCAGCCATACTTCCGCTTTTTTCTCCGATTCGGCTTTTGACAAACCTTTCAGTTCATCCACAAATGTCATCTCCTGAAAAACCGTTTCCATAAAAAGCTGCACTTGTGGATTCTGCCAGAGGTAGCCCAGCTTTTCTCCTATCTGCCCCAAACTCATGCGCTTCGTATCGCAGCCGTCGATTCGGATGCTTCCCTGACTGGGCTTAAAAATTCCCGCCAAAAGCTTCATCCAGGTACTCTTTCCGCTGCCGTTCTTTCCTTTCAAAAAAACGATTTTCCCCCGTTCCAGGCGCAGAGTCCCGGGGACGAGAGAAAATCCTTTTTTTCCGTAACTGTAAGACGCATCCAGCGCCTCAATATATACGCTGCTCAAGGAACGCTCCTTTCTTCATACGAAAAATACGGTCGGCTGTCTTCAGATTCTCTTCCGAATGGTCGATCATCATAATTCCGCAGCCTTCGTCCCGAAGACGCAGAATTGCGTTGGCAACTGCCGTTCGCCCTTCTCCATCCAGCTGCGAAAAAGCTTCGTCAAACAAAAGGACGTCCGGTTTCATAGCCAGCACCGAAGCAATTGCGGCCATCTGCTTCTGCCCGCCGGAAAGGGAAGAAACCTTTTTATACAGAAGAGGTTCCACCGGCAGCAGGTCACATACAAAAGCAAGCCTCTCTTCCATCTCCGTTTTCGGCACACAGAGATTTTCCGGTCCGAAAACGATGTCTTCTAAAACATTGTCGGAAAACAGCTGTTGATCGGGGTTTTGAAAAACCATTCCCAAATAGGCGGAAGTCCGGGCTAAAGATAATTCCTCCAACGGCTTTCCCTTCAGGAGAATCTTCCCCCGGTAATTCCCTTTAAAGACCTTTGGAATGATTCCGGAAAGGCAGTAAAAAAGCGTAGTTTTCCCGCATCCGGAGGCTCCCGTAAAGCCTGCGATTTCGCCTCCTGTCAACGAGAAATTAAAATCCTCTAAAATCGGCGTTTCCGCTTTATAAGCGAAAGACAGATTTTTAACCTCCAGAAGAAGTTCTCCGCAGCTCTGTTCCGTCATTCTGCCCTCTCCCATTCAACTTCCGATAAAAACTTACACCATCTCTGGCTGAATGCATCGCTTAATAGAATAACCTGATACGGGCCTTCGCCGCCTTCTGCCCTCGGCTGCATTTCCCGGCCGTCTTTTTCGTAAACGATATAAATATGTCCTTGCTCCTGCAGTTCTTTCGCTTCTATTGTCACCAAATAGGTATCCGCTCCCTTAAAATACAGCCGATCCCCGCCTTTTACCTCCATGCCCGCAGATTTCAGAAAATCGTGGATTTCCACACCTTTATAAACTGCAGGTTCGGGCTTCATGCCGTGGCTTCGAACGGTGGTTTCGAAGGTCTCTGCCGGAAGGGCTTTTATCGTATCTTCATTCAAAACACAAAGGGTCTCCCCCGCAGAAGTAACCGTAATCGTCCTGCTTTTCTGCGCAGCCTTTCCGGCCTCCATAACGTCCCGGTTTAAAAACAGAGCCCCTCCGATAATAACCGCAAATATTGCCAGCAAAATTATTATGATCTTGGTTTGTCTATTCATCGTTCTCTAATTGCTTTCTTACACGTTTCAGAATATTCCAGCTGATAATCCCGCCGATTCCTCCGGAAAAAGCAGCTAATGCCAGGGATAAAAGCAGCGGAACCGCAGGGAGGCGGAAAAAGATCACATTCACAAGAAACGCTCCCGTCAGGTTCGCCGCAATGCAGCCGAAAAAGCAGCACCACAGGCAGCAGCCCCGATGGCGCATAATGAGCCATAAAATATCAACCACAACCCCCGGCAGCGTGTAGGTAAGAAAGCTGGCCGCGCCATGGGTTCCGTATACGCCGCTGATTACTACCAGAATCGCCTGAACAAAACAGATCAGCGTTGCCGCCCCTCTTTTCTGCACAATTCCCGCTCCCAATATGATAAAGAGCATATACAGCCCTCCGGCAAAGGAACCGCCGGGAATCATAAAGGGGCCCGTAATTAAATGGGATAAGGAAGACAGAACCGGTTTTACGGCAATTCCGATGGCTGCGGAAAATGCAATAATCAACAAATCGAAAACACTGAACTGCGCTAAAAATTTTCTTTTCATACTGCCTTTCCGTCTCTAAATTGCTTTCTGCATCTGTGCAATCACGCTGGCGGCTTCTGCCCGATTTGCAGTGTTCGTGCCCGCAAATACAAGCTTGCCGTTTTTTATAAGCGCTACATGACCGTGTTCCAGTATACCCTTTTCTTCTGCAAAAGCCACATATTTTTTGGCCCAGGGGGAAGTTGCGGAAGAGGAATCCAGAACAGACAGATCCGCTCGGTCAATCTCTCCGGCTTTCGCCGCCGCACAAGCTGCGATTTTTACCATTTCTTCTTTTTTCAGCGTCTGAGAAGGACGGAAGGTGCCGTTTGTATAGCCGTCGATCAATCCCAGTTCAGCCGCTTTCAATACGTAAGGCGTATACCATTCTCCCGCCTTTATATCGCTGAAACGGGCTTGATAATCCGCAGCGGGTTCATAGCCTAATGCCAATACGACCATTTTGGCAAACTGCGCTCTGGTCAGCTGACCTTCGGGCGCAAACCTGCCGTTTCCCATGCCGTTGATCACTTTTTTTGCCGCCAGCTCCTCAATAGCGCTCTGCGCCCATTCATATCCGTCTAAATCCAGAAAGCTGTCATCGGAAAAGACGACGGAAACAGAAGCCGCCGGACTGTCTGTTTTCCCAGGACCTACGGCAATGGCCTTGATTTCCGTATTTTTCGTTACCAGAATCGGTTTGTTTAAATCCGGCTGGTAATAAGTAGCGCTGACATTGTACAGATTGCTGCTTTGCGAAGGCGCGCTACCGTCAGTGGTATAATATATTTTCACGGAATTAAGAGCCTCATGTACGGGAGTAACCTCTACCCCGTTGGCAGTAATCTTTTTTGTAAATGTAACGGCCGGCCACGTCTCCGGCTCTTCTGTCATAACTTCGATTTCCGCTACGTCCTGCACAAACCAGGGATACGTCTGCTCTCCTTTTGTATGCTGACCCATGGTCAGAACCGGACTGCAGCTTTGTAGAGTCCCCATGCTTTCGCTGCTTCTCTGGTAAGCAAGAATCGTCTTTACTTTCTGCGTTCCGCCGGCAGTAAAGCTGTACTTGTCATCCGCTGTAAGCTGATCGTAGGTAAACGTTTTGTAATATCCGTCCGAAGAGGTTACCCGAATTAAAGAAGCGTCGCTTTTGACGCCTGCCTGCTGCAGAAGATACTCCAAAGTAACGCCCTTTGCATAAGATATCTTCTCATTCGGCCAGTTATTTTCCGACGAATACGCCGCGGAATATACGCCTTCCGTCAGCTTTTGGAGATCTTCCAGCGTATAGGTCATCTCCCTTGTTACTCCGTCCCCCTTAATCGTAACGGAATTGCTTTCATCTGCAAATGCAAACAGCACCGCAAACGCAAACAGCGCTGCAGCCGCCGCGCAGATTCGTATGGCTCGTTTCTTCATCTTCGTCCCCTTTTCCCATTTCTTGAAACAGACCAGCGGCAGCGCGCAAAATGCGCCCCGCCGCTGTCTTTAAATACATTTTTTCTATATACCGCACATTATTTCAAAACTGCCTTGATGTAATTCACAAGTACAGTAGCGGCCTGTGCCCTTGTAGTATCCGCCTGAGGCGCAATCGTACCGTTAGCATTGCCGTTCAGCAATCCGTACTGGCACACTTTGTCCACGGAATTTACTGCCCAAGGAGAAATCGCGCTGCTGTCCGTAAAGGTTTTCTTTTCGTTGACAATCTTCAGATTATCCCCGACAGCGGCTACAAACCGTTCAATCATAGCTGCCATCTGCTCTCTGGTAATGTAATCATTCCCGCGGAAGGTTCCGTCCGTATAACCGGTTACAATACCTTCGGAGGCAGCCCAGTTTGCAAACTGCGCATACCAGTCGCCGGTTTTCACATCGGAGAAGCCCATAGGCTTAACCTGGCTGAAATCAACGTCTTCTGCCAATCCCGCCAGCATTTTCACAAATTCCGCTCTGGTAACTTTGCCGTCCGGATCAAAACGATCTGCGCTCTTTCCGTTGATAACACCTCTGACAGCCAGGAAAGAAACGTTGTCCTTGCTCCAATGATTTTCTGTATCTGCAAAGACGCGTTCTTTATACTCTACGGAGAGCGTTCCCATAGCCCTTGTTTCAAAAACAACCTTTCCGTCAACGATTGCGGAGAAGGGGAGTACCTTCTTTGTTCCGTCTTCGCTTACCAGATAAACTACCGCGTTATCCTTTGCCAGACCTGTATCCGCGGCAGAAATTTTAACTGCATTTTCCACATTTTCCACAGCCTTGTTTCCGCCGGTAAATGCAACATCCAGCGTTCCTTCTCCGGTCTTCTTTACTGTTATCTTCAGATCTCCGAAATCTTTCAATTCAGCCGCAAGCTCCGAAGTAAGCACAAGATCTGCCAGATCCGTCTTTACAGCCAAATCTGTATTTTCAGCTGCCGCTGCGCTTTCCAATCCGGCTTTCGGTATAGTTACACTCACTTCGTCAACATTCTTATTCCCGGAAACGGCATTAATCTCTACAACCGCCTCTTTTCCTTCGCCGGTCTGTTTTTCCGCTGCAGAAACAGCTTCCTGCAATTCTTTTGCATTTACGGAAGATACCGCCGCAGTGCCGATTACTACTGTTTTAGCATCCAGAGTTTCCGTTACTACCTCGGTAACCGGAGGATTATCCTTGCCCGGCTGCCAGGTATCGGCGCTTCCGCTTCCGGATGCCTGCGCCTTTGCAACTACGGAAATGCTGTCAACATCAGATACCCAGTTGGGTTTATTAATGTGCGTAGCGTCTTTCTGTCCGAAAACCAGCTTCAGGTTGCATTTTTCACCATCCATCTTCCAGGCAAGCATCATCTTGTTTCCGTCGCTGTCTTTCCAATTTACGCCCATCTCTTTATCGTCGAGCATGAAATTTCTGTGATAGCCGTCTTCGGAAGATGAAATCGTAATGCTCTTTGCATCGGCCTCCAGACCGCAGTATGCCAGCAAGTCAGAAACGAGAATCCCTTCTGCCTCCGTTACGCCTGTCGTTCCGGCATTGTTAAGCCACTTGTACGAAATCGTCTTGGGGGTAAGTCCCGGCGTGTTTTTGAGACCCTTGATTGTAAAGTATCCGTCCTTCTTTACAGCGCCTGTAATCGCAAGTTCTGCAGTGTTCTTCGTCGCATCGCCGACGGTTTCCTTGCCGCCGACCTCGCCGCCCGGCTGATCTTCTGCGTAAATCCCAAGGTCACTGCATACTACACTTTTTACTCCGTTTGCACTTCCCACATAGAGCACGCCATTGAAGAGGCTAAGTGCGTAAATGTTATCCAGTGCGGAATTGTTTTCCCATGCATGGGTCTTGCTGTTAAATACCTTTTCAACCTTCGTGGATGCTCCCAAGGATGAGCAGTAAATCACTCCTCCTGCAGATGTGCCGAGCCATACTCCGCCCTTTGCATCCGCAAGAACAACTCGTACCTCACCCGCAAGATTTTCCCCTAACAGATCATTTCCGGTATAAGAGGTAACCTTATAATTTGCACCTGATTTTACTACATAATCAAGTCTTCCGCCTACGCTGGTGGGCATTCCGGGATAGGAGCCGGAGCGCACGATCCAGGCGCCGCCATTCTTGTCAACAGTAATGCCTCTTACCCATGCATCTGCGAGAAGTGAACTGCCCACCGCATCATTGAATTCGCCTGTATATGATTTTGCAAAGTCAACAACACCATTCGTTGTAATATGGGCGTATCCGCCCTTAAACGGGTCAGCCTCAGTGCCTGCGCCATCAGGATAACATCCGATCCATACGCCGGTCTTGTCTGTGGTTATGGTATTTACCGAATTTGCCGGCAGGCCGGAATCTTTGTTATATGTTGTCCAGTTTGTTCCGTCAAATTTCGTAACCCCACCGAAAGAACCGAACCAGACATTACCGGCAGCATCCAATGTAATTGCCTGAACGTAATTGCTGGGAATGGTCCCCGGGTTTTTCTCTGAATCATACCAGGTGATCTCACCATTCTTCAGATATCCCACTCCGTGGTTGTTGGTTGCCTCTGTATAGCTTGTGTTTTGGCTGAACCAGATCCCTCCGTCTGCATCCGCAGCAACTGCAGATACTGCGTTTGTTTTCAGCGCCGGAGTGGATGTTGTTGAATATACGGTAAATGCAGATGCTCCTGCCGGCTTATAAGCCAGGCCTGCACCAGTTGTACCGATCCAGATACCGCCGTTCTTATCCTTTGCGATGGAACGAACGCTTGCCTTCGGAAGATCGGTTTGGGTTAAACAGTCCTCGAAAGTGACTGTTGAAAGTGTAATCCCGCTAACACCTGTAATACAGTTCTGCCATGTGGTCGTATCGCCGGTGTTTCTGTAGATTCTCACCTGAGCGGTTTTCCCGTTCTCATCTACATCTGCAACACCGCTGGATTTATCGGATACCGTTTCTTCACTATCGCTTACATTGTAAGCCACAAAGTAGTTCTTATTGATCACATCCGAAACAGGGATATCAACGTAGGAAGGATGTGAGTACCCGTCCGTTGTCTCGATGGTAAGCCACCACTTATCCTTATCCGCAAGATTAAATCCGGCCACTTCCAGAAGATCCTCAAGATAAGCGCCCTTAACGTAATCTGTGTATGCCTTGCCTTTCTTTGTATAGGAATAACTGGCTACCTGCTGTCCGTCGCGTCCGCTTGTGGTCAGCGCTTTATCATACTTCTTGATCAGAATATCTCCCGTTCCGCCAACGTTACAGTTGATGACAGAATCCTTCAATCCTTTGATTGTTAATGCATAACCTTCAACCGGCTGGGGTGCAACACCTGCATCGCCCACAACGATCTTCGTCACATATTTGTTACACCATCCGGTGTTATCATTTACGATAAGTCTCAAAGGACCATACTGGTTATCCACATTCATGTCATAACCAGGGTCCGTATCCTTGACTACCAAGGGAAGTCCATTGGTTGATGTAGTACCCTGACCGTAGCCGATGAGCAACGGTTTCCCGTTAATGCCGTTCTTCAACTGATCCCCTGTAAAGGAAACCGAATAAGCGTCAGCGG
Source organism: Bacillota bacterium (assembly GCA_022769485.1). Classification (GTDB taxonomy): domain Bacteria; phylum Bacillota; class Clostridia; order Peptostreptococcales; family Anaerovoracaceae; genus JALEJU01. The sequence continues at coordinate 29,309 of JALEJU010000039.1, forward strand.
CATATACGGTAATATCCGATGTTTCCAGATTCCCTGTAAATCCCGTTGTCTTCAAGAGCTTATACAGATCAATGCCTTCAATATAATAGTCATTGCCCATTCTATAGCTGTCCCGAACTACAAGGTTTTCCATTGCTTCAAGTTCGCTTACTGTATAAGTTTTTGCTTTGCTGATGTTTTTCCCGCTTATCTCCAGCGTATTTGTTCCGTAGATAGAATAATTACCGAAGCTGTGGGTCCAGCCTGTTACGGATGCCTTTGTCACAACGATTTCGGAAACATTCTCGATACAATCCGCTTCCGATCCACCGTTTACGAGAAGCCTCATATAACCACCGTTCTCAACAGTTAATGGGGTCCCTTCTCCGTTTACTTCTTTTCCGTAAGCAAGAATGATCTTTTTATCCTTATCCTGAAGATCCTGTACGGTTAATACCTTTTCGTCTCCCTTTGCATTCTTTACGGTAATGGATTCCAGAAGAGCGCTTGCGCCGATCATAGGATCATTCAGCAGTCTATACAAATCAAGTCCTCTGTAGGTTGCTGCATTCCCGCCTACAGTATAACTTCCTGTCGTCATATACTTCTGCTTAGTCTCTAATGTGCTGATGGAAATTTCCGTGGGATCTGTAGTTACAGCGCCGGTAAACTTCACCTTGTTTGCCCCGTCTGTTGTATTATGAGCATATTTATCAGGTTCAAGGTTTACAACAATCTTTGAAAGATTCTTTACGCAAGTAACTTTATCGCCTTCAGATGTTATGGTATTTGAAGTTGCTTCCTCCTCTGTCTGCCCTCTCAGGAACATCAGGGGGCCGTCGCTGTTCTTGATTGTTTTTCCTGTAACGGCATCAGTTTTCACATACCCTTCCTCTGCCTGGCTTGCCACCAAAGGATATCCGTTCTTTGCAAAGGCTACCATCATTCCCAAAGAGTCGGTACCGTTTGCAGCGTTGGCTCCCGTTGTCTGGATCTCATCGATGGAGTAGGAAGCAGTATATGAGGTGTCGTTTCCGGAATAAAGATCGACGGTGCCGATGAGTCCGGAAAGTCCGATTTCTTCCGAAAGCAAGTACCAGAGATTGACTCCTTCGAACAGATCCTGAATCAGTTCTCCGCTCGAGCTCTTCTTATAAGTATAATAAGCCTTTTCTCTGCGTCCCTGATTGTCAATTGTGGACTTTTCGATTCCCTCTCCGTAAAGGATCCTCTCCAACTCCGCAAGGGTATATGTGGTTGTATGTTTGCTTCCGTCAGGATCATCCGCTGTTTTGATTACAACGGTCAGCCCGTTTTCTGCGGAATCCTTCATGCTGGCATAAGCCGGATTTTCCAAATGGGTAGAGTATCTTATGTCATCACCCACATAGATTTCCTGCACACGCTGCAACTGATTGGAACCGTTGTTATAGAAATATGCATAATTATCAACAGCATCTGCGTTGCCTCTGTTCATGCCATCGGTCTTGCCGAAGATAACCTTCATGGGACCACCGTCATTGGAAAGTCCTCCGGAATAACCTGCCGTCTTGCTGTTCAGCACATATGGATAGCCGTTGACGCCATAGGCAAGCATTACGGGATATCCCTTTTTAACGGGATAACCATTTGCGTCCTCCGTCATTCCCGCACGCTGCTCAGCTGTATAAGTCGGCTGATATTCGGCTGTTGCCAGCTGCTCCTTTGTAGGACGGTTAGTCCCGATATCAAGGGGCGATTTCTCATAGAAATAGAATTTGTCGGGGTCTGCAAGCTGAGCCATTGAAAACTTGGCTGAGGTCTTGTAGTTATCCCAGGAAGCCAGAGAAAGAAGTGTCGTGTTGTCATCTTTATACTTGTCGGCATCCACCCCCATCTTCTGTGTAAGCAGTTTCCAGAGATCGATCCCTTCGTATTCGTTTACATACCAGTATGTGGTATTGGAAAGGCCATAAGAAGCCCGGTTGCCGATGCCTGCAGGATCCGGTTTCCCGTCTTTATATGTTACCATATCCTCAAGTTCTTCCACCGTGTAATTTACTTCCCGTCCAAGCACACTGCCCATAAAGGAAATGAGGAACTGCGTATTTGCCGGGTTATCAAAAGCAGGGTCGGTGGCTTCCGAATGTTTAAATCCCGGCTGGCCGGTCCCCTGTTCAACATACATATATGCCACGCTACTGAATGCCGATGTTCCGAGATCAGCACTCGTCGCTGTGCTGCTGAATTCTGTATTATCATATACAAGCCTTACGGGGCCGTCGTCATTATCAAGACCTGTAAGGATTCCGTTAGCACCATCAAACACAAAAGGCGCTGTATTTGTACCGTTGCTGACGCCATATGCGATCAGCACAGGGTTTTTCGCTTCCGATGCCGCTTTCAGATCACTGTACGCAATCGTTGCAATGTTCTGTCTCCAGCGGTTCTTGAAAACAATATAGACGTTTTCGTCTACCTTTTCAATCGTATTATTAATTGCTCCGTCAATGATTTTCAGAGCGTCCACACCTTCAAAGGTGTAGGTGGCGCCTGTTCCGTCTGTATAGTCGCCGGAAGCAATATTTGCGTTATTGGTCGCTTCAAGGTCACTGATTCTGATCGGCGTGGTCGCCGTTACGCCGGGGCCTTCCACCGTTAATGTCGCTCCGGTAATGGAATCGATATTGTACGGTACGCCATCATAATCAATATGTCTGTAATCACTCGTCACCTTCGACGCTGTAATGCTGTCGATCATCGCACTGGGCTTGATTCCGTCGCCATACAGCACAAGGGTTCCGTTTTTTGTCTCATCATTCTTTGCTGTTTTATAGATGCCTTTCCAGCTGCTGCTGTCTGAATCATATAACTCATAGCCCAGCATATAATTATTATCGATTGCATGCTGAAGTGTCACAGCATAGGAAGACATATCGTACCCATCAGTCGTAGTAAACGCTAATTTAAACGATTTGTCTACATCCGACAGCAAAACAGAAAGAGGAACACCTCTCACCTTGTCCGTTACTTCTCCGCTCTTTGTCTGATATTTATATTCCCGTGTAGCACGCTCAAGCATGAGAAGATCGGCTCTGGTGTAAGTCTTGTCTCCTACCGTAAGCACCGCCGTCAGGGCGTCTCCTGCCTGGATTTTTGCAACACCGCTGTTATACAAAGGATTATTCTGATCAGTTGCATTAAGCTGCCCCACAACGGCTGTAAGTTTTGGTTGATCCTCTCCGGCATTCTCCGGCAAAGAAGAAGGATCGAACTGAGATGCCCAGGCAAGCATCGCCTTTACAGGAACTCCGGGTTCTGTAGAACCATCGAAAAAGTATCTTTTCTCCTCGAAGCCTGTGGTATTGGGTTTTCCGTTCTCATATTCAGCATTCGGATCGAAGGAAACCACGTTATCACTTGCGATAAGCTTTAATACATTGTTTTTTGCATTAAAGGCGGTTCCTTGCAACAAAGAATCGATATAAACGCCGGTGGCTTTATAATACTTCTTGTTTCCACGGGTATTAATCGCCGTGTAGGAAACATCGGTTCCCACCGCATCGGCACCCATTGCCTTCAATTCTTCCAACGTATACGCTTTTTCATAGCCCACGTTACCCAGCGAGTATTTAGTACCGCCCAATACATCGGTACCGGTAACAACCACGATAGGCTGTTCGGTCGTAAAGTCGCCATTGGTTCCTGCACTTGCCTGAATGCCCAGTCCCGGCGTCGCCGGCGCCATGGTCACAATCAGCGCAAGCGTAAGCAAGGCGGCTAAGATCCGCCGCACAGGCTTTCTCGCTTTTTTCATTCTTTTGCTCCTTTCTTTTTACAATAAAAAAGATAACAAAAGTGCCGCGTTATAAAAAACCTTCCTCGTATCATTCAACACAAGAAAGGTTTCGGGCAGCGATTCTGTCATCCTTTCCAAACGGGAGGTGCCTTCGTTTCCAAATGCACCCATTGGTCGAGTTTCATAGCAAACGCCTTAGAATCCACGACTCGGATTATGTAATTATCATTATGTTACCATACATTTTTTAAAAATCAACTGTTATTTCACAAAATGAACAATGTTTCGCCATAATCCTCCGTGTTTCGTCATCCCTTAGAGACGCATCTTTTTCTTTCCCTTCAGCGCCCTCCATTCCTCCCGGAACAAACGCAGATTCAAAGGAAAATGCAGTAGTAACGCCCCGAACATAATAAAGCTGGAAACCCCATGGATGTCCGTCACATATTTCCGGGGAATCCAACCGATCAACCCGCCTTTTATAAAAAACAGCAAGGTTCCGGTTAGCATGGAAATAATTACACAAATCAGAAGGATTGTCGATACCGCCGCTTTTATTTTGCTTTGCCTCATGCCTTATTTTCTCCTCATCCTATTGGAAGCGCAGTTCCAGCACATCGTCGGTAAAACGCTGTCCGTAATCGTCTTTTAGAATTACAAGCCGCAGACCGCCATCCTGCCCCGCTATCGTCTGGATAGGCTCCCCGTGATCTTCGTACATAAGATATACATTGTTTTCCAGCAGAATCTCATCCATTTCCAGCTCCGCAGCATACGCATCTGTTCCGATAACGGAGACTTTCTCATACGAAGAAAGCAGCGAAGCGTCTGCAAGCGAAATAGCCTCCGACAGTCTTACGCCCCGGTAGTCGTGATCCTCATCCCCTGTGCTGGTATGTACCACTAATTTACGCCGGTAAGACTCCAGCCCTTTCAAATCATCTGCGCACAATGTCCCGATTTGGGTTCCGTCGCTTTTCGTAAGGAAAATTTCCCCGGGCGTCCCTTTAAAATAGGGATTATCTATGGTGCGGTATACACCGAACGCATCGTTCACGCCTTTAATAATTGCGTCCGTGGTAACCGTGGAACCGGTAATCGCAACAATCTGGTTATCTTCTTTCGCCTCCAGCTTAACCCGTTCTAAATACACAAAGGCGTTTTTATCCGCAAACCTGTCGGTAAACCAGGGGGATTCCATGTCGCGGACATAATGTTCCGTTTCCATATGGTCGATGATGCGAAGTCCCAGGGTGCAGTTTGTTGCGCCGTCTATAGCCACCATAATATGAATAGGGCCGTTGTAGCCTACAGGGCTGCAAAAGAAAACATAATCCCCTTCCGAAGTTTCGTACACTTTTGTTACCGAGTCGTTTTCCGCCGCAATCTCTTCCGTTAATACGGTTTCGGCTACTGATGTAAATTCTGCGTTCCCCAGCAGTTTCTCCGCCGCCGTTTTTTCAGCTTCCGTCATTTCCGCCGAATCTTCTCCGCATCCGCAGACGGAAAAAAGCAGGCACAGTAAAAAAATGACACCGATAATTTGTTTCCCTTTTCTTTTCATCTTTTTCATACTCCGGGAGCGCATCTAAAAAGACCCGCTCCTCTTTCCGCATTGCGCTTTTACTCTACCGTATAAGTGAGGGTTTCCACCGCGCTGTCCTTTTTTCCCCAGCCGGACACTAAGATCTTCACCGTCATATTGCCATGAATATCGATAGGCTTGATTAAATCCGGCTGAAAATAGGTTGTGCTGGGATTGTATACACGGCTGCTGTAGGTGGGCGTGCTGCCGTCCGTAGTATAGTAAATCTTCACACGATCCATGCTTCCGTGGGAAAGGGCAAGCCTGCTTCCTGCCGGAACGCTGCCCGAAGCCGGAGAAGCGGAAGGTGCTTCCCATCTTCCCGGAGAAGATGTACTGACCTCGATTACCGAAATATCCTTTACACAGGCTTCCGTATTGACATCGTGAATGCCCCGCTGTCCGATCAAAAGCCGCAGGCTGCCGTCTTCCTTTGCTCCGGAAAGGGAAGATCCCTCTTCGTTAACCGCCCATGCCAACAAAGCCGGCACCGCCTTGGCTCCCGCCCCGGAACCGCTTTTTATATTAGGATAATAATAATGGGAATTGGTAAGCTGATCCTTTGTCAGCGTAATATAATATCCGTCCTTCGAGATAATTTTAAATACAGCCGCACTGCTCTTTACACCGGCCTCTCTAAGAAATGTATTGATATCTACACCCTTTCCCGCAAAGAACTTTTTCGTAGGCCAATTGTTCACCACGGAATATGCCTGCTCCCTGTATCCGCCCATGCTTTTCAGTTCCTCTATAGACCAGGAAGTAGTCTTGCTTACTCCGTTTCCCTTTACGGTTAAAATCGCCTTTTTGCTGCTGCTTTTTCCGGAAGTCTTGTTTCCCCCGGCGCCGTTCTTATCGGCTTCGTCTTTATCGCCGCCCTCTTCATTCTCTTCTGCCGCTTCCTGATTATCCGAAACCCGGATACGCATCAGATTCTTTATATTCTTTACTCCCAGAGAAGAATCAAATACCGCGCTGTAAGTACCGTCTCCGTTAATGCATAAAACGGCGTCTTTCAGGGCTTTCCCCAGCACCGTAACCTTTTCTCCGTTGGTGCCCAGCAGATCAAAGTTCACATCCGCGACTTTTTCCACTCCTGCTTCAAAGAGAATCTCGCTGATCGGCACTCCGGTTTTTCCCGCAACTGTCTTTTTATCCATATAGGATTCCAATTCTTTCGGAAAAACTGCCGCGTCGGCATTGGTAGAAAACCAGGAAATGTTCTTCACGTTCATACCGAGAACGATGTTGGGCGACGCATTGGTAGGAGCGTCCTCTCCCTCTACTTTAATATAATAATCGTCCTTGATCATGCTCATGGCTTCGTTCTTCTCAAATCCATCAGAAGACTTCATAGTAAAGAACGCTTTGCTGTCCACATAATCAAATCGGGACAAGATCATCGGCAGGCTGACAGCCTTGTCTTTGCTGCCGTAATATTCATATTCATAAGGCTCAATCCCCGCCGCCAGGTTATCAAACACCCAGACGGAAGTAATTTCCTTCTTGGGAATTTCCGTGTACAGCGTAATCTTATTTACTTTTTTCACCCAGTAAGGCCCATACTGCCCCTGTACCGCTAACCGGGCCGGCGCCTCGTCTTCGCTGAGCTTGGCTTCGCCGTCTACAACTAACGCCAGCATCATGTCGGGAGTTTTTTCTATGATATCTTTAGGAATCAAACAGTAATACCCATCCGTGCCCTGCACACCGATAGCCTCGTATTCCAACACATCCAGATCCAGGGATTTAAATATATCCGTAATATACGGACCCTCCATTTTAAATTCTTCGTAAAGCCCTGTTGTCCGTTTGTAGCTTGCGTCAAGGGGATGCTGTTCCAGCTTCCGCAGCTCCTCGATAGTTATGGATTTGCTCAATACCGGTTCGCCGTTGTCGTTCAGTTCGGCGCTGACGATTTCAATTTCTCTGGCTTCATATTCCGGATCGCCGCTGCCTTCCGTTTTGCCGCAGCCCGCAAGCAGCGAAACGCACAGCAGAAGAATCAGCAAAAAAGCAGGCTGAAACCGGATCTCTCTCCTTTTTCCGTTCATGATTTCTCCTTTTCAACTCATAGGCAATAATAAATGAACTTTACTTAATTTACAACATGAAAATGAAATTCCGCCACCTCGCTGGGGTGCTTTCCGTATCCCACAGCAAACGCTTTGATCGTTACATTTTCCGTTACCGTAATGGGAACGTTCAGCTCCGGCTGATATGTACTGGGATTGTAAAGATTGCTGCACTCTGTGGGCTCGCTCCCGTCCAACGTATAAAAAATCTTTACCAGCCCGGCAGACGGATGCTGCAGTTTCACAGTCTCGCCCGGGGCAACAGCTCCGGCTTCCGGAAAAACCGTAGGTGCTTCCCAACATCCCGGATCTTTATCCGACAAAATAATTTCGGAAATGTCTTCCACAAAAGCAGGAGAATTATGCTCGAAGACATTTGCCTGCCCGAAAAGCAAGGTAGGCTTTGCCTCTGTCATATCCGCTTCGCTCACACTGTCTTCCGCAAATCGGACGGACAGCAGAAAAGGAACCTGCTCCGCTTTGCTCTCACTGTCCATCTCAAGATTGGGGTAATAGTAGCGAGGCTCTGTAAGCTGTTCTTTCGTAAAGCTGCTCTCGTATCCGTCTGCCCCGCGCACCGTTATACTCTCGTATCCGTCCGCATTCACCGACTCTAAGACCGTCTGCAGATCCACACCTTCCGCGGTATAAAACTTTTTCGACGGCCAGTTGTTAATTACAGAATATATGTAAGTTCGCGCTTCTTCCTGAAATTCCCCTAAATCAACCTTTACCGCTTCAATCCCCGCTCCGGAAATCGTCACCGTATTTTCTCCGGCACCCTGTCCGGTGCCGTCTGCCCCGCCTGCTCCCGCATTACAGCCTGTTAAACTTCCGGCCGAAAATGCCAGGCACAGAACCACAGCAAATACTTTCATTTTCCATTTCATTTTCCAATCTCCTTTTTCCCGTGTTCGTCCCTATTTTTTCAATGTAAACAAATCCACAACTTCCCCCGATGCTCCTATGGTCTTCAGTTCCAGATCCGTTTTATTTCCCGAAAGAACGGTATATACCGGTTCCTCGCTTTCACAAACTGCCATAAAGTCTTTTTTCTCTGCGGAATACAGCTTTCCGCCGGACACGCCCATAACCTGGACAATTCCTTTTTCCCCATTCGCTTCTTCCGCCGGCTTTGCTCCCATCATAGGAACCGTGCGGCCGTAAACATGCTGGTGTCCGCATAAAATCAGCCGGACTCCGCCCTCCTCTAAAACCGGCAGATATACGCTCTGCATCGTGTCTGCCCGCATTTGGTCTTTATTGGTCTGGTTCAGCGGATACATGGGATGATGCATCACGGCGATTTTCCAGGGCTGCTTCGACGACGCCAGATCTTTTTTTACCCATTGTGTCAAGGTTCTCTGCGTCACCTCGTCCAAGGAGCCCATAGAAAGACTGTCCATCATAATAAAATGCATATATCCTGCGTCAAAGCTGTAGAAAAGCGACTCATATCCTGCCGGCCCGTTTTGCGGCAGCTGAAATACTTCTGCCCAGCTATCGTTATCCGCTGTATGATTGCCGCTGACGCTTCGGAAAGGAATCTGTTTGAACAAGCCGTCTGCCGCTTGTAAAAAAGCCTGCCGCTCAGCCTCGTCCGTCTCTTCGTTGATCAAATCCCCGCCCAGTATGACCGCCGAAGCTCCCGGCGCCTGTTTCGCCGCATCCTTCAGCAGATTTCCCCAGGATTCATAATTGTAAATATCCTCCGGGCTGCTCTGAGAATCGCCCATATAAATTACACCGGCCTGTTTCTCCGTTCCCGTCTCCCCGCTCTGTCCGCAAGCCGAAAGACACAGAACAAGAAGCAATATTCCCAGCAAAGCAGCCGTTTTTTCTGTTTTTCTACACATTTTTTCTCATTCGTCTCACTTTTCATCTTAAATAAAGCAAAAAAGAATTAACCGGTCACAGACCCAGCATATGCTCCAAAAATATTTTCAGCCCGATACCGATTAAAATCAGTCCGCCGCAGATCTCCGCCTTTTCTTTTAATGCGCCGCCGAACCTTTTCCCGATTCCTACGCCGCACAAAGAGCAGATAAAAGTTATTATGCCGATAGAGAGAGCCGCCGTCCATATATTTGTTTTCATTACCGCAAAACTGACTCCCACCGCCAGCGCATCGATACTGGTAGCAATCCCCTGTAGCAGCAATTCCCGGGCGGTGCAGTATTCCCGTCTTTCGATTTCTTCCGGGCTGTGCAGCCCTTTGATCCCCTCCCTCAGCATATTTCCGCCGATAAAAACCAAAAGGATCAGAGCTATCCAATGGTCAACAGATTCGATGGCTTCACTTACGGTTTGCCCCGCCAAGAACCCGAGAAGAGGCATACCGGCCTGAAAAAAACCGAAGGTGAGCGCTATGAGCAGCGCTCCCTTCCAGCCCATTCTGCGGTAGCAGATTCCGTCGGAAACGGATACGGCAAACGCGTCCATTGCCAAACCTATCGATAAAATAATTAATGTTAAACTTCCCATTCTGAACTTGAGTTCTCCGTTTGTGTTTCTCTTCCTTTTATTCTACCTGTTCTCTGTTTTTTGTCCAGCCATTTTTCAAAAGAGTTTTTGTCGGAAAACGTGGCGAGGGGATTCCCTCCGGCAGGAAGGAATCCCCTCTATTTCTTGAGAAGTGGAAAGCATTATGTGTACAGTCAGGCTGTAATCCTGTCTGCATGATTATAATACCCTGCGATTGTGTTGGTTTTTTGTTGACCGTTCAAAAAAACCGTGAATTCATCCCCTTGCGGAATCCTTGTCAAATCCGCCGCATAAGCGTATAATGAACTGGTAATTTTGCAGAAATGGAGTGATACCGAAAAAATGAGAACTCTGCTGATCAAAACGTTTGTAAAAGACTATGAAAATACCAAAGACCCTGCGGTTCGTGAAAGCTACGGAAAACTGGCAGGCATCGTCGGAATTTTGTCCAACCTCCTGCTTTGTATTCTGAAAATCGGAATCGGCCTGATTTTCAAAAGCATTGCGATTCTTGCAGACGGAATCAACAACCTGGCAGATGCTTCCTCCTCCATCATCACGCTTGTGGGCTTCCGTCTGGCATCCAAGCCTGCGGACGAGGATCACCCCTACGGGCATGCCCGGATTGAATATATTACAGGGCTTATCGTTTCCCTGGTTATTATTTTCTTAGGATTTCAGCTTTTCATGAGCTCAGTTGACAAAATTCGGAATCCGGAGCCTCTGGAATTCAGCATTTTGACTGTTGCGGTTTTAATTCTGGCAATCCTGATTAAGGTCTGGCAGGCTCTTTTTAATATTAAAATCGGAACCTTAATCCATTCCGCTACACTGAAAGCCACCGGAGCAGACAGCCGCAACGACGTAATCGCAACCTCGGCGGTTCTCATCAGCCTGCTGGTTGAAAAACTGACGAACCTTCAGTTGGACGGCTGGATGGGCGCTGTGGTCGCCCTCTTTATCATATATTCCGGAATTCAGCTGGTAAAAGAGACCTCCGCCCCCCTGCTGGGGCAGGCGCCCGATCCGGAACTGGTGAAATCCATTCATGACCGCGCTGTGGAATTTGAAGGAGTTTTAGGCATCCATGATCTGATCGTTCACGATTACGGCCCCGGCCGAATCTTTGCTTCCATTCATGTAGAAGTAGACGCCGACGGGGATATTTTAGCCAGTCACGATATGATCGATAATATTGAACGGGTACTGAGCCGGGATCTGAAAATTCATTTGACAGTGCATATGGATCCTATCGATACAAAAGATCCCGTTCTTCGCCGGATGAAAGAAGATTTGCAAAAAATTGTGGATGAAATGGAAGATGTTCAAAACTTTCATGATCTTCGGGTAGTCCCCGGATATTCCCACACAAATTTTATCTTTGACATCGTAATTTCTCCGGAATGCATTAAAAAAGAAACCGACTTGTGCAAATACATTCAGGGCAAAGTGGCCGAAATTGACCCAAAGTACTGCTGCGTAATCACTGTAGACCACGCCTATACAAAACCACAGGAATAAAATTTTGTAAGATATTCTCTGCATGGATTTTATTTCTCCGCCGGCAAAATTGGCGCAGCCCTCGATTACTTCGCCGTTTTTTGTCTCAAAGCGATATCGATTCTTATATCTTCAGCCGAAATTATAATTGCTTTTTCCGATTACCTTTGTCGCCGGAGCAACAAAGACCGATTCTTTTAAAAAAAATTGACCACGGATGCTCAATCTGGCATCCCGGCCAATTTCTTTTTTATTTATAAAATTTGCAGCCGAAAAGAAGCATCGTCCCGGCAGGCTTTTTAAAAACAATTCCCGTCTGTCGGCTTATCCGACCCTTCTCAGTCTCTCTCCGTCATCAATTTATACTCTCTGCGAGGGCAAACATTCATATATGCCGGGCGAATAATTTTCCCCGCATTGATCAGTTCTTCCAGCCTGTGCGCGCTCCAGCCCGCGATTCTGGCAATAGCGAAAATAGGCGTGTACAGCTCCTTGGGGAGATCCAGCATGCTGTAAACAAAACCGCTGTAAAAATCAATATTAGCGCTTACACCTTTGTAAATTCTCCGCTCCTTAGCGATAATATCCGAAGCCAAACGCTCTACCATAGAATACAAGCGGAATTCCTTCATGCGCCCCTTTTCCTCGGAAAGACTGCGGACAAACTGTTTGAACACATTAGCCCTCGGGTCGGAAAGAGAATAAACCGCATGGCCGATACCGTAAATTAAACCGCTCTTATCAAAAGCTTCTTTATGGAGCAAAGCGCGAAGATAATTGCTTACTTCTTCCTCATCCTCCCAATCCTTGACTTTTTCCTTCATATCCTCAAACATCTGCACAACCTTTATATTCGCGCCGCCGTGTTTGGGTCCCTTTAAAGAGCCCAGAGAAGCGGCGATTGCGGAATAAGTATCCGTGCCCGAAGAAGAAATTACATGGGTAGTAAAAGTAGAGTTATTTCCGCCGCCGTGTTCCGCATGAAGAACCAGCGCCAAATCCAGAATCCGCGCTTCCAAAGCAGTATAGCTGGAATCCGGCCGAAGCATATGCAGAATATTCTGCGCCGTAGAAAGTTCCGGCAAAGGCTGATGAATATACAGGCTGTCCCCCTTGTAAAAATGGCGGTATGTCTGATAGCCGTATACCGAAAGAGCCGGAAATGTGGCAATCAAAAGAATGCACTGCCGCAAAACATTGGGAATGCTGATATCATTAGCCTTGTCATCGTAAGCGTACATGGTCAGCACACTGCGTGCCAGGGTATTCATCATATCCTGGCTGGGAGCTTTCATAATAATATCGCTGACAAAACCGGAGGGAAGCGCCTGGTAACGCGCCAAAAGCCGTCGGAAATCCGCCATTTCCGTTTGATTGGGAAGCTTTCCGAACAGAAGCAGATATACGGTTTCCTCAAAACCGAACCGCTCTTCCTTTACAAATCCGTCAACCAGTTCCTTCACATTATATCCCCTGTAAAACAACTGTCCGTCGCAAGGCATCTTTTGGCCGTCCACCATCTTGAACGCCTGAATCTCGGAAATCTCCGTCAATCCGGTAAGCACGCCGTTCCCGTCCAAATCACGAAGACCGCGGAATACCTTATACTTGGAAAACCACGCATTATCGATCGAACTGTTCTCCTTGCAAATCTCTGACAGCGCCAGAATATCCGGTGTAATTTCCGAATACTTCTTATCCATAAATTCTCGATTCATCTTTTCCCCTGTACCCTTCTATATATTTTTCCGCGGCGGCCTGTATCCTGTATGCAGCCGCCGTAAGCCGCTCTCGTATGGTATTTGTTTATTCTACATCCTCCAGAGTCTGGATCACCGCATTGGTGGTAGAAAGCACCGCCTTATATTTTCCTACCTGACAGACGGCAAATTTGCTCAGGTCTCCGGAATCTAAAGTTTCCGGGACTTTCAGCGTCTTGGAATTTACAAAAATTGTATCTTTTAAGTCGCCTTCAAAGGATACCTTGCTGTAAGGCGTAAAATTTTCGCCGACGACATAGGTGTCTTCCCCGAAACAGAAAATATCTTTGATTTTGATATCCTCAATACCCATCCTTAAATTGGTGGGTTCAAAGGGATTTTTCTGTCCGTAAATATACTGTTCACCGTAAAGCATATCATAAAGCAGCAGATTTAAATTTTCCAAATAATCACCGTCGTCTTTATGAGTTTGATGATACCAGGTCAAAGTACCGTTATGAAGCCCGATTCGGCTCAACACCTCTGCAGAAAGTTGGAATGCGGACAGATCCTGATCGATTTTTTTCAATCCGAAGTTGCTCCAGATTACATATTCTGTTTGGTACAGATTCCCGGTTTTCATGTTTTCTTCCGTTAAATTCAATACCGGAAGATGGTCGCCGTACATGACCAATACCACATCCTCTCCGCACTGCTCCAACGCATCGGTCAGATTCCCGATAAATTCATCCATCTCTTCCATCAGATAAACATAATAAAGTGCGGCATAATAATCCTCTTTATTTTCCAGACCTCCTACATGAACTCGAATATCTTCTTCTGTCAGAACCGGTTCCGTAGGATACTTCCCATGCCCCTCAACCGATACGGTGAAAACGAAATCCGGTCCTTCCGTGGATTTCATGGCAGAAAGGATTTCATCCGTTAAAACATCGTCTCTCGCCCAGTTTTTCGGCGTTCGCGTAACATTATTCATATACTCCACAGAAGTAAACGTATCAAAGCCTAAATTGGAGAAAACTTCGTTTCGGCCGTAAAATACGCCTCTGTGATTATGGATCGCATGAGTGCCGTACCCTAATTTTTTCAATGTATATGCGGTGGATTCACATGTTTTTTCTTTTAAAACCGTTTTATACGGATATTCTCCCGGTCCGAAGGAACGCACCCGCATCCCCGTCAGAACTTCAAATTCCGTATTGGCTGTCCCTGCGCCTACTGCAGGAACGGTTAGATAACCGGTGCTGCAGGTTTCCTTTAATTTCCGGAAATTCGGTACCGGATCCCGGTCAAAGGTCATACCTTTAATCAGCGTAGGGTCAATAAAAGACTCCAGCTGTAAAATCAATACATTTGGCTGGGATTTACCGGAGCTGCTGATGACGTTAGTCACAGCGATGGCATCGTTAGCTTCATCCACCCCTAAGGGAAGCCCCTCGTCAAAGATCGATACTATTCTTTCTTCGGAATATCCCAAGGGCATATGTATCCCTTTATTCAGCCAGGTATTCAGAAAACAGTACGGCACGCCGTAATCCAGATACGCATATCCCAGATTATTAAAATATGTGGAAATCCATCCTTTTTTCATCGCTGCACCGGTCAGCCCCACGGTTCCTATGCAGGCAATCAAAATCATGCAGACCGCAAATTTTAGGCTGGTTTTCTTCTCCGTCTTTTTAGCAAACCGAAAAAGCAGCGTATATCCCGCCACCAGTGCGATGACTGCAACGATCACCAGTACAATTTGAAACATGCTCATATAGTTAGGTAAAATGGATAGCCCGTTTTCCAAAAGTGCCAGATCCGACACGGTAAATGGCGTCATGCGGAATGTCAGAATAATGCCGTTTACCGCGCCTAACGCAAACCACACCCCGCCGATAAAGCAATATGCGAAAGTCCGCCGCCGAAAAAGAAGCGCCAAAGTCATGGTCGCAAAAATAATACAGGTGTTCAGGAAGAACGTAAACGGACTTCCTATCATATAATGCAGGCATTGGATAAACGAGCCCCGCCCCGCAGTTTCAATAAAGAGATTCAGCCCCAGCGCCCAGAGAATACAGGGCGTAAGGGCAAAATCCAAATGCCCTTTATAAAACCTCCGTACTGCCTGCGCTGCACGTTGAATTCCCCGCGCTTTTTTATGTTTCTTAGTCAAATCGGCCGACATCGTTTTTTCTGCCGCCGGCATTTCCGACCGGTTCAAATATTTTCCCATAGTTTATTCCTTCTTTGCCGTGCATTGATTCGCAATATCCGCAAATTCCCGCAGCGATAGCGTCTCCGCTCTTCTCTGAGGTGCAACGCCGACCTGTTCCAGAATTTCCGCAATATCCGCCTTCTCCAGTCCGCAGACGCCGGTCAATGAATTCAAAAGCGTTTTCCTGCGCTGACCGAACCCGGCTTTGATTACCGCGAAAAAATCTCCCGGGCTGGTTAATTTGACAGGTGCGCTTTTTCTCAAATTTAAACGAATTACAGCCGAATCTACCTTCGGCCTGGGCATAAACACTTCCTTGGGCACAGAAGCAACCATATCCACAGTACAATAATACTGTACCGCCAGGGACAGCGCTCCGTATGCTTTAGAACCGGGTTCCGCATTGATCCGCTCCGCTACTTCCTTCTGCAGCATAACCGTAATGCTGTCAAACCCGTCTCCGTGACCGTTCTCCTCTAATATTTTCATTAAAATCGGAGTAGTAATATAATACGGCAGATTACCGATAATTTTCACACCGCTAAATGCTCTGCCGCTTTGGGATTTTGCTTTCGCAATCAAATCCCGCACATCGGTTTTCATAATGTCGGCATTGACAATCGTCACATTTTTATATGCGCTCAGGGTCTCCCGCAAAATCGGAATCAGATGGCTGTCGATCTCTACAGCGATAACCGCCGCCGCCATCTCCGCCGCCGCCGCTGTTAGAACCCCCATGCCCGGCCCGATTTCAATAACCAGGTCTTCGGATCCGATTTCGGCTCCCTCTGCGATTTTGTTTACAATATTTTCATCTGTTAAAAAATTCTGCCCCAGACTTTTGGAAAAACGGAAGTCGTGTTTTTCTTTAAGCTTCCGTATAGTCGCGGGGGAATAAAGTTTCTCCATAGTATTCAAATTCCTCTCTGGTAATTCCGTAACGATTCAACCGCTTCAAAAACGCCGCCGCGTTTCCGTAACCGATTCCCAGAGCTTTTCCCATACGATCCCGGCGCAGGGATGCGTCCGGCTCTCCCGACAATCCGTAGCGAAGCAGATCTTCTTTTGTAAATACCGGCTCTGCATCGTCCTGATCTCTGCAGGAATGCACCTTCTTCAGCGCCTCCAGGATGCTTTCCGGGGATGCGTTTTCAATTCCGATATCTCCGTTCTTTTCTGCTTCTCCCCGAGGCAGGAATGCGTGCTTTGCATCGGGAAAACGAGCGCCGACTCTCTGCCGGATCTGTTCTCCCGCATAATCCGGATCGGTAAATATAATAATCCCCGGACCCTCTGCCGCTTTTCCGATACGTTCCCACGTTGCCTGGCTGATCCCGTACCCGTGTGTTTCGATGGTTTCTGCGTCCAAAGCCGCGCGTACAGCGCTTCGATCATCTTTTCCTTCTACTATAATAATTTCTTTTATCTTCATCTTTTTTCCGCTTAACCTCTGCATCCGCAGAAGCCCGGCAGGCTGTTACTCTTTCGTACCTTTTTTTTGCGGAT
The DNA here is from genome assembly GCA_022769485.1 of Bacillota bacterium. Classification (GTDB taxonomy): domain Bacteria; phylum Bacillota; class Clostridia; order Peptostreptococcales; family Anaerovoracaceae; genus JALEJU01. The sequence goes on from JALEJU010000039.1 coordinate 46,140, forward strand.
TCCCTGCTTCGTCTGCCTTATTCTCTTCCGCCGCTTTATCCTTATTCATCAAAACATACAGGGTTTCTCCCGGTTTAATCATATGCAAATCTTCCCTGGCTTTTTGTTCGATATACGCCGGATCTTCTACCGTTTTTAACTCTTCCTGCAGAGCATCACGCTCCTCTTTCAATTCCTCCAGCTGCTTCTGCGCTTCCTTCTGTTCTGCGCTGAGAGCGCACAGATCATAAACCTTCCAGCCGATAATGCCTGCGAAAAGCAAAGCAACCGCCGCATAAACAAGAATCCGCCGCAGGCTTTTTTTCTTTTTCCGCTTCTGCGCAGACGCAGCTCCGGAAGCGGCTGCCGCTTCTTTTTTCTGCTTCCGATCCGACTTCAGCCTTTTTTTTCGTCTTTCTTCCCTTGCTTTATCAATATCAATTACATCGGTACTCTTGTATTTTAAATTTCGCTTTCTTCTGCCCATAAGCCCAAACCCCGTCTTCTGCACTTGACAGATATTTTCGACTATCTTAATGTATTATTTTATCATAGAAACAAACAGTTTGCAGTAAAAATCTAAAAATCCGAATTTTGAAATTCTAATGAAATTTGGAAAATACAAGGCCGCTGAATTTTTTCCAGAAAAGAACCCCCAGTCCCGCAGCTGCCGCCGCGTGAATACTTAACTCCCCGTAACAACAGTAATATAAATAAGCCGCCGCCAAAAGCCCTGCCAGGCACCAAAAAAGCATATCCTGAACCGCAGATATGCCTTTTCCCGGTTTATCTATCCTTTGATGAAACAGCAGGCCGCTTCGAAGTCCCGCTATGCTGACTCCGCAGAAAAACATAATCCCCACTTCCAGCAGCTGGCTGCGAATCAATTCGCTCATTTCAGCATCCTCTTAAGAAATGAACCTTCCGATTTTTCTTTTTTCCCTGTATAAATGGCTGACTGAACCAGCCCGGTAATTACCACTTCCCCCTCTTCCAGCTCCAAACGCTGGATATGAAGGTTCGACCCCCGCACTAAAATGCTGTTCCCGGGCACGGAAAGCTGGATTGCTTCCTCCTGAAAGCTGCCTACATCCAGCACACCGGTCACGGTAATGCGGTTCCGATCTTCTATGTAGATATTCTGCGGACCGTTTTTTCCGTTTTTCTTCCCTTCCTCCATAAAAAAACACCCCCTTTACCGCTATATATGCGAAATCCGAGGGTATTATGATAAAGGTTTCGGACGGCTGCTTTAAGCCTACTCAATGTTCTCCACGCCGCGGGAATACGCCAAAGGAAGCCGAATGGAAACGGTGGTTCCTTGTCCTAAGCGGCTTCGCACATCGATGCTTCCCTTATGTTCTTCTATGATCTGCCGGGAAATGGCCAGTCCCAAACCGGTTCCGCCCATTTCTCTGGATCTTGCTTTATCCACCCGGTAAAACCGTTCAAAAATCCGCGGCAGAGATTCCTCCGGAATACCGATGCCCTCATCCCGAATGATGACGCAGGCGTCCTTTTCCTGTCTGTAAACATCGATCCAGATTCTCCTGCCCTCCGGGCTGTATTTAATCGCGTTGCTGATCACATTGATGATAACCTGCTCGATCCGGTCTTTGTCCATATCCACCATAATCCGCTTTTCCGTATCAAAGAGCGGAATGATCTTCTGCTGTTTAACCTGTGCAAGACGCTCTGTTTTTGTAATGGAAGACTTGACTAAATTCACTAAATTGCCTTCCTTCATGTACCATTTTTCCTGTTTATAATCTAAGCGCGACAGCTGCAGAAGCTCTTTCACCAGATGATTCATACGATCTGCTTCGCCGTCTACAACCGTCAGAAAATGCTTTGCCGTCTCCTTATCCTCCAGCGCTCCGTCCAGCAAAGTTTCCGTATAGCTTTTAATCGTAGTTAAGGGTGTTTTTAATTCGTGAGAAACATTAGCTACAAAATCACGCTGCATATCCTCCAGCTGCTGTTGTTCGGTAATATCCTGAAGCAAAATAATGATCTTACTTTCCGGATCATCTTTTTCTCCGAACTGATCAAAACGAAGTGCGAAAATACGGCCGTTAAGAGCCAGCAGCTCGTGACCGCCGCCCTCCTTACAGGCCTCCTGAATATGCTGAAATTCCAATTTGGGATCATGCTTTCCCAGCAGTTCGTCACAGTCATACCCTTCGATATCCGTAACCCGCCCTTTCAGCATCTGCGAAACCGCCGGATTTGCCAGAATGACTCTTCCATATAAATCCACGGCTAAAACGCCGTCCGCCAGGTTTTTTAAAATCGCTTCCAGTTTATTTTTTTCGCTGGAAATCTCGGATAAAGTAAAATCAAGCCTTTCCCGCAGCAAATTAAACATTTCCGCCAGACGGCCGATTTCATCGTCCGAATGTACGCTGACCTCCTGGCTGAAATCCCCTCGAGACATTTTTTCCGCCTTTTCGGTCAAATCGTTAATGGGCACGGTAATGCTTCGGGCAATAAAAAATCCGAGTATGAGCGTAATCAAAAGCGCCAGCATCATCGCACGGCCGAAAATAGATTTCGACTGCTCCTGCATATCATACACGGAAGAAATATCTGCCCGAATACAGCAGACACCGATTACTTCCCCATTCTTTTCGATAGGGAAAGCCATATTTTTCACCGGAATTCCGGAAGGCAGCACATCGTCCATCTCTGCCACCTGCCCGGTCAGCCCCTTTACCAGAAGACTCTGCCCCAATACCTCCAGGCCGTTTTTCCCGATATAATTTAAATTGCTGGAAGCGACAATCTGAAAGCTGTCATCCACTACGAACATTTCTTCACGGATGCTTTCCGCCCAGGTAGTCAGATCCTGCTGGATCGCTTCCTGATAATCATTTAAATTATCGTATTCCTGCAGAAACAGAATATTCTCCTGGACTATTTTGGAGAAATTATTCTTTGTCTGCTCCATCTGATAGGCTTTCAGCTGATCCATGATAAAGACGCCGGTAATGGTCATAGCAATAAAAACCAGCAGAAAATAGATTAAGACAATTCTCCACCGAATGCTGTTCCATCTCCTTTTATCACCAAACATAGCAAGCCTGTCCCCCGTGCATCTGCCTGTTACGGCCGTTTAAAATAATAGCCGATTCCCCGTTTTGTCATAATATACTGCGGATTGCTGGAATCATCCTCTAATTTTTCCCGCAAGCGCCGCACGGTAACATCTACCGTCCGGATATCACCGTAATATTCATATCCCCAAACTTCTTCCAACAGCTGCTCCCGGGAAAAAACCCGGTTTTCCCGTTCCGCCAAATACTTCAAAAGTTCAAATTCCCGAAGAGTCAGCTCCAGAACCTGACCGTTTTTTCGAATCTCGTATCGATTCAAATCAATGGTCAGATTTCCGAATTCTTTCACGTTGGAGGGCGCACTCTGCATGCTGCTCATCAAATCCACACGCCGGATGTTCGCCTTAATACGCGCAATCAGTTCCCGCATGCCAAACGGCTTTGTAATATAATCATCCGCACCCAGTTCCAGCCCGAGAACCTTATCCACTTCTTCTTCCTTCGCGGTCAGCATTAAAATAGGAACATTACTGACTTCCCGCACGCGCTTACAGACCTGAAATCCATCCATCAAGGGAAGCATGAGATCCAAAAGAATCAGATCCGGCTTCCCGTTCAAAGCTTTTTCCAATCCGTCTTTCCCGTCATAAGCGGTCTCCACTTCGAACCCTTCTTTTGTTAAATTAAACTGAATAATATCCGATATGGTTTTTTCATCTTCTATAATCAATATTTTCTTGCTTTCCATATTTCTGCCTCCCGGCTGATTACAAATAGTTCAGCGGATTTCTCGGCTTTCCGTTTACACGGATCTCAAAATGGCAGTGGGGTCCTGTTGAACGGCCGGTAGACCCTACATTGGCAATATGCTGCCCCTGGTATACTTTATCGCCTGCCTTTACCAGCAATTTGCTGCAATGGGCATAATAAGTTTCATAACCGGAACCGTGATTGATGATAACCAAGTTGCCGAAGGAACCTTTTCTGCCTGCAAACGTGACTTTTCCCCCGTCTGCTGCTACGATGGGAGTTCCCGTAGAAGTTGCCAGGTCGATTCCGTTATGAGTTCGTCCCCAACGGGCACCAAATCCGGAAGAAAGGCGTCCTCTGGTAGGATAAACGTACGTCCCGCTTCCTACATACAACGGCTTGTCTTTCGTGCCCCGCAATACTATCTGGTTGACCGGTTCCGAAACGATTTTCTCAGAAAGAACCGTTCTCTCCGTCTCCTGTCCGTTTACTCTGGAAATTTCCGCAGTTATGTTTTTTTGACCGTCAACCCCCTGCAACTTCACGGATGTCTCTCCTTTATACAATGCAGAAGTATCTTCATAGCTGATTTCATAAGGTATTGCCTCGGTAATAGCAGCCACTTCCGTGCTGATAACCGTTGTCAGGGGGCAGACCTTATTCAAAACAAGCTCCTGACCAACCATCAGCTTATTGGGGTCAACACCGGGGTTAGACTCCTTCAGCTGGCTCTGAGTCAAGCTGTTTTTCTGCGCAATTTCGGAAAAGGTCTCTCCCTGAGCAACCACATAAATATCTTTCTCCACAGCCCCGGTCAAAAGATATTCCATAGCGTCTTCCTTGCTCTGAATATTTCCCAGCCGGGTCTTAATCTCTTCTACGGCAACATCCTCTTTAAAACCTACCGTTTTGTATTCCACAGTATCCGATTCCACAAGATACTGTCCCTGAATCTCTTTTAAAATCGCTTTTGCTGTACTTCTTTTGTCTACGATTGCAGTTTGTTTACCGTCTATAACAATTGCATAAGCACTTGCGTTCATATTCTTTAAATAGGTAAACGCATTCAAAATATCATCCTGCGAATCCAAGGTTCTTCCGCTTTTCCAAACACGGCGGAAAGAAATATCTTCCTCCGAATCAATGCATACATTTGCACCGTATGCATACGTTAAACGCTCACCGGCCAATTCCACAGTTTCGTAAACATCGTTCTGCTCTTTTACAACGCCCAGAACTTTTCCGTCGTACATGTATTCATATGCCGTCATATGCCCGACCAGCAGCGCAGCCGTCAGAACGGCAGCCGCTCCGCCGCAAAGCCCCGCCGCAAAAGGCTTTTTGTGATTTTCGGCCCAGACAAAAAACGCATTTTCCTTTTCTCTTCCTGTTTCCAGCAGTTTCTGCAGCGATGCTTCCGCGCAAACACCCTTTGTGTCCAATGCTTCCACGCATCTGGCCGCAGCCGCCTCCGCCTTTCCCTCTGCCCGAAGGAAACCTGCTTTCCGGGCAGCTCCCCACTTTCTTATCCCTTCCATCTCATCAGGGGTAATTTCCAAAATTGTGCGGTTTAAAAACCTGCCCGCCGCTTTAAACGCTTCCAAACATGAATTTCCGGCCTTTGCAGCGAGGGAAACACCCTTCTGCTTCATTGCCAGAATCTTATCCTTCACTTGATCCACAAATTCATCCACACGGGTATCCGCATCTTCTTTTTCCTGCAGATCCGATATGGATATTCCGCACTCCGTACAGTCTCTGTTTTCCGGTTGGTTTATGGTTTCAAGTTCTTCTCTATTTGTCATAAGTACCTCCATTCGTTTTGCGACTGGTGTTCTTCTTATGTGCTTATCTTACTATTATACCTTTTTCAAGCCTTTTTTTCAAATCTTTTTCCAAATTCCTGCAGTTTCGCCTCAAAACAAGCGCAGCGCTCTCCGCTGTCCAATAGTCCTGTATCCTTGCAATTTGAACATTTATATCGAATATCCATATAGTCGGCGGGATAATTATGATCTGTCAACAGATACGCTTTTTCTCCGCCCAGTTTCTGCATTTTATCCCGAATCATCCGGATATCCCGCTTAGCAGATTCTCCTCCGCCAAGCATTTTTTTGGAAATTTCCAGCCCCAGGCTGCGAAGTTCCTCTTCAATTTCCTGAATCCGGGGAATTGCCGCGAAAACTTCCTCTCTGCGCTTTCCTGCGGCCTCCTCTTCCTCTCTGCGATCCGCTTCATACGAATCCATCGCCTGCTGGATGATATTTCCTCCGGAAGCGCTGCTTTCAGCCCCCGGCACGCTTTTCCGGTCTCCCTCTTTCCAATTTTTTAAAATTCCGTTTACATAATTTATACTGGGGTTAGGAATCCCGCTGCTTTTACCGCAAGCCTCCAAAATTTTATCTAAATCAAAACCAAGCTCATCAAACCAGCTGTCCATAATCTTCTGCTCCGCCTCGCCGGGAAGACGAACAAAGCCTAATGCTTTAAAAATACGTTTGTACAGATAATGACGGTTATCTGTTTCCTGTACATGCTCCTTTATCTGCTCTAATGTCCGCAGCCCGGAAGAAGCCCATTGGTGGACCACCGCACCCACATAAGATGCTTTGTTATTGCCCCGCCTTTTTGTGCAGTATTCATACGCATAAAGAATCACTTCCGGAGAAAATTCGTAATCGCTGAGCCAGGACGCTATAGTAAGCGGTTCTTTTGCGGTAAAGGGTCTTCCTGTAATTTGCTCAATCCGGTTATATAAAATACGGATTTCTTCCTCATCAAGCCCGCCGCCGGACTGTCTGGCAGTATTTTTTCCCGCGTCTTTGTTCCCTTTTCCGTAAAGCTGTTCTTTCAGATTCAAAAATTCAACTTTGTAACGAAGCTTGTCCTCCTCGCCGGCGTAATGTTTTCTGATTACGCCTTTTGCCTCCCAGTATGACCAGGCTTTCAGCACGTCCTCCACACTCAGGGACAGCTGCCTGGCAATGTCTTCGTGGGACAGTGTCACCCGTATTCCCGCATACATGGACGCAAATAAATACACCTTGACATAATCGCCCGGTGCATTTGCCATATATTCGCTTATAAAAACGTTCTCTACGTGCGTATCGTACAAGTAGTAGTTTTTAATTTTTTCCCGTTTGAAACTCATATCGTTTCCTCTGTTCTGCTGTTCTGCGTCCCTTACTGTTCCGCGTTCAGATCCGCCAGCAATTTTTCCAAATCAATACCGTGGCTGTCCGCTGCTTCCTCCAGCGTTTCGCTGGCTGCTCCCGGGCAGCCCACGCAGGGCATGCCGCTGTTGAAAAGAACTTCTGTAAAAGCCTCGTTTATCTGTAAAATTTCGTCTATGCGCATGTCTTTTGTGATCATGAAATCCTCCTACATCAAATACGTTTACGAATCCGACCGGTGGCTGGAATCCGCAAAGCGCGTATATTTGCCCAGCCAAGTAACCTCTACGGTTCCTGTGGGACCGCTTCTCTGTTTTGCGATAATCACCTCGCAGCAATTAGGTTTATCCGTTTCCGGATTATAATATTCATCCCGATAAAGGAACATGACGATATCCGCATCCTGTTCAATAGAACCGGACTCCCTCAAATCGGACAAAATGGGTCGATGGTCTGTTCGGAGTTCCGGCGCCCGGGACAGCTGGGACAGCACGATAACCGGGCAGTCCAGCTCTCTTGCCAGCTGCTTTAAAAAGCGGGACAAAGCGCTGATTTCCTGCTGGCGGCTCTCCGACCGCCCCTCAAACGCCATAAGCTGTAAGTAGTCCACGATTACCAGGTCAAGCCCTTTTTCCGCTTTCATCCTGCGGCATTTATTTTTTACTTCCATCACGCCGATGCCCGGCGTATCGTCAATAAAAATATTCGCTTCGGAAAGGCGATCCAGAGCCATATGCACATTGTCCCAGTCCGCCCGGTCCAGATTTCCCGTCTGCAGCTTCTTCATATCCACCCGGGATTCCATAGAAAGCAGCCGCTGACTTAACTGTTCCCGGGACATTTCCAAGCTGAAAATCAAAACGTTGGCTCCGCCGTTGAGCGCCGCCCTTTGCGCTATATTCAAGGCAAACGCGGTCTTTCCCATGCTGGGACGAGCCGCCAGCATAATCAGATCGGACTTCTGCAAACCGGAGGTCTTCGCATCCAGATCCACAAACCCCGTGGTTATACCGGTTAAAGACCCTTCCTGTGCGGAAAGCTCGTCGATCTTCTGGATATTTCGCCAGAGAATATCCTTTAAGGCTTCAAAGTCTCTGGTCTGGCGGGATTGGGCAATCTCGAAAATCTCCCGTTCCGCCCCGTCCAAAATTTCTTCCGGCTCCGATTTTTCTTTATAGGCGTTCTCCATTATATCCGAAGCGGAAGCGATCAAACGTCTGAGAAGAGCCTTATCACCGATGATTTTCGCATACTGCACAGCGTTGGAGGTGGAGGGTACCATAGAAGAAAGCGTAGCGATGTACGCCCGTCCGCCCACCATTTCCAGAGAGTTTCTCTTTTTCAATTCCTCCGACACGGTCAGCATATCCACCGGCTCGTTCCTGCGGTACAGATTTGTAATCGCCGTATAGATTTCTTTGTGCATTTCATTGTAAAAGTCTTCCGCTTTTAAAATTTCAAGCACGTTGAAAAGAGCTTCTTTGTCCAGAATCACAGATCCCAGCACCGACTTTTCCGCCTCTTCGCTGTGAGGAGGGATGCGTTCCATTTCACTCATAATTTGTACCTTGCGTCCCCGAAGCGTTTATGCCTCGATTACAACCCGCAGTTTCGCTGTAACATCCTGGAACAGCTTTACTTCTACCGTATGTTCGCCCGCCTGTTTAATAGGGCTGTCCAAAAGCATCTTCTTCTTGTCAATTTCAATACCGTGCTGTTCTTTTAATGCATCCGCAATATCCTTGGATGTAATGGAGCCGAACAGTCGCCCGCCTTCTCCGGATTTGGTTTCGATTTTTACCTTGAGCAGGGCGATCTTTTTCGCGATTTCTTTCGCGGATTCCTGATCTTCCGCAAAACGTGCCGCGCGAAGAGCATTTTCACGTTCCAAAGCTTTCAGATTGGCATCAGTAGCTTCCTTTGCCAGTCCTCTGGGAAGCAGCATGTTTCGTGCGTAACCGTCGCTGACCTTCGCTACTGTACCGGCCTTGCCGATGCCTTTTACATCCTGTACTAAAATTACTTTCATTTCTTTCTGTCCTTTCTATTTCCCGATTTCTGAAATCAGATCCTTCACCTGCCGGATGGTTTCCTCCAGGGAAAGATCCGTCTGGGCGCCTGCCATACTCAGATGGCCGCCTCCTCCTAATTTTTCCAATAACGTCTGTACGTTGATTTCTCCTAACGAACGGGCACTGACAACAGTTTTTCCGCTGTCATTGCGCAGGATTGCAAAGCTGGCTCGAACGCCCTGCAGATTTAAAAGCTCATCCGCTGCCTGAGCCGCGATAATCTGCGCACTGCTGAAAACTCCTTCTCCGCTGGTCAGCGCGATTCCTCCGGGCAGCACCTCCGCATTTGCAATCAAAAGCGACTTCTGTTTCATAGTCTCTTCGTCCACCTGGAAGAACTGCTTTACCTTGGAAAGCTCCGCACCGTTCCGCCGCAGCCAAGACGCCGCCTCAAAGGTTCGCACACCTGTGCGGATGGAAAAATTCTTGGTATCCAGAGAGATGCCCGCCAGCAGCAGCTCTGCTTCCAGCCGATCCACAGGCTTTTTCCCTCCGCCCATGTAAGTAAAAATCTCCGTAACCAGCTCAGATGCCGAAGATGCATAGCTTTCCATATATGTCAGCGTAGCGTTTTCAATACAGTCTTCTGTCTTTCTGTGATGATCGATGACCATTATTTTATCCGTCAGGTTCAGCAGCTCCGGACATTCTACCAAAGATGTGCGGTGGGTGTCTACCACCACCAGCAGCGTATCACGGCTGATGAGTTCCATTGCTTCCTCGCCGGAGATCAGATGGTAATCATTCGCTGCCGTAACCTGCTCTATAACGGGATCCATATACCCTGTAACCTCATTTATTACCACATACGCCTCTTTATCCCGGTTCTCCGCCATCCGCCAGATGCCCAAAGCGGCTCCTAAACTGTCCAGATCCGGATTTTTATGACCCATGACGATAACGCAGTCGGACTGATCGATCATCTGCCGCAGAGCGTGAGCCATAATCCGGGACTTTCCCTTGTTTCTTTTTTCAACAGTCTGGAGCTTCCCTCCGTAATATTCTACCCGGCTGCGTTTCCGAACCACCGCCTGATCGCCGCCCCGCCCCAGCGCCAAATCCAAAGCCGACAAAGCATATTCCTCGTTTTCAGATAAGGTTTTTCCGCCTTTTCCGATACCGATGGACAGCGACGCGGGAAAATCGGCATCCGTCTCGATGCTTCGAATCTCATCCAGAATGGAAAACTTACCGGCTTCTAATCTGCGGTAATACTGCTCCTGAAACACGACAAAATAGCGGTCGCTTCGATACTTTACCGCCGTGGTGGCCATACGGCCCACCCATTGACGAATGGCGGTTTCGATCTGCGCCGCAATAATGGACTTCCGTTCGTCCGGCGAACTGGCAATCAATTCATCGTAATTATCCACAATAATGTGCGCGTGACAGATCTGCTCATCGCCGTATCTGTGCTGCAGATTCTTCAATTCGGTCACATCCATCCAGTACAGCATGGTGTTCCCTTTCATATCACCGTCAAGAACGGTGGCAATTACCTTATAAATCTGATCCTCCCGGTTAATCTCCAGAAAAGAAAGGGATTCGCCTTCCTCCGGGCTTTCAAAATCGCCCAGCCGGAGCCCCGTAAGCTCCGCCAGCACAGAATTAAACATCCGACCCTCCGGATAAATATCCGAAAACCTCTGATTAAACCAAATTAAAACTCCGTGGCTGTCCACCAAACAAAGGGGCAGGGGGTTATTCAGCAAAATCGGCCGCACCGTATTTTCCAAATCGGAAGTAACAGTCTCTACATAGTCTCCCAGCAGTTCTTTTCGGGATTGAACTAAGTGCGCGTGATAAAAACAGATTCCAATAATCACTACAAATGCAACCACCCCGACCCATACCTGAAAATAAGTCAAAATGGCGGCAAATAGAATCATTATAATAAGATTCGCTCTGAAATAAGGGGACAACAGGTTTTTTAAGAACGTGTTTTCCACGATGCCTCTTCTCCTTTGTCTGATTTCTTGCAGCGCGGATACAACCATCCACAGCCTTGGATTTTTTAATATTTTGAGGTATGTATTATATCATATCTCCGGAGAACTGTAAACCACAGAGCCTCCCGGCATTCCTCGACAAAAACGACAAAAGCGCCTTCCGCATGGAAGGCGCCCGGTTGAAATCCTTATATGATTAGTCAGCTACATAGGGCAGCAGGGCCACGATTCTGGCTCTTTTAATCGCTTTTGTAACTTCTCTCTGATGAATTGCACAAGTTCCCGTAATCCGCTTGGGCAGAATCTTGCCTCTTTCGGTTACATACTTTCTGAGCTTTTCAACATCTTTGTAATCAATGGCTTCGGTTTTATCGGCACAGAACTGGCAAACCTTTTTTCTTCTCATGCCGCCGCGTCTTTTATCCATCATAATTCCTTACTTCCTTTCCTGAGATTTAAAACGGAATATCGTCGTCGTCGTCCAAGGCCTGAAAACCTTCAGGAACGTCGGCCGGAGCTTTGGGCTCGGATCCGCCGAAATCGGAGGCGCCGGAACCGCTTCTGTCTCCACGATCTAAAAACTCGACTCTGTCAGCATAGACTTCCGTCGTATACCGGGTTTCTCCGGACTGGGTCTTATAGCTTCCCGTCTGAATCCGTCCCTGCACCGCTACCTGTCTTCCTTTCGTCAGAAAACGCTCGCAGAGCTCCGCCGTTTTGCCGAAGCAGACAATGCGGATAAAATCCGCCGTCTTTTCTTTCGCCATGGGACGGTCAACCGCCAACGTAAAATTCGCCACAGCAGTTTCGCTCTGAGGGATGTAACGAAGTTCCGGGTCTCTGGTAAGCCTACCGATCAGTATTACTGCATTCATCGTTTCACCTACTTTTCGTCTTTGTTGACGATGATGTGTCTGATAATGCTGTCAGAAATTCTCAGTCTTCTGTCGAGTTCCTTCGGAAGCGTCGGATTTGCAGTAAATTCGATTACTACATAATATCCTTCATTCTTCTTCTGGATGGGGTAAGCAAGCTTTCTCATTCCCCATACATCTACTTTGCCGACTTCGCCGTCAGCCGCGATAACGGATTTAACCATTTCTGTAGCGGCTTCCTTTTTATCGTCTTCCAAAGCAGCATCGATGATGAACATTACCTCATAATTGCTCATTTGTTTCACCTCCCTGTGGACTAAATGGCCCTTCTCTCAGAAGGGCAGAGAATACGAATTTCATAACCTGAAATTCCCGCGTAAACATTTCGCCGTGGGTGCCGTGCTCTGCCTTCGCCCTCCGGCTCGTTAACCGCGTGCAGACATTATATCACAAATCTTTAGAATTGCAAGGATTTTATACCATTAACCCGCAAATCATTTCGCTGAATTCCGCCGGATTTTCCAGATTCATGCCGCCAATTAAACAAGCCTGACCGTATAAAATCTTCGCGTAGCGGCTTACGCTGTCTTTGTCGGTTTCGTACAGAGCCTTTAATTTTCCTGCGATGGGATGATCCGCACTGATTTCCAAAATCAATTTGGCTTTCACCTTCTCATCTTCGTGCCCTAAACTCATGGCATTTAACGTTTTTTCCATCTCTACGGAGAGATCGCCTTCGCTGCTGAGGCAGGCCGGATAATTTTTCAGCTTATTTGTAAAACGAACCTCCAATACGGAATCTCCCAACGCCTCTTTCATATAGGCCAGCAGATCTTTCGCATTTTCGTTTTCTTTCTGCAAAGCATTTTTTTCTTCCTCCGTATCCAGATCCAGCTGCTGGGCACAGACGTTGGCAAAGGCTTTTCCGTCGTAAGCACCGAACGTTCGCAGAACGAATTCATCGATGCTTTCTGTCAGATACAGGATTTCATACCCTTTGGCTTTGACAGACTCTACCTGGGGCAGCAGTTCGATTTTTTCCGGAGTTTCTCCTGCCGCATAGAAAATCTTTTCCTGGTCTTCAGGCATACGCTCTGTGTATTCTTTTAAAGTGACCGGTTTATCCTGTGAAGAAGAACGGAACAGAAGCAAATCCTGCAGCTGGTCTTTGTGCGCGCCGTAATGATCGTAAGCGCCGAATTTCAGCTGAGGGCCGAAAGCCGCGAAAAATTCTTCGTAGGTATCCCTGTCTTCTTTCAGCATTTTTTCCAGTTCCGACTGAATTTTCTTTTCGATATTTTTCGCAATCAACTTAAGCTGGTGATCCTGCTGAAGCATTTCTCTGGAAATGTTCAGGGACAAATCCGCACTGTCCACTAAACCTTTTACAAAGCTGAAATGGTCGGACAGCAGGTCAGGGCACTTTTCCATGATCATAACCCCGTTGGAGTAAAGCTGAAGCCCCTTTTCGTAATCCTTGGCATAATAATTAAAGGGCGCTTGTTTGGGAATAAACAGAAGCGTATCGTAGGAAACCAGACCTTCGGTTTTGCTGTGGATTACCCGAGCCGGATCGGTAAAATCATAAAACTTTTCGTGATAAAACGCATTGTATTCCTCCGGCTTGATTTCATTTTTATTCTTGCGCCAGAGGGGAACCATGCTGTTCAGAGTCTGAACCTCTTTAAATGTTTCAAACTCATGCTTTTCCGGATCTTTCAGCCGCTGCTGCTCCATTTCCATCTGAATGGGGTAGGCAATATAATCCGAATATTTCTTTACAATACCCGAAATCCGGTATTGATCTAAAAATTCCCTGTATTTTTCTGTCTCTGTGTCCTCTTTCAGGAATAGAGTAATCGTCGTACCGTGGCTTTCCTTCTGACAGGGTTCAATAGTATAGCCGTCAGCGCCCTGGGATTCCCAGCGCCATGCCTGCTCCTGCCCGTAAGCTTTTGTTTCCACGCGAACTTTATCGCTGACCATAAATGCCGAGTAAAAACCCACGCCGAATTGACCGATAATATCGATGTCTTCTTTCTTTTCCATGTCAGCTTTAAACGCCAGAGATCCGCTCTTTGCGATCACACCTAAATTCGACTCTAATTCCTCCTGCGTCATACCGCAGCCGTTATCCTGAATCGTTAACGTACCCGCCGCCCGATCCGCGTCGAGGCGAATCAGGAAATCGCCGCGGTTCAGCTTTACCGTCTCGTCGGTCAAAGAGCGGTAATACAATTTGTCGATTGCGTCGCTGGCATTAGAAATCAATTCCCGAAGGAAAATTTCCTTATTTGTGTAAATTGAATGGATCATCAGATCCAGAAGTTTTTTGGATTCTGCCTGAAATTGTTTCTTTTCCATTATGCTCATCCTTTCTGCGGCAGCTTTATTTTAGCACTCTCGCATCGAGAGTGCTAATCGATAGTTACACTATAGCACTCCCGTTTAGAGCTGTCAAGCAGGAGAAATGAGCTGCAGCCGGCGGAAAAAATCCGCCGGCTGCATTTTTGCTTTTCTGCACAGCGCAGGCGGACATCCTGTCCGCCTGCTTTTTGATTTTATGAAAACAGCTTTTCCGGATAAATTCCGTCTTCCTGCATTCCCTGCAGCGCAGCCGCTACGCCTTCCAGATCCTCCCGATAGGTTACTCCGTACCATTTGGCAGAAGACCGAAGCACTTCTACGGTAGCCCGGTTCTCTTTCAAAAGGTCATTCACTCTTCCCGGCAGAAAATATTCGCCTTTCAGCGGATTTTCCGCCAAAGCCTTATCCAAAAACGCAGGGAACCCTGCTTCCAGTTCATCTAAAAAAGCAGGGGAAAAGCCCCACAAATTCATGGATACCGGCGTTCCCTCCGGGATCGTCTCCCAGGAAGCGCCGTCATCCTCCGTAAACCGGATCGCACCGTTCCGGCGCTGGATATGCGTCCGCTCCTGAACCGTATCCAGATATTTTCCGTTCATATGACAAACGCCTCTGGCCACATGACCGTTTTCCGTCAGCGTATTTTCGATTTGATACGCGACCATACAGAACCGGTATTTTTCATCATCCTGCTGCTTTGCAAGCGCATTGTAAATCACCTGAAACGCATCCCGTCCGTAATAATCGTCCGCATTGATAACCGCAAAAGGCTGGTCGATAAAGGGTTTTGCACAGAGTACCGCATGGCCGGTTCCCCAAGGCTTTTTCCTTCCTTCCGGCACGGAATACCCCTCCGGGAGCTTGTCCGTTTCCTGAAACGCATATTCTGTCTGCAAAATTCCCGCGGCTTTTTCGCCCACAGCCGCTTTAAAATCCGCTTCAATCTCTTTCTTTATAATAAAAACCACCTTGCGGAATCCCGCTTTCACAGCGTCATACAACGAAAATTCCAAAATCGCTTCGCCGCTCTTTCCTACAGGGGTCATCTGCTTTAATCCGCCGAACCGGCTTCCCATGCCGGCCGCCATCACCACTAAAATAGGCTGTTTCATTTCGCCCTCCTTCGCATATGCTGAATTCAGTTTTTCTTATTTTACATGAAAGGAGCGCAAGTTGCAAACCACCTTGAGAAATGCTATCATAAAACAGAAAATCAACCGCGGAAGGAGCAGCACTGTGCGAATGGGATTCGACATCGGCGGTACGAAAATCGCCGCAGGGATAATAGACGGAGAAGGGCGGATCCGTGCCCGGAGAACCGCAGCTTTTCCAAAGAAGAATCAGGAAACAGCCGCAGTCGATCTGCTTTCCTCCCTGGCAGAAGAAATGCTGGAGGAACTGCATATAAAACTAACTGATCTGGCAGCGATCGGCGCCGCCGTACCCGGCCGTCTGAATCGAGACCGTTCCCGCATCCTTTACGCATACAATCTGAACTTCTTTGACCTGCCTCTGCACTCCATACTTTCCGCCCGCTTTCCCGGCGTCCCTGTCCGCCTGTTAAACGATGCGGAGGCCGCGACTCTGGCCGAATGGAAAGCCGGCTCCCTGAAAGGCTGCAGAACTGCCATACTCCTGACCCTGGGAACCGGAGTGGGAGGCGGTTTGATCTTAAACGGGTCGCCTTTTTTCGGCGGCCTGGGGCACGGCGTTGAACCGGGGCACATGATTCTGGAAAAAGGAGGAATCCTCTGTACCTGCGGAACTCCCGGCTGCGCCGAAACCCTTGTTTCCGCTTCCCGGCTTGCGAGCCAGGGGTACGGAAACGCGAAAAACCTTATTGACGCCGCCCGAAAGCAGGATAAAAAGGCCGCCGGCCTTTTTGAAGACTATCTTGAGGATCTCAGTTCTTTTCTGGCCTCTCTGGCTAATCTTCTCGATCCGGAACGCATTGCCATCGGCGGCGGTCTCAGCGGTGCGGGAGAATTTCTCTTCGATCCGCTGCAAAAACAGATAGCTGAAAAATCGTTTTTTCACTATGAATATCCCGTGGTTCCTGCCGCCTTGGGAAATGACGCCGGCATGATCGGCGCCGCTTTGGCGCAGGACATAAAATAAAACAGGGCGCGTTTGAAAAGCAACCGTAACAGAAAGGAAACTCCATGAAAGTAATTCGAAATCTTCCCATGCTGGCAGAAGCATTGAAAAGCCTGATTCCCATCAGAAAAATCGCTGTGAATATCGACAGGTATCACGCGGCAGGGGAATACGAAAAAGAAGCGGAACAAATCTGTATTGCAGAACGGAACTGGGGAAATCAAATCTGCAGCCGCTTCAATATAAAACTCCATGTAGAAGGGCTGGAACACATTCCCCAAGGGCCTGTGGTCTTCGTATCCAACCACCAGAGCTACTGCGACATCCCCGCCATTGCTGCGGCCATTCCGGGGCGGGGAATTGACATGGGTATCGGATTTGTGGCGAAAACCGAATTGGAAAAAATCCCGCTGTACGGTCGCTGGATTAAACGGGTTCGCAGTGTATTCATCGACCGGGACGACGCCCGCTCCTCTCTGCGCGCCATCGAAGAGGGAATTCAAAATCTGGAAAAAGGCTTTTCTATGGGAATTTTCCCGGAAGGGCACCGCAGCAAAGGAGACAGTATGTCCGAATTTAAAAAGGGAAGCCTGCGGCTGGCCACGAAACCGGGAGTTCCGGTAGTCCCCATTACGCTCTCCGGAACCTGGAAGCTTTACGAGGCGCAAGGCTATTTAAAATCAGGAGAGGTAAGCGTGTATATCCATCCGGCCATCGAAACAAAGGATATGCCTCGAAAAGAGGCAAGTGAGCTGGCTTCCGTTGTGGAAAATATCATACGGACAAAGCTTCTGGAACTTCAGGGAAAATAGCTTTTTCCAACAATATTAAAAATCCACAGAAAACATTGCTGTGTTTCCTGTGGATTTTTTATAATCCTTCAAACAGCCAGCGGTTTACAAACCGCTTGAGCTGTGATTTATAAGCTCTTTACCGCCTCTGCAATATCCTCCGCCGTCAGCGCGTATTCCTTCAGCAGTTCCGCCGGCTTTCCGGATTGACCGAAACGATCCTGAACCCCTACAAACGCCATGGGCACCGGCTGATTTTTTACCACCGTTTCGGCTACGGCGGAACCTAATCCGCCCAATACACTGTGCTCTTCCGCCGTTACGATGCCTTTGGTTTCCCTTGCCGCCCGGATAACAGCTTCTTCGTCCAGGGGCTTAATCGTATGCATATCCAGAACGCGGACGCTGATGCCTTCTGCCGCCAGCAGTTCCGCCGCCTGCATCGCTTCGTTTACCATGATTCCGGTAGCGATAACCGTATAATCCGTGCCTTCTCTCAGGCAGCTTGCCTTTCCTAAGGTCAGCTCCGCATCCTCACTGTAGAGAATGGGAACCGCCGCTCTTCCCAGCCGAACATAAGCCGGGCCGTCAAAAGCCGCTGCCTGGCGGAGAAGCTTGTCCGCAGAAACCCCGTCTGCCGGATTGATAACCGTCATGCCCGGAATCACCCTCATAAGCGCCAGATCCTCTACACACTGATGGCTGGCGCCGTCCTCTCCTACGGTAACACCCGCATGAGTAGCGCATATCTTTACATTCGTATGGGGATATCCGATGGAATTTCGAATAATCTCATATCCTCTGCCGGCCGCGAACATAGCAAAGGTACTGGCGAATACGGTTTTCCCGGAAACCGCCATGCCGGAGGCAATACCCAGCATATCCTGCTCCGCAATGCCGATGTTAAAAAACCGGTCGGGATATGCTTTTGCAAATACCTTGGTCATAGTGGAGCCGGACAGATCCGCATCCAGTACTACGATATCTTCTCTTTCTGCTCCCAACGCCGCCAGCGTTTCGCCGTAAGCCTGTCTTGTTGCAATCTTATCCGCCATTACCGGTCACCTCCCAGTTCTTTTAATGCCGCCGCCAGCTGCTCGTCATTGGGAGCTTTTCCGTGCCATGCGTTGGTATCTTCCATAAAGGATACGCCTTTTCCCTTAATGGTTTTCGCTATAATAGCAAAAGGCTTTCCTTTTACGGTTCTTGCTTCGTCCAAAGCCTCTGCAACCGCCTGTACATCATGACCGTCAATCACTTTAACCGCCCAGCCGAAAGCTTTAAACTTCTCATCCACGGGGGAGACCGTCATAACCTCGTCGTTTCTTCCGTCAATCTGAATCCCGTTCCAGTCGATTATAGCCGTCAGGTTATCCAGCTTGTAATGAGCCGCTGCCATAGCCGCCTCCCAAACCATGCCTTCCTGCAATTCGCCGTCGCCCAACAGGGTATAAACCCGACCGGTTCTGCCGTCCAGCTTTCCTGCCAGCGCCATACCCACCGCAGTAGAAACACCCTGACCCAGAGAACCGGTAGACATCTCTACTCCGGGAACCTTCTTCATATCCGGATGACCTTGAAGCTTACTGCCCATTTTCCGCAGCGTCTGTAAATCCTCTTTGGGAAAGAATCCCCGTTCCGCCAGCGCCGCATAGAGAACCGGCGCCGCATGTCCTTTAGAAAGAACAAATTTATCCCGATTGGGATCCTTCGGATTGGCGGGATCCAGATTCATTTCTTTAAAATACAAAACCGCCGCTATTTCAGCCGCCGACAAAGAACCGCCGGGATGCCCCGAACCGGCTCCGTAAATGGCTTTTATAACATCTACCCGAAGCTGCCGGGCTTTTTCCCGTAATTGGTCGTACGTTACCTGCATTGTATTCCTCCTGTTAAAATCCAAGTCCAAATTTATCTTTTACACGCCTCATGGTTTTTTCCGCGATGGCGCCGGCCTTTTCCGCACCTTCCCGCAGCGTATCCAGCAGCTCCCGGGATTCCCGGATTTCCCGGAAACATTTTTGAATAGGAGCCAGACTTTCCGTAACTACGTCCACTAAATCCTTTTTAAAATCTCCGTAACCGCAGCCTTCGTATTTCTTTTCGATATCCTTTATTTCGATGCCGGAAAATACGCTGTAGATCGTAAGCAAATTGCTGACACCCGGCTTTTCCTCTATGTCAAACCGTATCGTACCTTCCGAGTCGGTAGTGGCTTTCATAATAGACTTCTTAATCTTGCCCGGCTCATCCAGCAGCGAAATACGGCTGTGAATGTTTTCCGCACTCTTGCTCATCTTGCTGCCCGGATCGTCCAGGGACATGATCCGCGCCCCGGCTTTTAAAAAACGGCCGTCCGGCACCACAAAGGTTTTGCCGTATTTATTGTTGATCCGCATCGCCAGGTCTCTGGTCAATTCGATATGCTGCTTCTGATCGTTTCCCACCGGCACGATGTCCGTGTCATAAAGCAGAATATCCGCCGCCATCAGAATGGGGTAGGTAAACAAACCGGCAGGCGCCGATTCCTGCCCGCGGCTTTTCTGTTTGAACTGCGTCATCCGGGACAGTTCTCCCGTATAGGCGTTGCAGGTCAGAACCCAAGATAACTCCGCGTGCCCCGATACATCAGACTGCACAAAAACCGTAGACTTTTTCGGATCTACTCCCACCGCCAAATACAAAGCCGCCACATCCAGAATAGACTTTCGAAGCGCCTTGGGATCCTGGGGGACGGTAATGGAATGCAGATCAACGATGCAGTACAGACAGTCGTTATCTTCCTGTAATTCGACAAACTGCTTTAAAGCGCCGAGATAATTTCCAATATGGATGTTTCCTGTAGGCTGTACGCCGGAAAAAACCCGCTTCATCTATAGTATTCCTCCTTTAGTTTGTCTTTCAGTTTTTTCTCCATGCGGGAAACCGTCATCTGGGATACACCCAGTGATTTTGCAATTTCCTGCTGGCTTTTATTATCTAAAAACCGCATTTGAAAAATCTTTTTTTCCTTTTCTCCGAGACCTCGAAATACGGTTCGCAGCCAATCGGCATTTTCCAATGTCTGGTACCCGCTTTCCTCCTTTACGGCAAAGCGTTCAAAAGGCGAAGCCTCGCCTTCCGCGCCCCGCTCATCAAAGGTCTGCTGCAAGGAATAGGTTCCGTAAGCCCGGCTGCCTTCCATAGCCTCCAGAATTTCCTCCGGAGAGCAGTTCAAATACTCCGCCAATTCCGCGGGCTTTGCCTTTCGTCCCAGCCGATTTTCCAGCTGTTCCGAAGCTCCGGGAAGTGCCGAAGAAATCTCTTTCAGCCGGCGGGGAACCTTTAAAGCCCAGCCTTTATCCCGGAAATACCGCTTGATTTCTCCGATAATCGTAGGCGTAGCAAAACTGGTAAACGCAAATCCTTTATCCGGATCAAAGCGTTCCACCGCCAAAACCAGAGCCATAGATCCTACCTGGTAAAGATCTTCGTAATCCACGCCCTTATTCATAAATTTCTTAACGAGGATATCCACCATGTATAAATGGTCTTCCACAATGCGATTCCGAAGTTTTTTATCTCCGGTGCGGCGGTATTCCTCGAAAAGTTGCTTGCTGTCCATTCTGGCTTCTGCGCTCATCAGCAATGCCTTTCTCAGAATCCGTTTATCTGTTGTACTTTACCATAGTAATCCGCGTTCCTACCCGGGAGCTGGATAAAATATTCACTTCGTCCATCAAAGTTCGGAGGATATAGAGCCCCAGCCCTACATTCTCCGAAAAACCGCCGCAGGATTCCCTGTAAATTTTCGGATCCCCCTGCTCTCCCCGGTCTTCCACCGAAATGATGAGCTTGCCCGCGTCCAATTCACAGGCAACCTCATAAATACCCGGGTTTGACTCCCCGGGGCAAATCATGCTGTTGCAAACCTCCGACAGGGCGACTTTAATATCTTCCACCGCTTCTACGTCAAAACCGGCACAGCTGGCAAAACAGGATACCGCCATCCGCACTGTTTGTACATATTCCGGTTTCCCGGGCACTGAAAATCTCAATACATCCGCCATTGTCATTTCCTCGCTTTACTTAAAACGCCGCAAAATGTCTGCCTATTTCTTACTCTATGTTCATTCCGATCTGCGAATCTTCGGTCTTTGTTTCCGTTTGCTCTTCCTCGTCCGCATCTTCGATTTCATCTTCGCGGATGACCTTAGCCATTGCGATGATGTTCGCGTCTTCTTCCACTTTCATGATTTTCACGCCCTGGGTGGCTCGGCCCAGCCTGGACACCTCGGAAGCTTTGATTCGTATAATAATACCGTCGGAATTGATCAAAAGCACTTCATCGTTGTCGTTTACTACCATAGCGCCGATCAATTCGCCGGTCTTTCCGAATTTGCCTTTGTCGTATGTCAAAAGGCCCTTGCCGCCTCTGGCCTGGATCTTATAATCCTTAACAGCGGTTCGCTTGCCGAATCCGGCCTGGGTCACTACCATCAGTTCCTCATCCCGTTCCGCCAATTCCATGGCCACCACTTCGTCTCCCTTTTCCAGGGTAATAGCCCGAACACCGCCGGCCAGCCGACCCATAGGCCGCACATCCTGCTCCGAGAAGCAGATGCATTTGCCGTGCTTGGTTACAATGATAACGTTGCTGGTTCCGGTGGTTTCCTTAATGCCGATCAGTTCATCGTCATCCTTGAGATTGATGGCAATAAGCCCTGTATTCCGGTTGGTATTAAACTGGGACAACTCTGTCTTCTTGATGGTGCCCTGCTTGGTTACCGCTATCAGATATCGTTCCTGTTCAAAGGAATGAATGGGAATTACAGCCGTAATCCGTTCCCGCTGCATCAAATTCAGGAAATTGATGGCCGGTGTTCCCTTTGCAGTCCTCTGCGCTTCCGGGATTTCATAGGCCTTGATTCTGTGGGCTTTTCCTGTATTCGTAAAGAACATCAGATAATCGTGGGTAGATGTAATAATCATGTTCTTCACAAAGTCGTTTTCTCTGGTCGTCAGGCCGGTAATCCCTTTGCCGCCTCGCTTCTGAGTTTTGTAGGTATCTGCGGAAACCCGCTTAATATAGCCAAGATGCGTCAAGGTAATGGCAACCTTTTCTTCTTCGATCAGATCTTCTTCTTCGATTTCCTGCTCATCTGCCACAATCTTCGTCCGGCGCTTATCGCCGTACTTTTTCTTAATTTCAAGCAGTTCCTCTTTTATAATATTCATGAGTAAATGTTCGTCTGCCAAAACCTGCTTGTACCAGGCGATCATCTTCATCAATTCCGCATATTCGCTTTCGATCTTTTCCCGTTCCAATCCCTGAAGCCGGGCAAGACGCATATCCAAAATAGCCTGCGCCTGAATTTCCGAGAGCCCGAAAGATTCCATCAAGCGCTGCTTGGCATCGTTATAACTTTCCCGGATGGTACGAATTACCGCGTCGATATTATCCAGCGCAATCCGCAGGCCTTCTAAGATATGTGCTCTGGCCTCCGCTTTCCGAAGATCGTATTTCGTTCTTCTGGTTACAACATCCTTTTGATGCAGCAGATATTCTTCCAGAATCTGCTGTAAATTCAGCACCTTAGGCTGGCCGTTGACCAGCGCGATCATGATCATGCTGTAGCTTTCCTGCAGCTGGGTATGTTTAAAGAGGCGGTTCAGCATAATCTGCGGGTTCGCGTCCCGTTTTAATTCAATTACGATCCGCATGCCGTCCCTATTGGATTCATCCCGCACGTCGGAAATGCCGTCCAGCTTTTTCTCTTTTACCAGCTCCGCAATCTTTTCGATTACCCGCGCCTTGTTTACCTGGTAAGGAATCTCGCTGACTACGATCTGCTGTCTTCCCCGGCTGGTTTCTTCAATTTCCGTTTTGGAACGAACCAAAACCTTGCCCTGACCGGTGCGGTAAGCCTGTTTGGCGGAATTTTTCCCCATAATCAGCGCACCTGTGGGGAAGTCCGGACCCTTTACAATTTTAATAATTTCTTCCAAATCCGCGTCATCGTGGTCGATCATATAAACCGCTGCGTCGATGACCTCCGAAAGGTTATGGGGAGGAATAGACGTGGCCATACCTACCGCGATTCCGTTGCTGCCGTTGACCAGCAAATTGGGAAAACGGCAGGGAAGAACTGTCGGTTCCTTTTCTTCTCCGTCAAAGTTCGGAGTAAAATCAACCGTTTCTTTATCAATATCCCGCAGCATCTCCATTGCGAAAGGCGTCATTCTCGCTTCGGTATAACGCATAGCGGCAGCACCGTCGCCGTCTACCGAACCAAAATTTCCGTGTCCGTCTACCAGCGGATAGCGAATGGAAAAATCCTGCGCCATACGAACCATAGCATCGTAAACGGAACTGTCGCCGTGGGGATGATATTTACCTAACACTTCGCCGACAATACGGGCGGACTTTTTATGAGGTTTGTCCGGCGTAATGCCCAACTCTGACATGCCGTAGAGAATTCTGCGATGGACCGGCTTTAATCCGTCTCTTACGTCCGGAAGAGCACGGCCTACGATTACGCTCATAGCATAATCGATGTAGCAGGTTTTCATTTCGTCATGAATCTCATGCTGCATCAGCTTTGTATCTTCTAAAAGATTCGTCGTCATTTTTTATCTCCTATCGGATTTTACGAAAAACTTTCGTTTTTCCGACTAAATATCCAAATTCTTAACGTATTTGGCGTTATCTTCGATGAATTTCTTTCTGGGGGGAACTTTATCGCCCATCAAAATTGTAAAGATTTCATCTGCCGCCGTCATATCCTCGATCGTAACCTGAATCAGGCTCCGCTTATCGAAATCCATAGTGGTTTCCCAAAGCTGTTCCGCGTCCATTTCGCCCAGACCCTTATATCTCTGGGGAGTTTTGATTCCCTGACGTCCGATTTTATTCAGAAGCTCCTCCTGTTCCCGTTCCGTATAGGTATAATACACGTCCTTACCCTTTACGGTACGATAGAGGGGCGGCTGCGCAATATACACATGACCTTCTTCAATCAGCGGTTTCATATAGCGGTAGAAGAATGTCAGCAGCAGGGTTCTGATGTGGGCTCCGTCCACGTCCGCGTCGGTCATGATTATGATCTTGTGGTAACGGAGCTTTTCAATATTAAAATCCTGCCCTATGTTGCAGCCGAAAGCCGTAATCATATTCTTGATTTCATCGGAATTCAGAATCCGGTCCAATCTGGCTTTTTCTACGTTCAGAATTTTACCCCTCAAAGGAAGAATTGCCTGACGGGAACGATCTCTTCCCATCTTGGCGGAACCGCCCGCAGAGTCACCCTCCACCAGAAAGATTTCCGACAGAGCCGGATCCTTCTCCGAACAGTCCGCTAATTTACCCGGAAGGGCAATGCTGTCCAGCACGCTTTTTCTGCGGGTCAGCTCTCTGGCTTTTCTGGCCGCTTCTCTGGCTCTTGCCGCCCGCAGACACTTATCCAGGATCTGCCGAGCCTGAGCAGGATTTTCCTCCAAAAATGCCGTCAGATTTTCACTGGTGCAGGTATCTACAAAGCCTCTCATTTCGCTGTTTCCCAGCTTTGTCTTCGTCTGCCCTTCAAATTGAGGCTGCGTCAGTTTTACGGAGATAACAGCCGTTAACCCTTCTCTTACATCCTCTCCGGAAAGCCCTTCCTCATTTTCTTTGATAAATTTATTTTTTCTCGCGTAATCGTTCAGCACCCGGGTCAATGCGGATTTAAACCCCACCATATGGGTGCCGCCCTCTGTGGTGTTGATGTTATTTGCATAAGCCAGAATCATTTCGTTATAGCGATCCGTATACTGCATCGCTATTTCCACTTCCATTTCCTGCTCTGCTTTTCGTACTTCAAAATAAACTACATCGGGATGAATCGCTTCTTTGTCCTTGTTTATATGTTTTACAAATTCACGAATACCGCCTTCGTAATGGAAAACCTCTTCCTTTTTCCTTCCTTCCCGTTCATCCTTCAGCGTGATTTTAATGCCCTTGTTTAAAAAAGCCATTTCCCGCAGACGATGTTCCAGAGTATCGTAGCTGAATTCTACGCCTTCTTTAAAAATTTCGGCATCCGGCTTAAAGATCGTTCTGGATCCCGTGGTTTTCGAAGTGCCGATAATTTCCAAAGGAGAGGTAGTCTTTCCTCTTTCATAAGTCTGGCGATAGATGTTCCCGTCTCTGCGGATCTGCACTTCCATCCATTCAGACAGAGCGTTTACAACCGAAGCGCCTACACCGTGAAGACCGCCGGAAACTTTATACCCCCCGCCTCCGAACTTTCCGCCGGCATGAAGCACCGTATGAATTACCTCTACGGCCGGAATTTTAAGTTTAGGATGAATATCTACCGGCATACCTCTGCCGTCGTCTTCTACCAGAATGGAATTGTCTTTTTGAATGACAACCTTAATGGATTTACAATAACCTGCCAGGGCTTCGTCAATACTGTTATCAACCACTTCGTAGACCAGATGATGCAGCCCGCGGGAGCTTGTAGTCCCGATATACATACCCGGACGCTTTCTGACAGGCTCCAGCCCCTCCAGAACCTGAATCTGCTCTGCGTTATACTGTTGTTCTTTGGCATTCGCCATAGCTCCTGTCCCCTTCTTCTCGTTTTTCTTTCGATTAACCGATCGGCTGCAAAGCTTTCAGCCATCCTTGCCCGGCCGAACCGGAATTTTCTGTTTTCAGTCTGCTTATAAAATAAAAAAACAGCAAACTGAAAAACAATGTTTTAGCAAATAATTATACCTTAAAATCATGTTTTTTTCAAGATTATTTAAAAAAGGCAAAAAATCCCCTGTCTGCTTTTTTAATTTCTCTTAAAGGTGATTTCGGGTGCTTCAGCACTGTTTTATTTTTTAATATAACCGCCTGTGTAAATTGTTTATAAAAGTTATCAACAACCTGTGTATAACTTCTTGAAATCCCTTTATTTTAATGGGTTTGAGAGTCTTTTTGCCTGTGGATATTTTTTGCGCGCCTGTTTTTTGATTTCGTTGGAATTTCAAAAGATTCTTTTTTTTCTTTTTTATTCTTGTTTGTGGATAACTTTTTTTGTATGATATATTGTGCTTACAAAAGAATTGATTTTATTAAAAGAGGCTGATATGGATAATCTTGAACAAATATGGACCAGAACACTGGAAAAATTAAAACCTTCTTTAACATTAGTCAGCTATGAAACCTGGATTTCCTCCCTTACGCCCATCCGATGCGACGAATCTCAGGGAGTTCTTTATCTGCTTCTTCCGGAGGGCGTTCCGAAAAACATTCTGGAAGAACGATACCTTTCTATGATTGAAGAAAAGGTAAAAGAGACCTTCGGTATTTATCTGCGTGTAGTTTTTCTTTCTCCCAGCGAACTGGAAGAAGAAAAAACCCATGATTATGACGCTACCCATTCGCTTTTCTCGGATGAACTTACATTAAATCCTAAATATATTTTCAGTACCTTTGTAGTGGGAAGCAATAACTATTTCGCACAGGCAGCCGCACAGGCTGTTGCGGATAAACCTTTCGATGCCTACAACCCTCTGTTTCTTTACGGAAATGCGGGTTTGGGAAAAACCCATTTGATGCACGCCATTGCTCATCAAATTAAGCGAAACTATCCGGAATTGAAAGTGCTTTACGTTTCCTCTGAAATGTTTACAAATGAGTTGATAAAAGCCATTCGGGAAAACAAAACCATGGAATTTCAGAAGAAATACAGAATGGTAGATGTTTTATTGATTGACGATATTCAATTTATTGAAAAAAAGGAAAGCGTACAGCAGGAAATTTTCCACACTTTCAATGTTCTTTACGAAGGAAAGAAACAGATCATTCTTTCCAGCGACCGACCGCCGAAAGAAATCGCCACTTTAGAAGAGCGGCTTCGTTCCCGTTTTGAATGGGGTTTGATTGCAGATATCCAGCCCCCCGATTTTGAAATGCGGGTGGCTATTCTCTGCAAAAAGGCAGAAGTAGAAGGCCTGCGGCTTACAGATGATTTTATGGAAGTAATCAAACTGATTGCGGAACGAATCCAATCCAATATCAGAGAACTGGAAGGGGCTTTTATCCGAGTGGTGGCTTTTGCTACCTTGACCGGGCAGCAGGTGGATAAAGAACTGGCTCGAAATGTTTTAAAAGATGTTTTCTCCACGGCCAAGAAAGACATTACACCGGACTATATTAAAGGAACCGTATGCAAATACTTCAATATCAGCATTTCCGATATGGAATCATCAAAGCGCTCAAAAAACCTGGCTTACCCCAGACAGATCGCTATGTATTTGTGCAGAAAATGGACAGATCTTTCTTTCCCGAAAATAGGAAGCTATTTCGGAAACAGAGACCACACCACGGTTATTCACGCATACGACCGTATTTCGGACGATATAAAAACCAACCAAAGCCTTCGAGACATTATAGAGTCCCTGGAATCCACAATGCAGGATGAGTAATTCACAGGAAAAACCGATTCTTATTCTCTTTTTCCACAGGAAATCAGGAATAAAAAACGGCTGTTTTTCAGTTATCCACATAACTTATCCACAAATCCACAGGGCCTACTACTACTACTACGAAATAAAAGAGTAAAAACAATAAAGAAATGCTGACCACCCGTTTTGAATAAAAGGAGGTTTATCATGAAATTTTCCTGTAACCAACAGCAGCTTACGAAAGCTTTGAATATTGCGGCCAAAGCCGTAACCAATCATACGACAATTCCCGTTTTAAAAGGGTTTCTTTTAACAGCAGAAGAAACCGGCATATTGAAAATTGCGTCTTCCGATTTGGATTTGAGCATAGAAACAAAAATTCCGGTTTCCGTTTCTGAACCCGGATCCATCGTGGTTTCCGCTCGTCTGTTCGGAGACATTATCCGCAAACTTCCCAATGAAGAAATTCAGGTAGAAGAGTCGGAAAACAACGTGACTATTAAATGTATTTCTTCCGAATTCAGAATTGTAGGACAGCCTTCAGACGAATTTCCGGGAATCATGGAAGCGCAGGAAACGAATGCGATTCTTTTAAAAACGGAACTTTTAAAAGAAATGATAAGGAAAACTTCTTTTTCTGCCAGCATCGAGGAAGCAAAAGGAATTATTACCGGCGTCTTATTTGAAATGAAAAAGGACAGTCTGACGCTGGTAGCTTTGGACGGCTTCCGTATGGCAGTTGCAAAAGAATATATCGGGAATGAGGAGGAAAAGAATATCGTTATTCCCGCTCGGATTTTAAATGAAATCAATAAAATTTTGGGAGAGAGCAGCGAAGAAGAGTTTGTTAAAATTATTTTGGATGATAAAAAGGCGATCTTCATTTTGGAAAATACGAAAATAGTTTTAAGGCTGCTTGAAGGAGATTTTATTCGCTATAAAGATATTCTTCCAAAGGAAAATCAATGCAGGTTGAAAATCAACAGAGGCGAATTTCTGGAAAGCATCGAACGGGCATCTCTTTTGGCAAAAGAGGGAAAAAATAATTTAATCAAGCTTTCCATTTCGGAAGATAAGATTATAATTACCTCCCGTTCGGAAGAAGGAAATGTAAAAGAAGAGGTCTTTATAGAAAAAGAAGGTGCGGATTTGGAAATCGGTTTCAATGCGAAATACATTATTGATGTATTGAAAGCGGTTTCGGAAGAGGAGCTGATTATGGAATTTAACAACGGAGTCAGTCCCTGCTTGATAAAACCCATGGAAGGGGAGGCTTTTGAATATCTTGTGCTTCCCGTTCGGATCAGCGCTTAATATTTTAGAATTTTACAAGGGAAAGTAATGTTTGTAAAAGAATTAAGATTGCAGCAGTTTCGAAACTACGGTGACGAAACTGTTGTTTTTCATCCAAAAGTCAATATTATTGCGGGAAAAAACGCTCAGGGAAAAACTAATTTGTTAGAGGCGATTTCCATTATGAGCATGGGAAAATCTTTCCGAACCAGAAAGGACAGCGAAATGATCGGGTTCGGGAAGGAATTCTGTCGGGCTTCCTGCGTTTATTTTCACGGAGATAGAGAACGCAGCATTGAAATAGAAATTCGGAAAGACGGGAAAAAAGCAAAAGTAGACGGCGTTCCCGCTGAAAAAAATATTGATTTGCTGGAAAATATCTATATCGTGGTATTTTCTCCGGATGATTTAAAAATCGTAAAAGAAGAACCGGAAAAAAGAAGAAAATTTATAGATCGGGAACTCTGTCAAATTAAGCCTGTTTATTATCGGAATCTTGCCCGATATAAAAAAGTGCTGCTGCAGAGAAATAATTTATTGAAATCGGAACGCTGCAGCCGATCCGCTGTAGAAGCGTGGGATCATCTTTTAGCGGAATACGGAGCGAAAATTATGATGGAGCGGGACGGATTTCTGAAGAAAATAAATCAGATCAGCAGCCGGCTGCATGCCGATATTACTGCCGGAAGAGAAAAGCTGGAACTGGGCTATGAATCGGATCTGCCGCGGAGAGAGATTTTTGAAGATCAAAGAGACGTTTTTTTAAAAATTCTTGCGGATTCTTTTGAAAAAGATATACAGAAAGGAAATACGGGAAAGGGCCCGCACAAGGATGATATCCGGATTTCCGTAAACGGTATCGATGTACGTCATTTCGGATCCCAAGGACAGCAGAGAACTGCGGCACTTTCTATGAAATTGGCGGAAATATCTTTGATCAAACAGGAGACAGGTGAGGAAGCGATTCTGCTTTTGGACGATGTTCTTTCCGAACTGGACGGGGAAAGGCAGAAATTTTTAACCCATTCGTTAAATGAGGTGCAGCTTTTTATTACAACAGCGGAATTGAATTCGGAGCTTTTGGAAACCCTCCCGGAACATAAAATCTACTGGGTAGAAAGGGGAAAAATCAGCGGGAAATAACGATTGCTTACAAGTCGAAGAATGAGGAAAAACAATTGACATAAGAAGCGTTTTCCTATATAATTGTGTGGCAATTGTGCGCTTATGCATTTATAAAAAAACACAGAAGGAGGTGCAGAGAATGAAACAGACTTTCCAGCCTAAAACAAGACAGAGATCCAAGGAACACGGATTCCGTAAAAGAATGAGCACAAAGAACGGCAGAAACGTTCTGAAGAGAAGAAGACTGAAGGGAAGAAAGTCGCTCACAGCATAAAGACCTCTTCTGCGGTCTTTTTGTTTCAAGAAAATGCGATGCTGAAAACCGATGTTTTAAGAAAAAAGAGCGACTTTTCCAATATCTACAATAAAGGAAAATCGATAGGTGGAAAATACGTCGTCCTTTTTTATAGGAAAA
Source organism: Bacillota bacterium (assembly GCA_022769485.1). Classification (GTDB taxonomy): domain Bacteria; phylum Bacillota; class Clostridia; order Peptostreptococcales; family Anaerovoracaceae; genus JALEJU01. Next base: position 76,501 of record JALEJU010000039.1, read on the forward strand.
ATGATCTTTCGTATAATCGAAGGGCTTTTTTGGCGAGCAAAAAAGTCGGTAAAAGTGTGCAGAGAAACAGAGCCAGACGATTGATGCGAGAAAGTTACCGAGCTTTGGAAGAACGGCTCGCTCCCGGGTATGATATGATTTTTATTGCCCGGAAAACAATTTGTGATTTGAAATGCGCGGATGTGAAAAAAAGTATTGAAGCCGCACTTAAAAAATCGGGAATTAAAGAGAAGGCATAGACGTAAAAACGAAAAAGTTTTGGTTTACTGCCTAAATAGATGGCATGAAAATAGATTTTCGGAGATTTAAGAAAGGGCACGGCTGTGAAGAAGGTAATTATACTTTTAATAAGGGGTTACCAGAAATTCATATCTCCCATGTTTCCTCCTGTTTGTCGTTTTTATCCTACTTGTTCTGCTTATTTTATACAGGCTGTGGAGAAATACGGGGCGTTGAAAGGGTCTTTTCTTGGAATAAAACGCATCTTAAAGTGCCATCCCTTGCATCCGGGGGGATATGATCCCCTTAAATGAAAAATAAGAAATTTTCTTTTGAAAGAGAGAGAAATCGCGGAAGGCGAATTTTCGGCGGTTTCTTTTTATCGGAGGATACCGAATGACAGGTTATGAGAAATTGATGAGTATAATAGCAGTCCCTGAGGGATGGCTGTTGACTTTAATCTACAATTTTGTTTCTAATTATGGCCTGACTTTGATTATTTTTACGCTCTTAATCAGAGGATGCTTGCTTCCTCTTTATGCGACCCAGATAAAAGGATCCATGAAGATGCAGGACATACAGCCAAAGATGATGGAAATCCAAAGAAGGTATGCAAACGACAGGGCGATGATGAGCCAAAAGCTTTCTGAGCTTTACAAGGAAGAAAAATACAATCCTATGAGCGGTTGTCTTCCCATGATTATACAAATGATTATCATCATGCCTCTTTTCTTTTTACTTCGTGACCCCATGTTGTTTATCAACAATCAGTCCATGCTGATGGGCGTTCATGAATCGTTCCTGTGGATCGAAGATATGTCGCAGCCGGATTCCTGGATTTTGCCTGTCGCTGCGGGGGTTGCCACATTCGTCTCTTATTCTTTGACCATGAGTATGTCGCCTAATGTAAACGGCACCATGGGCATGATGAAGGTGATGAGCTTTTTCTTCCCCATCATGATTTTCTGGATGGCAAGATCTTTCCCTGCGGGTTTGGCGCTGTACTGGTTTGTCGGTACTTGCTTTATGATTGTGCAGACTTTGATTATGAAAAAGTACAGAAAGAATTTGAAGGAAAAGAAGAAGGTAGGAAAAGCAGTTAAAACGGCTTAAAACAGCCGTGAATCGGAGGACACCATATGGATTTTTCGGAAAAATGGGGACGGGATATCAAAGAAGCAGTAAATCTTGCCCTGGCCGATTTGAATTTGACAGAAGATCAGGTTACCGTAACGGTTTTAGAAGAACCTTCGAAGGGTTTTCTCGGTTTAGGCGCGAAGCTGGCAAAAGTTCGCGTTGAGAAAAAAGCGGAAGAACCGAAGAAAGAAGAGCCCAAAGAGGAAATAAAAGAAGAACCGGAAGCAGTAAAAGAAATAAAAAAAGAGACAAAGAAAGCGGAATTTACAGAACGCAGAAAAGAAAAACGATCTGAAAACCGTAGGAATAACAGCAGTCAGAACGAGGAAGTTCCCCAAAAGGAAGAATGGACGGACTACTCTGTTAATATCAGAGAAAAGCCGGAAAATCTGGAAGAGTTGGAGCAAAGTTCCGCTCTTGACTTTATTAAAGAAGTCATCGAAAAGATGGGACTGAATCTCACCGTAAAGGCATTTTCAAATGAAGATTGCATTTACATACAGATTAACGGGAAAGATTCCGGCACCATTATCGGAAAAAGAGGACAGACTCTGGACTCCATTCAGTATTTGACCAGCTTGGTTGTGAATAAGGATTCCGAAAAGTATATTCGGGTAATCGTCGACGCGGAAAATTACAGAGAACGCAGAGAAAAAACCTTGGAACAGCTGGCAAAACGTTTGGCGGAAAAGGTAAACCGCACCGGACGGAGTGTGCGCCTGGAGCCCATGAATCCCTATGAGCGGAAAGTGATCCATGCTACACTGCAAAAATATTCCGGTGTTACTACGCGCAGCGAAGGGGAAGAGCCCTACAGACGGGTTATTATTGAACAGAAATAGAAATAAAAAAGGGCTGCAGCAGTTGCTGCGGCTCTTCTTTTCGAAATAGAGGAACAAATATGGAAGATACCATAGCGGCAGTAGCCACTCCTTACGGAGAAGGCGGAATCGGAATTATAAGAGTCAGCGGAAATAAAGCAGGTTCAATTTTAAATATGATCTTCAGACCGTTGAAATATCAAAATGCAACGCAAATTGAAAATAGACGATTAGTATATGGGCATATCGTGGACAGCAAGACGGACATTGTAGTGGACGAGGTTCTTGCTGTTTTTATGAAAGCGCCTCATACCTACACCGCGGAAGATGTGGCGGAAATTCATTGCCATGGAGGAAGCGTTCCTCTTCGGAGAACTTTAGATCTTTGTCTTTCGGCGGGCGCCCGCTTGGCAGAAAAAGGAGAATTTACGAAACGAGCTTTTTTAAACGGAAGAATTGATCTGTCTCAAGCCGAAGCGGTAATTGATTTGATTCGTGCTAAAACCGATTTAAGCTTCGATGCCGCTATGTCTCAGGCAGAGGGATATCTATCTCAAAAAATAAGGAAAATTCGGGAAAATTTAATGGATCTTCTGGTTCAGCTTGCGGTAAATATTGATTATCCTGATGAAGACATTGAAGTTTTAACGCTGCAGGAGACAGAAAAAAGTATATTGCAAATATACGATAAACTTGAAAAGTTAAGGAGTACAGCGGATGCCGGAAGAATTTTAAGAGAAGGGCTTCGAATTGCTATCGTAGGGAAGCCAAATGTAGGAAAGTCTTCTCTTATGAACGCCCTTTTGCGGGAAAGCAGGGCGATCGTAACGGAAATTCCCGGAACTACCAGGGATACTATAGAAGAAGGGTTTGATCTCAGAGGAATTCCCGTTCAGCTCACCGATACGGCCGGAATTCGCGAAACGGAGGATCCGGTAGAAAAAATCGGAGTGGAAAGAAGTAAGGATGCATTTAATCAAGCGGATTTAGTTCTTTTTATGCTCGATACAAGCAGAACTTTTGACCGGGAAGATAACGATATTTTAGAACAGATAGGAAATAAAAAAGTATTGTTCCTTTTGAATAAAACGGATTTACCCAGGAAATTTGATTGGGTTGAAATTGAAAAAAGACTGCCCGGAGCGGAGAAAACGGAGCTTTCCTTAAAAGAAGAAACAGGAATTTCTCTATTGGAAGATAAAATCACAGAATGGATTTTCGGCGGTCGGGTAAAACGGGAAGAGAGTGGCATGGTAACAAATCTCAGGCATATTAAATTGCTGGAACAGGCCATGGACGCTCTTTCCGATGCGAAAACGGCGGCGGAACAGAGAGAAGCATTGGATTTGGTGGAAATCGACGTGCGTCGGGCATGGGAGTTTCTCGGGGAGATCATAGGAGAAACTGCGGCGGATGATGTAATCGATAAAGTATTTGAGCGGTTTTGTTTGGGAAAGTAGGATAGAATGAGCAATTATAAAATGGGCGATTACGATGTGGTGGTAATCGGAGCGGGTCACGCCGGATGTGAGGCGGGATTGGCAGCAGCCAGAATGGGAAAAAAAACCCTGGTTTTATCTATTAACTTAGAGGCTGTAGCTATGATGGCCTGCAATCCTTCTATCGGAGGAAGCGGAAAAGGACATTTGGTTCGGGAGATCGACGCTTTGGGCGGAGAGATGGGAATCATTATCGATAAAACGTTTATTCAAAGCAAGATGCTGAACACCGCCAAGGGGCCGGCTGTGCATTCCCTGCGTGCTCAGGCGGATAAAGAGCGGTATCATCAGGAGATGAAGCGCACTTTGGAAAAGCAGGAAAATCTGGATTTAAAACAGGGTGAAGCGGTGGAAATTCTCACGGAAGAGAATGTTGTTAAAGGTGTTCTGCTGAAAACAGGAGCGGTTTACGGGGCAAAGTCCGTGATTTTAGCTACAGGAACTTTTTTGGCAGGGAAAATTTTTATCGGCGATCGGAATTATCAAAGCGGCCCTAACGGATTGGCTCCTTCTGTAGAATTGGCAGAGAATCTTCGCAAGCTGGGATTTGGTATGCGCAGATTTAAAACAGGTACGCCTGCCCGGGCTTTAGGAAAGTCTTTGGATTATGATAAAATGACGGAACAGCTGGGCGATTCTGAGATTGTACCGTTTTCTTTTATGAATGAAACCCTGGAAAAAGAACAATCTTCCTGTTGGCTGACCTATACAAATGAGGAAACCCACCGGGTGATTCGGGAAAATTTCGGACGGTCGGCTTTATTCGGCGGACAGATCGAAGGAATAGGACCCAGGTATTGTCCCTCTATTGAAGATAAAATCAACCGTTTTCCTGACCGGGAGCGGCATCAGCTGTTTATTGAGCCGGAAGGTCTGTCTACGGATGAAATGTACATCCAGGGTATGTCTACCAGCTTGCCGGAAGATGTGCAGGAACAGTTTTATAAAACGATTCCGGGACTGGAACATCTGAAAATTGTCCGACCCGCCTACGCCATCGAGTACGATTGTATCGATCCTTTGGAATTAAAGCTTAATTTGGAACACAGAAAGGTGTCCAATTTATTTTGTGCGGGACAGTTTAACGGCAGTTCCGGATATGAGGAAGCTGCTGCTCAGGGAATCATGGCCGGTATCAACGCGGTTTTGAAATTGGATGGAAAAGAGCCTTTCATTCTGGATCGTTCGGAAGCATATATCGGCGTTTTAATCGATGATTTGATTACCAAAGGAACCAACGAGCCTTATCGGATTATGACCTCCCGGGCGGAATATCGTCTGGCGTTAAGGCAGGACAATGCGGATCTTCGTTTAACGGAAAAAGCATATGAGGTAGGATTGGTATCGGAAGAGCGTTATGCCAAATATAAGCAGGTGAATAAAGAGGCAGAAGAAGAAATTAAACGCTTAAAGGAAACAACGGTATCGCCTTCGGAGGCAAATCCCTTTTTAGAGAAATTGGGGAGCTCGCCGGTAGACGGAAAGATAAGCCTTGCAGAGCTTATGAAGCGGCCTGAAGTTACCTATGATTTGCTCAAGGAGATCGATTCAGGCAGAGAAAACGTACATCTTATTTCTGCGCACGCAAGAAAGCGGGTAGAGGTTGAGATCAAATATGCCGGTTATATAGATAAGCAGAGGCAGCAAATCGAGAAATTTAGGAGGTTAGAAGGGCGTAGATTGCCTGAGAATTTGGATTACTCTTCTTTAGACGGACTTCGAATTGAGGCTCGGCAAAAATTAGATGCTATACGGCCTGAATCCATTGGGCAGGCTTCCCGGATTTCAGGCGTATCGCCGGCGGATATAAATGTACTTTTGATTCATTTGGAAAAAATGAGGAGAGCAAAAGCATGAAGCGTTTAAAGAAACAGTTGGAGGAATTAGGTTTTGGCGGAGAAACGCTGGAACAGAAAATACAGATTTTTTCCCGTTACAGAGATTTGGTGTTGGACTGGAATACGAAAGTGAATCTGACGGCCATTAAAGATCCGGATGAATTTGAATTAAAGCATTTTATGGATTCTGTGTCCTGCTGCATGTTTCCGGAAGTGCGAAAGGCGGAAAAAATTATAGATGTAGGCACAGGAGCCGGATTTCCGGGTATTCCTTTAGCGATTCTTTTTCCGGAGAAGGAGTTTGTGCTTCTGGATTCTTTAAATAAGAGAATTAAAATTTTGCAAGAAATCTCCGAAGAATTAAATTTGTATAATGTACGGCCCATTCACGGAAGAGCGGAAGACCTGGCCAGGAGAGAGGAACATAGGGAACAATACGATTTGTGCGTCTCCAGAGCCGTAGCAAATTTGGGCGTGCTTGCGGAGTACTGTCTGCCTTTTGTAAAAGTGGGAGGATGGTTCGGAGCTTATAAAACGGGGAATGCGGAAGAAGAAATTCGTCAGAGCCGGCAGGCTATAAGAATTTTAGGAGGAAAACTGGAAACCGAAACAACCTATAACCCTGACGGTATGGATTTCGGACACAAAATTTTATGGATAAAAAAGGAAAATCAAACAGGAAAGAAGTTTCCGCGCAAAGCGGGAACTCCGCAGAAAGAGCCGCTGTAAAGCGGCTCTTTCTGATTTAAAAATCATATTTCGTCGCAGAGTGTCGGGAAAAGGCGGGGAAAAGGGGATGTTCTGGCAAGTGTTTTTTTTGTAAAATAAAGAAAAGAAAGCTTTTTTAGAAGTAAAACCAAGAAAATTCGGTATATACGAATAAAAAATGAAAAAAGGAACAACGGATCAGGAAACACGAAAAAGTCGCTCTAAAACAAGAATAAAGGTTCCATATATTTACATTAGGAGGAAAATTATGCTATTTAAAAGCAAAAATAAGGTATCTGAAATAGAAGTGAGTCAAATTCGTGCAAATCCGGATCAACCAAGAAAAATTTTTGAGAGAAAGGAATTAGAGGAACTGAGCAACTCTATTCGGGAATTCGGTGTAATTCAGCCTATTGTTGTAAAAAGAGCCGCAGAGGGGAAAGAAGATTATTTTTTAATTGCCGGCGAACGGCGTTTGCGCGCAGCAAAGATGGCGGGTCTTGCAAAAATTCCGGCAATTATTCGGGAAGCGGATGAGAAGGATGTGGCGCTGATCGCTTTAGTAGAAAATGTGCAGAGAGAAAATTTAAACTACTTGGAGGAAGCGGCCGCTTATTATAGCTTAATGGAGGATTACGGATTAACGCAAAGCGAAATTTCAAGGCGTGTAGGGAAACAGCAATCTACTATTTCAAATAAAATCCGTTTACTTTCTCTTCCTCCGGAATTAAGGGAAGCGCTTTCCAAAAACCAATTGACGGAACGACATGCCAGAGCCTTGTTAAAAATTCCGGATAATGAGAGCCGAAAGCAGATCCTTGATAAAATAGTACTTCACAATTTAAATGTAAAACAAAGCGAAAAATTAATTGACGATTTTCTGGAAAAGCGGGATCGGGAACGAAAACGGGGAGAGCAGTATCTGCATATTAACTATAAAATTTATGTGAATACCATAAAAAAAGCATATGAGAGCATAAGGGAAGCCGAGAAGCAGGCGAAATACTTTCAGGAAGACAAAGGAGATTTTTTAGAACTTCGGATTGTGATTCCCAAAAAAGCGGGATGAGAAAACCGGGAATGTTTCACGTGAAACATTCCCGGTTTTTGGATAAAAAGATCAATGAATCAAAATTTTTCCGGCAGAATCAAGCAGATGAATTTTGCGGCGATCCAACCTCAGACGCATCACTGATATGGGAAAGGGCTCGAGAGACGGATTGATTTAATATTCTGCAAATTTGAAATAAAAAAGGAGGACAATTATAAAAGTTTCACGTGAAACCCCGTAAAAAAAGGTGGTACAGAAAAGGGGATAATGATATAATAATCTTACGATTGTTTTGTACTTTTATCAGTGAATAAATCCAGCTGTAATGGGGTGAAAAATTTGGGAAAAGCCATTGCTATATTTAATCAAAAGGGAGGCGTGGGGAAAACCACGACCAATATTAATCTGGCTGCTTGTCTGGCAATGAAGGGGAAAAGAATTCTGGTCTTGGACATTGACCCGCAGGGGAATACCACCAGCGGGATCGGCATCGCCAAAAGGGGACTGAAAAAGACCATGTATGAAATTCTTGTGGACGATCAGTTAGAGCCGGAAGATGCGATTCTTGAGACCATTGTTCCCGGTTTGGATATTATTCCCGCAAGCGTGGAATTGGCAGGCGCGGAAATAGAACTGGTTCATCTCCAGGGTCGGGAAAAGCGTTTAAAAAATGCTTTGGATAAAATTCGGGATCGATATGACTATATCTTTATTGACTGTCCTCCCTCCTTAGGGCTGCTTACTATAAATTCATTGACCGCCGTAGACAGCGTTTTGATACCCATTCAATGCGAATTCTATGCACTGGAAGGCGTAAGCCAGCTGATGAGTACAATTGAATTGGTAAAAAAGAGTCTGAATCCAAAATTGGAAATAGAAGGCGTTATACTGAGTATGTTTGACGGAAGAACCAATCTTTCGATTCAGGTTGTAGAAGAGGTAAAAAAGTATTTTCGAGAGAAAGTTTATACTACGGTAATTCCCAGAAATGTACGGCTGGCGGAAGCGCCCAGTTTCGGAATGCCGATTACAGAGTATGATCCAAAATCCAAGGGCGCGGAGGCATATCAAAATTTTGCGGAAGAATTTCTGGAATTGGAGGATGATTTGTAATGGCAGCTGTGAAAAAAGGAGGGCTGGGAAGAGGACTCGGAGCGCTCTTTACCGATGTAGAGTTGAATACGGAGGAAATCAGTGCAGCTCCTGCAGTTGAAAAAAGCGCGGAAGCAGGAGAAGACGGAAGTATTGTTTTTCTGGATATTCACCAAATTCAGCCTAATGAGAATCAACCGAGAAAAGTATTTGAACCGGGAAAAATCGAAGAACTTGCTAAGTCTATTGAAATGCACGGCGTGATTCAGCCGATTATGGTAGTTCCTGCGCAATCGGGATACCGGATTGTAGCTGGAGAGCGGCGGTGGAGAGCGGCGCAGAAAGCAAAATTAAAAAAAATCCCCTGCTTGATTCGGGAGTTAACAGAAGAGCAGAATATGCTGATCGCGCTGATCGAAAATATGCAGAGAGAAGATCTGAACGCCATTGAAGAGGCGGAGGCCATTCAGCAAATGCTGGACACTTACGGAATGACCCAGGAGGAAATTGCCAGGAGCGTGGGGAAAAGCAGACCGTATATCAGCAATTCCATTCGGCTTCTCCGTCTGCCTGAAAGCGTACAGAAGCTTGTTTCCGACGGCAAATTATCCGGCGGGCATGCCAGGGCGCTGGCAGCAATAAAAGATGGAAAAATACAGGAAGCCGCGGCTCGGAAAGCAGCTGAAGAAGGCTGGTCTGTACGGCGCACCGAACTGTTTGCCGGTGAAAACAGTGAGACAAAGAAAATTGTAAAGGCTAAACCGCGGCAAAAAAACCGGGATGTGGAAGATATAGAGGAAGAATTGAAAAATATCCTGGGGACAAAGGTCAGCCTTGCTTTCGGAGCAAAACGCGGCAAAATTGAAATTGAATATTACAGCCGGGATGAACTGGAACGGCTGATCGATTTATTGCGCAGTTTGAAATAAAAATTCAGAATAAAATACCAAAAAATAACATTATAAGAATCAAAAAACGGAGGACGAAAAATGGGCGAATTAAACTTATACTATCCGCAGTGGCAAGGCGGGGGAAAACAGAAGACTTTATATTTGGGCGCGGCAGCAGCTCGGAAAGGTCTGAACCTGAAAAGCCGGCTGCAGGAAATAAAACTGGTTTCCAACGATAAAGTGGAAGCGGAAAACGGAATTATGGGATATCGGCCTTTGATGGAGCAGTTGAAAGCCGTAAAAAATGTGATTGATGAAAGACAGCCCGGCAGTGTGTTTACTCTCGGCGGCGGCAGTGAGGTTTCTATACTGCCGATTTCTCATATTAACAAACTTGCGGAAGGGAATTTGTCCGTCCTTTGGATCAGTGCGCATCCCGATTTAAAGACCATCGATGCTTGTGAAGAAAAACTGCAGAATATGGCGCTTCGGACTTTATTGGAAAATGATTTTGAGGAATTGGATCAGATGATGGCGTCTAAGCTGAATCCGGATCAGATTTTTATTTTAGGAGGACAATCCGCTACAGAAGAAGAAAAAGCATATATGGAAGAAAAAGGAATAAATTGGGTTCCTATGGAAAAGCTCATCTGGAGTGATCCGAAAAGCTGGATGGAAAACCTGAAGGAAAATGTTTTTGTTTGCTTAAATTTTGACGCTTTGGAACCGGAAGCTTTCCCCCATGCTTACAGACGGGCAGAGCATGGTATGCAGATCGAACAGGCGCTGGGATTGATGAAATCCCTGGAAGATGAACGGAGCATCGTCGGGTTCAGTATGGTAGAATATGCCTGCACAGAACCGGAACCCATCGAAGAGTTTAAAGCTCTGGGTGCCCTGGGTCTTTGGATTTAAAGGAAATATTGCCGGACAGGCACAGAAAAACCGCTTGCCCCATAGGATGAAACAATCCGAATGGGGGGCGGTTTTTTTATGATTTATTTCGATAATGCGGCGACTACGTTTCCAAAACCGGAGGCGGTTTGGAAGGCTATGGAAGATTGTGCTTATCATTACTGCGGAAATCCGGGGCGTTCCGGTCATATTTTTTCCATAAAAACCGGCAAAGCAGTTTTTGAGGTTCGCAGAAAGCTGGCGGAAATTTTAAATGCGGAAGACGCCATGCAGATTGTATTTACCTGCAATGCTACGGAAGCTCTTAATTTAGGGTTAAAAGGCATTTTGAGGGAAGGCGATCATGTAATCACCACGTCCATGGAGCATAATTCCGTATTAAGGCCATTGAAAGCACTTGAAAGCAAAGGTGTGGAAAGCAGCATTGTAAAAGCGGGAGCAAACGGATCAGTAGATCCGGAAAAAATAAAAGAAGCGATCAAAAACAATACCCGTTTGATCGTATGCACGCATGCTTCCAATGTCTGCGGTACGATTATGCCTATTAAAGAAATCGGAGAGCTGGCAGCACGGAAAGGAATTTTGTTTTTTGTGGATGCTTCACAGACCATGGGAAGCATCCCCGTGGACTTAAAGGAAATCCGGGCGGATCTGCTGGCGGCGCCGGGGCATAAGGGACTTTTAGGTCCGCAGGGAACAGGCTTTTTATATTTATCGTCCGATTTAAACGGCTGTCTTGTTCCTCTGCGTCAGGGAGGAACCGGAACTGCGTCAAAGTCCATGCGGCAGCCCTCGGAAGTACCGGAGGCTTACGAATCCGGAACGTTAAATGCTTTGGGAATTGTAGGGTTGGGAGCCGGAATAGAGTGGATTGAGCGTTTGGGCGGAGGATCTTATTTTCGGGGAATAAAAGCAATACGTTCTTGGGAAAGGGAGCTGACTGCTTATATAGACGACGAACTGGCCAACATGAACAAAGTAATCGTGTACGGAGTAAAAGAGGCGGAAAAAAAGGTAGGGGTCACGGCATTTAATATTTCGGATTTAAATTGTGAAGAGGCGGCTTCTCTTTTGTCGAAAGAATACGGGATTGCCGTGAGAGCCGGTTACCATTGTGCGGGACCCGCCCATCGAACCATAGGAACCTGGGATACCGGTGCAATCCGAATCAGCGCAGGCCCGTTTAACACAAAAAAAGAAGCAAACCGCCTGCTTCAGGCGGTCTACAGAATGACAAGGTAAAAGCGTCCAAAATACAGCTTCATAGTAAATCAACGATAAACAATAAATCAGCGGAATTGATCCATTCCTTCGTTAGCCAGGGCGTCGGCTCGATTGTTCTGTTCCGTAATGTATTGAAACTGTTCAAAAGTAAAATGAACTCCGTTCCAGCCTAAAAAAGTTTCGTAAAGCGCGTTCCAATCGGTCTTTTTACTGTTTGGATTTACATGACCTTTAACCCGGTAGAATGAAATGGTGTGCTTTTGAATTAACGCAAAGAGGGCTTCCCAGAGATCGCGGTTTTCCACATCGGTTTTCTTGGAGGTTTTCCAATTGTTGCGTTGCCAGTTTTCATACCATTTTTCCCGAAAGCAGTTCATCAGGTAAGAGCTGTCTGAAAATACAGATATCTGCATTCCATCTTTTTTCAACGCCTTAAGCGCTTCTAAAAGAGCTGTCATTTCCATACGGTTATTTGTGGTGTTGATCTGCCCTCCGCACAGTTCTTTCCGATGGTCGCCGCATTCCAGAATTGCTCCCCATCCTCCGATATTGGTTTCTTTTTGATTGCCGGAGCAGGCTCCGTCTGTGTAAATACAGATTGGTTTCATAGGATATATCTCCTCTCGTTCTCATTTGACATTATGCCTGAAATTGTTTGAGAAAACAAGATACAAGAGAGTGTTTCATCTGTAAAAGCCTCTTAAAACCGGCGTAATACGTTTGTAATAATGGTATTGTATACTAAATAACGCAGTGAAAGGTGTTTTATATGGGTTTAATCTCGTATTGAAATACAAAGAACGACAGAGAGGAGGAAGCGTGCAAAATGAGAAAAATTGTAACGGCGTTTGTTTTGATTATGACATTGCTGCTTGGCACTATCGTTTCCGCGGCTGCTTCCGATCCTGCTGTTTCTATCGTAAGCCCCGGGCAAACCTCTTACGGCTCGACGCTTCTTGTTTCCGTAAAAGTGACGCAGCCCAAGACAGTAAGAATTGCGGTATATGAACAGAAGGAAAAAGTCAGAGGTCAATTAGTAGCTATCAGAGCGGGGAAACAGGCTTCGGTAAAGAAAGAGAATGTTGTATCTGTAACGGTAATGTCTCCGCAGACTTTTACCTGTAAGAATAATCTGGGATTTTACAACAAACAGCTGACTAACGTTTCGCCGGGCTTGTATAAGATTACGGTAAGTACGCTGAATAGCGCAGGCAATGTAGTGGCTACTACAAATTCTCTGGTAATGGTAGAGCCTAAAGCTGCGACTTCTTCGGTGTCTTTTGAATCGCAGTCCGCGTTGCAATGGCTTCGAAACATCTTTAAAGATCTGTTTAGTTGATCATCATGATGGGAAATTCAAAAAACTGGGAGAAATTGAAAAATGTTTTGTTGGTAGTACTGTTCTTGTCAACGGTACTACTTTTGTATGTTTTTTGGGGCAATTTCAGTCTGGATAAAATCAATTTAACGGATTTTTCCGACGGAACGGAAGAAGATCTTCCTCCGGTAACAAAGGTTACCACACCCACTGAGGTCGATATTTATTTCGGGAATGACCTGTATACGGTATTGGACGGGACAGGCCGCATTTGGGAAGCAGGGTTAGAGCAGTTGGGTTCATTCTGCAAATCGAAAGATGTAAAGGTGGAAGTCATTTCTCCGGAAAAATATCATGAAGTAATGCGTCATGCGCACATCAGCTATCGCTTTTCTTACAATGTTCCCGCTCACGATTTTTTCTCTTATATTGGGACAAGTTCTAATTCCGCTATGGATTCCATCGGCAGCTTTCGAAGTATTGTTTGGTCGGAGGGCAGTCAGGAAAGCCTGTTTTTTAACGATAAAGAAAACGGCATCCATTATCGGGCTTATTTGGGAGAGGACGCTCTTCTTTTTACGGAGATCATGGATCGTTTGGAAAATTCGGAGTATGTTTCCTATTATTCGCTGGGAACATTTGCGGAAAACGACGTTCGCACATTGGTGCCGCTGGCGTTGACCTCTGCTCTTGCCAAAACCTCCTGGGAGGGGGAAACGCTGGTTGGGGACAAAGGGAAGGCCAAGGATTACGCACAGACATTTTTCGGAGAAAATTTTGATTTTGTACGAAAGATTACAGAGCGTACCGGGAACCGGATTTATATGTACGGGTACGGACAAAAAGTTTTGACGATGAATGCAGCGGGCAGCAGCGAATATAAAGAAGAAACGCTCAACAGCGGTGAGACCCAGGATTATTTTTCTGCGCTGGAAACGGGCATGCAGTTTGTGGCGGCGCACGGGGGCTGGCCGGATTATGAAGAGGACGGTATTTTTCTTTATGTAAAGACCATGGAAAAACTGGAGCAGGATAAAAGCAAAGGCTATCGAATCGTTTTCGGAATCAAAACCAAACAGGGAGAAGTGTTTTACGAAGGAAGCGAAGCGGTCATACTGGAGATTTTCAATGGGCAGGTTACCTACTATTTTCGGAATTTGATTCAGGTTAGAGAAAACCGGACGGAGAACAGGGAAAAAGAGGCTTATTCCGCAGTTAATATGCTGGCCGAAAATTATGAGATTGTGGCCAAGACCATGAGTGAAAACGGAATGGAAATTTCTTTGGAAGATAAAGAAAATCTCTTTAACAATGTCTGCTCTTATATTAATCGGGTAATTCCGGGGTATTTGCTGGAGAGCGACCAAAGCAGAAGCCAGCAGAATAAGTATTTAAAACCGGTGTGGGCCGTAGAAGCGGACACGCTGACCTTTTATTTTGACCTTTATACCGCAGAATTTTTGGGGGCAGATCGAACTGTTGAGTAAGGAGCAGCGTTATGGACTGGACGAAAGCGAAAACAATTATCATGGTCGCTTTAGCGCTGACCATTTTATTCCTTCTGTTTACTTACGGAATTGAGAAAATTGAGCCGGAAACGGACGAAGAGATCCTGCAGGAAGAAACGCTGAAACTGCTTGAAAAGAAAAATATTTTTTTGAACGGACAGCTTCCGCAGGAACACGACCGCATGGCTGTTTTAAATGTGGAATATGATGTTCTGGATCCGGATATTCTGGAATCCTGCATGAGCCGGCAGAAAGGAATGCCTTCCGACCAAAGGAAGGCGGAAGACGCGGTTGAATATACAAAAGAATTTCTGGACGACTGCGGAATTTATGATAAGAATGTGGTGCTTAAAAGCGTTTCCAAGGACGGCAGCGCATATATCATAGAGTATCAAAACAGAGTCAAGGGGTACGCTTTGGAAGAAAGCTACATGATATGCACAGTACAGGATGGAAAAGTGGTATCGCTGGATCGTTTCTGGCTGGATCCCGTGGATTTCGGGAAAAATAAAAAGGTCACCCTTTCTGCTTCCGCGGCACTGGTAAATTTTATGATGCAGAGGGAAGGGCAGGAGGAAATGTACATTTCCCATATGGAAATGGTCTATTGGTTGGACACGGAAACCGTTACCGGCGAAACACCGCTTTCCGACACCGCGTTTCCCGCATGGAAGATCGTCTATAATGGCGGCAGTGTTTCTTACATTAAGGCTTATGAAAGCGAATAGTTTTTAGCTGGCGGACACAAATCGAACATATTTTTTTGTAATACTATACTTGGTAAGTATGAGGAAAGGAACGGGGATGGCATTAAAGTTTTGCTCCTTTTCCAGCGGCAGCAGCGGAAATTGTTATTTCATTCAAACAGAGACAACAGCGATTTTAGTTGACGCGGGGATCAGTGCAAAGAAGATAAAAGAAGGATTAGCGCAAATCGGAACAGAAGCAGGAACGCTTCGGGGTCTTCTTTTGACTCACGAGCACAGCGACCATATTAAAAGTGCATCCACACTGCTGAAACAGCTTCCTCAGATGGAGCTTTTTGCCAACAGCGAGACGCTGGAGGCTGCAAATCTTGAAATTCCGGGGGAAAAGGTGCAGCTGGTTAAGTCAAATCGCGCATTCAAGATAGGCGATATAATGGTAACTGCTCTTCCGGTGTCTCACGATGCTGCTAATCCCGTGGGATATTCCTTTTCTTCGGGAAGTCATCAGATTACCATTATTACGGATACCGGTTATATTCCCGGAGAACTGTTTACGGAAATGGGGAATGCAGATTTACTGGTTCTGGAAGCTAATTATGACAGTGATATGCTGAAAATCGGCCGTTATCCCTGGTTTTTAAAGCAGAGAATAGCGGGGGACAGAGGGCACCTGTCCAACGAGGCTGCGGGGGAGGCGCTGCGGCAGATCTTAGCCGAGCATCCCAAAAGGCGGCAGGTTTTTTTAGGGCATTTGTCCAAAGAAAATAACTTTCCCGATATGGCTTACCAGACGGTCAAAAATATTTTGGAAGAGAAAAAATATTACATAGGGAAACATCTGGAGCTTCAAACTCTTTTGAGGGATAAAATCAGCGGCAGCTTCCGGGTGTGACCCGGACAGGAGCATGACGATGGAAGAAAACAAAAATGAAAAAATTCAGCCGGGAACCTGGGCGGCATGGCGGGCGCAAAATGAAGGAGGGCAGACATTCGGGCCTTCCGGAGAAAACGGTTTCGTTTTTGTAGACGAGACAAAAGAAAGTTTTCGCGGGGAAGATCGCAAGCGAAAAAGAATGGGCAGAGGCTGCGGCGGTAAAAGAACGATCGCGTTGATTCTGGTTTTGCTGTTGGCCTTTGGCGCGGGATTCGGCGGAGGAATAGCGGCGGTTCATGTTTCAGGCGGAGCTGTATCGGGGGGCAATCAGACGATTACCATCGATTCGGGCGAAGCTTCCATCGGGGAAGCCATTGCGGCCAAGGTGCTGCCTTCGGTAGTAGGTATCAGCACCACCACCGAGGTTTCCGGATGGGGATTTTTCGGTATGACTACGCAAGAACTGCCGGAGGGCGTAGGTACGGGATTTATCGTCAGCGAGGACGGATACATTTTAACAAATTCTCATGTTGTCAGCGACGGGAGGGCAAAGACAATAACCGTATCCTTTAATGACGGCAGCGAGCTGCCCGGTACGGTTCTCTGGAACGACAGCACGCTGGATTTAGCCGTGGTCAAGGTACAAAAAACAGGGCTTGTAGCGGCAGAACTGGGCGATTCCGACGAAGTAAATATCGGCGCATATGCGGCGGCTATCGGCAATCCTCTGGGGTTGACTTATGACCGATCCGTGACTCAGGGCGGCATCAGCGGGTTAAACCGTACAATAACTGTATCCAGCGGAACCGGCGGAAATTCCGTTACTATGGAAGGCTTGATTCAAACGGATGCGGCTATCAATTCCGGAAACAGCGGGGGGCCGCTTTTGAACGATAAGGGTCAGGTTATCGGTATTAATTCCGCAAAAGCAGCTTCCGGCGAGGGGATGGGCTTCGCCATTCCCATTAACGTGGCAAAACCCATTTTGCAGGAAGTTATGAATACAGGAACCTATAAAAGGGCATATATCGGTATCAGCGGCGCCGATGCGGCCGCTTATTTACAATATTATCCTGATGAAAATCTGGGAACCGAAACGGGTGCTTACATCATACAGATCTATACCGGTTCTCCGGCCGCGGAATGCGGATTAAAAGAGGGCGATGTAATTACGGCTATCGACGATACGCAAATTGAAACCATGACAGAATTAACCCGCCAGATGTATAATTATAAATCCGGCGATCAGGCGAAATTGACCGTATTTCGAAACGGCAAGAAGATGACAGTTACCCTTACGTTGGGAGAATATCGGGAATAGGGGAATTTATGAACATCACCATCGTATGCATCGGAAAATTAAAGGAACGGTTTTGGACAGAAGCGGTGGAGGAATACGCGAAAAGACTTTCCCGCTTCTGCAGCTTTTCCGTAGAGGAATTAAAGGAGGAACGCCTTCCTGACCGGGCGTCCGGGGCGCAGGAGGTGAACGTAAAGGAGTCGGAAGGAAAAGCTATTTTAAAACGTTTAAAACCGGACGCTTATGTAATTGCTTTGGATGTTTTGGGAAAAGCCGTGAGCTCAGAAGCCTTTTCCGCGAAGATAGAACAATTGGGTCTTGACGGAAAAAGCGACATTGTCTTTATTATAGGCGGTTCCTTAGGTTTATCTCCTGCGGTTTTAGCCAGAGCGGATGAACGCGTATCATTTTCGGCTATGACATTTCCTCATCAGCTCATGCGGGTGATTTTAGCGGAGCAGATTTATCGGGCATTTAAAATCATGAAAGGGGAGACGTATCACAAATAGCCGGCTTTTCGGCGGCTTGACTTTCCATGCCGAATTTTGTAAAATTGTGAGTGACACTTTTAAAGGTTATTCATTTTGCACAATATAGGAGAGCGGGTATGAGGTTAAGAAAAGAAACGGATGAAATGCAGGAAGAAGAAGTCCTTTTAGTGGCGCAGGTATCCGATGCGTTAGCCCATCCGGCTCGTGTTCAGATATTCCGCTACATCTATGCGGCTAATCGAAATCGAACCGCGGTATGCAATAAAGACGTAGTGGAGGCTTTCTCTTATTCTCAGGCAACCATTTCCCAGCACATTAAAAAGCTGGTGCAGGCGGATTTGGTTCAGGTAAGAAAGGATGACCGCTATTCCTATTACTATGTGAATATCGGTATGCTGGGCAAATATTTGACGGCAGTGAAGAAGTTTGAATAAAGAATTCGGTGCTGTTTTCAGGCACCGTTTTTTTACTGTAAAAATCGTAAAAAGAAAGAAGGGATATAGATGAAACTGGAAAGCTGGGAAGCGGAGAAAAGGGCGGCTTTAGCGGCAGCGGACGCTATGATTACGGCAGCCAGAACCGCTCCGAAAGCCTGCGGCGTAGATCACATTGAAATGGCTATTTTAGATGGCGCCGATAAAGATAAGCTGGCGGAAGAAATGCGAGCTATTGCGAAGAAGACGGGGCAGACATTTTTTGAACGAGATGCCTGCAATGTGGATCGGAGCCATTACGTTGTAGTGATCGGCGTAACTTCGGCACCCCGGGGGCTTTCTGACTGCGGGTTATGCGGTTTTTTAAACTGCGCGGACATGGAAAAGAATAAGGGCCGGTGCGCTATGAATCTTACAGACCTTGGAATCGCGGTAGGAAGCGCAGTTTCTATAGCTGCTGACTGCAGGGTGGATAACCGGGTCATGTTTTCTGCAGGAATGGCGGCAAAAAATTTGAAAATACTTCCGGAGGACGTAAAAATCTGTTACGGCATTCCTGTTTCTGTTTCAGGCAAAAATCCCTATTTTGATCGGAAGCCTTTAAAGTAACGATGGGTAAAATAAGTTAAAATAAAAGTTTTGGCTTTGGTATGTAGATATACAAGGAACAAAAAGAAACCGGCGCAATATAATCGCGCCGGTTTTGCTGCATTTGCAGTTTAATATTTTTTCTTTCCGGATAAAATCCGCATCTTTTCCAGGTTTGGTTCGATTTCCTGTTTATACACCTTTTCATTCCAATCAGCAGGGTCAACGCTTTCAAGGGAAATTGTGACGGCTTCCTGAGGGCAGCCCCAAATTTCTAAAATAACCTGATTGATTCTTTCGATGGCAGCTTTTTGAGTAGCCTCATCCTTAGGATACGCTTTAATAGCGATATATGGCATTTTCACATTCTCCTTTCAATTACTTATCTTATGCTTGTCTGCGGACAATTGCCGGATTTTCAGCTGAGAATCCGGTTTATCAGGAGAGAATTCCGGTTTTTGCCGGAGCCGGCAGATTCCTATTTACTGTATGGAATCGGGCTCGTTCTTATCATTGGCAATACCCAGTTTGTCGATCACATAGAAAGCAAGCCCAAGAACCATACCCACGATGGTTGCCAGACACATACCGGTCAGACTTACATTTCCGATTTGAATTGCAGCGCCGGAGAGGCCTGTTACAAATACAACTGCGGACAGCGCCAGATTTCTGGCTTTCGCGTAATTAACTTTTTTATCAACCAGCAGGCGCAGACCGGAAGCCGCGATCATGCCGTAGAGCAGGAAGCTGATGCCGCCCATAACGGGGCTGGGGATGGTGCTGATCAAAGCGGAGGCCGGCGCAAAGAAAGCAAGCAGAATGGAGAATACGGCAGCGCCGCCGATTACCCATACGCTGTAAACCTTTGTAACAGCCATAACGCCGATGTTTTCACCGTAAGTAGTTGTGGGAACAGAACCGCACAGGCCGGATAATGTTGTAGAGATCCCGTCAGACAGTAAAGATCTGTGGAGACCGGGGTCTTTCAGAAGATCGTGACCTACGATTTCGGATGTAACAACCTGATGGCCGATATGTTCGGAGATAACAACAAGAGAGGCCGGGATGATAATCAGAATCGCGTCCAGGCTGAATTTCGGAGTCAGGAAGTTGGGCAGAGCGACGATTGCAGATTCCGCAACCGGTGTAAAGTCAACCAGGCCGAAGCAGAGACCCGCAATATAGCCTACGATAATGGAAATCAGAATTGCAATTGCGGAAGCAAAGCCGCGGAAAATAACCTGTCCGAAAACAGCGCACAGCAGTGTAATTGCAAATACGGCTACAGCTTTCGGATCAATACCGGTACATACTTGGGTAAAATATTCCGTTCCTTCTACCGCTTCGTAGCTGGTGTTTGTAAGAATTCCGCCGTTGGAAGCCGCAGTTCCTGCCAGCTCCAGGCCGATCAGGGCAACTACAGGGCCCATAGCAGCAGGGGGAAGAACGATATCGATCCACTTGGTTCCTACTAATTTAATAATCAGAGCAACCGCGCAGAAGATAAGGCCGGTTACTACGAAGCCGCCCAGGGCGTATTGGTAGCCAAGATTCGGGTTTGCCAGAATGAGAAAAGTAGGCGATAAAAAAGCAAAGCTGGAACCCAGATAAGCGGGAGCTTTGCCTTTGGTAACTGCAATAAAGATCAAAGTACCGATACCATTCATTAAAAGAACGATAGCTGCGTTGATTCCGAATAACCAGGGAACCAAAACAGAGGCACTGAACATTGCAAATGTGTGCTGAATGCTGAGGGGGATTCCCTGGGCAAGAGGTACTTTTTCGTTAACTTGGATGATTCTTCTTTCCTTCATGATTTTCTCCTCATTTGTAGCTTATAAAATAAAAATAATTTCCAAAGAATCGTATCGATTCATTTAAGGCATAAAAAAACTTCCCTCAGGGGAACGAACGAAAAGAGTACCGCATCACTCTAAACGCCCCTTTTAAGAAGCCTCTTATAAAATAACATAAGAAATTGCCATATGCAAGGTGTTTTTTTAAAAAGTTCGCTTTTTGTCAGAAAAAGAGAAAAAAACAGAGGGAAAAAATAAAAAAGCCCTTAAATATTCGAACAATAAACAAAGTTAAGGGCTTATAAATTCGTATATAAAAAGCTACTTTACGGCAATCACTTCAATTTCAATGTCTGCGCCTTTCGGAAGATTGGAAACTTCAAAGCAGGAACGGGCGGGGCAATTTTCTGTAAAAAATTCGGCATATGTTTCGTTTACCGCGGAAAAATCCAGCATTTGATCTAAAAAAATACTGACCTTTACTACATGAGACCAATCCATACCGGCTTCTTCCAAAATCGCTCCGATGTTTTCCATGACCTGACGGGTCTGTTTTGTAATAGGACCGCCGCAGAGCATGCCTGTGGCGGGATCCAGGGGAAGCTGACCGGAAATAAAAAGTATGCCGTTTGCAAGCACAGCCTGAGAATAGGGGCCGACAGCAGCGGGTGCTTTATCTGTTGAAATAATTTTTTTCATATAAAAAACCTCTTTTCCGTTTAATTGAAGTGGTAGTTTCCGCTTCTTTCTTTATTTTAACACAGATTTTGTGTGCAGGATGTGTTAAAATGAGAAAAAGATACCGAGATTAAAGGAGAAAAAATGAAAAAAGTCTGGTACTATGAGACAAGGGAATTAGGAAAGATTGGTATTGCGGAGGAGGAGGGAGCGATTACAAACCTGTTTTTTGAAACAGAGCAGCCTCCTCAAGCAGAGCCGGAAGAAACGGAATTGATTCAACGGGCTTACATACAGCTAAGGGAATATCTGGACGGAAAACGCCGGGAATTTCAGCTCCCTTTAAAACCGGAGGGCACACCTTTTCAGATAAAAGACTGGAATGAGCTGTGTAAAATTCCTTACGGAGAAACGAGATCGTACGGAGAAATCGCTGCCGCTTTGGGAAAGCCGAAAGGCGCAAGGGCGGTAGGACATGCAAATCACAGAAATCCCATCTCCGTTATTATTCCCTGCCACCGGGTAATCGGAAGCGATGGAACATTGGTGGGATACGGAGGAGGAATGGATAAAAAAGAATTTCTTTTAAAGCTGGAGGGAATTCTTTAAAGGAGCGGGTTTTATAAAAAACGGTGCGGCTTTTGCCGCACCGTTTTAAATTGCCGAGTTTTAAATGGTATCCTAAAGTTTAGCTGAATACGAAACCGAATACCAGATACATAATAGCTGTCAATATTGCAGCGCAAACTGCGAAGGGCAGCTGCGTAGCAACGTGATCCAGAGGACGAATGTTGGTGGACTGACCGATCAGGATCGCGTTGTCGGAATAGAAGCAAGCCTGGGTACCGAATACGGAACCGGAGAAGATTGCCGCTACTGCCAAATCTGTGTTAGCGCCCATAGCCAGTGCAAGAGGAACTACCAGCGGTACCATTACTGCGGAAAGCCCCCAAGCGTTAGCCAGAGCAAAAGTCAAAACAGATGCAACGATGAATACAACGAAGGGCAGCAGGCTACCGGCCATCAGAGGTTCTACCTTGCTGATTACATATTCCGTCATACCCAGCGCTTCGCAGGAAGTTTTGAACATAAATGCGATGCACAGCAGAGCCAGTACAGAGAACATTGTTGCAGCACCTTCCCAAACATTGTCAACAAATTCCGCAATGCCGGAGAGTCTTCTGATCAGGTACATAGCGCATGTAAAGATCAGCGCAACAACGATACCGGTGAGTACGTCAATATCGAAATAGATAGTTGCAGCAACCAAAACGATAATCGGCAGGATGAAATCGATAACGCCTGCCTTGTTTTTCTTGGAATCTGCAGGTGTTTCTTCTTCGGGTTCTTCCTCCGGAGCTTCCAGACCGGTGGGATAAAGGTTGCCGGTTTCTTCTGCCATTTTCTGATATTTTCTGATAGGTCCGATAAGCGGGAAGATCCCCAGGATAACCAGAACCATGATCAGCATAGCAAACATCGGGAAGAACATGTAAGGAATGGACTGTGCATATACAAGAACTGCACTCTGACCTTCTTCTACCAGCGGTGTGTCAGCCAGAAGAGCTGCATAATAAACGGCCCAGGAAGAAAGCGGGATCAATACGACAACAGGAGCAGAAGTCGAACCGATTACATAAGCGGTCAATGTTCTGTGAATCTTGTGCGAGTCGTTCAATCTCTTTACAGTTGCGGCTGTTGTCATAATGTTGAGGTAATCGTCGCAGAATAAGCATACGCTCAAGAGCCATTCAGCGACCAGCGCTTTTTTCTTGGATGTTGCAAACTTGGAAAGAAGTCCGGCAAAACCCATCGCTGCTTTGGATTTTTCCAAAACACAAGTCAAACCGCCCAGCAGAGAAACAACGAGGAAAACCCATACGTTGTCGGCTGCGATAACCTGCATCGAAGAAACAAGTTCTGTAAACCAATCGCCTTTAAAGCCGATGATCAGCGCTACTAAAGTACCGACCAACAGAGATTCAAATGTACGCTTGGTGACCAGAGCCAGTACGATGAGGATAACAACAGGAAGTAAACTGATAATTCCGTAAGTAGCTGTTGCGTCCATTTTAACGTCTCCAATCTCTTAAATTTTTGACTAAGCCCCTGCCGTTCAAATACTCTTGGAAAAAGAGTAGCATAAAAGAGTAAATAAACGGAAGATGCCTAATCCTTTTGGGTGATAACTATAAAAAAATAATCAAATACATTTGAAGCAAGATTCATGCCAAAACTAAAAAGTGTTGAAATTACAACAGAATTATGAAGAAACGATGAACAAAAAGTGTAAGTAAAAAAATACAAAAATAATAAAAATCAATAATAATAGTAGAAAATAAACAAATATAATATGTGTCATTATTTAATATCGGTGTAAGTAAAAAAATACAGAAATAATACTAAAATAATATCCCAAACAGAGAATATACCGAAAAAGAAATAAAAAAGTTTTTGAACGCAAAATAATTTTTTAATCGCGATGAAAAAATCACATATTGCCGTTCTATTAAACATTTCAACGGTTCCGGTCTATCAGCAGCCTGAAGCCGGGTCTTATTCAGTTTCTTGAACACCTACGATATTCCGGATCCAGATACCTTTTTTCAGGAGAATGAATCCAATGGTGCATTTGATCCAGTCAACAATATTTACCCATGCAAATATCCAGTGAATATTCATATCTGTGAAACGGATCAGAATAAAACAGAATATTGAAAGACCAGCGAGCTACAATGCAAATATTATCTTTTAGTGCCCTGATGTCCGGAAAAACCGATCGAAAAGAATAAACTTGTTCTACAGGAAACTATCTGTGGGATGCTCCCGAAGGAGCCGATGAAAAACAGCGTTTTTTCAAAAAAT